>DASSMA010000017.1:0-37422 GCA_035689115.1 Acidimicrobiales bacterium
CTCTCAAGGTGGCGACACGGGTTCGAATCCCGTTGGGGCTGCACCACAGAAACCCTTGCAGCGTCGGGGATTCTACCGCAGGGCGCTGACAGATGTTGACGAGCCGTCAGCCATTCTGTCAGCATGGGGCAGTGATCCAGCAGCGAGGGGCCCGCTGGCGGGTGGTCGTGCAGGCTCCCGGGCGCGACCCGTTCACCGGGCGCCGGCGCCAGCTGTCCGGCTCGGCCGACAGCGAGCCGGCCGCCCGCCGGCTGGAAGAGGAGCTGCGGGCCCGCATCGCGCGCATGGCGCGCGGCGACCAGGACCTCACGCTCGCCCAGGTCGTCGAGGAGTGGTGGGCCGACAAGCCTCGCCTGGCTCCGACCTCGACGAAGAACTACCGCGAGAACTTGAACCTGCACATCCTGCCGGCGCTCGGCGAGCGCCCTGTCCGGGAGATCCGGCCTCGGCTGGTGGCCGGCTTCCTGCGCCACCTCGAGGCCAAGGGTCTGGGCCCGGGCACGATCCGCAAGGTCCGCACCGTGCTGTCGGCGGTGATGGCCTACGCCACGGCCATGGAGCACGTCGATGCCAACCCGGTGATGAAGGTGCCGCCGCCCGAGCTGGCCAAGGGCGACAAGGACCCGCCCACGATCGAGGAGACGGCCCGCATCCTCCTGGCGGCCGAGGAGGATCCGGCCTTTCTCACCTACTTGCTGGTGGCGGCCGAGGTCGGCGGCCGGCGCGGCGAGGTCCTCGGCCTGCGCTGGCGCTCGATCGACATCGATGCCGGGACCGTCACCTTCGCCGAGACCATCTCGATCGGCGAGGACGGGCCTCAGGTGCGGCCGACCACCAAGACCGGCAACGACCGCAAGATCGCCCTGTCGGCCGGCACCATGTGCCAACTCGACGTGCACCGCCGACGGTGCGAGGAGACCCTGTCGGCCATCGCCGGCCGGCCCACGCCGCCCCCGCCCGACGCCTGGGTCTTCAACGAGCGCGACGGCCGCCCCACGACGCGGCCGTGGCGCCCGGACTCGACGAGCAGGAAGTTCCGGCAGACGAAGGAACGGGCCGGGGTGCGGCCGGAGATCACCCTGCACGCTCTGCGCCACGCCATGATCACCGAGCTGATCGCCGCCGGCGTCGACCCCCGCACGGTGATGGCCCGGGCCGGCCACAGCAGCGAGGCGGTGACCATGGGCGTCTACGCCCACCTGCGCCGACCGAATGACGCGGCCGCCAGCGAGCTCTACGCCGAGCTGCTCCGCCGCGAGCGGGACCGCCTCGCCGATACCGGCCGCATCGACGCCTGAGCGCCTCGCCGATACCGGCCGCATCGACGCCTGAGCGCGAAGAAGCCGCCCCAACCCGAAGGCTGAGGCGGCCACCCGTCGGTCTCGATTTCCAGCCGGGCGTAGCCCGATCCCCGGGACCGGCTACCGGGGCGCCGTTGCCCCGGGTCCTGAGTGCGTCAGCGTGTAGGGCATCTTCCGCCCCCCCGCCCGCTGATCCCACGCCAGCGCCGCCAGGCGGCGTACCAGCGGGTTGTACCGGGCCCGGCCCGGCCGCTGCTCGCCGTCGAGGCAGCGGTGGTCCTCCCACGGGGGGACGCCGTCGTGGCGGACGAACTCGTTGAGCAGGGCATGGACGGCGTCGTGGGACGACGGACACAGGTCGACCGTCGGTGGGTCGAGCGGCTCGGCTCCGGCCGCCACCCACGACAGGGGCACCACGTGGTGCTGGTGGGGGACCAACACTCCTGGCGAGTGCCGGGTGACGCAGGCGCAGGTGGTCACCTCTTCACGTCTCCCCGGAACGACGTTCGACGGTCCTCGTCGGTGCCGAGATCGAAGACGATGTACGGGTCGTTGCCGGGGCCGTGATGGGGGGCGTAGGGCCGCTCGACGTGGCGGATCGTCTGGTCGAGGTAGATCTCCCTGCCCTCCACGACCTCGTCCCACTCGAACCGGAAGAACTCCATGGCCTCGTGGCGCTCGACGAGCAGCAACTGCTCGAACAGCCACCGCCGCCAGCTGCGCCGGTCGTAGGCGGCCGGCGGGACCGGCATGTAGTGGTGGACGCGGTAGTTCTCGCCACGATCCGGGTGGTAGCTGTCGTAGCCGCATGTGGTGTGGACGCGGTAGTTCTCGCCACGATCCGGGTGGTAGCTGTCGTAGCCGCATGTGGTGATGACGAGCGTCAGGCCCTCGCTGCCCTGGCCCCGGTCGATGTCGTCGAGGCGAAACGTCCATCCGGGCCGGTACGACACCATGCCGACCAGCTCGAACAGGGCATCCGGTCGGGGGGCGACTTGACGCATCACCGCACCCGCTCCGGCAGGTGGCCGGCGGCCAGCAGGGCGAGGCCGCCGCAGGCCCACCGGACCGGGTCCGGCCCGAACAGGGCCATGAGGAAGACCGCCACGGCGGCCAGGTAGAGGACGAAGGCGATGGTGGTGCGGCTCATGGGTCTCCGATCCGGAAGAGGTCGATGGTCAGCCCCCGTGGTGCGGTCGTGGTGGTCGTCGAGGCGGCGATGGTCGTCGCCGGCGACGACACGTCCGGCGCCGATGGGGCGGGCCACCAGAACCGTTCGAGGCCGCCGGCGACATCGGGGCCCGGCGCCGGCGCCAGGCGGCTGCGGAAGCCGAGGGCTGAGTGCACGCCGTGGATCCAGGCGAAGCCCTCGGCGAAGTCGCCGGCCGGCGAGGCGAAGTCGCTCCCGGGCCCGGTCGGCAGCCACGGCCGAGGGCTGATCCCCCGCGCGGCCAGCCACTCGGCCCGACGGGCGTCGGTCATCACCACGGCGTCGACGACGTGGCCCACCTCGTGGGCAGCCACGGCCGCCAGGGTCGCCGTCGGCTCGCAGGGGCGGACGTAGAGGGCGATCGTCCGGCTGCCCTGCCAGGTGCCGCCGAGGATGCCCCGCCGCCCGCCGGCCACCCGGAGCGTGAGACCGAGCGTGTCGAGGGGGTAGCGCACGCTGGCCATGGCGGCCGCCGCTCTCTGGGCCGGCGGGCCGAGGTGGCAGCGGTGGGCGTCGGCCGGGCGGGCGGTGAAGGCCGTCGTGGCCAGGCAGAGGGCGAGGGAGGCGAGGAGGCGGAGGGGCCTCACTCCTCCACCAGCCAGTCGGGTAGCGCCACCATCGCCACGGTCTGGCCGGCCAGCGGGTGCTCAGAGTCGCCGAGGAACTCCCAGCGGCCAGCCCGCACGTACGAGTGGCACCGGGGGCGGCCGGGGTGCCTGGGCTCGCTTCCGTTGACCAGGATCGACGGACTGATGGTGGGCGAGTCGAGGTTGCGGTCCCACTCCCAACGCACCGGCGGGCTCTCGATCTCGACAGCGTGAGCGCCGTCGCAACCGGGGCACCACATGAACAGCTGCACGCCCGCGGTCCCATCGGCGGCCCGCCAAGGCCGCAGGGTGGCCACCGGGCCCCTCAGCACCCCACCAGCGCCCCGAGGACCCCCAGCGCCACACAGACGTCGTGGGTGGGCGGCGCCGGCGCCTGGCCGGGCGGCGTGGCCCGCTGGCGGGCGATCTCGGCCGACAGGGCGGCGAGCTGGGCCCGGGCGTCGGCCAGCTCCCGGCGAAGGGCCGCCTGCTCGGCGTGCGCCTGGTCGAGACGGGTCAGCGCCGAGTTGACGGCGGCCAGCAGGCGATCGGCGTCGGCCTTGACGGCGGCGAGCTGCTCGGCGTTGGCCCGGCGCACGGCGTCGAGGATCTGCGCCTGGCCGGCGGCGAGGGCGGCCCGGGCGGCGTCATCGCGCGCCTGCTGGGCTGCCCGAGCGGCCTTGGCGCACTTGCCGGTCGCCGTCGTGCACGAGCGCACCTCGGCCAGGGTGTGCCGGGCGGCGCGCGAGGTGGTGCGGGCGTCGAGCTCCAGCTTGATGACCGCCAGCCCGCCGGCCAGGATCAGCGCGGCGATCACCACCATCAGGCGGCGGATCGTGATGAGGTTGCCGACCAGCCGGTCGGCGCTTCGGGCGAGGGTCGCGTGGTCATCGGCCGCCGTCATGGTCTTCCTCCTGCGTGTCGCCCCCCTGGGCTCGGGCCAGGTCCTGGAGCTGCTCCGCCAGTCGCTGCACTTCCGCCAGCACGGCCACGTCGAGTCGGTTGCCGCCCTCCCGGCGGCGCCCGAACGCCATCACCGCGACCTCGGGGTGTTGCGCCGGTCGAGCGCCCTCACCGCGGCGTCGAGAGAGGCCCGCCACTCCTGCATGGCGGCGTTGGCCCGCTCCAACTGCGCCTCGAGGCGGTCGGCCCGGCGGCGCTCCGGCTCCACTCCCCAGCGGTAGACGGCGGCGGCCCCCACCATGAGGGCGAACGCCAGCAGGCCAAGGGCCCGCACGTCGCCCAGCGATGGCGCCGTGTCGGCCAGGAGGCGCCACAAGGGTTACGACGCCAGCCGGGCGGCCAGCTTGTCGGCGACCCGCTCGGCCAGGGCGTCGAGGTCGATGCCGCCGGGACCGACCTTGGCGTCGAGGGCCTCCAGCTTCGGGATCACCACCTCGACGACGTACCGCTTGGCGGCCACGGCGTCGGCGGCAGCGGCGTAGAGGGTGTCGTGCTCAGGTCCGGTCATGTCACTGTCCTCCTCTCCCAGCAGGTAGTCGATGTCGATGGCACCGGGGTCGCCGTGCAGGTTCTCCGGGGCGTGCTGGTGGCCGCACCAGCCGTCGTAGGCGTCCCAGTCGGCCGGGCTCATCCGCACGCCGTTGTCGGCGCCGTAGGAGTCGGGGTAGGGCTTCCAGACCAGCGGTGAGCGCCGGCGGACGCCGGCCGCCGACTCCACCCAGCGCATCCACCGGGCGATGCCGTCGAGGTAGCCCGGCGCCACATGCGCCATGGCCGTGGCGTAGCCGACCATCTCGGCCTGGATGACGTGGTCGGTGTTGGTCTGGACGCCGCCGGCCAGGTTGCGCAGGCTGCGGGCGGCCACGTCGATCGGGAGGTGCTGGCGGGCGACGAACCGGCCCGTCTCGTAGGTCAGGGTGAAGTGCGGCCAGGAGTTGTGGGTAGCGAAGGCGGCCCGGGCGCCGGCGTAGGTGGAGCCCTCGGTGGTGTGGAGTAGGCCCTTGGGCGGGCCTCCGCTGAATGCAAGGCCGGTGCCGACCGGGGCGGGGTCGGGGATGGCGTCGGGCCACCAGGTCTCTGTCATTGGTGGCCTCCCGGTCAGGTCCCGGCGTCTTCGATGGCGATGAAGCCCTCGTTGGTGGAGGCGTGGTTGGTCTGGAGCGTGCCAGTGCCGACCGACCGGCTTGCGCGCAGCTTGAAGGTGTACGTCCCGGCGCCGGGCACCCAGATCTTCGCTGCCCGAAGATCCTGAGTCGAGGTGCCGAGCTTGATCTGCGCCTCGGCCAGGTGAGTGTTCGACCCGTCGGCGATGACGAGGGACCCGTAGTCGCCGTCAACCGACGACTGGAGCCGGGCGTAGCCGTGGAGGCGGTAGCGACGGCCTGCCGCCAGCGTCACCGTGATCGACCCCCCGGTGAGGTCGGCCTCGGTGGTGATGCCCGTCTGGATCGAGGTGATCCCGGCGTACCCGTTCGGCACCAGCCCGCCGGCGACGTTCTTCGGCAGCGCCCAGGTCGTTCCGTTGTAGGCCCACACCTTGTCCGTGTCGGTCTCGTAGATCACCATGCCCTGGACCGGCGATGCCGGGCGGGTGCCGCTCGTGCAGGTGATGACGCTCTGCTGCATGAGGTAGGCGTTGACGTTGGCGGCGGTCAACGTCTCGCCCGCGACGAACGTGCGGATGGGCATGGCTGCTCCTGTGGGTGAGGCGCCGCGGCGCGCTGGTCAGGCGGGGGGCGGGGTGCCGACGATGTAGCGGACGAGCATCCGCACCACTCCGGCGAGCGCCCGGATGGCATCCGCGTGCACGTGCAGCTGGCGAGAGACCTGCACGGGCGTGAGCCGCCCGGCGACCGATTCGTCCTGGGCCTCGATGGCGGCGATGGCGGTGCGCGCGTTGTCGAGGGCGGCACGGACGGCTGCGATCTCGGCGGGGGTCAGCGGGGTCGCCATCAGTAGGTCAGCACGATGCTCGCGTCGTCGAGCACGCCCAGAGTGGCGGAATCGAGCACGAACCCCCTCCATGCCGATGCGTCGCTCAGGGAGACGTTGCAGCGCCAGGGCCGGTCGGCCGGCATGTCCCACGACAACCCCTCGACGAAGCACTGCCGCTCGATGAGCCCACCGCCGGGTGGGCGACGGCGGATGAGGAGGCGGTCGCCGAAGCGTAGGTTGAGGGCGGCCGCCCATTCCGCCGACGTCGCCGGCTCCAGGACCAACCCGTCGAAGCGCAGCTCGCTGGAGCCGAAGATCTGCACGATGCTCCGGGCGTGATCGGCCGCCTCGGCATCGGTGGTCATGATGAGATCGGTGCGCGTGTAGGTGTGGGGCTGGCGCCGGCTGATCGAGGCGCCGTCCGAAGCCGTCTGCGCCGTGCCCCCCACCCTGGCAATGCTGGCCTGATTGCGGAGGAGATCGTCATCGAAGGCGGCCACCACGTCGGCGTACGGAATCTCGATGCCGTCGTCGGCGTCGCCGAACGTCGCCTGGACCTGGATCGAGCGCGCGTCCTCGTACCGGGAGCGCCGGCGACGGAACGTGGCCCGACCGAGCCCGTCCATGTAGAACTGTCCTCGCTCGGTGTCGGCCACCAGCTTGATCTCGGCCAGGGCGTTGGCGGCCAGGGTGGTGGCCTGCAACGGGCTGTTTCCGGCGTCGATGCTCCTGGCGGTTGCCGGCCATCCGGCGTTGTCGAGCACCCTGTTGACGCGCTCCCCGCTGTCCTCTCCCGCCCCCACTGCTCCGATGGCGGAGGGGTCGTAGGCGGCGAGCACCTTCATGCCGTCGGTGGCGCTGATGTTGGCGGTGGAGGTGGCCATCGACCAGATGACAGGCCAGGCGTCGACGAACCCGTAGAAGAGGGGATAGTCGTTGCCCTTCCATGTGACGACGGCTCGAATCGGGCGCATCGGTTCGATGGCCGAGAGCCCGCCGGCGGAGACGTAGGGGCCGGCGGCGTTGGTCGGGTCGAAGCGTCGGTCCTCGTTGTCGAGGGCGGCGGACAAGGCGCCGGCCATGTAGGACTCCAGCGCCCGGTTGCGACCGGTGCGGATGCTGGCGCCGGCGCAGAAGGAGGAGATGTCGGTCCAGAAGCCGGCGCCGGTGGCATCAGCGGCCAGGCGCTCCTGGTCGAGCTGGCCGAGCGTCGAGGAGTCGAGCACGAGCCATGAGGCGCTGGAGCCGATCTCCAGCGCGTTGACGTCGAGCCGGCCGGTGTCGAGCAGGATGGGATCAGGAGCGGTGGGCCCTGACCCGAGGTTGAGCTCTAGCCGGAGGACGGGGTCTCCCTCCACTAGTTCAGTTCCGCCACAGAGGCCCGTTGCGCTTCTCGATGTCGAGGAGCAACTGGTGGATCGTGGCCGCCAAATCCCTCTCGCTAGTGACCGAGCCCGCGACGTTGACCTCGATGTGCAGGGCGGTGCCGCCGGCGGCCGCCAACGGTGCACCGGCGCCGACCAGAGCGCCGTTGGGCACGATGACGCCGGACACGTCCGGGATGAATAGCTCCCGGCCTTCCTCTCCCACGACGTAGGGCGTCCCGGCCGACACCGGGCCGCCGCTGGCCCGGGCCTGGAGCCCGCCAGTGCCGATGCGCTCGGTGTGCTCGATGACCTTGAGGTTGACGGTCTTGTCCTGGAGGCCGCCGAGGGCGGCGTTGACGTCGTCGCGGAAGCCCTCGACCGCCTTGGCCGCTTCCCTGAGCTTGGGCCCGATGCCGGGCACCCAGCCGAAGGCGGTGGCCGCCCCCTTGACGATCCACTCCACCTCGGCCAGCCAGAAGTCGACGAGCGTGCGGAAGGCGCCCACCGCCACGTCCTTCAGGAGCACGGCGGCGTCGGCCACCGCACCGAAGGCCGTCTGCACAATGTTCCGGAAGGTCTCCGAGTGCTGGTAGGCGAGGACGATCCCGGCCACCAGGGCGGCGATGGCCACCACCACCAGGCCGATGGGGTTGGCGGTGAGGACGACGTCGAGGGCCTCCTGGACCACGGTCCACGCCTGGATGGCCTTCGAGATGGCCACCACGCCGACGACGAGTCCGGCCGCCACGCCGATGGCCGTCTGCACCGCCGGGTTGAGGTGACCGAACCACTCCACGATGCCGAGCAACACGCCGGCCAGCTTGGTGAGCGCCGGCACCAGGACCGAGCCGACCTTCTCCTCCAGCTCGCCGAACTGGTTGTGCAGGATCTCGGCCTGGCCGGCGGCGGTCTTGCCCTCCTTCTCCGCGAACCCTCCCACCTTGTCGCGCAGCGACCCCATCAGCTGGTCGAAGTTGCCGGCCGTTGAGCCCGTGTCCTTGAACTCGACGCCGACGGCCTTGAGGGCCCGGCCTTGGCCGAGGATCGCCTTGCCGAGATCCTCGGCCGACGTCGGCAGGTCCTTGCCGGTGCGCACGGCGTAGTCCTGGAGCAGGGGGGTCAGCTGCTCGATCTGGTGCCCGGTCAGCTTGAAGCTGGCCAGGACCGACTGAGCCGAGGCGGTGGCGTCGTCGTCGAACTTGGTCTTCTGCTGGAGGGCGCCGTTGAGCTTGCGCAGCTCGGAGATGTTGGTGTCGGCCAGGGCCGGGAACTTGGCATAGGCGGCCGACAGCTCGGCTTGGGAGTGCTCGGCCTCGCGGAAGGCACCCACGCTGTCCTTGCCGAACTTGACGGCCAGGGCGCCGAGGGCACCGAAGGCGGCGCCCTTGACCACGCCGCCGAGCTTCGATTTGGTCGTCTCCGTGCCGCCGTCGACCTGCTTCAGCGCCTTGAGGGCGTCGGCGACATCGCCGACGAACTTCATGGTGAAGACGCGCTCACCCACGGCGGGCGTCCTCGATCTTGCGGTGGTAGTCGGCCATCTGGCGCTGGTACTCGCGCAGCTCGTCGAAGGTCAGCATCTCAACCTCCCAGGGCCGCAGGCCGTAGAAGTGGGTGAGGGCGGGGAGGCTGCGCAGCAGCGCCCGCCTCACGCTTCCCCCGGGTCCTCCGCCTCCTCGTCGACCGACCCGCCCACGTCGACCGGGGTGTCGTAGGTGAGGACCTTGGCGACCGTCTTGTAGGCCAAGCCCCGCTCTCGCCGCCGGCGGGCCAGCCACACCAGGCCTGCGAGCACATCGAGGTCGGTGCTGCCATTCGTCATCACCTGGGCCAGCGAGACGCCGACGGCAGCCCGGAAGTCCTTGGCGTCGAGGGCGGACAGGTCGCCAAGGCGGATCGTGTAGGTCTGGCCGTCGACGGCGATGACGAGGGCGGGATCGGGCAAAGGGGCTCCTAGGATGGGAAGGCGCGTTGGAGTAGGCGATCGACCATCTCGCCGAAGGCGTCGACCACCTGAGCCTCCTTGGATCGGGCTGAGCGGCCCAGGGCATAGCCGCTGCCGTCGCCGCTCCCAGCCCAAGGTGGGAACTGGCGGAAGCGACGGGCACCGAACTCGTTGCCCAGGGCGACCAGGCCGCCGACGCTCGATCCTCCGCCGATGGTGACAGCAGCGCCCGCCTGCTGGGTCAGCACCGCCACCGTATCGGCGACCTTGGGAGCCGAACCGCCGAGCGATCCGAGCGCCTCTCGGGTGGCCGCCGCCACCAGTTGGGCCGCCTTGACGGCGGCCCGACGAGACTCGCCGGGCAGATCGCGGACGGCGGCAGCCAGATCCCGCTGGAACGCTTCGAGCCCCTCGACGGCGACTGTCTCGGTCACGCCGAGGAGGACTCGGAGTTGATGAGCACGGCGGTGATGCCGGCCGCATCGCTGGTCCCGCTGATGACCCGGTAGGGCAGGGGCTGGTCGAGGAGGTCAGCGCTGTCGACGGTGGGCGTCTCGCCGACGAAGAGCACGTTCATGGTGATGGTGAGGCTCTGCGTCCCGTTGCTGAAGGTCAGCACCAGGGCCGTCTGCGTGGCGTTGACGCACAGGTTGTAGTTGGTCAACGCGTCGAAATCGGTGGCGATCGTGCCGAGGATGGCCCGCACGCCGTTCTCGAGCGGCTCCTTGGAGTTGGCCGAGCCCATGCGGACGCGCGTCTTCTGGATCTTGTTGTCGCTGGACAGCTCCACCGAGCGCACAGTGGTGACCGGCGAGCCGGCCACGGTGACGCTGCCCTCGACGAAGGTGAACGGCGACCAGGTGGCGTCGTAGGCGGCCGTGGCCAGGGCGGTGGCGGTGGTCTCGGTCATGCCGACGATGTCGAGGTCGAGATTGGCGATCTCGCCGATCTGGGCGGCGATCTTCCAGTTCTTGATCTTGCAGCCGGCGTAGGTGAACGCCCTGACGACGCCAGTGCTGTCGGGCCGGCCGACCTGCATGGTCATGGCCTTGCCGGTGAGGTCGCCAGGCGACGCGGTGTGCGTGAACGGCCCGGCGCCGGTGGTGGCGATCGTGCCGAACATGTGGCGGAGCAGGGTGGCCAGCGTGGTGTTGGCCAGCTCCAGGCGGACGGGGCCGCCAATCTCGGCCGCGCCGGGACGGGTGATGCGCAGCACCCGCCGCGCGCTGAGGGTCTTGGTGTCGATGTAGTTGGGGTTCCGCTGGATCTTCTCGCTGACGATCGGGAGGAATTTGGTGACGGTGAGGGCGGTACCGGGCGTGGTCTCGGACACGAACCCGAACTGACAATCTGCGCCGCCGGCCATCTAGAGCTCCTCGTCCACGCGCTCGGCCTGCTCGGCCTGGTCGTCGACCTGCTTGGGTCTCGGTCCGTCGGTCTCCCAGTCGCAGGAGCCGTCGGGGTGGATCTGCTCCAGGAGGTTGGCGCCGGCCTCGTCGTCGACCTCGACCCACTCGCCTGGCGCGGCGTGGACCTCGGGCCGGCCGGCGGGAGCGATGATCATGCCCTCCTCGGCGCTGCCGTTGTACCGGATCTTCATGGGGCCTCCTCAGGACAGGCGGGCGACGACGGAAACGGTGGAGCGCAGGGCGGCCCACGGGCCCTCGGCGGCGAAATCGGAGCGGAGCTCGAAGTCGCCCTCCGTGGCCCACTGCACGCCATCGAGGGCGCCGAGCCGGGGATCGTCGGCCAGGGCGCTGGCGCTGAGGTTCCACAGGGCGATGGCCCGGGCCCGGACCTCGGCGAGCGTGCCGCGCGGCTTGGCGATCCAGTGCCAGACCTCGACCTGGTACCGCTCCTCCCGGATCTTGCGGCCGGCCTTCATCACCGGGATGGTGCTGGTGCCGGTGACATCGCCCACCCACACCGACTCCCGCATGAGCATCGAGTCCTGTGGCCGGCCGTCGGTGACCTGGAGGCCGGGAGCGGCGGCCGCCACCGCGGCGACGATGGCGGCCGATACGGCCGGGATCGTCGTGGACGTGGCCACTATGCGATCCCTGCTGGCAGCAGCTCGGCCGACAGGAGCATCAGGGCCGCCTTGGGCACGTCCCACGGCGGGATGCCGAACGCCTGGCCGTTGTCGGCCCCGAAGCGGCCGGCGCCGGCGCCGGCGCCGATGTTGGTCCAGATGTGGGCCACTGCGATGGCCGCCGCGCTGCGGAACTTCTCGTCGACGCTGGCCGTGTCGGGGTAGCGACCGGGGGCCCAGGTGACAGCCACGTTGCGCCGGCCGGGCCACCAGTAGGAGTCCCAGCCGCCCCGGCGGCGGTAGAGGATGCCGGTGGTGGGGTCGAGCATGTAGCCCTCGGAGGGCTTGACCGTGATGGTCTCCTCGGTCAGGGTCACCGACCCGCCCGAGTTGGGCTGGTACTCGACGACCGAGGACACGGTGGTGGTGGCCGTGATGCCGATCGGCGCCCGACGCAGGAAGATCTGGGTGTCGCCCTCGCCGTCGTAGAGGTCGCCGGTGAGCGTCCGGGTGACCACGGCGCCGCACAGGTCGTCGAGGCGTCGGGAGACGGCGGTGACGACGCCGGCCAGCTCGATGTCGACCAAGGTCTCGGTGACGTCGATGTTGAGCGCCCGCTTGGCCTCTGACAGTGAGATGAGGTCGAGGACGTCAGCCACGGCCGGTCACGAGATCGTGTCGCCGTGCACGAGAAGCACGGTGTTGGCGTCGGTGGTGAAGGGGGCAACGGGCGGCGTGTAGCCGGCGGTGTAGCGGGCCACGTTGGACAGCCGGACCTCCTCGATCACGCTCTGGGCCTTGCCGACCGAGGGCCCAGGAGCGTCGCCGACGACGAATGACGTGGTGGCGTCGGGCGTCTCCACGCTGGAGGCGAGTGAGCCGACCAGCACACCATCTCGGAACAGGCGCATGGTGGTGCCGTCCCAGGTGAGGGACACGTCGCGCAGCGTGCCGGAACCGATGTTGCCCGGCCCGACGATCTGGCGGATGGTGCCGCCGGCGTCGCGCCACTGGGCGACCAGGCGGGCGAGGCCCCCGGTAGGCACGTTGTAGATCCGGCAGTTGCCGGCGCCGGCCACGACGTCGCTCGAGTACCGGGAGATCAGCTCCTCGTTGGTGCCCATCGAGGCGGCCGTCGGCTGCCACTTGAACTCGACGCAGAAGGCAGCGCTGAGGCCGGTCGCCGTGGCGCCGAAGTCGATCGAGCCGGAGCCGTCGAAGCTCAGGGCCGAGGTGAACCCCGACCAGGGCGAAGCCACCGTCGAGACGCCGCCGCTGACGGCCCCATTGGCCGGCGTGCCGGCGAAGCCCGAGGAGTTGGGCGTGCCGAGGGTGCCCGAGGGCAGGCTCAGAGTGCCGAGGATGTGCGTGCCGTTGGTCCAGTCGATCTGGTTGGCCGCCGCCTGCACGGCCGTCGCCAGCACGGAGTTGCCGTGGTCGTTGGGATGGATGCGGTCGACGCCGCAGCTGGTCGCCGCGCTCCAGCCGAAGTCCCGGGCGTCGACGACGACGGCGTTGGCGAAGCCGGCCGCCACGCTGACCAGCAACCCGTTGATGGTGGCGAGGACCGTGTCGCCGGCGTAGGACGGGTCGGGGATGGGCCCGTTGCCCACCAGGATCACCGCCGGTGGTGAGGGGTGGGGCAGGAGCATGACGTCGAGGCGCACGGGCGCCGAGGAGGCATCGGTCTTGGATACCCGCACCGTGTGGCTGCCGGCGCCGAACCCGGAGACGGGAATGGCGTAGTGGCACCAGTTGAGACCGCTCGGAGAGGTGAGCATCTGGTTGCTCAGGTCGACGGTGGCCAACACGGTGGCGCCGTTGGCCACCTGGACGGTGCCGCCTGCTCCGTCGATGCCATGGACGATGAGCACCATCGAGTCGCCGGTGAACGCCACGTCGGCGTAGGAGCCCTGAACCGTGGTCTGCTTGGCGGTACCACCGGAGCACCGCGCGTCGGTGAACGTCGTCCAGGTCCCCGTGTAGACGAACTGGCCGTTGGTGTGCTCGATGCGGGCGCCGGCGGCGAAGAGCTCCAGCATGGCCGTGAGGGCGTTGCGGAAGCCGGCCTGGCCCTTGGCCGTGCCACCGCCGTTGTTGACGTCGTTCAGGGTGCCGTTGACGCAGAGGATGCCGCGCGTCCCGCACACCCAGGGAGCGCCGCCGAAGGCCCGGCCGGCGAAGTCGACCATGAGAGTCGAGCCCACGCCGCGGTTGGTCATCGACAACGCCCGAGTGGACTCGGTGACCCGGGCCGTCCAAAAGAGACTGGCGTTGGCCTGGGAGGCGCCCTGGTAGCCGCCGGCCGTGTAGCTGTGGCCGTACAAGTACCAGTCCAGCCGGTCGGCCACCCCGAGTCCCACCGTCGGGCCGGCGGCGACGGCGGCCACCCCTGCGTAGCGAGCGTCGGCGGTGCCCTGGGTGAGGTAGGCAGGGCCCGAGGTTGGCGGTGGCCCGATCAAGGATGCCAGCAGCGTGGCGTTGACGGCGCCGACGCCGATGGTCCACTGGCGGGGCCCGCCGGCGGTATCGGCGAAGACCTCCTCGATCTCCCACCACGAGCCGGCCGGGGTGATGTTGGCGTTGCGCTCCAGGGCCAGCGACCAGGAGCCGTCGCCGGCGCTGGTGGTGGTCTTGATGGCGGTGACCTCGGAGCCGTCGTCGACGCGGAAGCCCGGGCCCGGGCGGAGCGTGGCGATGACCGTGATGCCGGCCACCGCCACCCCGCTCGGGTCCTTGGCGACGTTGGTGATGGTCGAGGTGGCCACCTGCCGCTGCTACCGGCCGGGCTTCGGCGGGATGGAGCGCTCGGGCGCCTTCTCGGTGACCGTCTCCTGATCGCCGTCCTCGGGCCGGGGCGCACGCTTGGTGGCCTTGGCCTTCGTCTCTGTCTCGTCGAGCACGGGCCACTCCTTCAGGATGTGCTGGATCGAGGCGTCGACCGCCTTGACCCGGTCGGTCTTGCCCGCCGCCTCGTAGCCGGCCCTCTCCCGGCGGAGGGCTCCCAGCTCGCCGGCAGCGACAGCGAGGCCGGGGTCGACGTTCTCAGCCGCCTCCTCCGGGGGTTCGGATTCGGCCAGCTCGGTGAGGTAGTCGATCTGCTCGTCGACCGCCTTGACGCGGTCCTTCTTCCCGGCGTTCTCGTAGCCCCGGCGCTCCTCCTTGAGGGCGGCGATCTGCGCGGCGATGTCGGCCATGTGCGACTCCTTGGGGTTGGTCTGGCCCGGCCGGGCGGGTGGACCCGGCCGGGCCAGGGGGCTCAGAACGTGGGCTGGACGAGCCCGGTGCCGCTGATGACCGACTTGGCCACGGGGTACCGCTCGGCGGTGAAGGCCGAGTAGCCATAGACGACGAGCTGGACGGTGAGCTGGGTGCCCTTCGGCTCCTCGAACCGCAGCTCCCGGGGCATCCCGTCGCCCTCCTCCCAGATGATCGAGTCCTCCCGGCGGTGGATGATGATCCGGTCCTCGTTGGTGCCGGCACCCAGGTTGGCGGGGATGTTGTCGTCGACGATCACGGGCAGGCCCTGGAGCGTGCCGACGAGCTGGCCCTCGCCCATGTTCTCGGCGTTCTGAATGCCCATGACGTTGACGGCCACGGCGGCGTTGTCGACGATGAGCGGCCGGTTGTTCACGTCGACGGCGGCGGTGAACCAGCCCCACCGCGTGGTCGTCATGGTGATGAGGTTGGCGGCCGCCTTGCGGTTGGCGCCGACCTGGCGGCGGCCGTCGCTGATCTTCGGCCAGATCTCAGGAATCGTCGGGGTGGCGTCGGTGTAGGTCACGGCGTTGATGCCCGAGGCGCTCAGAACGCCCTTGTGGGTGCCCGACGTGCCGGCGCCGGCAATGCAGTCGGCATCGAGCTGGCGGGCGTAGTCCCCCACCAGGTCGGCGTAGATCAGCCGGTCGCTGCCGGGGGTGCCCCGCTCCAGCTGCTGACGGGGGACCTCCTGGAACCCGCCGTACGACCTGACGTTGATGATGAGGTCGTTGTTCCAGTTCAGGTCCGTGTTCGAGACCGCCGTGTTCTGGGTCGCCTGGGCCGCGACCGTGGTGCCGGTCGAGCCGCGGGGGATCGTGAACACGAGGCCCTGCGCCTCCAGCGGCAGGCGGCGAATCGAGTTGATGAACGCGCGGCCGTTGCGGAGGATCGCGGCGAACTCCTCCACCAGGTACTGCGGCACCATCAGGGATCCGAACGACGTCGAGGTGGGCGCCCGTTGCTCCCGCTCGACCCGGCACTCCTGCATGTGGCGGTCGAGGCGGGACCGGGCCGAGTAGTCGCCGAGGTGCTGGGCCCGGTAGAAGTCGCTGAAGAACGCCGTCGGGGCGCCGTCGGCGTAGGTCCGGGGCTCGTCGTTGACCCGCACGTCCGGCAGACCGAGACGCCGGGCCGACTCGGCGGCGGCGGAGCGACGGGCCTCGACGTCCACCAGCTCGGTGATGCGGGCCTCCATGGGGGCTCGCTCCTCGTCGAGAGTGACGATGCGCTGGCGGGCCTCGCCGAAGGCGGTGGTCTCGTCCTCGGTGAGGTCGCGCGACTCGGCCTCGGCTGCCGCGGTGGCGGTCGTCAGGGCGGTCTCGGCCTCGGCTCGCTGGGCGAGGTTGGCCCGCACGTCGGCGCGGAGGCGGTCGAGGGTCGAGGCGGGCCCGTCGCCGCCGGAGACGACCGGCAGGAGGGTCCCGTCGGAGAACAGGTGCCAGGAGCGGCCGGCGCGCAGGACGCGACCGACCAGGGTCGGGAGGAGGTTGGACATGGGGATTCGCCTTTCGCGACAGGAGGAACGGGTCGCGGTCCCAGGTGGCGGCCAGGTGCTCGGCGGGTGCGCCGTAGCGCGGCGCGTCGGGCGGCGTGGCGGCCGGCGTGAGCCGGGGTGGATCAGGCCCGGATGAGCCGGGCGGCCTCGGCCAGCGCCTTGGCGGTGGTGAGGCCCATACTGGCGCGCCCTTCGGCGGCCGGGCGGAGCTTGGTGAGGGCCTCGTCTAGGTGCGCCCTGGCGGAGGCAAGGACAGCTAGTGGGTCGGCGCCTTCGGAACGCAGCGAGAGGGCCAGGTCATCGAGGTCGAGGGCGGCGAGCTGGGCGAGGAGGTCGGTGGAGCGCAGGGAACCGCTGGTGTTCGGGTTGGTGCCGTAGGTCACGATGCTGACGTCGCCGCGCGACAGCCCGACCTCGGTGATGCGGCGGTCGGTGTAGTCCTCGTTCCACTCCTGGCGCATGGCCCGGAAGGCGAAGGACATCTCGTCGAGGTCGCCGCGCGCCATCTTGGGGGCGATCCACTGCACGTCGCGGTCCTCGGGGTCGAGGGCGGGGGCGACGGCGTGCAGGCCCGTCTTGTCCTCGTCGAGCTCCAGGGTCCCGCTCACCGTGCGAGCCATGGGGAGCCCCTCGTGGTTCACGAGGAAGACCACGTCCGGCTTCTCGGAGAGGGTCTTTCCGAAGGCACCCCGGGCGATCGTCTCGTTCCAGCCGTACGGCGGGCCGCCGTAGACGGGGTAGGCCACCTCGGTGACGCAGGCGTGGCCCTCGAATCGCAGCGTGGCACCGTCGCCGGCGGCGCGCAGCTCCATGCGGGGCACGCGCATCTGGCGGCGCTCGACGTCGTTGCGGCCGGGAATGGCGGCACGGTTCACGGAGTACCTCCGGTGGCGGTGTTGGACTCGGCGATGGCGTAGGGCGGCCACAGGTAGACACCGCCGGCGCCGTCGGGGATCGGGGGCTGGTCCTCCAGGTGACGGCGCTCGTCGGGGGAGGCCATGCCCGAGCGGATGGCGATGTCGTGGGCCTTGTACCGGGCCACCAGATCGGCCCGCACCAGGGCGTCGGCGTCCACCCGGACGTACTGGGGTCGGGGCAGCAGGGCGGTGAGGGCGGCGTCGAGGCGGGCCATCCAGGGGCCCATCGGGTAGACGAGGCGGCCGAGCTGCTGCTGCTCGACGTTCTGGTAGGTGATGGAGCCGCTCGGCGTGCTGGCGTTGACGTCCTCGGGCCTCAGGCCGAAGAAGCCGGCGATCTGGGCGGCGGTGGCGTTGATCGTCTGCAGGAACTGCGATTCCTCAGGCGCCACCTGAATCTGCTTGTACTTCAGCCCGAGCCCCATGGCCACCACCTCCCGGTTGGCGGCGGCGGCCTTGAATCGGCCCTTGATGACCTTCGCCTGGATGCCGTCGATCTTCTGGTCGGATTCCAGCACTGCGCTGGGGACGGCGTCGGCGTCGAACCACTTCCCGCCGAAGTCCCGGGCATGGATGCCGAGGCCGATGGTGGTGGCGGCGTAGGAGATGGGCGACAAGCCCCAGGGGCTGCCGGGCACGGTGTAGGCGGGAACGTGCCACAGCTTGCCGAGGGGCCACTTCGTGGCCGGCCGGCCGTTGATGGACCAGCGCCAGATGCCCTCGGAGTCACGGCGGGGGGGGCCGACAGCATCGGGGTGCAGGAGTTCGATCTGGGTGGGCCACCCGGTGCGGTCCATGGCCACGACGTCGCCGCAGGCGTTGCCCCGCAGGAGCCACGACACGAGGACCTGGCGGCGCCAGTTGATCGGGTCGACGTCGGCGGAAGGAGCGGACACGATGCCGGGCTCGGGCGACAGGGGCGAGCGGGTGCCGTCGGCCTGCTGGCGGACCGAGTCGACGGGCAGCGTCGAGATGAGGTCTGCGATCAGGTTGACGGCCTGCCAGACGGCTTGGAGGCGCAGCGCCTGCTCCGGGCTGACGTTGAGAAGCGGGCCGCCGCGGCCCATGGTGAGCATGAGGGACTCGGGCAGGGATGCGGCCCGGGCCTCCTGCGCCCGGCGAAGCAGGCTCACTCGTCGTCAGCCCGGCGGCGAGGGGGGATGGAGGCGAGATAGCCGAGGGCGGCGAGGGCGATGCCGGCCACGACCAGGGCGGCGGCCACGGACACCAGGGCGATGCCGGTCACGATCAGGCTGGCCCCGAGGATCTCGAGCAGGGTGGTGAGGGTGCTGCGCATTCATGACCTCCTCACCAGACGTTGTCGGCTGGATCCCCGTCCTCGGCCGGCCGGCCGGCGTGCCAGGCCGCCATGGCGACGGCGGCAAGGTGGGCGACTTCGACCTTGCCGTCCCTGGCGAACACCCAGGCGTCGCCCACCTCGTCCTTCTCGGCGCCGGCCACGGCCTCATTCAGCGCCGGATCATCGGCGTGGCGCCAGCGGCGCTCGAGGATGTCGTCGTAGGCGGCCTGGCAGGCGTGGGCGTAGTCCCGTCCGACGACCAGCACCAGGTCGCCGTCGTCCTTGCCCTTGCGGACCTTCAGCCCGGCCTTCTCGCAGTCGGGGATGAGGCCGCCGGCGGGCCCGGCCGGGTTGATCAGGATGGCGGTGGGGCGGTGCTCGTCCCGCATCTCGATGAGGCGCTTCACGACCCAGCCGGTGCGGTTGCGGTCCTCGGCGATCTCGACGTGCGTGAAGGCGCCGAGACTGGAACGGCCGGCGGCGGCGATGACGGCCGAGCGACGGTCCATGGCCACCTCGACGGCGAGCGACATCGGGCCGAGCAGCTCGGAGGCGGGCCGCTGGATCTCGCCGTCGGTCACCACGGCACGGCACGCCTTCCAGTCCTCGGGGTCGACGAGTGCCGTGGCGTTCTCCAGGTCGTAGTAGAGCCCGAGCCGCTCCCGGGCGAACTCCTCGTCGGTGATGCCGGCCGAATCACGCTCGGCCTGGACGAACTCTTCAGAGATCCGGTAGCCCAGCCCGGGGTTGGCATCGGCCCAGGCGTGGCGGTCGTCGAGGATGGCGGCCACCGCCAGGTCCCACTCCTCGCGGGTGCGGGGCTCGACGCCCTCGCCCAGCGAAGCGCACCATTCGAAGTAGGCGAGACGGATCGAGGCGATCAGGCCGGCCGTCGCCCGGCGGCCCTTGCGGATCAGCTTGCGCAGGATCTCGGACTCGACCCTGTTGAGGGGAGCCGAGGACAGATACCACAGCTGGGGGTTCGGACGGGCCGACATGGTGTGAAACATGCCGCCCAGCTGGCCGAGGTAGAAGGCTTCGTCGAGGTAGATCGTGTCGCCGGTGAACCCCCGGCCACTCTCCTTGGCCCTGGCCTTGAAGATCAGGCGTTGCGTGGGGTTCTTGAGCTCGATCGACTCTTGGCCGTGGGCCCGGGTGATGGCCTTGATCCGGCGAGTGAAGAAGGAGTCGCCGCCCTCGATCAGCTCAGCGACCCGACGGAAGCCCTCCAGGCAGGTGTCGAAGCGGTGGGCCGTGTGGGTCTGGAGCCGGTCACCGAGGAGGTAGAGCCCGCCGAGTTCCCGGGCCTCGATGATCCCGCCCTTGCCGTTCTGGCGGGGCTCCACGACGGCGACCTCGAAGGCCGCCCACTTCCCGTCAGGTCGTTCGCCGAGCGCCCCCTCGAGCACGAGGCGCTGGTGCGGCTCCAGGATCAGCCCGGCGCTGGCCGCCAGATCCACCACTTCGCTTCCCGCTGACGACACCGCCGGCGGGACGTGGCTGAACTTGGGCACCTGCGAGCCGAGCAGCGCGGCGGGCTGCGACCTTGTCACCCGGCGTCTTGCCCTCCGGCTCCTTGAGGGCGGCGATGACCGCCAGGGTGTCCCGGAGCTGCTTGGAGAGCGCCGCGATCTGGCCGAGAGCGCACGCCGCGTCCTTGTCGGCGTCGGCCAGGTCCAGACCCACGTAGAAGGCCGTCCGGTGGACGTCGCCCTTGGCGATCTCGATCGCCCGGGCCAGGTTGTCCCGCAGTCCGATGAGGGCGGAGCGCTGATCGCCGGTCTGGACGGCGCTCAGGAGGTCCTCCGGGGCCGCCAGGCGCTTGGAGCGAGGCGTCATGGGCGGCGCCCCGAGAATCCGTGGGGAGAGATTGACGGGAGACGATGTCTCCCGGAGTTTGCGGGCTCCTGAAAAATCCGCACCCCCACCCCCTCACCACGCTCGGCTCCTGGTGATCCTCGTGACCATCCGGTTGCCGGCCGCCGAGTTGCAGGCCCGGTGGGCATGGCGGCAGTTCGAGCGGTCGAGAGCAGCGAACCTCGGTCCCCTCGGGTGGCGGGACCTGGGGATGACCTCGTGCACGGTGCTAGAGAGCCGATGAGACGGGGGCAGGCGCAGGTCGACGGCCTGGCCACAGAACCAGCAGTTCGGCTCCTCCATGCGGACCTGCGTCACGAGGCGGCGGCGAGGCCGGCCCTTGAGCTCCTTGGCCCCGTGGTCACGCACCCGTCCCCCAGGCACAGCGGTCCATCTGATCGATACAGATACCACATCCTGGCGACACTTGGCGACGACCTCACGCCGAGCGCTCCTGGAGCCACGTCCGCCGTGTCCGCACGAACGCCAGCCGATCGGCCGCCCCAGGCCCCTCATGGGCCGAGCGCACCCGTTCCCACGCCTTGGCGCACGAGGGGCAGAACCCGCCCCGCAGCCGGTCCTCGCCCACCCCGGTGACCGTCGCCTCGCAGCACTCGCAGCGCCCCACGCTGCTCTCCCGGCCCAGCCGGGCGTTGCGCTGGATCCGGTCCATCCTGGCCGCCGCCCGGGTGGCCAGCGCCGCCGCCTGGCGTAACTCGCTGTACGCCAGCGCTACCTCGCCCGGCACCGGGTCGACGAGTGCGACCTCGCCGTCGGCCGCCCGGGCAGCCAGCTCGCCGACGGGGTCGGCCTCCGGCGGTGGGGGCAGCAGGCCGAGCTCCTCGTCGTCGGGGGTGGAGTGCTCGGCGCAGCCGATGCGGCCGGGCACGGCGTCGAGCGGGCAGCGGACCACCTGGCCGTCGACCATGTCGGTGACTCGGCAGCGGCGCACCCCGCCGCCCTGTGGGTCACGGCGCAGGCTGGTGGGCCAGCCATCGGCCAGCTCGGCGCCGGCGCCCTCCTCGCCGGGCACCGGGCTGCGGCCGGCCCGGCGCTCGAGATCGGCGAAGGAGTGGAGGTCGAAGCGCCGCAGAGCGGCCATGGCGCGCTCCACGTCGGTCCTGGCCCGGCGCGCCGGACGGGACAGATTCTCCTCGGCGATCGGACGCGCCGAGGTGCTCACGCCGGCTCCGATGCGGGCGGAATCTCGACGCCATAGGCCGCCGCGGTGCGGGCCAGGGCGGCCTCGAAGTAGGCCACCGTTCGAGGTCGTTCGTCGGCCTGTTCGCACAGCCCGATCGCCTGGTCGATGAGCCGCTCGTCGAGGACTTTCCGCCAGCGCTGGACGAGCTCGCTGACCGGTTGGAGGTGTCGCCGATGGGCGCCGAGACGGGCCACGATCCGGGCCACGAACGGGTCTTCGAGGGTTCTGACCTGCGACTTTCCCTCTCCGGCGCCGCCAGGCGCCGAGCCGTTCGGGGCCGCGTCGGGGTGAACTTCGGAAAGGCGAGAGGGAGAACCGGTATCGGTATCGGGATCGGGCCATCGTTTTGCCATGGGCCTTCGCATCGTTTTGCCATCAGCCTTGCCATCAGCCTTGCCATCGCCCTGCCATCGTTCTGCCATGGCAGGTGCCATACCGTTTGCCATCGGTGGCGGCTTGCTCCACCGGCTCCGGGCCCCCTTCCTTCCGGCCGCCGCCTTGGCCTGCCGCTCCGCTTCCACCTGGGCCTTGGTCGGCTGGTAGTCGCCGAAGTCGTGGATGCGGAAACCGCCGGCCTCGCGCGTCCACATGCCCACGTCGACCAGGCGCTCGGCGAGCTGGAGGGCGGTCGCCCGGACCTCGGAGAGGTCAGCGAGCTTCGCCACCTGGGCGGACGGTACGAAGCCGTCGGTGAGCAGGCGGTTGCAGTAGGCCAGGGCGCACACGTGCAGCCACGACGCGAGCGGGCCCGCCCGGGCGACCTTCGGATGGTCCGGGAAGGCCTCGTCGAGCCGCACCCAGGCCATCAGAATGCCTCCTGTCGGGCGAGATCGTGGATCCGGCCATAGCGGGCGTCGTAGGCCAGCTTCACGGTCCCCGTGGGCCCGTTGCGCTGCTTGGCCACGATCACCTCGAGGACGCCGGCGTCGTCGGCGTGGGGGTCGTAGTACTCGGCGCGGTAGAGGAAGGCGACGACGTCGCTGTCGTTCTCGATCGCCCCGGACTCCCGCAGGTCGGCCAGCATCGGTCGCTTCTCGGCCCGGGCCTCCACCCCGCGGTGCAGCTGGGCCAGAGCCACCACAGGCACGTCGAGCTCCAGGGCCATGCGCTTGAGGCCCCGGGAGATCTCGGCCACGTCGACCTGACGGCTCTCGTGCTGCCGTCCGGCCGGGGTCACCAGCTGGAGGTAGTCGACGATCACCAGCGCCAGCTGGCCACCGTGGCGGGAGGCGACGCGCCGGGCCAGGGCCCGGATCCCGAGCAGGCCGACGTCGGCGGTGGCCTCGACGTGCAGCGGCAGGCCCTCGAGGCGGCCGACGGCGTCGTGGAGGCGGTCCCAGTCGGCCGGCGCCATCTTGGCCGCCCGCACCGCCTGGAGGTCCACGGACGCCTGGGCGGCCACGTAGCGGTCCTGGAGCTCGGCCAGGCTCATCTCGACGTTGACCACCAGCACGGGCCCCGTCGTCCGGGCGACGCCGACCGACAGCCAGGCGGCCACCGCCGATTTGCCCATGCCCGGCCGGCCCGCCACCGTGATCAGCTGGCCCCGGTGCAAGCCGAGGAGCATGCGGTCGAGGCTCTGCCAGCCCGTCGGCACGCCGGCCAGCTCCCCGGAGGAGCTGCGGGCGTCCATGCGCTCGTACCACTCGGCCAGCGTCTCGCCGAGGGTGCGCAGCTCCTCCCGGGAGCGCCGGCTGGCGCCCAGACCGAACACCAGGGCCTCCGCTGCATCGACGGCGCCGGCGACGTCGTCGGTGGGCGTGTAGCCGATCTCGGCGACCTCGGCGCCGGCGCCGACCAGGCGACGCAGCACGGCCAGGTCGGCCACGATGCGGGCGTAGCGGGGAGCGTTGGAGATGGCCGGCGTGTTGGCCTGGAGGCTCACCAGGTCGCCGGCCACCTCCGGGCCGCCGGCGGCCGCCAGTAGGTCGGTGCGGCGCAGCTCGTCGACCACCGTCACCGGGTCGACCGGTTCGCCCCGGGTCTCCAGGTGGATCATGGCGTCGAAGATGTGGCCGTGGGCGGGCCGGTAGAAGTCGTCGGGCCGGAGCTGCTCGGCGGCCGCCGTGATGGCGTCGCGCGACAGCAGCATGGCCCCGAGGAGGGCCTGCTCGGCCGCCAGGTCGTTGGGGAGCGGTCTGGCGCTCACTCGGCGTTCCCGTCCTGTCGCGCGGCCTCGTAGCGCACGATCGCCTCGTCGAGGTGGTTGGGCCGGCGCAGTGGTGCCCGGCAGGTGAAGCATGGTTTGCCGACCCGGCTGGCCGGCTCCCGCCACCGGTGCAGCGCCGGGAGCATCCCGTCGTCGCACACCACGACGATCAGCGGCGGGCCGGTGATGGCCTCCCAGGGCAGGACGGTGCCGCCCTGGCGGCCGTGGAGGATGTCGCGGGCGGTCATGCGAGTCCCTCATCCAGGCCGAGGCGCCCATCGATCGGCCGGTTGCACCACAGCACTTCGGTGCGGTAGCCGTTCGATCCCGAGCGCCCGTTGGACGCCCGACAGAGCACCTGGCGGTCGAGACGCCACCAGCCGGCGTAGATCTCGTCGTAGAGGGCGCTCGAGTAGCCCGACAGGAACACCGTCGCCCGCAGGGCCCCGAGTACTCCCGCCAGCGCCCGGTGGTCCTCGTCGGTGGAGAACTCGTGGGCGTAGTCGCCGGCCGGCCGGCGGGACCAGCCGTTGGCGTCACAGAACGACGACCTGGTGGAGCCGAGGTAGGGCGGGTCGGCGTAGACCACGCCGGCCGGGTCGTCGTACGCCTGGACGACCTCGAGAGCGTCGCGGTTCTCGATGGTGACGCAGGCGAGCCGCTCGGCGGCGGCGGCGAAGCGCTCGATACGGTTCCAGGCGGAGCGGGCGTTGTTCGATCCCCGCTTCACCGAGGTCGACCAGCCGGTGTTGTGGCCGCCGGTCTGGGCGAAGCTCTGCGAGGACCTCACCCACCAGCGCCGGGCCCGCTCCACGTCGCTGAGGGCCTCGGCGTCGACGGCGGCAGCGGCGAACTCATCCCGGGCGTACGGCGTCAGCCGGCACAGCCGCTCCATCTCGTCCGGCTGCTCCCGGAGGACCCGGAAGAAGTTGACCAGCTGGCCGTCGAGGTCGTTGATGACCTCGTGCGTCGATCGAGGCTTGGCGAAGAGCACGGCGGCCGATCCGGCGAAGGGCTCGACGTAGACCCGATGGGGCGGCATCAGCGCGGCGATCCACGGGGCGAGCCGAGTCTTGCCGCCGAAGTAGGCGATCGGCGGCTTCATGGCGATGCTGCCGGCATCGGGTCAGGCCAGGACGCGGCGCACTCGCCCAGCTGGCGGGCCAGGCGGTCGACGGCGGCCGCATAGGTTGCGCGCCCGGCCGCCTTGCCCAGCTCGAAGACCTGGAGCATCTGCGATCTCTCCTGGACGTCGAGCGGGACGACCGTGAGGTCGACCGTCGAGGCCCGGTGACGCTCGACGAGGTGGCGGGCGAAGTCGCTCACCCGACGACCTCCCACGTGACGGCGACCACTCCGGCCCGCAGCGAGGCGATGGCGGCGAAGGCCGCCCGGCTGAGGTCGAGCACCCGACCCGTCCGCGCTGCGGGCCCGCGGTCGTTGACCCGCACCTCGACGCACGCCCCGGCCGGCGCCCGGCACACCCGTAGGCGGGTCCCGAACGGCAGCGTCCGGGAGGCCGTCGTCAGTGCCCCGGGGTCGAAGCGCTCACCCGACGCCGTCCAGCGCCCGCGCGCGTACCAGGAGGCTCGGCCGGTGCCCGACAGTGCCGGCCCCGCCCCGGCCGGAGGCGGATCCGGTCGGGGCGGGGGCGCGGCGGCCGCCGCCGGCACCGTCGACGCGCTCGTATTCGCGGACAGCAGCGGGGGCGGGGTGGAGGTCGGGGCGCAGGTGCCCCCGACCAGGGCAACGGCGGTGAGGAGGCGGGCCATCTACGACACCAGGTCCTCTCCGAGCGCCGCCTGCTCGCACCGCCCGCACCGACGCAGGTCGGTGGCCGGGCAGTCCTTCGAGCAGCGCAGCGGGTGGCAGGTGGCGGCGTGGACCGACACGGTCACCACGCCGGTCCCGCCGCAGGTCGGGCAGTCGTCGCTCATCGCTCAGCCTGCCTGGCGTACATCGCTGACACGCCGGGCCCAGAGCGCACCGACGCCCGCTTGAACTGCCACCCGGTGGCCTCCTCGCCGAGCCGCTTGCGCACGGCGGCGATGGCCCGGGCGGCGCCCTGCTTCGTTGGGAACAGCCCAACCCGCCACCACTCGAGCGAACCGGCCTCCTCGATGTCGGCCAGGATCGGCAGGATGGAGTCGGCCACGCTCATCCTCGGCGCTCCGCGGGTCTCCGGCGGGTCCTCCCTCACCCGCTCGAACACGGGCTCGGCCAGATCGGAGGCGGCCGAGGGGGGGGGCTCCTGGCTCGCCACACGACCGCCGGCGGCCGTGTGCGCCGGGCGGTTCGGGTGGTCCTTGGCGTCGCACTCGCACGCCGCCGAGGAGCACATGACGTGCGACCCACGGCGGCAGCGGTCACAGAACCCGATCTTCGATTCGACGACGACAGCAGGCATCAGCGCAGCACCTCCAGCGCTCGGTCGGCCTCGTCCGGGTGGAGAACGTGCGCTTCGACGCTGGTGCAGGTGCCCAACTGGTCGAGCCACTCCTCCTGCGCCGGCCGCAGGGCCCCCTTCATGGACTTGAGCTCGAGGAAGACCAGCCGTGGAGCTCGCACGGCGATGATGTCGGGCAGACCGGCCCGGTTGCGGCGGGCGTCGTGGTCGTGGAACCACAACCACCGGCCGACGTCGGCCAGGTCGGTCACGTAGCCCTGGAAGTCGCGCTCGGACGTGGCCATGTTCAGGGAGCGGCGGGCCTCGGCCATACCGACGCGCGCCGGGTCGCCGGGCGGCCAGGTCACAGCAGCCCCGCCAGCCGGTGGGCGTAGGTCGTCATGGTGATGTGCTCCGGCCGGGCGATCCCGGTACGCAACTGGCGCCGCTCGGTGTAGGCGATCTCGGCGCACAGCAGGCGCCACACCTTGGCGATCTGGCCCGGCGCCGCCGCCTCGACGGTCTCCCGGTTGACGTCGGTCTCGGGCATCCGCCGAAGCCGGATGCGCCCCCGGTGGGTGTCGGCCACCACGTAGGCCCGGACCACCTCGGCGGTGTCGTGGTCGATCATCTCCGACACGTCCACGACCAGGCCGCCAATGGGGTCGACCTGGGTCACCCCGTCGTCCTCGACGCCGTCGTGGCCGCGCGTCCGACTCCAGACGTAGCAGCCGACGTCCACGTACCGCATGGCGGTGGCGTCGAGGTAGCCGGGCGTGGGCATGGTCAGTCGATCCGGTGGCGTGGGCATGGTCAGTCGATCCGGTAGTAGACGCCGGCGTCCTCGCCGGCTCCCTGGAGCGCCTTGGCGGCGGCCTCGGCCATGCGAGTCCGCATGGCGCCCTGGCCCTTGACGAGAGAGCCCAGGAACCACCCGTTCCAGAAGCTCGACCGGTAGCGCGACCCGATGTGGACGCCGGCCGCCGCCGCGGCCCGCTGGACTACGGGGGCCGTCAGCCTCGGCTCGCCGGGGAACAGGAAGGGTGAGTCGAGGTTGGCCGTCCCGCCGTCGTCCTCGCCCTGGACGGCGAGGGCGGCATGCTTGGCCGCTGCCAGCGCCGATGCCAGGGCCACAGCGCGCGGCGAGAGCGAGCCGGCCATCAGGACTCGCCCCAGAGGTCGTCATCGGCGATGTCGGCGTCGACCTCACCAGGGCAGCCCTCTATACACGGCCGTTCGTCGCACACGCTGCACGTCTTGGGTTCGATCTTCGCCGGCAACTCCCACCGCGCCACCGGCTGCGGCACGTTGTGGGCAGCCACCGCCCGGGCCATGGCCTCGGTGGTCGGCGTCAGGCAGTAGACCGACGAAGGGCTGTAGAACTGCGAGGCGACCGGCTCATCGCCCTCGCCGGGCACGTCGATGCGCAGGAACCCGGCGCCGGCGACGGTCGCCTCCGCCACGTAGCCGCCGAGGCGGCGGTGGCCCATGAGCTCGAGGACCGCCCAGCCCTCGAAGGGCGCCTTGTCGTCGGCCATCAGAACGGCTCCCCGTCCGGCCCATAGTCGGGCTCCTCCTCCGCCGGCGGCTCAGCGGCCTCGGCCAACTGGTTGGCCCTGTGTCGCACGGCGCCCAGCACGGCATGGAGCTGCTCGGCGCTCAGGTTCTTCGTCGACTCGGTCTCGCCGTTCGTGGCGGCCGAGACGAAGTCGTGGCGGTCGTCGCGCGACGACAGGCCGACAACGTCGAGGGAGGCCAGGGCGAGGTAGCAGCGGGTGATGCGGCGGGCATCGTCGAGGTGCTCCTCGCCGAGCTCGTGGTGCGCCGGCAGCCCGGCGTCCCGCCACGCCTTGGCCCAGGCCGCCCGCCACTGGCCGTCGGGGATCCGACCCACGGCGCCCCAGATCCGGCCCCGCTCGTTGCGCAGGGCGGCGGCGGGGTCGGGCCCCTCGTAGGCCGGGCAAGGGGCGGGGGCAGCGTCGTCGACGTCGATCACGTCCGCCTCGATGTCGTCCGGGCGGCCGGCGATGTGGGCCGGCTCGTCGCCCAGGGGCGACAGGCCGAGAAGGGCGTCGGCCCCCAGGAACTTCGCCAGGCGGCGCACGGCCCGGTTGAGCAGGGCGTCGGCCCGGTACTTGAACCAGTAGTCGTTGTGCTTGACGTGGCCGGCGGCGACCTCGGCGGCGGCCCACTCGGG
This sequence comes from Acidimicrobiales bacterium, assembly GCA_035689115.1. Classification (GTDB taxonomy): domain Bacteria; phylum Actinomycetota; class Acidimicrobiia; order Acidimicrobiales; genus JAHFUS01. The sequence continues at coordinate 28,107 of DASSMA010000017.1, forward strand.
CAGCGGCACGTCGACGGGCACACCGTCGACGGCGACCTTCAGCTTCTCGGTGCGGTCGTAGCGGTCACCCTGGTTGCGGTACTTGCGCTCGACCCACTCGTCGAGGGCCTCGGAGCGCCGGGCCATCTCGATGTCGTAGGTGAACTCGCCGTCCTCGTCGTCGCCCGGCCGCCGGCCCCGCACCACGGCCAGCGTGTCAGTCGTCGTGATCGGCCGCACCGGGATGCCGTGCATGGCCAGCAGTCCGAGGAGGAGCTGGGCCGACTCGAACACCTCGAACCCGTTGCGGCCGGGGATCAGGTGCAGCTTCTTGCTGTTGACCGGCGTCGCCGGCACGGCGTAGTTCCACAGCGTGAGGGCCAGGGCGAAGGCGATCTCCCGGCGCTCGGCGGGGTCCTGGATGGCCTTGACGCGATTGTCGAGCACGGCGATCGCCCGGGCCTGCGATTCGAGGCCTCGGATCTCGCTCTCGGTCGGCAGCGCCGGCGCCGCCGGGTGGACCCGCTCGAGGGCCTGGCCCGTCACGCCGGCACCACCAGGCCCGACTCGTTGACCTTCCAGCCAGATGGGAGGAGCGTCAGCGAGTCCCCTCTGGCGCCGCCCAGGTTGGCGTCGCGCAGGTTGGCGTCGCCCAGGTAGGCGCCGCGCAGGTAGGCGCCGCCCAGGTTGGCGCCGCGCAGGTTGGCGCCGCCCAGGTTGGCGCCGCCCAGGTTGGCGCCGCGCAGGTTGGCGCCGCCCAGGTTGGCGCCGCCCAGGTTGGCGCCGCCCAGGTTGGCGCCGCCCAGGTTGGCGCCGCCCAGGTTGGCGCCGCCCAGGTTGGCGTCGCCCAGGTTGGCGTCGCGCAGGTTGGCGTCGCCCAGGTAGGCGCCGCCCAGGTTGGCGCCGCCCAGGTTGGCGTCGCGCAGGTTGGCGTCGCGCAGGTAGGCGCCGCGCAGGTAGGCGCCGCGCAGGTTGGCGCCGCCCAGGTTGGCGCCGCCCAGGTTGGCGCCGCCCAGGTTGGCGCCGCCCAGGTTGGCGCCGCGCAGGTAGGCGTCGCCCAGGTTGGCGCCGCCCAGGTTGGCGCCGCGCAGGTAGGCGCCGCCCAGGTTGGCGTCGCGCAGGTAGGCGTCGCGCAGGTAGGCGCCGCGCAGGTTGGGCCGGACCTTCGGTCCGGCCTTCCACTCTGCGACCGCGGCGACGAGAGCCTGGACGCGCTCCGCCGGGCCGAGCTCCGTCGGCACCTGCGAGAGCAGGTGGACGATGACCTCGGTGGGCACCCACCAGGTGTCGATGATCCCTTCGGCATGGCGCAGGATCTCGGCCCGGCTCTCGTGGCTTTCGCCGGGAGCGTCCTGGCCGGCGATGACGATGTTGGCCAGCGTCCGGTTGGCGCACTCGGGGTGGTCTCTCCAGGGTTCGCCTACGAGCCACGACACGGCCGTCATCACGCACGCCTCGTCGTTGTCGAGCGAACCCGGGCCCGAGATCAACTTGAACCGCTCCAAGGCCTCGTCGACGGTGTGGACCAGGGTCGTCATGCGCTTGCCTCCTCGGCCGCCTGGCCGTGCTCGTCCCGCAGGTGGATCTGGCCCGCCTCGCCGGCGTACGCCTCGGTCGTGTTCTGGCCCGTCGTGCCGCACGTGCACGTCCAGGCCCACTTCTTGGAGCGCCCGACCTTGGCGACCGTGATGGTCTGGGCGACCCGCTCCTCCATGCGGTGCAGCCGGCCGGCGTCGAGGGCCTCGATGGCCTCCGCCTCGGCCTCCTCGACCCACCGGGGCCCGTCCTCGGGATCGTCGTACCAGGCGACGTCGTCGGGCCCGGCCGGCCCGGCCGGCGGCTCGGGCTCGGGGATCAGCTCGCGGTCGTGGTCGCTCAGCTCGTAGCCGTGGGCGACCAGCCACGGCAGCCACACGCCGGTCGCCTCCTCGTACTCGTCGTAGAGGGCCACCTTCTCGTCGCCGAGCGAGTACTGGTTGGGCGTCGCCTGAGACTCGAACATCACCGCCGCGCCGGCGGCCAGCGCCCGGGCCCGGTTGCGGGTGCCCTTGGCCGCGTAGGCGACGAGCTGGTCGTGCGTCGAGGTGTTGCCGTAGGTGTCGGGCTCGATGCCGAGCAGGGCGGCCACTTGGCGGTCGTAGAACTGCTCGACGTAGTTGAACTGCGCCACCATCAGGCTCACCAGCTCCAGCGCGTCGGCGTCGCTCGCCTTGGCGACCAGGGCGGCGACGAAGGCCTGGCGGGCGTCGATGGCCGACTGGCGCCGGGCCCGGCGTTCGTCCTTCTCGGCCCGCTCCGCCTCGTAGGCCGCCTTGCGCTCTTCGCGCGCCGTCGCCTCCTCGGGCGTCTCGTCCTCAGCGGCCTCTTCCTCGTACTCCTGGTCGTCGACGACTCGGCGCTTCAGGTCGCTCTCGCCCTCGGGGTCGTGTCGCTCGGGCGTCGAGCAGCCGAAGGTCGGCTTCGCCGCCCAGTCCAGCCAGGCGACGTGGCACGGCTCGCCGGCGTGGTCCTCGGGCGTCAGCTTCAGGTGGCCGTAGCCGTCGGGCCCGTCGAGGCAGTGCTTCCAGGCAGGCCCGGGCGGGGCGTCGAGGACGGTGATCCCCGTCTTGCGGAGCTGGCGGGTCGCCTCGGCGGTTCGCTCCGCCCGGTCCTGCTTGTTGACCGCGTCCTGGATCAGGTACGGCGTCGGCAGCCCGCGCCGGAACAGCTTGTCGATCTCGCCGGCGTCGATGCGTGCGAGCACGACCGCCTGCTCGACGCTGATGCCGCCGGCATCGACCGCCGCACGGGCGACCTCCGGGAGCTTCAGCAGCGCCAGGCGCCGGCTGATGTGGGGCTGGGAGCGGCTCACCCGCTTGGCCAGCGCGCGCTGGCTCAGCCCGAGCTCGGCGAGGGCGGCGTAGGCGGCCGCCTCCTCGAGGGGCGTCAGGTCGGCCCGGTGGATGTTCTCCACGATCCGCATGGCGGCCACGTCGTCGTCGGCCAGGCCGTGGCGCACGATGCAGGGCACGTCGTCGATGCCGGCCTTGGCGGCCGCCGCCAGGCGCCGGTGGCCGGCGATGACCTCGTAGCCGCCTTCGCCGGCCGGCGCCACGATCAGCGGCTCGATGACGCCGAGTTCGGCGATCGAGGCGGCCAGTTCGGCGATGTCGCCGACGTCGCGCCGGGGGTTGGCCGGCGAGGGGTGCAGCTGGTCGAGGGGGATGTGCTCCAGGGCCTCGGTGGCCTCGGGCGCGTCCAGCACGGCGGTCACGGGGTGCCCAGGAACGGCGTGAGGCCGGTGGTCTCGGCGACCTCGGCGAGGACGTCGTCGAAGGCGGCCTTCATGACCTTGTCGGGCCGGTCGAGGATGTAGCCGATGGCCAGGCGGCCCTCGCCGATGCGGTAGCGCAGCCGGACGTTCACCCGGAACGCGGCCGACCCCTCGAACGGCGCCACCCCGATGATGAAGGTCTCGGGGATCGTGATGTCGCCCCGCTGGCCGGCCTTGGCCTCGACCGTCTCCTCGTAGACCAGCTGGCGCTGGCCGTTGGCCAGCCGGGCGGCCTGTTTGAAGGCCACCTTGGTCGCCGCCTGGAAGTGCTGGGCCAGCTCCAGCATGACGGCGCCCTCGGGCTCGACGATGTCAGCCAGGCAGTCCTCGATGTGCTCGGCGAAGTCGGTCTGCTTGCCGATCTCGCCGTTGCGCGCCAGCCAGCGCTTCCACTCCTCGGTCTTGCGCATGGCGAGCGTCGCCCGGTGGTCGCCCCACCCGGCCAGGGTGTCGTCGTGGCCGTTCAGGACGGCGGTGAGACGGGCCTGCTGAACGTCGGCGTACAGCGCCGTGGCCCCGCTCTTGTGGAGCACGACGTACTCGCCCATCGAGGGGGCCGTGACGAAGATGGGGTGGCCCGTCTTGCGTCGGGGATGGTCCATCCGGGCGTCGGTGTCGAACTGGTATTGCGTGCCCTCGGCCGGCACGACCATGGAGTAGGCGACGCCGTCCTCCAGCTTCTGCGGCTCGGCGGCCGCCAGCGCCAGATCGATGATGGGCTGGGTCTCGGTCACCGGGCCTCCCGGAGCTGCTCGTCGTCGGTGCGGGGGACTTCGCGCAGCGGCAGCTGCGGGGACATCGGGTTCTGGCGGGTGAGGTTGGCGTCGCCGTCGACGAAGAACACCGACTGCGGGCGCTCGCCCTCGGGGGCCTTGACGGTGATGGTGTCGGTGACCAGGACCGAGACGACGTCGCCCTTCGATGTCGGCGCGACCTTGATGGCGAGGGTGAGCGAGCCGGACTTGCCGAACTCGGCCACCGCCTCGATGAGGCTGTTGAGGGCCTCGGAGACCTCGACGGCGGCGTGGCCGTTGCGCTGCTCGGCCAGCCAGTCGGCGAAGGGGCGGACGTGGCGGTTGTGCTTCATGGGCGCCTCCGTAGGTTGAGTTTCATGGCTGAAAGTTCACGCATGTAGTTTCGATTTGGCGAAAAAAAAGAGGGGTTACGCCAGCCCCGGAACGCTCGGGCAGGCCAGTCGTTCCTCCGCCCGCAGCCGGTCCAACTCGTCGCGATGCGCCTCGATCAGACGGGCCAGGGCCCGGCGGTCGGCGGCCGCCATCTCCTTGAGCCGCTCGCCGGCGGGCAGGAGACGCAGCGCCGCCCGGACGCGCGCATGGCGGGCCTCGGCGTCGAGGCGGTCACGGGTCTGGGCGCGCTGCCGGGCCACTACGCCTGGTCCTCCGCACCGACGATGCGGACCTCGTCCTGGAGGATCGCCATGCCGGCGGTCCAGACGACGTCGCCGAGAACCTCCAGGACGACGGGCATGTCGGCGGGCAGACCGTCGAGGGCCTCCAGGACCTGGCCGACGGTCAGGGTGTCGCCGGGCGCCGGCATGGCGGCCCTGTGGTCTCCGTCGGCAGCCTGGGCGCCCACGACCATCGCGTCCGAGCCGCCTCCGCTCCCCTCCAGGGCCGCCGTGTCGGCGACCGGCGCTTCCAGTTCTCGCCGGCGGTTCGCTTCCAGTTCTCGCCGGCGGTTCTTGGCCGCGGCCAGCGAGGCTTCCAGGTTCGCCATCAGGTCTGGCACCGACGTCATCGGACCCGGTCCTCGATGAGCCGGGCCCGGTCGTTGCGCTCCCCGGGCGTCTCGCACGCCGCCGGGTCGGCCGTCCAGCCCAGGGCCTCGGCGAGGCGCACGAGGCCGGCGGCCAGGGCGATCGGCACGGCGATCACGAGGAACGACGCCAGCAGGTCGACGAGTGCGCTCACCGCGGCCGCCTCCGCTCGCCGCCGAGGCCTCGACGCTTGGCCAGCAGCTGCTCCAGCTCGTCGATCTCGGCGTCGACCAGGGTCTCCCGCCAGCGGCAGACCTCGCCGGGCTCCAGCCAGTGCATCCCCTCGCCGTCGTACTCGGCGTGGGCGCAGAGGCGCCGGCCGGCGGCGGCCTCCATGGGCGCCAGGCGGTCGGCCAGCCGCCGGGCGACGTCCTCCATCCCGATGATGCGGATGCGGGCCATCACGCCACGACCCGATACCGCTCAAGCTCCTCGGCGCAGCGCCGGCGCAGCTCGGTCTGGCAGGGCCGGTGGGTCTCGGCGCACGCCCCACCGTCGAGGTCGAGGCACCGGTGGGCCGGGTCGGCCGCCGCCCGGCACCCGTCGGCAGCCCACCAGTCGGGACGGGGCTGGGACCACGAGGGCGCCGCCCCCGCCGGCCCGGGGGCGGCCAGCGGGGGCGGCTCGCTGGGGGCAGCGAGGGAGCGGACGGGCGAGGGCGCTTCCCCTCGCCGGGGCCCGGCCGCTCCGCCGGTGGCCGCGTCGTTGTCAGTCCGACCAAGGAGGGTGGACGACGCGGCCGCCGGCGCAAGGGCCGGGCGCTGGTGCGGACAGGGGCAGAGCGTCTCGTCGCAGTCGTGGTGGCGGTCGGCCGCGCAGGGCGGGCAGGCGAAGGGGGCGAGGACGTCGGTCACAGGTCGACCGCCTCGATGAGCCGACGCCACTGGTCGGCGGTCAGGGTGGCGCCGGCGAACTCGATCCCGTCGGCCGACACGAGGCGCAGCTGTACGACCTGCTCGCCGACGAGGTTCGACGTGGTCTCGACCACGACCTCGCCGCGGCGGCCGTAGGAGCGGGCCGCGAGCGACAGCGGGATGGTCCCGAGCACGGTGATGCGGACGGGATCAGCCACGGATGGCCCCCGATCCGGCCCGGCGCGTGGCCTGGCCGCGCTCGTGACGAATGCCCCGCAGCTCGTCGGCGTCGAAGCCGCCCCAGATGCCGTCGGGCTGCTGGGTCTCGAGGGCGAACTCCAGGCACGCCTGGCGCGAAGAGCAGGTCCGGCAGATGGCCTTGGCCTGGCGGTGGAGCATGGGCACGGTTGCCGCCGGCGTGCCGGCCGGCGGGAAGAACAGGGCGGTCTGGCCTCGACAGGGGACCTCGTCGGCCCACGGGCCGGGCATCCCGGCGGCCAGGCGCTCGCCGGCGATCACGAGATCCGGCTGCTCTCGACCATCCGGACCTGGGCGTCTCCGTGGTCGCCGGCGGCATCGACGAGCCGGGCCAGCCAGAGGAGCGAGTCCTGCTCCTCATCGCCGCGGTCCTCGGTCAGGCAGGCCAGTCCGATGACCCGGCGCAGGTCGGCCCGGGCGAAGCGGATCCGGCGCTCGAACTCAACCTGGCCGGCGGCGTTGGCGATGGCGGCGAAGATCGCCTCCATGCCCTCGGTCGTGGGCTCGTCCCACCCGGCCAGCCAGGTGAGGATCCGTTGGCCCACCGGCGGCAGGGTCGCAGGGTCGATGCCGGCGGCCGCCACCAGGCGGTCGTGGTATGTGACGGCGGCCTGGTGCTCGTGCTCGGCGATCACTGGGGCCACCGGGCCCGGGAGGGCGCCGCCCAGCCCGGCGTGGGGGCGACGCCGGCGCTGGGGAGGACATCGGCGTCACCCCCTTGCCGGCCACCCGCTACGGCGGACGTGTCGAGGGCGAAGACGTGCGGGGCGATCTGCTCGGCCAGCGTTTCCCGCCTGCCGGCGATGGCCCGGCCGACCAGGACACCGACGATCGGCGAGAGCAGGGCCCAGGCGAGGAGGAGGTGGATCACGATGCCTCCTGGGCCGGCTCGATGGCGGCGATGAACTCCTCGATGGTGCGCCGCGCGAAGAGGACGGGCCGGTTGGTGTGGGGGATGGCCCGCAGCACGCCCCGCTTGCGGAGCTCGTAGACCCAGGCGGGCGTCGAGTGCAGGACCTCGGCCACCTCGGCGGCGGTCAGGACCGACTCGGCGAGGGCGGTGTCGATGGCCATCAGGCGACCGCTGGGAAGGGGGGGATGATGGCCGGGTAGGCGAAGAGCTCATCGAGAGGAAGCTGGAGGGCGCCGGCGAGCTTCCACTTCAGCTCATCGCCGGGTACCAGGTCGCCACGCTCGATCTTCGAGATCGTCGGCTGCGCGACGCCGCCGCACAGTTCGCCGAGGCGGCGCTGGCTGTACTGGAGCTCGGCCCGCCTCTTGGCGATCCGCTTGCCCCACGACGCCGCAACCGATTCCATCACGCACAGAAACATAAGCCCATAGCGGAATGTTGTCAAGCCTCATCCGTAATGATGTCCCTGTAGTTACGAACATTCCCTGTTGGAATGTTCGCCGTGGCCATGCCTAGGCTGGAATACGTGCAGGTGGACAAGACCAATCCTCGGTCCCACCCTGATGTCGTGTCGCCGATCAGTGCCGCCATCCGGAAGGCCCGCGAGGAGACCGGTTTGACGCAGGAGGAGCTGGCTCACCTGATTGGCAAGGTCCAGTCGACCGTCCAGAAGTGGGAGGGAGGGCGCGAACCGAAGCTCAACACCATCGCTCATCTCGACGAGACGATGGGCTACCGCCGTGGCCACATTCTCAGGCTCGCCGGTTACGTCGACGATCCGGTCTCGGTTCGTGATGCCATCGACACAGACCCGGCCCTGACGCCTGGGCACAAGAGGATCGTCTTGTCGGCCTATGACCGGGCGCTGACAGAAGCCGCGGACGAGAGATCTCGGTCGACCAGCAAACCACCCACCGCCACCAGGACCCGGCGGAGCTGATCGTTGTCGCTCCGCAGCCGCCGGAGTTCGTCCTCGACCGCCGACAATCGGCCCTCGATGTTCGCATCCGCCGCCATGTTCGCATCCTCCTTGATGCCTGCGCCTGGGAAGCGAACAATCGTTCGGGCGCTGGTCCGACCCTACCCCCCAGCCCCAACAACGACGGCAAGTCAACCTGATCCGACCAGCACCTCGCAATACTTGCGCAGGGACACATAGCGGGGTGAGGGACATCCACGCAAGGGTCACCGACCGCTCCCACGAGGAGATCATGGCCTTCGCCGCCGAGCACGGCGTCAGCGTCTCCGCCCTGGCCGAGGCCATCGCCCAGTGGCTCGAGGCGAACCCGGGAGCGCCGCCGCGCTGGATCGAGAAATGCCTCGACTCCATCATCGAAGATGCCGTCCGCATCGACGCGGAACGGCGGGACAGGAGACCCGGATGAAGCCCTCGTCGCCGATCGCCCTCCTCGCCGTCTTGGCCCTGGCGAGCGCCGGGGCGTGTCGTGCCGGCGGCGTGACGCAGACGGCCGACACCACGACGTCGACCGCTTTCAAGCCGACACGGGACTTCGCTCCGTTGACCACAGCGTCGAGCGCCGCACCGAGCACCACGACAGCGAAGGCGGCCATTGGCGACGCCATCACCCTGAGGAGCAACAGGGAGGGCGTGAGGATGGAGGTCACGGTCCTCAGGGCGCTGGACCCGGCGCCGGCGCCGAAGGTCTTCGGAGAGGCGGGCGCCCACTACGTCGCCATCCAGCTTCGGCTGAAGAACGTCGGAGCGGCGCCCTACGACGATTCTCCCGGGAACGGCTCGACGCTCATCGACTCGGCGTCCCAGCAGTACACGCCGTCGCTCGGCGACACGACGGCCGGGCCCGGGTTCTCCGGCGGAGCGACCATCGTTCCGGGGGACCTGCGCGTCGGGTTCCTGACGTTCGTCGTGGCCGCCGGGGCCTCCCCGGCGAAGTTCCAGTTCGCCCTCGATAGCGGGTTCGGGCCCGAGACGGGGCAGTGGGTGCTGACAGGTTGACCCGTCAGCAGATTGTCAGCACGGCCCGCCCCGCCAGGCTGCGTCTCGTTGGTTATGACCCGGTTTACGCCCGCCCCGCCAGGCGTCATATCGTCTTGGCACCGCTCTCTCAAGGTGGCGACACGGGTTCGAATCCCGTTGGGGCTGCACCACAGAAACCCTTGCAGCGTCGGGGATTCTACCGCAGGGCGCTGACAGATGTTGACGAGCCGTCAGCCATTCTGTCAGCATGGGGCAGTGATCCAGC
>DASSMA010000018.1:0-33222 GCA_035689115.1 Acidimicrobiales bacterium
GTGCAGGCGGGCCAGGCGCCGGGCGTCGCGGGAGTCGGTCTTCACCCTGTCGCCGGCCGCCTTGGGGATCAGCGCCGGGGCCACCACGTCGCAGCGCACGCCGAGGCAGGCGAGCTGGCGTTGCAGGCCGTAGCCGGTGGGGCCGGCCTCGTAGCAGGCTCGCAGCGACCGGGGGTCGCCGAGACGACCGACCAGTCGGCGCACCGACTCGGGGTCGTTGAAGATCTTGTCCACCTCCGGGACCTCGGCGTCCGGGGGCAGCACCGCCACCGAGATTCGAGTCCCGGTGCACGTCCATCCCGAGGTGCGTGACCTCGGTCCGCGAGAAACTGTTCTTCGGCAACGGCCGGCTCCTTCCGCGATGTGGCTCAGGCCCGTCATCGTGGCGGGTAACCCACGCACGATGCGGACCGAGCCGGCCGTTCCATTAGAACTGTGCCGGGTTCTGACGCGATCAACGCGGCGTTGACACGAGGGTGCCGCGTCGGATCGGGCAAAGGAGCGGGAAGTCGGTCGTCGCGGTCGAGAGGGACGTTCGGCGTCCGTAGGCTTGGGGCGTGAGCGAGCGGAGGGAGCCGGCTTTCGGAGCGGCCCCGACGATCGACGACCTGGCCCGGGCCCAGGGCGCCCGGCCCGTCCGGGACCTGCGGGAGCTCGTCGCCGACATCTGGGAGTCCGACGAGGAGCTCGACGACTTCCTGGCCGACCTCCGGCGCTCACGAGAGGCCCCCTGAGCGGCCGCCAGGGCCCGCAGTCCGGCCGACCCACCGGATGCCGACCGAAACGCTCGGACGGTGTCCGGGGATGCGAGCGGGTCGCTTCTCGACCAGTGGCGTGACGAACTCGGCGAGCTGGCCATCGCGGCGATCGTCGCCGAGGAGCGAGCGAAGATCGCCACAGGGATGCTTCCGGCCTTCTCCGACCGAAATGCGCTTCGCGAGCACCTTCGCCACTGGCGCCGTCGCCCTGCGTGACCTGGCGCGGCCAGGACTGCGCCACCAACATCGCCGCTGTGGCCTCGCTAGCCGCCATGTCCCACGGGCTCGAAGAAGGCGTCAAGCGTCGCTGGCGTATCGGACCCCGGGATTGAGACGCCGAAGGCGTGCAACGACATCAGGGTCAACCCATGGTCCGACGGCGACGTCCCCCAGCGCCTCGGTCAAACGATCGTCTGATCTGAGATCCGTGCCTCGAGGTGCTCGGCCGCAAAGGCGGGGTGGAAGTCGATGAAATCCTCAAGGGGGCCGGCGGCGAAGTAGCCGATCGCCGCCGCCGGGATCCGCTCGACGAGTTCGACGATCAGCGCCCATCCTTGTTCGGGGTCGGCCCGCACCAGATCGGCGGCATCCGTCCAGGCGTCTTCATGCTCCCTTGGGTAACGGTGTCCCAGGAGGTCGTCGTAGTGCGCAAGGAGTCGATCGACCAACTCCGTCACGGCACGAAGGATGGCACGGGTAAGCATGCCGGGGAGGCCATGTATCGTCCCGCCGGTAGGCCCGATTGGTAGCCGTGCGGTTCTCGCCGCCGCCATGCTTGCGTTCGTGGCTTCGGCGTGCGGCGATGGATATTCGTACGCCACCGGTACGTCAGCTCGGTCCGTGAGAGCCACGCGGACACTGCAGGCCGTCTGTGCATCCGGTCGAGAAGTAGCTCGAAGGTGGAGTGCTGGAGCGCCTTGCCGCTTGTGCTTCCGGTTGAGGGCGTCGTCGTCGGGGACTGCATCGAGGTTCGGCTGCAGGGCGAGAGCTCGACCGTCTCGGTGCGGGCAGTCAAGGCCACAGCCTGCTCGTGAGTTTTCCAAGCCAACGGGCCGTCTGATCGAGCATCGGCCGGTCGAGACCGTCTAGTACAGTAGACACTGTGACGGGGCGCGAGGTGCTTCGGAAGGTCGAGCACCTGGGGTGCGTTCGGCTTCGGCAACGTGGCTCCCACGTCATGGTTCGATGTCCCGGAGGCTGCCAGACGGTCATTCCTGTCCATGCCGGACAGGACATCTCCGCCGGCACCCTCCGGGCCATCGAGCGGGCACTGGAACGCTGCTTGGGCGAAGGATGGATGCGATGAGCCCGAAGAAGACCTACGTGGCCGTGTACGAGCGTGACGCCGAGGACGACGCGTGGAACGTCCAGATCAAGGGTCTGGTCGGATGCCAGACGTACGGCCGGAGCCTGCGTCAGGCGCAGGCGCGCATCCGGGAGGCGTTGGCCGTCTGGCTCGACCAGGAGCCCGGGACCTTGGCGATCCGCGACGAGTTGCCGACCTCCCTGGCCACGATCGCGGAGGGTGTGGCCAAGGCGCGCCGGACCGCTGAACAGGCTGGAACCAGGGCGCAGCGTGAGACGTCCGAAGCGGTCCGACGGCTCACCGAGCTCGGCCTCAGTCGTCGGGACGCAGCCGAGCTTCTGGGCATCTCCCACCAGCGGGTCCAGCAGCTGCTGGAGGCAAGTTGACCTACGTGGACTGCGCGCTGGCGGGATACCCGGCCGCCTCCCGACCTCGAGCTGCTGTGGCCGCCCAGAAGGGGGACCATGCCGGTGTTCTTGTCGTCACGGAGGTGCCTCACGAGTACCCCTATCTCGTGGCTTGCCTTCGCACGCAGGATGGGTGGATTGAGGGCAGTTCCGGTACGGGCCGAATCCAGTGGAGGCTCACCGATGAGGAGCAGGACAGGGGGGTCCTCTACGTCTGGGGTCGCACGGAGGGTGCTTTCCCCACGGTGAAGGTCGGGGGAAGAATGCACGAGCCCACGGCGACGGCTGACGACGGGTACTGGATCCTCGTGCTCACCGAGGTTCCGAACTCCGTCATCGACGACATCGAGGTTCGGAGCTGACGCGCAAGCGTACGGACCGGCCCGCTGTGTCACACAACGCGGGTCAACTCGGCCGGCAGCACAGCGTCATGCGGCCGGCCCGTGGTCACGGATTGGTCACAGGAGCTCCCGGACGGCTGCGGACGGCAGGACACCGGCCGGATCGCCCAGGCCCCTGATACGAAGATTCCTCGTTACCCCGCGACGGCCATGGGTTCCAGCGTGACGGCGTAGCCCATTCGACGGAGCTGGTCGACGGCTCGGTGCTTGGCCTTGTCCGGGTCAAGGCGCGCGTAGAAGTCGGCGCCGGGATCGGCGTACAGCTCGCCAGTGCTCCACATGTTCCAGATGGCGATGAGAATGGCGTGCTCGACGGCGACGAGGGCCCTGAGCGGCCCCCGTCGGCCGGCGAGGCGCCGGTACTTGGCGGCCAGGTAGGTGTCCCGGCTGCGGGCCGCCGACATCGCCGCCACCCCGAGGGCCCCCTTGAGGTAGGGGTTGCCGGGCCGGGTGTCGGTGGACTTGACCCGCCCGGCCGACTGGTTGGATCCCGGGCAGGTCCCGGCCCACGACGCCAGGTGCCCGGCGGTCGGGAAGCGGGTCATGTCCGCTCCCGTCTCGGCCACGATCACGTCGGCGACGAGGGTGGAGATCCCGGGGATGGTGGTGATGAGGTCCCGGGCGCCACGAAAGGGCGCCATCGCCTCTTCGATCCGGGCGGTGAGCTCGTCGATGGCCCTGGTGTGCCCGTCGATGAGCTCGAGGTGCACCCGGGCCAAAAAGCCGTGGTGCTCCTCGAAGCGCCCGGTGAGCGCCTCGGTCAGCTCGGGGATCTTGGAGCGCATCCGGCGCTTGGCCAGCTCGGCCAACTGCACCGGGTCGCGGCGGCCGGCGATCAGGGCTTCGAGCATGGCCCGCCCCGACACCCCGGTGATGTCACTGGCCACCGACGACAGCTTGATCCCCGCGTCCTCCAGGAGCTTCTCCAGCCGCTGCACCTCCCGACTCCGCTCCCGGGTGATGGTGGTGCGGGTGCGGGTGAGGTCGCGCAGCTGGCGGATGGGCTTGGGCGGAACGAACGAGCCCCGGACTAGGCCGTGGGCCCCGAGATCGGCCAGCCACGCCGCGTCGCTCACGTCGGTCTTTCGCCCGGGGAGGTTCTTGACGTGGCGGGCATTGACCAGCAGCACCTCGAAGGGGCCGTCGTCGAGGAGGTAGAAGAACGGCTTCCAGTAGTCGCTGGTCGCCTCCATCACCACCAGCGTCACCGCCTCGGCGACCAGGTGGTCCCGCAGGGCCAGGACCTGGTTGGTCATCGATCCCCACGTCGTCACTGTCGACTTCGCCTTGGTCCGGCCGGGGACGGCCACGCGCACGCACACCTTGGCGTCACGTTTGGACACGTCGACCCCGGCGCAGCGGGGGTGCACCACCTCCATGGCCGACTCACGCTCCTTTCTCGCCACCTCGTCGCTGTCCGCCTCGGGGAGGGCAGGAAAGATCAGGAGTCTGATGCTCGTGCTCGTAGCAACAATCCACGGTTCCCGTGGGAGCCCTCCACCGCCATGCTGACCTACGGGCTCAGCGGCACCACAGAGGATTCGGCGTCCAACCGGGGCGGACGCGTCATTCTGGCCTCATCGGTGCGATGGCTCCAGCGCGGGGCCGGGTCCGCCGCCAAATCTTCGCTCGCCCCGGCGAGCCCGGAAGGGCTCTGCGTTGCTGACCTGCGGAAACGCGGACCGGGCCGGACTGTTGTGCGCGTCTGCGGACCTCTGGAGGGACTACGGATCAGAAGGTTGGGGGTTCGAGTCCCTCCGAGCGCGCTGCGAACGTGCTGGTCAGCGACCTGCACGGCCGCTGACTCGCTCAGGCCGGAAGGCGCTGGTCAAGGAATCGCGAACCAGTTCGCCCGATGGCCCTGACGGCGGCGCACATCCGCCGGATGGCCCCTGGGGCCGGCGCTCGAGCCGCACCGACCGGCGGACCCGGTCGACGGCGACGCCCTTCTCGCGCCGGCGTCTCGTCGTGCCCTTTCGCTGACCGCCGGGCGGGGTGTCGGGAATGGGTCATCTGACCCGTTGTGCTGACAACCGTTTCCATTCTAGGTTTCCAGCTGCTGCCAGGAACCGTGGCGGCCCGCTGGTGAACCGGGGGGGCGGGATTCGGCGGTAGGACCCACGTGAGGAGGCCGCTGATGACCCGCGCCCTGGCGCGCCCGACGAGCAGTGTGCTCGCCGCCCTGCTCGTGCTGAGCACCCTGTCGGTGCTGGCCGTCGCCACTGCGCCGCCCAGCGGCGCCACCCACCTGCGGGCCACGCAACTGGCCTGGCACAGCACCCCGAACCCCCGCGTGGTGGTGTTCGACTTCACCGGTTCCTTCCGGCGCAGCTACTTCACCGCTGCCGGGTACCAGGCCAACGTCGGCAACGTGGTGCCCATCACCGCCACCGACAGCAGCAGCGGCCTGTTCTACGGCGACGGCACGCACCTGGCGGAGTTCAACGCGACCATCGTCGATTCGGACACCGCCAACGACCGCATCACTGTGGACGCCCACCTCACCAAGACCTACGCGGGCACGGGGACGGTCTTCGCTGCCTACTACCAGAACTGCTGCCGCCTGTCGCCCCCTGCCCATCGCAACAACGGCGACAAGCCGAGCCGCCAGGAAACGCTGGTGACCCTCGCCCCCAACGTGAGTGGCACCCCGGACAGCTCGGTGTCGCCCATCGTCGACTGCCCGGTGAACGCCCTGTGCACGTTCTTCGTGCCGGCCACCGACCGCGACGGAGGGATCCTCAGCTACCGCCTGGCGACCCCGGCCGAGGCGTCCGGAGCGGCCACGGGCACGAACGCCTTCGTGCAGCCGGGCGGCGCCACCATCGACCCCGCCACCGGCCTGTACTCGTGGAACACGGCCGGCGCCTCGCTGGCCGGCGGCACCACGCCCTCTTTCTTCTCCACCCAGGTGGTCGTCGACAAGCGGTTGACGCCCGGTGCCGCGCCGGTGACCAAGCTGGCCACCGACTTCTTCATCAGGGTGAACCCCGCCACCGCCGCCAACCAGGCGCCGCAGTTCGTGAGCCCGACCCCGGACAACGGCACAGAGATCGACGGTGTCGCCGGCCAGCCGGTCGGGTTCGACGTGCGCGCCACCGACTCCGCAGCCGGTGACACCGTCACCCTCGGCACCCTGGCGCTGCCCGCCGGCGCCACCTTCACCAGGACGAACGGCAACCCGGCGACGGGGTCCTTCTCGTGGACGCCAGCGACCCCCGGTGACCACTTCGTGACCCTCACCGCCGCCGACCAGTTCGGCCTCCAGGCCACCCAGCGCACCGTCCACATCGTGGTGGGCGACGGCACGCCGCCAGTCATGACCTGGCCAGGCGACCAGACGCTCGAGGCGACGGGACCGAGTGGCGCGATCGCCACCTTCAGCGCCACCGCCATGGACGAGACCAGTGGCGAGCGCCCGGTCACCTGCACCCCGGCGTCGGGCTCGACGTTCCCGATGGGCCAGACCACCGTCAGCTGCACCGCCTCCGACGCGGCCGGGAACCAGGCCACCGCGAGCGGCACGATCACCGTGGTCGACACGACTGGTCCGCAGCTGTCGCTCGGCGACGTGCAGGCCGAGGCGACCGGACCGGACGGTGCGCCGGTCGGGTACACGGCGACGGCCGCCGACGTGGTCGACGGCAGCCGCCCGGTGTCCTGCACGCCGGCCGCCGGCTCGCTTTTCCCGCTGGGCGCCACCACCGTGCAGTGCTCGTCGAGCGACTCGCGTGGCAACGCCTCCACCGGCTCGTTCGTCGTGACCGTCTCGGACACGACCGGCCCGGTTCTGGCCCTGCCGGCCGACCGCACCGCCGAGGCCACGGGGCCGACCGGCGCCGCTGTCACCTTCCCCTCGTCGGCCGACGACGTGGTCGACGGCACCGTCCCCGTGACCTGCGCTCCGGCGTCGGGCGGGGTGTTCCCGCTGGGCACGACGCCGGTCGGCTGCCACGCCTCGGACGCAGCCGGCAACACCACGACGGGCGGCTTCGACGTCAAGGTCGTCGACACCACCGGACCGGCCGTCCACTACACCGGGCCGGCGACGGTGGAGGCGACCGGACCGGGCGGCGCAGCCGTCGGCCTGACCGGGAACGCCTCCGACCTGGTCGACGGCGACCTGCCGGCGACGTGCGCCACGCCGGCCGGCGCAACCCTGCCGGTCGGGGTCCACCTGGTCACCTGCACCGCCACCGACGCGGCCGGCAACACCGGCTCGGTCGAGGCGTCGGTCACCGTCCAGGACACCACCGCACCGGTCGTGTCCGTGCCCGGTGACGCCGTCGTCGAGGCCACCGGGCCGGGCGGCGCGCCCTTCTCGTATACCGTCTCGGCCGCCGACGCCGTGACGCCCGACCTGGCCACCTCGTGCTCGACGGACAGCGGCGCCACCTTCCCGCTCGGCACCACCCACGTGACCTGCACGGCCACCGACGGTGCCGGCAACAACGGGTCGGCCACCTTCGCAGTGGCCGTCGTCGACACCACCGGGCCCGTCGTCTCGACGCCCGGCACCGTCACCGAGGAGGCCACCGGACCGGGCGGCGCGGTGGTCGCCTTCACGGCCACGGCCAGCGACGTGGTGGACGGGGCCGTCCCTGTCACGTGCACCCCTGCCTCGGGCAGTGCCTTCCCATTGGGCACCACCATGGTGACGTGCGGCGCCCAGGACGGCCGGAGCAACCTCGCTGCTCCGGGCACCATCGCCGTCGTGGTGCGGGACACCACCGCCCCCACCCTGGTGGCGCCGCCCGACGTCACCGCCGAGGCCACCGGCCCGGGCGGGGCGGAGGTCACCTACCCGGCGCCGGCCGCCGGTGACGCAGTCGACCAGGACGTCGCCGTGGTGTGCCAGCCCCCGAGCGGGCAGCGCTTCGCGCTCGGTGCCACCACCGTTGCGTGCACGGCGACCGATGACGCCGGCAACAGCTCGCACGCGTCGTTCACCGTGACCGTGGCGGACACCACGCCGCCGGCCGTCTCCGTTCCGCCCGACGTGACCGTCGAGGCCACGTCCGGCGCAGGGGCGGCCGCCTCCTTCGGCGCCGCCACCGCCTCGGACGTCGTCGACGGCTCCGTGCCGGCCACCTGCGACCGGGCTTCGGGTGCGACCTTCGCCATCGGCACCAGCATCGTCACCTGCACGGCCACCGACGCCGCCGGCAACATCGGCCAGGGCACCTTCAAGGTCACCGTCCGGGACACCACCGCTCCGGTGGTGTCGACGCCGGCCGACCAGGTGGCCGAGGCCACCGGTCCGGCCGGGGCGGCCGTCGCCTACCCCGGGGCGACCGCGCTGGACACGGTCGACGGGCCTCTGCCGGCGACCTGCCAGCCGCCGTCCGGCTCGGTCTTCGCCCTGGGCGCAACCGTGGTCTCCTGCCACGCCGCCGACGGCGCCGGCAACACGGGGGCGGGCAGCTTCGCCGTCACCGTCCGGGACACCACTGCCCCGGTGGTCACCGCCCCCGGCCCGGTGACGGCGGAGGCCACCGGCCCCAACGGCGCGGCCGTGACCTACGGCGAGGCCACCGGCGCCGATCTGGTCGACGGTGCCGTCGCCGCCAGCTGCTCGACGGCCTCGGGCTCGGTGTTCCCCCTCGGGGTCACCACCGTGACCTGCACGGCCACCGACGCCCATGGCAACACCGGCTCGGCCACGTTCAGCGTGACCGTCAGGGACACGACGGCCCCGGCCATCACCACGCCGGGGAACCTGGTGGTCGAGGCCACCAGCCCGGCCGGCGCCTCGGCCGCCTTCGCCGTGAGCGCCACCGATCGGGTGGACGGCACGGTGGCGCCCACCTGCTCGGCCACGTCGGGCTCGACGTTCCCGCTCGGCACCACGACGGTCGCCTGCAAGGCGACCGACACCCGGGGCAACACGGGGTCGGCGTCGTTCACCGTCACCGTGCGCGACACCGTCGCCCCGACGGTCAGCTACGCCGGCAACCAGGGCACCTATGCCCTCGACGAGACCGTGCACATCACCTGCTCGGCGGCCGACAGCGGCTCGGGCGTGGCGTCGTCCACGTGTGCCGACATCGTCGGTCCCGCCTGGTCGTTCGGCGTCGGCGCCCACACCTTCTCGGCCACGGCCACCGACCGGGCCGGCAACGTGGGCACCGGCTCGACCACCTTCACGGTGGCCGTGTCGTCGGCCACGCTGTGCAGCCTGACGCGCCAGTTCGCGACCAAGGCGGGCGTCGCCCAGAGCCTGTGCGTGAAGCTCACCAGTGCGCAGGCGGCGGCCGACCGCCGGGACGTCAGCGGCGGCCGGGCGGCCCTGCAGGACTACCGAAACGAGGTCCGGGCCCAGGCCGGCAAGGCGATGACGGCCGACCAGGCGGCCCTCCTCGACGCCCTCGCCGGCACGCTGTCAGCCACCTGGTAGACGACTCGGGGCGGGGGACAGGCGCCCGCCCCGATGTCGGAACCGGACAGGTCCCGCGGGACCATCGTCCGCCGACCCGACGACCCGCGGGCCCCATGGGGGGGAGGGCGGCCCGGCGGTCAGCGCCAGCGGAGGCTCTCGACCGCCGGCGTCGTGGCGCCGAGCACCCGGCCACCGATCACGTACAGCGTGCCCTCGCCGTCCGCCGCGACGGCCGGTTCCGTCCGCGGGGTCAGCCGGTGCGGCAGCCGTTCCCACCCGCCAGTGGCGTGGTCGAAGGCGACGACGCCCTCGTCGCCCACCGCGTAGACGGCGCCCCGGCGGTCGACGGCGAATGTGACCGCGCCGATCGGCGGCGGTAACCGGAACCCGACGGGTGAGCCGGGCCCGCGGCTCTCGGACCACGCACCCGTCCAGGGGTCGTAGGCGACGATCCTCGGGACCTCGCCCCAGCGGGCGGTGAAGGTGACGATGCGGCCGTCGGGCAGCGGGACGAGGCGCAGGCTCGCCTCGGCCGGCGATGGGAGGAGCGTCCACGTGTCGGCGGCGACGTCGTAGGACTGGAAGGCATGGGGCAGCCGGGACCCGTCGGCCGCGGTGCCGCTGCTCAGCGCCAGCGCGTGGATGACCCCGCCGGCATCGGTGCACCCGACCATGTCGTTGCTTCCTCCCACCCCGCCGAGCGGCGCCACCAGCTCCCACCGATCCTCGCTCGGGTCGTAGGCCTCGACCGTCCGGCCACCGGTGCGGCCGGCGAAGCCGCCGATGGCGTAGATCCGCCCGTCGGTCCCGACGGCGACGCCCGGCTTGCGGCGCTCGACCACCATCGGCGCCCTGTCGATCCACCGGTCCTCGGCCGGGTCGTAGGCGTGGACGCTCCTCACGCCGTACTCCGTGCCGCCGATCGTGTACACGCGGCCGTCGGGGCCGGCGACCGCCCGCATGTCGGGCTGCGGCGCGGGGTGGGGCGCCCGCCTGATCCACCGACCCGGCCGGGCGGGCCCTTCGCCCTCGGGCGGCGGCGGCGCAACCGAGGGACCGTCGTCGGCCGCGGGCCAGGAGAGCACGCCGTCGCCGCCGGCGCCATCGACGGCGGCAGCGAGGGCGGCCACCACCTGGTCGACGAGCCAGGGGTACGCGTCGACGTCAGCGGCGTCGAACCAGAACGTCGGGCCCCGCTCGCCGGCCACCACCCGGGAGGCGAACGACGGCAGCGGCTCGTCGGCGCACTCGGGGTGGCCGACGTCGAAGAGCGCCGTCCGTGCCTCCTGCATCGCTCGGAGAGCGACCGCCGGATCGCTCGCGTGCCGTAGCTCGACGTGGATGCTGCCGCCGGCGCCCGCCATGTACCCGATGAGCCCCGGCGACATCCGCACCATCGCCCCCAAGCGTGGCAGACAACCACCGGGAGGACGTCATCGCTGCACAGCGTCACGACGGTGCTCGGGTCTATGGTGCGGCCGTCTCGGTCGATCGTCGAGGGTGTCGCCATGGCCAAGCTGGTCTACCTGACGAACGTGTCCCTCGACGGCTACATCGAGGACGAACACGGCAGCATCAATTGGACGGGCCCCGACGACGAGCTGTTCGCGTTCATCACCGACCTCGTGCGGCCGGTAGGCACCTACCTCTACGGCCGGCGCCTGTACGACTCGATGGCCGTCTGGGAGAGCGAGCCTGACCTGGCCGCTCGGTCGAAGCTGATGGCCGACTTCGCCGAGGTGTGGCAGGCGGCCGACAAGGTCGTCTACTCCACGACGCTGGACGTCGTGTCGACCGCCCGGACGCGTCTCGAGCGCAGCTTCGATCCTGGCTCCGTCCGAGCGATGAAAGCGGCGGGCACGAGCGACCTCACCGTGGGGGGCGCGCACCTGGCGGCGCAGGCGTTCCGAGCCGGGCTGGTGGACGAGTGCCAGCTCCTGGTCCACCCCGTGGTCCTCGGCGGAGGCAAGGCGGGGCTGCCGAGCGACGTTCGGAAGGACCTCGAGCTCCTCGAGGAGCGCCGCGTAGGCAACGGGGTCGTCTACCTCCGGTACGCCATCCTCGCCTGAGCGGCGCTGCGAAATCGAGCCTGGCGACCTAGCCTTCGCGGTATGGGCGGGCGGTTCACCATGTACGACGTCGACCGCCCGGCCGACGACCACTCGCTCGGCCGCCTTCCCGGGCTGGTGGGGGCGGCCACGTCGCTGGTGTGGCGGGCGGCCCGCCCCGAGCTGAGCGTCTCGGTGGCCGTGCAGGTGCTGTCCGCCGCCGGCCTCGTCGTCCAGCTGCTCGTCGGCCGGGCCGTGCTCCAGTCCATCCTGTCGGCCGACCGGCTCCACCGCGGCGTGTGGTCGGTGCTGCCCGGGCTGGGCGCGCTGCTGGTGGTCACCGCCGCCCTCAGCTTCGCCGCAACGGTGCGCACCCAGCTCCAGGTGCTGCTGGTGGAGCTCACGTCCCGCCACGCCCAGGGCCGCGTGCTCGACGTGGCCGCCGCCGTCGAGCTCGAGGCCTTCGACAACCCCGACTTCCACGACCGCCTCCAGCGGGCCCAGTCGGGCGCTACGTCGAGGCCGTGGGCGCTGACGTCGAGCCTGGTCACCATGCTGGGCGCCGTCATCGGCAGCGCCGGCCTGCTGGTGGCACTGGCGGCGCTGCACCCCGTGCTGCTCCCGCTCACCCTTGTGGCCTACGTGCCCACGTGGGTGGCGGCCAACCGCAACACCAGGGAGGCGTACCGCCTCGGGTTCCGCATGACCCCCGACGACCGCCGGCGGTGGGCCCTGTCGTTCGTGCTGTCGGGCAAGCCGCACGCCGCCGAGGTGCGGGCGTTCCAGCTGTCGGGCTTCCTGCGCCGCCAGTACGACGAGCTCTACGACCGCCGGGTGCAGATGTTCCGCACCAGCGTTCGCCAGCGGATGCGGCGCTCCCTTGTGGCCAGCCTGGTCACCTCGGCGCTCACCGCCGCCACCCTCGCCGTCCTCGTGTGCCTGCTCCTGTCCGGGCACATCTCCGTGGCCGGGGCGGCGGCCGCCGCAGTGGCGGTGCAGCAGCTGAACGGCCGGCTGGGCACCGTGGTCAGCAGCGCCAACGGCCTCTACGAGAGCGCGCTGTTCCTCGACGACCTCTCCTCCTTCCTCACCCTCGAGCCGCAGCTCGAGCGGTCCCGGCCGGACGGGCCGCCGCCCCCCGGGTTCGAGACCCTGGCGGTCGAGGAGGTGTCGTTCACCTACCCAGGGTGCGACCGGCCGGCGCTGGCCGGCGTGTCGTTCGAGTTGGACGCCGGCGAGGTCGTCGCCCTGGTCGGCGAGAACGGGTCGGGCAAGACCACGCTGGCCAAGCTGCTGTGCAACCTCTACCGACCCACCACGGGCCGCATCACCTGGGACGGGGTCGATCTGGCCACCTGCTCGCCCGAGGAACTGGGCCGCCACGTCGCCGTCATCTTCCAGGACTTCGTCCAGTACTTCATGACCGCCGGCGACAACATCGCGGTCGGCGACCACGCCCGGGCCCACGACCGGGGGGCGGTGGAGGCGGCCGCCGGCCAGTCGGGCGCCGACGCGTTCCTCGCCGCCCTGGCCGACGGCTACGACACCATGCTGGGCCGCCAGTTCGAGGGCGGCCACGAGCTGTCCATCGGGCAGTGGCAGCGCGTGGCCCTGGCCCGGGCCTTCTTCAGGGCTGCGCCCTTGCTGATCCTCGACGAGCCGACCGCCGCCCTCGACCCGCGCGCCGAGCACGAGTTGTTCGACCGCATGCGGGCGCTGGCTGCGGGCCGCACCGTGCTTCTCATCTCCCACCGGTTCTCCAGCGTGCGCTCCGCCGACCGCATCCTGGTGCTGGACCACGGCCGCCTGGTGGAGGAGGGCGACCACGGCACCCTGATGGCGGCCGGCGGCCTCTACGCCGATCTGTTCGCCCTCCAGGCATCGGCCTACGCCTCCGGCTGAGGGAGCTGCGCCGGCTCAGGCCCGCTTCCGGGCCAGGACGACCTCGGTGTCGCCGGGCCAGTCCCAGAACACTCCTGCCGGCGATCGGGCGGCAAGCAGCGCCCGGACGTCCGCGGCGAAGTCGTCGACGCGGTCGCCGAACAGGTGCGGCGCGGAGGAGGCATGCGAGAGGTAGCCCGACAGGATGCTCTCGCTGTCGCGGACCAGGTCCGGGGTGCCGGCGGCGAACAGGACCTCAGGCGGGCCGAACCGGGATTGGAGAAGCACGTCCTCGAACCGGTGGTCCCGCACCGGCGCCGTCCCCCGGCCGGCGCGCCGCGTGGAGCCGAGGTACCGCGCCACGATCGCCCTTGATCTCGTCGTGGGGAATCGGGGGCGGCCCCGGGCTCGGCGGCACCGGTCGGCCGCCCACGGTGTGGGCGATGAGCACCATGGCGCCGCCTGGGACGAGCATGTCGTGGACCGCCTCGGCAACCCTCGCCTGTCGGTCCACTGGAAGGACTGGCCGAGGGTCACCAGCCGGTTCGGCTAGACGGCGTCTCCGGATCTCCCGTCGTCCAGCGGGCCCAGTCGCTTCGCCGCCTGCCGGACGATGGAGGCGTCCAGGGCGGCCGCCACCACCAGGCGGGCGGTGGCGTGGAGTCGGGGGAGAAGACCGGCCAGCTCGTCGGGGGCAGCGGCGCCCAGGAGGTGCTCCTCGAAGACCTTGAGGAAGCGCCGGGCGATGCCGTCGGTGGCCCGCGCCAGATGGGCCCACTCGTCGAGCACGGCCTCGCCGGGCACGCCGAGGGCCATGAGGGTGGCGCCGGCCTCGAGGAACCGCCTGTCGGGGATGCGGAACCGGCCGTCGTCGGTGGCCGAGACCAGCCCCATCGACGCCGCCCGTTGGACCAGCTCGGGCGTCATCGACCCGGCCGGGAAGGCCGCCAGCAGCTCGCCGGCGTCCAGCACGACGGCCTCCCGAGGGTGCAGGACACGGCCCAGCTCCTCCTCGGCGCCGACCAGGTCGGCCAGGTCTCGGCCGCCCTCCCACGTCTCGAGGACGCGGGCGATGGCGGCGAGGGAGAACCCCTGCTCCTGGAGGCGGGCGATGAGCCGCAGCCGGGCCAGGTGGCCCTCGTCGTAGTAGCCGGTGCGGCCGACGAGGCGGGGACCGTGCAGCAGGCCCTTGTTCTGGTACAGCCGCACCGTGGTGGTGGGCACGCCGGCCTCCCGGGCCAGGTCGTCGAGCCGCATGCCCCAAGACTAGCAACCGTGCGACCGAACAATGTATGAGTAGCTGGTAGCCTATCGATCGTGAACATAAACGTGACGGTCATCGACGGCATCGCCCTCCTCGGCTTCGCCGCCGTGATCCCCCTCGTCCTCGGTCGCCTCCCCTGGTGGTGGGCGGCGGCGTGCGCCGCCCTGGCCGGCTCCTTCGCCCTCCCGAGGGGTCCGGCTGTGGTGGCCGCCCTGCCTCTCGCCGCGGCCGCGGCGGTGGCCCTTCGAGACCGGCTGCGGGCCGCCGGCCCCCCGTTCTGGTGGGACCTGCCCCAGCTGGCCGAGGTCGCCGCCGCCTGCTACGCAGCGGTGGCCGCCGGGGCCGTCGTGGCCTCGCGGTGGGGGCTCAGCCTGTTCGGCGTCCACGAGCCGATCGTGGAGCTGACCGCCGTGCACTACGCCTTCGCGGGTGCCGGCGCCTCGTTCCTGGCCGCACGGGCGGCACGGGGCCGACCCGGATCGAGGGCGGCGGTGGCGGCCGTGCTCCTGACGGCGGGGGCCCCGCCCCTCGTGGCCCTCGGGTTCGTCACCGGGTCGGCGCTGCCGCAGGTGGGCGGCGCCGTCCTGATGACGCTCGGCGTGTGGTGCACGGCCTCGCTGGAGTTGGCGGAAGCGACCCGTCCTGCCCGGCCCCTGGTGCGGGCCGGCCTGCTGGTGTCGGGGCTGGCCGTGTGGGCGCCGATGGTGCTGGCGGTGGCCTGGGCGGCCGGGCAGCACTGGGCGATCCCCGTGCTTTCCATCCACGACATGGCCCGCACACACGGCCTGGCCAACGCCCTCGCCTTCGTGCTGTGCGGGCTGGTCGCCCGGCGGCTCGACGTCGACGTCCAGGCGGGCGAGCGAGTGGGAGCGACCCGATGACCGGGTGGAAGAAGCTCGCGGTGGTGGCGCTGGTCGCCCTCGGCTGGCTGGCCGGGCTGGGCATCATGGCCCTCGCCGGCGGGGGCCGCTCGTCGCTCCAGCCCGAGGCGGCCCTGCTGGAGGCCTTGCCGTCGGCATGGTCCGCCGGCCGCTACATGGGGTACGAGCGGTTCACCGCCGACGAACTGAACCGCCGGCCGCCGCGCGAGAGCACCGGTCTCCGCTTCGTGGGACCCGACCGCCCCTCCACCGAACCGGCCGTGGTCTCCGTGCACCCCATCGACCATTACACCTGGGGCGCGGCGAGCGGCGGCGGCGGCGAGTGCGTCGTCCTGGTGTCGGTGGACCAGCCCGACGACCCGCAGTACGGCACCACCAGGTACGGGGTGCTGCCGGCCGGGACGCCGTGCACCGGGAGCAACGCCACCACGGCGACGGCGACGCTCGACGACCTGCCCTACGACGACCCTCCGCCAGGCGTCGCAGAGGTCGTGGCCGAGGTGCTGTTCGGCGTCGCATCTCTCGGCGTCCCCCTCGCACTGCTGGCCCTCGTCGTCGTGCGGGCCCGCCGGCAGCGACCCCTCCTGGTCCTACGCAACCTGGCGATCACGGTCGCCGCGACGATCGTGTGGTGGCTCGCCCTCATCGGGATCGTGGGCGCCCTCGGCGCCTCGTGGCGCGAGTTCGGCTGGTCGAACTACTACGGCGGCTTCTGCTGGGGCCTGGCCGGCGGCCTCATCGTGTTGATCGGGGTCATGAGCGCCCTCGCCGTCGACCGGGCGTCGCCCGAGGCGAGGGCCGGGTTCGCCGCCCTGGGAACCGGCGTCGTCGCCCTCCCCCTCGCCTTCATGGTGCTGATGGCCACGATCATCTGAGCGATCACCCCACCCGGGTGACGCCGCCGGCCCTACCGTGCGGGAGAGTCGAGGCAGCGCGGGCCCGCAGCGGAAGGAGCGCACATGACAGACGCCCGACCGGCCGCAGCCCCGCCGTCGTTCCACGTGCTGGCCAAGCCCACGGGGGCGATCTGCAACCTCGACTGCTCCTACTGCTTCTTCCTCACCAAGGAGGCGCTCTACCCGGGCGACCGCTTCCGGATGAACGACGAGGTGCTGCGGGCCTACATCGGCCAGCTGCTCGACGCGCACACCGCGCCCGAGGTCACCATCGCCTGGCAGGGGGGCGAGCCGACCCTGATGGGAGTCGACTTCTTCCGGCGGGCGGTCGCCCTGGCCGAGGAGCTGAAGCGACCCGGCGTCCGGCTCGAGCACACCATCCAGACCAACGGCACGCTGCTGAACGACGAGTGGTGCACCTTCCTCGCCGACCACCACTTCCTCGTGGGCCTCAGCCTCGACGGCCCCCGGGAGCTGCACGACGCCTACCGGGTGGACAAGAAGGGCAGGCCCACCTTCGACCGGGTGATGGCCGGGCTCGACGTGCTCCGCCGCCACGACGTCGACGTCAACATCCTGTGCACGGTCAACGCCGCCAACGCCGGCCACCCGCTCGAGGTCTACCGGTTCTTCCGCGACGAGTGCGACGTCCGCTACATCCAGCTGATCCCCATCGTCGAGCGCGACAACGACACCGGCTTCCAGGAGGGCGACACCGTCACCGACCGGTCGGTGGCGCCTGGCGACTGGGGCCGCTTCCTCGTCGGCGTGTTCGACGAATGGGTGGCCCACGACGTGGGCCGGGTGTTCGTGGTGAACTTCGACGCCGCCCTGGGCAAGTGGCTGGGCGTGCCCGGCGGCATGTGCATCTTCGACGAGACGTGCGGCCGGGCCGTCGCCCTCGAGCACAACGGCGACGTGTACTCCTGCGACCACTTCGTGGAGCCCGGCTACCTCCTCGGCAACGTGATGAAGAGCACCCTCGTGGAGCTGATCGCCAAGCCCGAGCAGCGCCGCTTCGGCGACGCCAAGCGGGACACCCTCCCCCGCTACTGCCGGGAGTGCCCGGTCCTGTTCGCGTGCCACGGCGAGTGCCCGAAGAACCGCTTCGCCACCACCCCCGACGGCGAGCCCGGCCTGAACTACCTGTGCGAGGGCTACAAGGCGTTCTTCACCCACGTCGACCACCCGATGCGCACCATGGCCGGACTGCTGCGCCAGGGCCGCTACGCCGACGAGGCCATGGCCGTCCTGGCCGCCGAGGCCGACGAGGCGTACCGGCGGGCGGGCCGCAACGACCCCTGCCCGTGCGGCAGCGGCCGCAAGCACAAGCTGTGCCACGGGGCTGCTTGACGGCTCAGGCCGTGGCCCGCACCGCCTCGTCGACGGTGGCGTAGAGGTTCCCGGGCCCGATGGCAGCCAGGGCGCCGGTGCGCTCCAGGTAGCCGCGCACGGCGGCGTGGGCCCGCGCCACCGCCACCCGGAGGTGCCGGCGCCGCAGCTCCTCGGCGAGCTGCACCAGGATGTCGGCGCCCTCGGTGTCGATCTCGTACACGGACTCGAAGTCGAGGACGACCGCGGTGACGCCGGCGCCGGCCTCGTCCAGCCGGGCCGTCATCGTGGCGAGGATGACCTCGGCGTTGGCGAAGATCAGCGGCGCGTCGACGCGGAAGACGAGCGCCCCCGGTACGGCCACGGCGTCGGGGTCCGCCGCCAGGTCGCTGTAGCTGCGGTCGGGGCGCCGGCCCAGGCTGGCGACGTAGGGGTGGTCGAGCCGGTGGATCAGCATCACCAGGCTGAGCACCACGCCGACGACGATGCCGGCCAGGATGCCGACGAGCACCACGCCGGCCAGGGCGGCCAGGGCCAGCCAGAAGTCGGGCAGGCGGGCCTTCCGGAGCCGGGTCAGCGGAGCGGGGTCGATCATCCCCCACACGGCGTGGATGACCACCGCCCCGAGCACGGCCTCGGGCAGGTTCTCGAACACGCCGGCCAGGACCAGCGTCGTGGCCACGACCAGCACCACGGTGAAGAGCAGGGCGACCGGTGTCTTCTCGCCCGCCTCGGCCGCCGCCGCCGTCTTGGAAAGGCTCCCGGCCGGCGGGAACCCCTGGAGCAGGCCGGCGCCGATGCTGGAGGCGCCATAGGCGACCAGCTCGGCGTTGGCGTCGACCTCCTCGCCGTCCTTCCGGGCGTAGGACTTGGCGATGGCGAGGGACTGGGCGAAGGCGACGACGACGATGCCGAGGGCGCCCGGCACCAGGTCCACCAGATCGTGGAGCGAGACCGTCGACCACGGGACGAAGTGGTAGCCGGTGGGCACCTCGCCCACGAGGGCGACGCCATGGGCGCCGAGATCGAAGGCGGTCACGGCGGCGATGCCGGCGACCAGCACCACCAGGGCACCGGGCACCCGGGGCCACAGCCTGGCCATCCCGAACAGCACCGCCAGGCTGGCTGCCCCCACGGCGACCGTGGTCCAGCTCCAGTCCCCGGCGTGGGAGAGCACCTGCCAGAACTGCTGGACGGTGTTCCCGTGCCCCTTGGGGGTGCCGACGAGCTTGTGCAGCTGGCCGACGGCGATGAAGACGCCGAGTCCGACGATGAAGCCGTCGAGCACCGGCTTGGCGAAGAAGTGGGCGATCCAGCCGAGGCGCAGCAGCCCGAACAGCACGAAGAACGCCCCCACGAGCAGCGACAGCGCCGCCACGAGCGCGATGTACAGGCTGCCCGTGCCGACCGCCACGGGGGCGACGGCCGCCGCCGTCATCGCCGCCACCGTGGACGTCGGCCCCATCACCAGGCGGCGCGAGGTGCCGAACACCACGTAGCCGAGGATCGCAAACGGGACCGAATAGAGGCCGTACTCGACGGGCACCCCGGCGATGGAGGCGTACGCCATCGACTCGGGCACGACGAGGGCCCAGACCGTGAGCCCGGCCACCAGGTCGGGACCGAGGAAGGCCCGCTTGTAGCGGGGCAGCCACCGGGTGACCGGCGCGTGGACGACGGTCACTCGACTAGGCGAAGTGGCTGCTCGCCGGCAGGTCCGGGGACGGGACGGACGTGGTCATGGACGCCTCCTGGGGAAGACCGCTCTCCGGACGGTACGGACGGGGCTCGCCCGGGGCATCCCTCCCGAGGGGTGAAGACGCCAGCGAGCTACCCGGCGAACAGCACGGCGATCACGCCGGTGAGGAAGATGCCGTCGAAGGTGCCGGCACCGCCGATCGACAGCACCGGGGCACCGTGGCGGGGCGCGTCGCGGAGGTGGAGGAGGTCGGCGCCGATCAGCGACCCGACGGTGCCGGCCACGAAGGCGACGGCGGCCGGGGCGTGCCCGCCGAACAGGAGCGCCGACCCCACAGCCGCGGCCGGCGGCACCAGCGTGGGCACGACGATCCCCACGCCCGCCACCGGCCGGGCCGCCGCCCGGGCCACCAGGGTGACGATCGCCGTCGCCGCCACCACGCCCCAGCCGAGGTGGTCGTGGCGCAGGAGGTAGGCCGACAGCACACAGGGGACGAGGGCGCCCCCGACGTTCACCGCGACCACGGTCTCGTCGCTGCGCACCAGAGCGGGGACGACGTACGGCACGCCCCAGACCACCACCACGGCGTCCACCTCCTCCAGCTCGCTCGGCAACCGGGCGACCGGGATGTTGACCCGGCTCCCGAGCACCGACGCGGTGAGGGCGGCGTACACCCAGTACCGGCTGAGGCCCAGCCGGCCGTAGGCGTAGCCGATTGCGCCGAGCTCGACGGCGGCGACGGCTACGGCCAGGACCGCCACCATGAGGAGCAGGAACCGCCGGCCGACGGGCCAGTAGTGCAGCTCCCGCCACATGGCGCCGTCAGTGCGGGGACGTGGGCACGGCGAGGACCGCGGCGGCGGCGGCGTGGGCGACGTGCTGGGCCACCGACCCGAGGTTGGCGACCCGGCGAAGCCACGGCTCGCGGTGCACGCCCACGGCCATGATCGACGCCTGGTGGCTGTGGGCGTCGGCGACCAGGATGTCGGCCACGTCGCCCCCGCTCAGGATCTCGGCCTCAGCCTCCACGCCGTGCTCCTGCCGCGCCCGCTCGGCCAGGGCGGCCAGCTCGTCGCCGGCGGCCGGCCACCGGTCGTGGCCGTCGGGGACGTGGACCAGCCGGAGCCGGAGGCCGAGCGCCCGGGCCAGCTCGCCGCAGGAGGCGAGCACGGCGGTGGCGGCGCCGGCGTCGCGCAGGCCCAACTCGAGGACGCCGAGCGGCACGCCGGGGTCGGCCGACGGACCGACCAGCAGGACGGGTCGCGAGGCGGCAGCCAGCAGGTCGCGCGTGGTGCTGCCGAGGAGGGCGGCCGCCGCCGGGCGCCGAGCGCTCGTCTCGATGCACAAGAGGGAGTCGGCGCCGGCCGCCTCGAGGAGCGCCCGCACCACATCGTTCGACTCGGCCACGTCGGCGGTGGCGGGAACGCCGAGCCCGGCCGCCACCCGCTCGAGGTCGGCCCGGTCGACGTCGTGGTCGAGGCCCGGCGAGCCCACGAGGAGCAGCCGCACGGGGACGCCTGCCCGGCCGGCGACGGCCGCGGCGACGCCGAGCACCGCCCCCGGCTCCCCGCTCAGGTCGAACGGCACCACCACCTCGCGCAGGACCACGCTCGTCACCTCCCGGACGGCCGGACGCTACTGGGCGTCGCTGGTGTGGGCGGCCGCGCCCGCCGGGCCAGGACGTCCTGGATATGGGCGACCGCGGCGCGGGGGTCGTCGCACACGTGGAACAGGTCGAGGTCCTCCTCGGACACCTTGCCCTCGGCCAGCACCCGCCCCCGGAGCCAGTCGTGGAGCCCCGACCAGTAGTCGGAACCGACGAGCACGATCGGGAAGTGCAGGACCTTCCCGGTCTGGACCAGGGTGAGCGACTCGAACAGCTCGTCGAGGGTGCCGAACCCGCCGGGGAAGACCACGAAGCCCTCGGCGTACTTCACGAACATGGTCTTGCGCACGAAGAAGTAGCGGAAGTCGATGCCGAGGTCGACGTAGGGGTTCAGGTGCTGCTCGAAGGGCAGCTCGATGTTGCAGCCGATGGAGACGCCGCCCGCCTCCTGGCAGCCGCGGTTGGCGGCCTCCATGATCCCCGGCCCGCCACCGGTGATCACCGCGAAGCCGGCCTCGGCGGCGGCGGCGCCGAAGGCCTGGGCGGCCTGGTACATGGGGTCGCCGGAGACGGCGCGGGCCGAGCCGAACACGGTGAGCGCCGGCGGGATGCCGGCCAGCGCCTCGAACCCGTCGACGAACTCCGACAGGATCCGCAGGGCGCGCCACGACTCGGTGGCGGCCGGCTCCCCGGCCCGCTCGAGGAGCAGCAGGTCCTCGGTGCGGCCCGACTGGTCGGAGGTGGTGATCCGGCCCCGGCGGTGCCGGCGCTGCCGGTGGTGCGGACCGGGGCCCTGCTGATCGTCCACCGTGCGTCTCCGGTCAGCCGGCGTTGCCCCGGATGACGACCACCGGGACCGAGGCGTGGTGGGCCACGTGGTTGCTGACCGAGCCGAGGAGCATCCCCTTGAAGCCGCCCAGCCCCCTGGACCCGACGACCAGGAGTTCGGCGTCCTTTGCCGCCGCCAGCAGGGCGTCGGCCGGGTGGCCCCGTTCCAGCCTGGTGGTGAGTCCGGTGGCCCGGTCCTCCTCCGAAAGCCCGCTCACCACCTCGTCGACCACCTGCTGGGCCGCCTTCTCCAGGTCCTCGGCCCGCATCACCGGCACCGACGTGGCGCCGAAGCGCTCGAGGGCGACCGACGGGTACTGCCACACGTATACGGCCTCCACCGACGCGCCCCTGCGGCGGGCCTCGTCGAGCGCCCAGTGCAGCGCCGCCTTCGACGGTGCCGAGCCGTCCACCCCCACCACGATGCGCCCGTCGGCCATGCCCACCACCTCCCGTCGTCTACGCCGGGAAGGCTAACGGGGTGCCAGCTAGACCACAGTCCCGGCTCCGCCGTCGTCGCGCACGATGGGAAGGCCGGCGCTGCTCCACGCCCGCATGCCGCCGGCGACGTTCACCGCATCGAAGCCGGCGTTTCGGAGGGCCTCGGTGGCCCGGGCCGATCGGGCGCCCGAGCGGCAGATGCACAGGAGCGTGGAGTCCTCCGGGAGGTCGTCGGCCCGGAGGCGGCTCAGGGGCAGGTGGACGGCGTCGGGGGCGTGGCCCGCCTGCCATTCGTCGTCCTCCCTGATGTCCACCAGCACGGCGCCGGCCATCCCGTTGACCTCGGCGGGCGTGATGCTGGGGACCTGGGGTTGGCCGAACACGACGTGTCTCCTCCTCGAGGGTCAGGCGGCGACGACGGACTGCCAGGCGGCATAGCCGCCGATGAGGTCGACGACGGTGGTGAAGCCATGGGCCCGCAGCGTGGACGCGGCCACCGAGGAGCGGTAGCCGCCGGCGCAGTAGACGACCGTGGGCCTCGACGGATCCAGCTCGTCGAGGTGGTCGAGGAGCCGCGGCAGCGGGAGGTTCCGGGCCCCGGGCAGCATGCCGGCGACCTTGGTCTCGGTGGGGTTCCGCACGTCGACCACCTGGGCATCGGGCTGATGGTCCAGCCAGGCGGCCAGATCGGCCGCGGGGACGCGCGTGGCGGCGGCCGCCAGCTCCGGCCGGTCCGCCAGCACCTGCTCCACGTCGGGCACCTCACCGATCACGGTGTCGAACCCTATGCGGGCCAGCCGCACCTTCGCCTCGGTGCCCCTGCCCCCGTCACCCAGGACCACGACGTGCTGGCCGGGCCGGATGGCGTCGCCGGCGTACTCGGCGAAGCGCCCGTCGAGACCCACGTTCACCGACCCGCGCACGTGCCCGGACGCGAAAGACTCCGGCGACCTCGTGTCGAGAAGGATCGCCCCGCCGGCGCCGAGGGCGAGGGCGTCGTCGACGGCGATCGAGGGCGGCGCCTCGGCGTCGTCGAGCAACTCGTGGACGCGGCGGTTGGCGTCGGCGGCGAAGGCGAAGTACAGCGGCGCCACGCCCTGCCCCTCGGTGACGGCCTCCACGAACTGGTCGACCGTCATGGGCTGGAGCGCGTAGTTCGTGGCCCGCTGCTCCCCGATGGTGGTGGACGCGGCGGTGGAGAGGTGCTTGCCGCAGGCCGATCCGGCGCCGTGGGCGGGGTACACGAGCGTGGCGTCGGGAAGGGTGAGGAGCTTCTCGTGGAGCGAGCGGTAGAGGTCGCGGGCGAGGCTGTCGGCCGAGCGGCCGACCGAGGTCAACAGGTCGGGCCGGCCCACGTCGCCGATGAAGAGGGCGTCGCCGGTGAGCACCGCCCACGGCTCACCCCCGGGGTGCTCGTACACCACGACCGAGATGCTTTCTGGCGTATGCCCCGGGGTGTGGCGGATCTCCAGGCTGACCTCGCCGAGGGAGAGCCGCTGGCCGTCGGCCAGCGGGTCGATAGGGAAGTCGGCCTCGGCGACGTCGCCGTAGGAGATGGCCGCTCCCGTGGCCTTGGCCAGCTCGAGGTGACCGGACAGGAAGTCGGCGTGGAAATGGGTTTCGATGACCCGCTCGATCTTCAGCCCGGCGGCCTCGGCGTCGGCCAGGTACTCGTGGATGTCCCGCTGGGGGTCCACGACCACGGCCCGGCCGGTGCCGGTGTCACCCACCAGGTAGCTGAAAAGGGAGAGGCAGGCCAGGTCGTACTGGCGGAAGTGGAGCATGGAATTCGAGGGTAGACGCAGGCGGGATCTACTCCGCTCCGGCGGCGCGCCTGTGCAGGGGAACCAGGCGGGGACGGCTGAGGATGCGGCCCACCGCGTCCGCCGGCTGGGCGGCGTCGAACCAGTGGCCCTGGGCCTGGTCGCAGCCGAGCCGGCGCAGCAGGTCGACCTGGGTGCGCGACTCGACGCCTTCGGCCACCACGCGCATCCCGAGGGCGTGGGCCAGGTCGACGACGCTCTCCACGATGGCCCGGTCGGCCGGGTCGCTGGCCAGGCCCTGCACGAAGGTCTGGTCGATCTTCACGGTGTCGACAGGGAAGCGGCGCAGGTAGGTGAGCGACGAATAGCCGGTGCCGAAGTCGTCGATGGCGAGGCGCACGCCGAGGTCGCGCAGGGCGGTGAGGGCGTGGCGGTGGGCGTCCATGTCCTCCATCAGCACCGACTCCGTGAGCTCGACGATGAGCGACGACGGCGGTGTGCCGGTGCGGGCGAGCGTGTCCCGGAGGGACGGGACCAGGTCGGGATGGCGTAGCTGCCGGGCGGAGATGTTCACCCCCAGCCCGAGCGTCGGGTGCTCGCCCCGCCATCCCTTGTGGTGGCGCGCCGCCTCCTCCAGGACCCAGGCGCCGAGGGGCACGATGAGCCCGCTCTCCTCGGCCACGGGGATGAACTCGCCCGGCGACACCATCCCTCGCTCCGGATGGGCCCAGCGGACCAGCGCCTCCACCGTCTCCACCTGCCCGGTGCGGAGATCGACGATCGGCTGGTAGTGGACCCGGAACTCGCGGCGCTCCAAGGCCCGGTGCAGGGCGCTGTGGCTCTCGAGCTTGGCAGCCGCCTCGGTGCGCATGGTCTCGTCGAAGTACTCGATCCGGGCCCGCCCCCGCTCCTTGGCCCGATACATGGCGGCGTCGGCGTCACGGAGGATCGCCTCGGCCGACTGGGCGCCCTGGGCGACGGCGACCCCGACGCTCACCGAGAGGAACATCTCCTCGCCGTCGACCACGACGGGCTGGAGCACCGCCTCCGCCAGCCGGTCGGCCAGCCGCAGCCCCTCCCGCGCGTCCTCGCACACGACCACGAACTCGTCGCCACCGAACCGGGCGACGGTGTCGGTGGCCCGCACGATGCGCTGGAGCCGGTCGGCCAGGGCCACCAGCACGCCGTCGCCGACGGCGTGGCCGAGGCTGTCGTTGATGAGCTTGAACCGGTCGAGGTCGAGGAACAGCACCGCCACCTCGCCGCCGTTCCGGGACGCCCGTGCCAGCGCGTGGTCCAGCCGGTCGGCCAGCAACGTGCGGTTCGGCAGCCCGGTGAGGGAGTCGTGCAGCGCCTGGTGGGCCAGCTCCTCCTCGGCCACCTTGCGGCTGGTGACGTCGCGGATGGCGGCGGACACGACAGTGCCCCGTTCGGTCCTGAGCGGGCTGAGGCTGATCTCGACCGGCACCTCGCTGCCGTCCTTGCGCCGGGCGTACAGCTCGCTCCCCTCGCCCATCGGCCGGGTCCGGGGGGTTCCGAAGAAGCCGGCCCGGTGGGTGGTGTGCGCCTCGTGGAACCGCTCCGGGAGGAGGATCTCCACCGGCTGGCCCACCAGCTCCTCGCGGGCGTAGCCGAGCAGCGCCTCCGTCTGGCGGTTCACCAGCTCGAGCAGGCCGTCGGAACCCACGATGACCATGGCGTCGGGCGCGGCGTCGAGGAGGTTCCGGAAGCGTTCCTCCGCCTGCCTGCTCGCGGTCACGTCCTGTGCCGTCCCGGCGACGCGCACCGGGACGCCGTCCTCGGTCTCCACCCGGCCGTTGCTGCGCACCCAGCGCTCCACGCCGTCGGCACCGATCACGCGATGCTCGAGGGTGAAGTCGTCACCGGTGGCCATGGCCGCCCGGACCGCGTCGCGCACCCGCTCGCGGTCGTCGGGGGGGATCACGTCGAGGTGCTCGGCGAAGCGGGGGAACACCGTTCCCGGCTGGAACCCGAACAGCCGGTACAGCTCGTCGGACCCCCGCACCACGTCCGCCTTCACGTCCCACTCGAAGCTGCCCACCCTGGCGATGCGCTGGGCCTCGGCCAGCCGCTCGCGGTCGCGGGCGAGGGCCTCGCTCTGGTCCTGGAGGGCCTTGGTGCGCTGGGCCACCCGGATGGCGAGATGCAGGTTGGACCGCCGCAGCTCCTCGTGGGCCCGGTCGCGCTCGACCACCACGGCGGCCAGAGCCAGACCGCTGAGGGAGAGCACGGCCAGGTAGCCGTCGAGCAGGTAGAGGCTCTCGATGGGGTCGGGGCGTACGAAGAACCCGGCCCCGTCGGCGGTGTGCAGCACCCCGATGACGCTCACCGCTACGAGGGCGGCGGCCACGCCCCGCGTGCCGAAGCGGGCCGCCGTCCAGGCGATGAGCGGGAAGAGCAGGTACCCGGGGGGGCCGCTCGGACCGAACACCTCGAAGGCCACGACCACCACGGCCAGTGCCACGACGGCGGCCTCGACGGCGCCGGCCGAGTGCGGCGTCGGCTCGGACACGGCGACGAGGAGGCAGGGAGCCACCACCATGAGCCCGAGCACGTCGCCCAGCCACCAGACCCGCCACGTCTCCCAGACGGTCCCCGACGCCACGCCGCCCGACACGAGGCTGGCGGCGCCGAGGAGGGCGGCCAGCCCGCAGGCCACGCCGGCGCCGAGCACGACGAGGACCACCACGTGGCGGAGGCCGTCGAGGGCGATCCGGAACCGGGCCCGCTCGAGGAGGGTCACGGCCATCACCGCCTCCACGGTGGTGGCGGTCGCCATCCCGGCGACGGTGAGGAGGGGGAGGCCGGCCCCGAGGTCCACGAGGGTGGCGCTCGCCGCGATGGCCGGCCACGCCCGCCGGCCGAACACCAGCAGGCCGGCCAGGGCCACGCCGCTGGGCAGCCACACCGGGGCGACGATCCCGTCCAGCTGGCCGAAGGTCAGGCTGAGCCGGGCGGTGCCGTAGTGGGCGAGGGCCAGGAGCAACAACTGCGCCACGTACGGCGTGGACCGCAGCCGTTCGATTCGAGTCGCCATCCGCGTTTGGTGCCCCCTCTCGCAGATGCCACCGTACGGCCGGCACCCTGACGGCGGTATGACTCGTCCTAGGCATCCTGGCCCGCCGATCGGGCTGGTCACCCAGCCCGATCGAGGGATGTGTCAAGGGCCGGAGGAGCTACTCCGGGCGTCTTCCGGCCGCGCTGGGGGCGCGCCGGCGCTCGGGACCTTCGGCCCGGCCGGAACGGACCTTCGCCGCTTCCGCCCCATTGGGGCGATGTGGTCTCCTTTTGGTACAGGGCTACTGAGGACCGGCGCCAACGAAGCCGCCGGTTTGACAGAGCCCCTCGAGAACGGTCGTGATGCCCGGCGCTCCCCCCAAAGCGCCGGGCATCGCCCGTTCCAGGCCGCCTCTCCATTCCACCCGCTGCATCGCGCCGCTCTAGGTGGTTAACTCACGTATATCGGATCTACGGCGGGTTGAGAGGAAAGGACTGGAATGAACGACGACCAGATGGGCGGGAGCATCCTCGGTTCGTCCTCGATGCCGAGCGAAGGCGCCGTCTTCGCCCAGGGGCCCGGATGGGCCCCCATCCCCCTGAACCGGGCCACGCCGGCGGGGACCCAGGTCAAGGCGAGGATCCCCTTTCTCATCAAGCTGGGTCAGGTTTTCTGCGGCGGGGTGAAGTAGGGAGTCTTCCCTCCGCGCCAGTGCTCCGTCTGGGAAATGATCCGAGGGTCTCCGCCGAGCGCTCGGCGGCCGCGAGAGCCGGCGAGACGCCAGAGACATCTCCCAGACGGTGCACTAGGTGCGGAGCCGGTCGACGGACTCGACCTCGGCGGCGAAGCCGTCGAGGTCGACCACCGTCGGTTCTCTGAACCAGACCTCCACGTCGGCGAGGACGCCGGCGTAGCGCTCGGCCTGGCCGGCGTCGGCCACCAGCACGCGGATCGGCAGTTCGGGCCCGGCCAGCCGGCGGTACTGGAGGAGGATCGCCCGGTGCTGCGGCCGTTCGAGATCCAATTTGAACACGATGCCGTGGGCGGCCTCGAACATGGCGCAGCCCTCGCCGGTCAGCAGCGGGCAGGTGTCGTCACCCGGCCCGTGGCACACCAGCACGGGGTGCTCCGTGCGCTCGAGGAAGCTGGCGTCGAACGCCTCCTCGCCGCCCGGCGACACGTCGAGCAGGACCACTCCCTGGAGCTCCTGCATCTTGCTCACCCCTTCTCCCGGGGATCGGTACGACGGCAGCAAGGGTGCTCCCGCCAGCCCAGTGGACACCGGCCGCCCGGCCGGGGGTAGGGCCGGAAGTCCCCTCGCCGGGGAACGACGGCCGGCGCCGGAAGGTGGATGTGAACGGAGAAGGTTCACATCCGGCGGATCTTGCGCAGCGGGCGCCGCGCCGGGGCTCACCCCAGCGCCCGCACCGCCTCGTCGATGGTGTCGGCGCCCCGCACCGCCAGGCCGGCGCCGCCGGCGTCGTCGACCTCGGCGGACGGCACGACGAAGAGGTCGGCGCCGGCCCGGCGGGCGGCGGCCGCCTTCTCCTGGACCCCCCGCACCGGCTTCACCGAGCCGCCGGCGGTGATCGAGCCGGTGGCGGCGACGGCCCGTGAGCGCGACCCGTCGCGGGCGTCGAGCATGTCGGCGATCGTGAGGGCGTAGATCAGGCCGGCCGACGGGCCGCCGAAGTCGGGGCGGCTGCGGAAGGTGACCGTGAAGGGCAGCTCCACCCGCATGGCGTCGGTGGTGGTGACGGCCCCGATCCCCTCGCCGGCCGCCCGTTCGACGGCGACGTCGACCAGGCGGCCGCCCCGCCGCACGGAGAGCACCCTCCGCCCCGGCGCCCCCTGGTCGGCGGCGGCCAGGAACGCCTCCTTCGTCAGCACGGGCGCCCCGTCGACGGCCGTGACCACGTCCCCCGCGGCCAGGCGGGACGCCGCCGGCGACCCGTCCTCGGTCCACAGGACCCGGGCTCCCCGGCCGGTGATCCGGGGCTCGTAGCCGGCGGCCCGGGCGGCGGCCGCCGCCGCCAGCTGGCGGCTGTCGGCGAACATGCTCCGCTCGTACGCGTCGAAGGCGGCCGGGCCCATGGCCGCCGGGTGGACGTCGGCGATCTTCACCACCTCCCGGTCGTGGCGGAGGGCGGCGACGGCCAACCCGAGGGCGCTGGGCCGGCTGAGCCAGACCGACGTCAGCAGGTAGGGCCCGGTCGGGCGCCCGGACGGCACGCCGGTGATGACGACGTCGTCGCGCACGTCGACGGCGGGGCCGGGCCCCACCACGCCGTAGGGCGGGTGGTACAGGCCGGCGACGACGAAGAGCCCGGCCAGGGCGACCACCACCCAACCGGCGACCTCCGCTCGGACGCTCAGCCGGCGGCGGGAACTGGTTTCGGCGCCCCGGGCCACGGCGGTGATGTAGCAGATCGGCGCGGGTTTGGGGGGGCCCGTGCGGGGCACGAGTCCTGGTGCTAGAACCGCTGCACTCGTACCAAAAAGGTCTTGCCGGCCGGGTCATCCCCTTTGCCCAGGACCGGGACCTTCGGCTCTACCCAGCCGGGCTCCCGGGACAGACCATCGGGGCGGGCCCCTTGGGACCAGGGGTAATGGATTGGCAGAGATCCTTCTTCAGGATGTGTGGAAGGTCTTCACCGACGGTACGACCGCGGTCTCCGCTCTGGACCTGTCCATCGACGACGGCGAGTTCATGGTGCTCGTCGGGCCCTCGGGCTGCGGCAAGACCACCGCGTTGCGGATGGTCGCCGGCCTCGAGCCGGTGACGAAGGGCACCATCCGGATCGGCGACCGGGTCGTCAACGACGTGCCGCCCAAGGAGCGGGACATCGCCATGGTGTTCCAGAACTACGCCCTCTACCCCCACATGAGCGTGTTCGACAACATGGCGTTCGGCTTGAAGCTCCAGAAGGTCCCGGCCAAGGACATCGAGCAGCGGGTGGGCGAGGCGGCCCGCATCCTCGGCCTGGAGGACCTCCTCCGCCGCAAGCCCCGCGCCCTGTCGGGCGGCCAGCGCCAGCGGGTCGCCATGGGCCGGGCCATCGTGCGCCACCCCCACGCCTTCCTCATGGACGAGCCGCTGTCGAACCTCGACGCCAAGCTCCGGGTGCAGATGCGCGCCGAGATCGCCCGCCTCCAGCACGACCTCGGCGTCACCACCCTCTACGTCACCCACGACCAGGTCGAGGCCATGACGATGGGCGACCGGGTGGCGGTCATCCGCAAGGGGGTGCTCCAGCAGGTCGACGACCCGCAGACCCTCTACGAGCGGCCGGTCAACATCTTCGTCGCCGGCTTCATCGGCTCGCCGGCCATGAACCTGGTCGAGGCCGGCCTCAGCCGGGAGGACGGCCGGCTCACGGTGGCACTGGCCGAGTTCCGGCTCCCGGTGCCCGACGAGGTGCTGGCCCGGCGCCCGGCCCTGGCCGCCTACGACGGGCGCAAGATCGTGCTCGGGATCCGCCCCGAGGACATGGAGGACGCCTCACTCGTCCCCGGCGACCGGGAGCTCGGGCGGCTGTCGGCCACCGTCGACCTGCGCGAGGCGCTGGGCTCCGACGTGGTGGTCCACTTCACCCTCGCCGCTCCCCCAGCCCTCACCGAGGACGTGAAGGAACTGGCGGTCGACGTCGGCGTGGAGGCCCTCGACACCGTGGAGCAACGGGCAGCAGGCGGGGAGTCGCACGTGGTCGCCCGCCTCGACCGCCGAACGGGCATCCAGAAAGGAGGGCGCATCGAGCTGGCAGTTGACACCGCCCGTCTGCACTTCTTCGACCCGGAGAGCGGATCGAGCATCTACGAGGACTCATCCAGCAGCGTCTGATCAAAACGGAGGGAAGATGCGTTCACGACCGTCACGGCTGGTGCTGGCGGTGCTCGCCGGCGTCCTGCTCCTGGGGGCCTGCGGCAACGACAGCAACGACAAGAACGCGGGGAACACCACTACAACCGCCGGGGGAAGCCAGGGGACGGGCAAGAACGCCGGCAAGGTGACCCTGTTCACCGCCATGGAACCGGAGGAGGCGACCGCCCTCCAGTCGGTGGTGGACACGCTCATCACCCCGAAGGTGAACTACAAGACCGAGATCGAGGCCTCGTCAGACTTCGAGGCCCAGGCCAAGATCCGCGTCCAGGGCGGGAACCCGCCCGACATCATCATGTACCCCCAGCCGGGCGCCGTCGTCGAGCAGGGCAAGGCCGGAAAGGCCATCGCCCTGGAGGATCTCGGGTTCAACATCTCCGACCTGGAGAAGACCTTCGGGTCCTACTTCATGTCGCTCGGTGAGTACAACGGGAAGCACTACGGGCTGCCCACCAACATCAACCTGAAGAGCATGGTGTGGTACCCGAAGAAGGCCTTCGACGCCAAGGGCTACAAGGTGCCCACCACGTGGGACGAGATGATCGCCCTCAGCGACAAGATCAAGGCCGACGGCGGCACGCCGTGGTGCGTCGGCTTCGAGAGCGGCGGGGCCACCGGATGGCCGGCGACCGACTGGATGGAGGACATCATGCTCCGGACGGCCGGCACCGCCACCTACGACAAGTGGGTCAAGCACGAGATCCCGTTCAACGACCCGTCCGTCGTCACCGCCGGCGAGGACTTCGGCAAGATCCTGTTCACGCAGGGGTACGTGCTCGGCGGGGCCAAGCAGACCACGTCGATCGCCTTCGGCGACGCGCCCGGCCCGATGTTCAAGAACCCGCCGGGATGCTGGCTGCACCGCCAGGCCACCTTCATCAATGCCTTCTTCCCGAAGGACGCCAAGGCCGGCGTGGACTACGACTGGTTCCCGTTCCCGCCCATCAAGCAGCAGGGCATCCTGTTCGGCGGCGAGCTGTCGGCCGTGTTCCGGGACGCCCCCGAGGTGCGCGACTTCCTGCGCCGCTTCGCCGGCACCGAGGTCCAGTGCGCCCAGGGCAAGGACATCGCCACCTCCCGGGTGTCGCCCAACGTGAACGTCGGTCCCGAGTGCTACGCCAACAGCATCCTGGCCGACGCCTCACGGGTGCTCACCAACTCCCTCAAGAACGGCACCGGCCGCTTCGACGCCTCCGACCTCATGCCGTCGGCGGTGGGCTCGGGCAGCTTCTGGACGGGGATGGTGAACTACGTGCAGGGCGGCCCGGCGGCGCTCAAGCCGGCGCTGGACAAGATCGAGGCCAGCTGGCCCTCGTAGGTGCCCGCGACGCTCACTGAGGTGGAGGGGGGAACCCCCGCGCCCCAAGGGCGCGGGGGCGGGAGCGACGGCGCCCGGCGGGCGTGGCGGCTGGGCATCGGCCTGGCCGTGCCCGCCGGCGTCGTCGCCGTGCTCTGGGGGACGTGGGGCTTCCTCCGCGACGCGAACGCCAACCGCCTGCTCGTGGTGGCCGTCGCCATCGCCATCGGCGTCGGGGGCATCTTCGCCCTCTTCTGGGGCATGGACCGCCTGGTCGACGCCCTCCCCGAGTGGCTGCGCGAGCGCGTCCGCCCCTACGTGTTCGTCGGCCCCGCACTCGTGATCCTCAGCGTGTTCCTCGTCTACCCGGTGATCAACACCATCGTCCTGAGCTTCAAGGACGCCCACGCCCAGCGCTTCGTGGGCCTCGACAACTACCGCTTCGTCTTCACCGACGACAGCATGCTCCGCGCCATCAGGAACACCCTCGGGTGGATCGTCCTGGTGCCCACCGCCGCCGTCGCCATCGGGCTGCTGTTCGCCACCCTGGCCGACCGCCTGTACCGGGCCGAGAGCCTGGCCAAGTCGCTGATCTTCCTCCCCATGGCCATCTCGTTCGTGGGCGCCGCCGTGGTGTGGCGGTTCGTCTACAGCTTCCGGCCGCAGGGTTTCGGCAGCAACATCGGCCTGCTCAACGGGATCATGCTCGGCCTCGGGAAGAACCCGGTTCCCTGGCTGTCGGAGAAGCCGTGGAACAACCTCCTGCTCATGGTGATCATGGTCTGGATGCAGACCGGGTTCGCCATGGTCGTGCTGTCCGCCGCGATCAAGTCCATCCCGGACGAGATCATCGAGGCCGCGCGCATCGACGGGGCGTCCGAGCTGCAGGTGTTCCGCCGCATCATCGTGCCGAGCATCGTCCCGACGATCGTGGTGGTGACCACGTACATGGTCATCAACGCCTTGAAGGTGTTCGACATCGTCTTCGTCATCGGCAACCCCGAGGCGAACGGCACCGAAGTCATCGCCGAGCGCATGATCCGCTGGTTCTTCATACGCGGCCACCAGGGACGCGCCGCCGCGATCGCGGTCGTCCTGTTCGTCGCGGTCATCCCTGTGATGATCTGGAACGTGCG
>DASSMA010000019.1:0-55978 GCA_035689115.1 Acidimicrobiales bacterium
GCCCTGTCGCGCTTCCACAGGTCCCGCCGATCCTCGTCAGCGGCGAGCGCCGCCGTCCAACCTGGCGTCACAGCCGAGTCGATCCTCAACTACTCCTGCCGGATCACCCTCCTACGTCCTCACGAAGACATGCCCGTAACAGCCGCCAGCACGCTGGTACCGTTCACCTCGCGAGTGCCCTCCTGACTCGGGACTGTGACGACTCGACACCGTCAGAATCCCTTGTCTGGCGGGCACTCCCGCGGATACCCCGCTGTCAGCCCAAGTTGGCCGGTGAAGAATCGGGGCTAGCGTTGGCGCTAACCAGGACGACATCGTCCCCAGGGTGCCGACGGGCGATATCGACGGTGCCAAGCCAGATCAGAGTGTCCCTGTAGCCAGTCGTCCCCTCCCTGCCTTTGCGGAAGGGCGGCAGCATGCGCATATCGCGATCGACGAGAGCTTCGTGCGAGATATCTGGCCAATGTTCTCGGCTTACGCCGGGCCGGCGAAGGATCTCCTCCAGGAACGCTAGGTAATCCTCAGAGGCTCGCCGTTGCTCAAGGTCCAAATCGTGGGTTACGGTCACCCCGAACTGGCCAAGCGACTTCAGCTTGGTGGTCAGGGAACCAGCGGCGGAGCGGAGATCCTCCAGGTACCGGCGCTCTGTCTCGGCAAGAACAACGGGACTCAGGTGGACACAAGCGCTGCCGGCTGCGGCGGCGGCAAAGAGCCGTGTCGCGGCGGGCCTACGAAGTAGGAAGTCCTCGCAAAGGACGGTTGTGTCGAACACGACCCGCAGCACGCGTCAAGCTTGCCAGCCGGGGGTCCCGGCTTCCAGAGTTGTCAGATGTCGACAACGGGGGGCGGGAGGCTCCTTACGGCGACAGTCATACGCGGCCCAGGTCGGTTGCTCGTCTGCGCCAGCAGACACGATGACGAAGCCCGGTCCGCCTTCGGCGCCGCAGCGCCGACCATTGGATGGACGTTGCCCGCGGAGCTAGATCGTCAGTTCCGGTTCGAGAGGCAGGGTCCGCGAGACTCGACGGGATCTTCGCCAGGTGCGTATCCAGGTGCGTATCCCTGTGATACACCAGCTACCCAGATGGACGGAATGGACAGACGCCCGAACATAAGGGCAGGTCAGCGACTTGTAGCGCACTCGGTAGACACCCAGGACCCATCTGTTAATCAGAGGGTTCTGGGTTCGAGTCCCAGCCCCGGAGCCAGGATAACCGCAGGTCAGGGCACTATTTCGGTTTGACGTCCCGCCCGGCGCCCCAACTCGGGTCCACATAGGGTCCGCATCGCGACGCCAGGAAGGACTCCTGTAACCCGTCGGCGGACCACCGGAGGTGCGGCTCTCGACGAGGTGACGTCACCCGTTGGCGCACGGTGGCCGGCCTGGTGGAGCGCAATCCAAGGCCAATGTCGACACGACCCGCACGCGGTGACACGGCCGAGCGCTGGCCGGAGCTGGTCCGGCTCTGCGGCTGCGCTCGCGACCGTTGAGCCGGACTCGTCGAGCGCCGCCCGAAAAGCTCGAGCGGCACCCGCGCGGCCCAAGCGCGTGATCCAGCTGGCGTTCACCGGGCGACACAGCCACTGCCCAAAGCCGTCATCTCGGTTCCCGAAGGGGAGCGGACGATTCTCGTAAGCAGCCGGCCGGTCTCGTTTGCCTCGTCTCACGTCGGCGCCATGACGCGAAGGACGGGTCGGCCGCGTTGCGACTGGAGCGGAAAGAAGACGCGGTGCGTTGTCGGATCGACGGCGACGCTGTGCGCGTTCTTGGCGAGATGGCGCCGACTTCTGAACCGGACGGAGCCTTCGGCGACGGAGAAGACGGAGACGGTGCCACTCTCGGCGGCCACGTAGAGTCGCCCGAGGCCTTGGTCGAGGGCCAGCACGTCGGGCCCTTTGCCGACAGAGAAGGTCGCAGTCGTCCGGCCGGAGGCGAGGTCGACGACGAGCATGCGGTCGTTGCCGTCGCAGGCGACGAAGGCAAGGCGGTGCAGGGGGTCGATAAGCAAGCCGTGGTCGTTGTCGCAGCCCGGCAGGAGTGTCCGGTGGACGACGGCCAGCGTGGCGGGGTCGATCGTGGCGATCTCACGGCGTGTCTGCACGCCGACGAGGATTCGGTTCGCGGTCGGGTCGACCGCCACGTTGCCTGCTTCGCCGCCGAGGGCGACAGTGCCGACCCGGGCGCCAGTCCTGGCGTCGATGACCGTCTCGGCGTCTCCGTGCTCGTCGGAGACGAACGCCCGTTGGGTGGCCACGTCAACGCCGATGCCGTCTGGGTAGCCGTCAGTCTGAGCCCGGCCGATCTCGGAAAGGCTGTCCTCGTCGAGCGTGACGACCTCGTTGCTGC
The DNA here is from genome assembly GCA_035689115.1 of Acidimicrobiales bacterium. GTDB lineage: Bacteria > Actinomycetota > Acidimicrobiia > Acidimicrobiales > JAHFUS01. The sequence continues at coordinate 2,348 of DASSMA010000019.1, forward strand.
CGGTGGCGCTGGCATAGATCCGACCCAGCGACGGAGCGACCCGGACGCCGTGGACATCTGCCAGACCGGTCACGCTGCGAACGACTCGCAACGAGTCGAGGTCGATGACCTCCAGGCGGCTGGCGCCAAGATGGGCGACGAACAGCCGCCGGCGAACCGGGTCGACGTCCTGATAGTCGAAGCGGGAGGTGTCGCCGGGAAGGGGTACGTCTTGGACGAGATGCAGCGGCAGGGTTGCGCCACTGGCCTCTCGGTGGCCGCACCCGCTCAGCAAGCCGGCGATCAGCGCGAGGGCGCTCCACAGTCCGAGCTGGCTGGTCACAGGACAACGACGTCGGCGATCACAGTGATAGCTCCGGCGAGGGCAGCGACGGCGCCGACTTTCCGGGGCTGGTCGTGGGCAGGGAGCACAAGGCCACAGCGTGGCGGTCGGGACAAGGTCGAGCACGCTGCTGCCGGCGTCGGCCCCACCGGAAGGCCACGATCGGCGCGTCGGTATTGGACGTGGCGGCGTGGGTGGCGTCGAGCACGCCGTACCAGGCCGAGAACCGCGGATCGCCGTAGTAGCGCGGCGGTGAGGAACCGCACAGGTTGTCGGCCACACCGATGGTGCAACGGCCCCTCCATGGACGGCGCCGGCGAAGATCCGGCGAGGCTGCGAAGTCGAGATTCTTCCAGGAGGACGATCCGGCGAGTCGCGTGCGGCGGGACTCACCAGCCGCCGATTCCGACGGTTGCCTCCATTCTTGCCCCGTCGAGCGTGAGGCCAAGGAGTGCAACCGCGGCAATGGCCAAACCCGCCTGAAGTACTCGAAGTATACAACCGGTTCTTCGGCGACGGCGGTCGGACATCCGAAAGACAGCCTATGGCCGGGCCGAGCGGCGCCGGTGAGTAGGCGCTGAGCTCGGTGATGACCCGGTCGGCCGCGACAGCGGACGATGGGTTCTCCTGTCATTCGCAAGCGGGCTCTGCGCTCACGGCCTGACGCACAAAACGGCGCGTAGCGCACCGGCTGGTTGGCGATGCCGGGTGGGACGCAGCCGGCAAGAGGCCTCGTCCTGCGAAGGGCAGAGCGCCAGCTGCGCTAGCGGTGCGAACGTCGGCGTGTAGAGGGCACAAATTCGTTACCGTGCGGTCGGGGGCTTCCAGTGGCTCGGCGACGGCTATCTCACGATCCCTTGAGCTTCCTTCAGCCATCACGGAGCAGCCTCGACGACCGTGCCCACGACTCGGTCGTGCAGCGCCCTCTGCCCCCGACCTGCGAGGCAAGGGCCGAAGAGAATCACGAACGGCAGCCACCACAGCGCGTGCGGTGTCACGCGGTTGAGCTGAAACACCAAGACCACGCAAAGCCAGCGACCCAGCGCCCTCGCCGCGCTCATCCGGTCGCCCGTCGCCGCGACGACAACGCGGACCTCCATCACCCGCTTCCCCAGTGTGCCCTCTGGGCCGAGCAGACCGAAGTACGCCATCGTCAGGACGAACGACCCGACAGCCCTCAGCACATCGCTGCTCGTCAGGGCCAGCAACCCGACACCGACAGGCACGATGACAACCGCGTCGACAGCGTCCGCGCCGAACCGCCGTGCCGCCGAGAGCCGACCTCCACCGGCTCCGAACGCAGCACCTGCGTGAAGCCCCGGGCGGTGAAGGTGATGGAGCCTCCCGCCGGCCAGTTGAACAGCACCGACCACGCCGCGAAGGGAGGCGCCGGCCGGCGCTCGATGCGGTCGATCGACATCGGGTGGAGGGAGGTGGCGCCCACTCCACGTGCACGGCGAGCGACGCCACGTCGCGGAACACCAGGGTGGCAGGCGCCACCGAGAACCGGGCACCGTCCTCGGCCGTCGCACAGGACCAGCCGACGATGTAGTCGAGGTCGAGCACCAGCTCGCTGGTCCAATCGCCCTCGGAGGGGTCCCCCGTGCGCAGGGCGAGGCCGTGGACGTGGCAGTCGTGCCACGACACTTCGCCGAAGTCGGCGTCGGTGTGGGTCGTCACGGGGCAATCGTGTCGCCAATTCGGCACGGCCGGCGTGCCCTTCCGGCGACACCATTGTTTGAGAGAATGTACCAACAATGGTATGTTAGGTGCGTGACACCGGCGCTCTTCACCATCGAGGTCCTCGGGATCTCGGTCGCCGCCGGCGCCCTCGGGTCGCTGCTCGGCCTCGGCGGCGGGATCGTGGTGGTGCCCGCCCTCACCCTGCTGCTGGGCGTCGACATCCGCTACGCCATCGGCGCCTCGATCGTGTCGGTCATCGCCACCTCCAGCGGGGCGGCGGCCACGTACGTCCGGGAGCGGATGGCCAACCTGCGGGTTGCCATGTTCCTGGAGCTGGCCACCGTCACGGGCGCGGTCACCGGTGCCCTGCTCGCCGGCGTCGTCGCCACCCGCTGGCTCTACGTGGCCTTCGGGCTGCTCATGGGGTGGTCGGCGGTGGCCATGCTCCGGAAGCGCGCCGGGCAGGCCGGCTCGGCGGTTCCGGCGTCCGCTCTGGCCGACCGCCTCGCCCTCCACGGCTCGTACTACGACGAGGCGGCCGGCGCCGAGGTGCCCTACCGGGTGGCCGGCGCAGGGAAGGGCCTCGGCCTCATGTACGCCGCCGGCACGGTGAGCGGCCTGCTCGGCATCGGCTCGGGCGCCCTCAAGGTGCCGGCCATGGATCTGGCCATGCGGCTGCCCATCAAGGTGTCCACCGCCACCAGCAACTTCATGATCGGCGTCACCGCCGCCGCCAGCGCCGGCATCTACTTCGCACGCGGCGACATCGACCCGTTCATCGCCGCCCCCGTGGCGGCCGGCGTCCTGGCCGGCGCCACGGCCGGCTCCCGGCTGCTGGGGCGGCTGCGCAGCTCCACCATTCGCGCCGTGTTCGTCGCCGTGCTCGTGGTGGTGTCGACCCAGATGCTGCTGAAGGGCCTGCGGTGACGGGACAGGAGACCCGCACGGAGGTCCTCATCAGCCGCCTGCTGCGGGCCGGCGTGCTGGCCAGCGTGGCGCTCATCCTCCTCGGGACGGCCCTCACGTTCGCCCACCACCCCCAGTACGTGACCGACCGGCGGGCCGTGGATACCCTCACCGGGACCCATGCCAGCTTCCCGCACACACCGAGCGCCGTCGCCGGCGGGATCCGGCACGGCCGGGGCGAGGCGGTCGTGGCGCTGGGGCTGCTCGTGCTGATCGCCACGCCCGTCCTGCGGGTGGCCCTGTCGGTCGCCCTGTTCGCCCAGCAGCGGGACCGCACCTTCGTGGCCATCACGGCGGTGGTGCTGGGTCTGCTCCTCGTGTCGCTCGTCCTCGGGCGGGGTGCGGCGTGAGGCAGCTGGACCGGGCCAGCCCCCTGCCCCTGTGGGCCCAGCTGGCCGACGACCTGCGGCGGCGGGTCGCCGACGGTTCCTTCACCGGCCGGCTGCCCTCGGAGGCGGAGCTGGTCGCCGAGTACGACGTCAGCCGCAACACCGTGCGGGAGGCGATGCGCCGGCTCGGGGAGGCCGGTCTGGTGCGCCGCCAGCGGGGACGGGGCACCACCATCGTCGACGTCGGCATCGAAAGGTCGCTCCCCGGCCACTACAGCCTGGCCCGCACCATCGAGGGTCAGGGGCTGGAGGAACGCAGCGAGGTGCTGGCCCTGGACCTGCGGGAGGCCGGCGAGGCGGCCGGCCCGCTCGAGTTGGCGGCCGGCGCCGAGGCCGTCTACCTGGAGCGGGTGCGCTACGCCGGCGACGAGCCCCTGGCCCTCGACCGCTCCTGGCTGCCCGCCGCCGTCGCCCGCCGCCTGCTCGGCGTCGACCTCACCCGCGGCTCGCTCTACGACGCCCTGCTCCAGCACTGCCGGTGCCGGGTCAACGGCGGCTGGGAACGCATCACCCCGGTGAACCCGCCGGCCGGCGACCGCTCCCGCCTGCGGCTGCCGCGGCGGGTGGCCGCCTTCTCGGTGGAGCGGCTGTCCCGCGCCGACGGGAGCCCGGTGGAGTGGCGGTGCAGCGTGGTGCGGGGCGACCGCTACCGGTTCGTGTCCACCTGGCCCTGAGCCGCCTCCTCGGCGTCCAGGGACTGCTCGGTGATGCGCCGGGCGGGCAGCAGCTCTGCGGTCGCGACCACGCCCATCACGGCGAACACGGCCCGAACCCCCAGCCATTGCCCGAGGACCCCGCCCAGGGCGGCGCCGAGGGGCCGCGTGCCCCACGCGAGGAGGCGGTAGGCGCTGTTGACCCGGCCGAGCAGGTGGTCGGGCGTGACCCGCTGGCGGAACGAGACGGTGGTGATGTTCCAGACCATCGTGGCCGCACCCCCGGCGAAGAACAGCACGGCGACGGCCGCGGCCGAGGAGCTGAGGGCCGGGCCGGCCAGGAGCGCGGTCATGCCCAGCACCGACAGCCGGAGCGCCCGTGCCCGGCCGAGGCGCCGCTGCACCCAGCCCGCCGCCAGCCCGCCAGCCAGGCCGCCGGCGGCCAGCACGGCGAGCACCACCCCGAAGCGAGGCTCGCTGAGGCGAAGCGTCGACCGGGGGCCGACGGCGTAGAGCACCAGCACGGAGAAGGCGGCGCTGTTGGCCAGGTTGCCCATGGCGACCATCACGGCCATCGTGCGCAGTACCGGCCGTCCGAACAGGAAGGTGAGCCCCTCCCGGATGTCGGCACCGAGGCTGCCGGCGCCGGGTGGGCGGCCCGGGCGGAAGGCGCCGTGCACCGTGAGGAGGGCGGCGATGGCGAGCGCCCACAGCACCGACGAGGTGACGAAGGCGAGCGCCAGGCCGCCGGCCACCAGCACCCCGGCCACCGGCGGCCCGGCGAACTCCTGGGCGCCCAGCTCCACCGCCATGAGCCGGCCGTTGGCCCGGTCGAGGCGGGCCCGGGGCACCAGGGCGGGGAGGATGGACTGGCCGGCGGTGTCGTAGAAGACCTCGGCCACGCCGGTGCCGAGCGCCGCCAGGTACAGCAGCCCCAGCGAGCCCCGGCCGGCGGCCAGGGCGGCGGCCGGCACGGCCACGAAGGCGGCCCGGGCGGCGTTGGCCCGGACCATGGACCGCCGCCGGTCGAGGCGGTCCACCAGGGCGCCGACGGGAAGCGATCCCACCAGCCACGGCAGCGACCGCACCAGCTCCAGGCCGGCCACCAGCGCCGGCGAGCGGGTCATGCGCACGGCGAGCAGCGGCAGCGCGACCTTGCACACGCCGTCGGCGAGATTGGAGAGGCCGGAGGACCCGGCGAGGGCCCAGAACGGCCTGCCCAGCCGGGCGTCGGGAGCGGTCGTCACCTCCACCACGTTGTGAAGGTACCAAGTGATTGGAGATATGTCCAATCACTTGGAGAGAACCCCAACCAGTAGCCTGGAGCGATGGACGATCGCCGGCACGCCACCCCGCAGCAGATCAAAGCGGTGGCCAGCTCGCTGCGCCTGCGCATCCTGCGCCTCTGCAACGACCGCGAGTGGACCAACAAGGAGCTGGCCGAGCGCCTCGGTCGCGACCCGGCGACGATCCTCCACCACGTGCGGCTGCTGGTCGACGCCGGGCTCCTGGCGCCCGCCCCGATCCGCCAGGGCGCACGGGGCGCCACCGAGAAGCCCTACCGCTCCACCGGCCTGTCGTGGCAGCTGCGGTTCGACCGCCCCGAGGAGGACGAGGACGAGGCCGGCGGGCTGGCCATGCTGGGCGCCTTCCGGGAGGAGCTGGCCGAGGCCGGCAACGACTCGATCGCCGAGCTGAGCCGTTTCCACCTCCACCTCGACGAGGAGGACCTGGCCGCCTTCACCAGCCGGCTCCGGGAGCTGCTCGAGGGGTTCATCGCGGGCGACGACGCCCGCCGGCAGGGCGGCGCGCCCGACTACGGCGGCATCGTCGTGCTCCACCGCCTGGCCGAGCGCCGGGGGTAGCGGTTCAGCCGGTGGCCCGCCGGAGGATGTCGTCCAGCCGCACAACCCCCTCGGCCGTCACGACGCCCACGAACCCGGCCTCGTCGCACACAGGGAGCACGTCCGTGCCCCCCTCGTCCATGGCCGCGACGGCGTCGGCCACCGACCACGCCGGCGCCGCGACCGGCAGGTCGGTGCGCATGATCTCGGCCACCGCAGTGGTGGACCACGCCGCCCGCTCCACCCCCGCCACGTCGTCGGCCCCGGCCATGCCGAGGTAGGCGGCGCCGTCCACCACCGCCACCGCTCGGCTCCTGTTGGCGACGAGGTGCTGCCAGAACAGCTCCTCGACGGTGGCGTCGGGCGGGACGGTGCGGGCCTCGGCGTCGACCACCGCGCCGAGCGGCAGGGCCAGGCGGCGCTCGAGGTGCCCGGCCCGCCGGGCCACCTGGTAGGGCGAGATCGAGGCCCGGCCCATCACCAGCTGGGCCACCACGGCGGCCACCAGCCCGGGCACGACGAAGCCCGGCCGGCCGGTGAACTCGGCCACGAACACCACGGCGGCCAGCGGGACGCGATAGCCGGCGCCCAGGAAGGCCGCCATGCCGACGACCGGGAACAGCGTGGCGTTGGCCGGGTCGAACACCCCGCCCACCGCCCGCCCGACCAGGGCACCCTGGATCACGAGGGGGATGAACAGCCCGCCCACCCCGCCGCCGCCCACCGTCGCCCCGGTGCCCACCATCCGGATCACCCACAGGGCGAGGACGGCGGGCACGCTGCGCTCGGGCGACAGCGCCCACCGCAGTGCGTGATAGCCGGGGCCGAGTGCCAGCGGCTCGTGGCTGAGGGCGTGGGCGGCGAGCACGGTGGCGGCCAGGACGGCGCCGGCGGCCGCGGCTCGGAGGTAGGGACGGCGGCCGCCGGACATGTCCTTGGCCCGCCGCACCACGGCGATGAACACCCGCGCCAGCACGCCGGCCAGCAGGCCCACGACCGCCGCTCCGCCCAGGTCCACCAGGTTGAACGGCGCCCGGCCGGCGACGGGGAGGATCGGGTCGGTGCCGGCGGCCGCCGCGAAGGCCACGTAGGAGGCCGCCGCGCTGATGGCCGACGGCAGCAGCATGCTGCGCGCCACGTCCTCCTGGAACGGGACCTCGAGGGCGAAGACCAGGCCGGTGACGGGCGCCTTGAAGATGGCGGCCACACCCGCCGCCGCGCCCGCGACGAGCAGGAGCTTCGACTCGTCGGGCGCGAAGAAGCGCGAGAGCCGGCGCTGGACGGCGGCGCCGATGCCGGCACCCATGTACGCCGACGGGCCCTCGAACCCCATGGGGCCGCCGGCGCCGAGCGTGGCCAGCGAGGCCAGGAGCCGCACGGGCACCTCACCCAGGTCCGGACGGGGCCGGGGGTCGTGGAAGGCGTGGATGTAGGCGTCGGTGGTCTCCGCCCCAGCCCGGCCCCCGGCCTGCCGGATGGCCACCGCCAGCAGGACCCCGAGCCCGGGCGCCACCGCCTGGGCGGCCAGCGGCAGCCGGAAGACGGCGTCGACACCGGCCGAGGCCAGCCGCTCGAAGGCGGCCACCGCCAGCCCGCACGCGGCGCCGGTGACCGCGGCCACGAGGAGCACCTTCCGGGACCGGAGGGCCAGCCGGACCAGCCTTTGCCGCCCGACCGGCCGCCAGGTCGACAGCGGTCTCCTCGCCGCCCGGCGGGCGGAATCGATGACCGTCAATGCTGCGCCATCCCTTCGGCATGGTGCAGCATCGAGTTGCCGATGGACCGTTCTCCCGGGCCGGTCATGACATGACCCTCGGATCCCAGCCGAACGGGTCCACGCCCTCCTGCTCGCGGGCGGCGGCGGCGAAGCGGCGCAGGGCCTCGGTGGCGGCGGCGAGGTCGGGGGCCGGGATCCGGTCGACGATCTCGGCCAGGGCCAGCCGGCGGCGCTCGGTGACCCGCTCCACCAGCCGGTTGCCGGCGGCGGCCAGCTCCAGGCGGATGGTGCGCCGGTCGGCGCGGTCGGGCCGGCGGAGCACGAGCCGCTTGCGGACGAGGCGGTCGCAGAGGCGGGTGGCGGTGGAGGGGTGGACGTCGAGGATCGCGGCCAGGTCCCCGACAGTGAGCCCCGGCCTGGTGGACAGCACCACGCAGGCCCGCCACTGGGGGAGGGTGACGTCGTCCTCGCCGGCGAGGGACCGGGCGGCCACGCCGACGAGGGCGCGTGAGGCGAGGTGGAAGGCGTCGACGGCGTCGGCCCGGCGCGCAGTTCTTTGCATGACTGCAAAGACTGTAGCCCTACAGGCGTTGCCTTACTTCCTGCGGTGGCGGAGCCGGCGCCGGCTGCGCTGCACGTCGGCCGACATGGGGACCACGCTCACCGACCCGTCGGCCTCCAGCACCGCCATGGCCACGTGGGACAACTCGTCGACCGAGCCGTGCTCGCGGACGGCGGCCAGGAGCTCCTCCTCGGTGATCCCCTCCTTCTTGAGGTTGGCCTCGATGACCCGGCCCTCCTGCACGAGCACGACGGGCACGCCCTCCACCAGCTCGCGCACGCGCGGGCTGTACAGGCGGGCGCGGGCGACCACGGCGTTGAGGATCAGCAGGGTGGCGGCGGCGACCAGGCCTCCCTGGAGGGTGGTGTCGCTGCCGACCATGGCGTTCTGCACGGCGTTGGCGACCAGCAGGATGACCACCAGGTCGAACGGCGTGAGCTGCCCGAGCTCGCGCCGGCCGCCGATCCGCAGCCCGACCAGGACGGCCGCGTAGACGGCGACGGTACGGCCGACGATGCCCAGCAGCTCCACGCCCGGCACCGTAGGCGCCCCTTGTGTACGAACGCATGTTCGCTTACAGTCCAGGGGCGATGGCGGTCGTACAGCGCTCCTTCGACGACCTGGGCACCCCATTGCACCAGGTCACCTTCGTGGTGCTCGACCTGGAGACCACCGGGTGCCAGCCTGGCGTGTCGTCCATCACCGAGGTGGGGGCGGTGAAGCTGCGGGGCGGGGAGTGCCTCGGCACCTTCCAGACGTTGGTCGACCCCGGCCAGGGCATCCCGCCGGAGATCGTCTACCTCACCGGCATCACCGAGGCCATGGTGTGCGGCGCGCCCCGCATCGAGTCGGTACTGCCGGCGTTCCTCGAGTTCCTGGGCGACGCCGTGGTGGTCGGCCACAACGTGCGCTTCGACCTCGGCTTCCTCGCCGCCGACCTGCGGCGCACCGGCCGGCCGGCGCTGTCCAACCGGTGGGTCGACACGTGCGCGCTGGCCCGCCGCCTGGTGGCCGACGAGGTGCCCAACTGCCAGCTGTCCACCCTCGCCCGCCACCTGCGGGTGGGCCACACGCCCACCCACCGGGCCCTCGACGACGCCCTCGCCACCGGCGAGGTGCTGCACTGCCTGCTCGAGCGGGCCGGGCGGCTCGGCGTCCTCGCCCTCGACGACCTGCTGGAGCTGCCCACGGTCCGCGGGCACCCGATGGTGGCCAAGCTGAAGCTGGCCGCCGACCTGCCCCGCCGGCCGGGGGTGTACCTGTTCCGCGACGCAGGCGGCCGGGTGCTCTACGTGGGCAAGGCGGTGAACCTGCGCCGGCGGGTGCGCTCCTACTTCTCGGGCGACGAGCGCCGCAAGGTCGGCGCCCTGCTGCGGGAGACGGCGGCCGTCGACCACGTGGTGTGCAGCGGCGACCTGGAGGCGTCGGTGCTGGAGGTGCGCCTCATCCACGAGCTGCTGCCCCGCTACAACCGGCGCTCCAAGGACTGGCGCCGCTACGCCTACGTGAAGCTCACCCTCGACGAGCGCTTCCCCCGCCTGTCGGTGGTGCGCGACCCGAAGCCGGGCGACGGGTGCCTCTACCTCGGGCCCCTCTCCTCCCGCGGCGTGGCCCAGCTGGTGGTCGAGGCCGTGCACACGGCCACCGCCATCCGCCGCTGCACCAAGAAGCCGGGCCGGGTGCTCGCGCCGGCCCCGTGCGCCGCCGCCCAGCTGGGCGTGGCCGCCTGCCCTTGCGCCGGCGGCGACGACGCCGCCCGCTACCCCGGGGTGGTCGACGCCGTGGTCCGTGGCCTCACCGTCGAGCCGGAGCGGCTCCTGCTGCCCCTGGAGGCCCGCATGGCCGCCCTGGCCTCGGCCCGGCGCTACGAGGAGGCAGCTGCGGTGCGGGAGCGGGCGGCCGCCCTGGCCGGCGCCCTGGCCCGCCAGCGCCGGCTCGACGGGCTGCGGGCCGCCGGACGCGTCCGCCTCGCCGTGGAGGGCGAGGGGGGCGCCGAGCTCGACGAGGGCCGGCTGGTCACCGCCTGGGCCGGCGCCGAGCCGGCGGCCGCCACGCTGCCGTTCCCGTCGGCCCAGCCCGCAGGCGCCGGGCCGCTCCCCCGCCGGCTGGCCGACGAGGTGCTGTGCGTGGCCGCCTGGCTCGACCGGGCCGCCGGCCGCGTCCGGCTCGAACGCTGCGACGGGGGCCTGTCGTCGCCCCTGCCGGCCCTCCCCCGCTACGAGCCGGGCCGGGGGCTCGCCGCCCGGCGGTGACCTCAAGCCTCCCCACCGGGCGTCTTCAGGTACATCCACCGGCCGAGCAGGAGCGACACGGCGGTCCCGACGAGGCGGAGGGGCTCGCCGCTGAGCGCGGCGTCCACCACGAACGCGGCCGCGGCCGCCAGGCACCACAAGCCCAGGGTGCGGGCCATCGTGGGCGGGCGCCACATCCTCAGCCACAGGGCGGCGAACAGGGCCAGGGTGGTGACGGTATCGGCCGCCGGCCCGTTCGGTGCTCCGGCCATGGCGATGGCGAAGGGAGGGAAGGTGGCCATGAGCAGCAGGCCCGACGCAGCCGGCGACGTACGCGGCGGGGGCGGCGACGAGGTGACTTCCAGCATGCGCGGTCCGGGGGCGGGTCCGTCGTGGGCTCGGGCGGCGGCCTCCCGGAAGCGGCTGGCCAGCTCCTCGGCCTCCCCGGCGTCCAGGGCGGTGTCGATCGCGACGTCCTTGCCCTCGTCGAGCAGGAAGGTGAGCGACGACCCGAGCAGCGCGTGGCGCGCCTTTCCGGGAGTGACGTCGGCAACAGCGGCGAGGGACACCTCGGCCGTGAACGGATGGCGGCCGGATGTCCGCCTCGCCACCTTGTCGATGCGCAGCACGCCGTCGGCAGCGGCGACGGTCACCGTGAGCCCCGGGGCTTCGCCCGACACGGCCGGCAGCGTCTCCCGGGCCAGTCGCGGCCACGGCCCAGGGAGACAGGCGAAGTCGAGAACGCCCTCGACCTTGGGCGGGCCGCTTGCCAGCAACGCACGGGCCCTCTTCGAGGACCGCCGGAACACGGCGGCGGCGAGCAGCGCGATGACGGCGGCGAAGGCGAGTGCCGCGCCGATGCCGGCCTCCCAGCTCCCCGTCTCCACGCCGACCCGGGCGCCGAGGGCCACCAGTCCGATCAGCGCCGTCGTCCCCCGAACCCACCGCTCGCCACCGCCGGGACCCCGGCTGCCGCCCTTCGTCATCGGCCCGGTGGCGCGGGCTACGACGCCCGCGCCGCCAGCACCGGCGAGGGCTGGGGCCGGGCGATCAGGTAGCCCTGGGCGGCGTCGCAGCCGAGGCGCCGCAGCTCGTCGAGCTGGAGCGCGGTCTCCACTCCCTCGCCCACCACCTCCAGGCCGAGGGAGTGGGCCAGCCCCACCACGGCGGCCACGATGGCGTGGTCGTCGGGGTCCACGCCCAGGCCGTCCACGAACGACCGGTCGATCTTCAGCACGTCGACGGGGAAGCGCTTCAGGTAGCTGAGCGACGAGTACCCGGTTCCGAAGTCGTCGATCGACAGGCACACGCCCAGGTCCTTGAGCCCCCGCAGCGTCTCGGCCGTGGCCTCCGCCTCCTCCATCAGCACGCTCTCGGTGATCTCCAGCGAGAGGGCGCCGGGGGCGATGCCGGCGTGTTCCAGCGCGGCGGCCACGTCGCTCACGATGTCCGGGTCGGTGAACTGGCGGGCCGAGAGGTTCACGCCCATCTGGAGCCGGCAGAGCGACGGGTCGTCCTGCTGCCAGCGGCCGAGCTGCGAGCAGGCCTCCTTCAGCACCCAGCGGCCGATGGGCAGGATCAGGCCGGTCTCCTCGGCCACGGGAATGAACTCGGCCGGCGGCACGAGCCCCCGCTCCGGGTGCTCCCAGCGCACCAGTGCCTCCACCGCCAGCAGCCGGCCGTCGGCCGACGACACGATGGGCTGGTAGTGGAGCCGCAGCTCGTCGCGCTGGATGGCCCGGCGCAGCGCCTGCTCGGTCTCCAGCCGCTCCAGCAGCCGGGCCCGGATGGTGCGGTCGAACACCTCGATGCGGGCCCGGCCGCGCTCCTTGGCCCGGTACATGGCGACGTCGGCGTCGCGCAGCAGGTCCTCCGCCCGCACGTCGCCGCTCACCTGGGCCACGCCGATGCTGGCGGTGATGACGGCGTCGCGGCCGTAGAGCGACAGCGGCCGCTCGATGGTGGCCGCCACCCGCTCGGCGATGGAGAGGAGGTGGACGTCCTCGACGTCCTCGCACACGACCACGAACTCGTCGCCGGCCAGGCGCCCCACCGTGTCGCCGGGGCGCACGGCGGCCAGCAGCCGCTCGCCGATGCGGATGAGCACCTCGTCGCCGATGGAGTGGCCCAGGGTGTCGTTCACGACCTTGAACCGGTCGAGGTCCACGAACAGCACGCCCACCGAGCCGTTGCCCCGCGACGTGCGGGCCAGGGCGTGCTCCAGGCGGTCGAGCACCAGCGCCCGATTGGGCAGGCCGGTGAGGGTGTCGTGGTTGGCCAGGTGCACGGCCTCGGCGAAGGCCCGCCGGAGGGCCTCCACCGCGCTGGCGTCGTTGAGGGCCAGCGACGCGTGCTCGGCGAAGGCGAGCAGCATCTCCTGCTCCATGGCGTCGTAGCGGCGGCCGGGGTCGTAGCTCGCCACCATCAGGCTGCCGATGGCCTCGCCGTCCTGGAACACCGGGGCCGCCATGGCCGCCCGGAGGCCCTTGTCCACCAACGGCTTCAGGGGCTTCTCCAGGCCGGCGTAGTCGTGGGTCACCACGAGCCGCGAGGCGGTGACGGCCAGGCCGCTCACGCCGTGGCCCACCGGGATCCGGCACACGGCCGCCGCCAGGTCGTCGTCGAGGCCCTGCGACGAGACCATCACGAGCATGCGCTGGTCCTCGGGGTCGAGGACCCGCAGCTCGATCACGTCGTCGCCCATGAGCTCGGCCGCGCCCTCGCAGATGGCGTCGAGCACCTGGCGGATGGGCGCCCGGTGGGAGATCGACCGCTGGATGCGGAACAGCCGCTCGAGCAGCGACTGGCGCTCCTGGAGCGACGCCAGCAGCCGGGCGTTCTCCTCGGCGTGGCGCTCGCTGCGCTCCCGGGAGCGGCGCTCGGCGTCGAGGGTCCGCAGCATCCGCAGCGTCATGCTCAGCACGCGGGCCATGGCCCGCACCAGGGCCGCCTCGTGGGCCGAGAACTCGCCGCCCGAGCGGGCCAGCACCAGGGTGGCGCCGGCCTCGTCGTCCAGGACCACGCCGAGCACGCTGCAGCGCCCGGCCCCCGGCACGTCGAGGGCCGACGTGTCGCCGGCCGCCGCCCGCCCCAGTTCGTCCTCGGGCACCCGCCCGGCCGGGAACCCGACCGACGACACCACCCGGCCGCCCCGCACGATGGCGGCCACCTCGGCCTCGGTGGCCTCGGCGGCCAGCTCCACGGCGCCGGCCAGGGCGTCCTCCTCGCACGTGTAGTGCGCGACGGCCGCCAGGAACTCGGCGAGCTGCTGGCCGGACCAGTCGGTGAGTGCGGGCATGGTCAATGCTCCGTCCCCTGAGTGACGTGGATGGATCGCCGAGCGCTCGGCGTCGCCGGCAAGGCGCACCTCGTGCCGCAGAAGGGAACCACGGCGATGTTCGCTCGAGCCTTCGACACTCCGGGCGCGACGCTGTGACGATTGCCGAACATCGCCGTGGTTTCCTTTCGCGGCACGAGCCGGGACTGCCTTGCGCAATCTCGGCGAGGAGCAACGCCGCCGGCGGCGAGAGCCGGCGAGACGCCACGGGAACTTGCGGGACGGTGCATCAGGACAGTGCCAGGACGACGAGCGTCTGGTTGTGGAAGCCGCTGATGCCGTGGGTGCGGGCGATCTCCCCGTAGGTGTAGAAGCCGGCCACCGGCGCGCCGCCGGCGAAGGCGGCGATGCGGGCCACCTCGTCGCCGATGCCGTCCTCGCCCAGCACCGCCCGGCGGGCGATGCAGTCGAAGGCGAGCACCCCGACGGGCGGAGCCCCGTCGAGGGCGGCGAGAGCCGACCGGCAGGCCTGGTCGGTGGCCTCCAGCACCGACCGGTCGTCGCCGTCCATCAGCCAGGCCTGGGCGCCCTGGGGCACCCGGGCCACGCACAGCAGGGCCCGCTCGTCCATGTCGGCGCCGGCCACGAAGCGCACCTCCTCGCCGCTGCGCCGACTGAGGCCCAGCGGGTGGGTGAGGGCCAGCCGGGTGAAGGCGGCGGGGTCGTCGCAGCCGGTGGCGCCGAGGCGCTCGAGGTAGGCGTCGAGGGCCGGCCGGTCCCCAAGCTGGAGGACCCGGTTGCCGGCGCTGGCGGTCACCAGCATCGGGTCGCCCACCCGGCGCCAGCCGTGGCGGACGCCGATGCCGATGGGCCCGTCGGACGCGATGGCGGCGCCCACGACCGCGTCCCGCACGACCTCGCCGTCGTGGAACTGGAAGGTGCGGGCCATCTTGAGCCCGTCGCCGGCGCAGCCGCCCACCAGCGGGACCTCGGCGCCGACCGTCTGGTAGGCGCCCCGCACGACCTCCTGCTGGTCGCCCGCCAGGCCGTCGGCCAGGAGGAGCAGGACCCGGTGCCGGCGCCGCTCCACCAACTCGGCGCAGTGGGCCACGGCCGCGCTCGCCTCGCGGAGCCCCCCGTCCTCGGCCCGGGCGGCTGCGGTCGCCACCGAGAAGCCGGGGCCGCCCAGGGCCATCACCACCACACCGCCGTCGCCAGGCCCGCCGGCCCACAGCTCGCCGGCGGTCGTGCAGCCGACCAGGGGGACCCCCTCGGCCACGCCGGCCACCCCTGCCAGCAGGTCGTGGAGGTCGTAGGTGTCGGCGCAGAACACGACGAGCAGGCGCGGGTCGTCGCCGGCCAGGGCGCCGGCGGCCGCCTCGACCCCTGCCAGACGCGCGTCGCCGGCGTCGCTGCGCCCCACTGCCGTCCAGCGGTGGCGGGTGCCGGTGATCGTCGTGTCGGGGCGAAGCTCCACCTAGTCCTCCGTGACCATGGCGAGGGCCCGCCGGACAAACCGGCGGCCACGGATGTCCTTCGGCGGCTGCAGGCCGCGCTTGAGAGGTCCTCTAGAGGCCGGCGTGGGCGGGCGGTTGGTCGTCCTCGACGGGCGCGTCCGGTTCCGGGCCGCCACCAGCGCGCCGCGTCCGGACGATCACCCCGATCGTGCACACTGGTGGGATGGGGTGGCGGGAGATCGGGGCGGTCGTGGCCGCCCTCGGGCTGGCGGCGGCGCTGGGCGGCTGCGGGAGCGACCGGCCGTCCCTCGCCGCGCCCACCACCACCTCCACCACCATCACCACGGCGGTCGACGGCGGCACCACCGGCACCGAACCGCCGGCCGCCGCCTCCACCGTCCCCGGCCCCGCCCAGCTCGGCACCCCACCGTCCACCGGCGCCGCCAAGGGCACCAGCGCCTCCTCCACGCCGGTGGCGCCCCCGACCTCGTTCGGGCCGGGGGCCACGCCCGGGTCCTCGGTGTTCATCGGTGAGGGGTCGCCGTCGCCGACGACCGGACCGGTCGACCCCCACGCCGCCGCCATGGGCGACGTGGTGCTCGGCGAGGCCGACAGCGGCCGGCGCATCCTCGTCGACGCCTACAGCCACGTGGTGATCCGCCTGGCCGCCAGTGGCGGGTGGCAGTCGCCGGTGGTCGACGGGTCGGCTATCCAGCTGGCCCAGAACACCTCGACGGTGCCGATCCCGAGCGTGGCGTGGGACGTGCTCCGGCGCCAGCCGGGCACCGCCACGGTGGCGATACCGTCCGCCTCGGGGACGACCTTCCGGCTCACCGTCGACGTGATCTGAGAACGGCTCTGGCGGCGTAGCGTGGCGCCGGTGGACGAGCTGCCGGCGAGCCTCGACCTGAGGGTCGGCGAGGAGCGGCGCATCCCGCTCCCCGGTCTGGCCACGGCCGGCTACCGCTGGCAGGACACCGTCGACGGGCAGGCCGGCGCCGTCGAGGTCGGCTGGGAGCGCGGCTTCCCCGAGGGCGGCGCCCCGCCGGCGGCCGGCGCCAACGCCCCCGAGACGGTCACCGTCCGGGGCGTGCAGCCGGGCGACGCCACCCTGCGGCTGGCCCTGCGCCGGCCGTGGCAGGCGGGCGCACCGCCGGAGCGGGAGCACACCATCGCCGTGCACGTGGCCGCCGGCGAGTAGTAGACGGTTCGGCATGCCGTCGCCCGCCTACAACGACGTCTCCATGAAGGCGTCGCACAACACCTTCGCCATCCCCTGGCCGCTCACCACCCTCCGGCCCGGCGGCTGGTCGTTCCCCGTCTACGACCTGCGGTGCCGGGCCATCGAGCTCGACGTGGCCCAGTACGCCGGGCCGCTTCCCGGCCACGCCATGCAGTGGTCGGTCCAGCACGACGAGGACTACAAGCTCTACAACCGCCAGCTCTCGCAGTTCCTGGCCGAGCTGCGGGGGTGGTCGGCCGGGACCCCGGGCCACGACGTGGTCACCGTGCTCATCTGCCTGAAGGGGATCGCCGACCACGCCGGCTTCCCGCAGCAGCTCGACGACTATGTCGGGAGCTTCCTGTGCGGCTCCGACCGCTCCCGCCTCTACACGCCGGGCGACCTGCTGGAGCGGGGCGGCGGCGGCGACCTGCGCACCGCCGTCCGAAGCGGCGGCTGGCCCTCGCTCGACGAGCTGCGGGACCGGTTCCTCATCGTGCTCACCGGCGCCGAGGCCGAGCTCGCCACCTACGCCCGGTCGCCGGCCGACCGCCTCGGGTTCGCCTGCGTCGACTGTGGCGACGACACCCGCCCGCCGGCCGACTACATCGACGGCCGGCCCAACCAGCTGTTCCTCAACTACCACCTCTTCGGCGACCACCGCGCCAGCTGGGTGCGGAACCTGGCGGCGGTGCGGAACGACCCGTCGATCGTCACCCGCGGCTACAGGGTGTCCGACGCCTGGTGGGGCGACGCGGTGGCGGCCGGGGTGAACATGCTCGCCACCGACAACGTCTCCCACCCGTGGTCGGCGCCGTTCCGGAAGCGCCCGGCCCCGTCCGCCGCCAGCCGGAGAAGAGTCTGAGGCCGCGCCCCCTACGGGCCTTCGACCCCCGCGCCGTCGGCCGGTGGGAGCGGGTCGCGTGGGCGGCGTACTACCGCCGCCAGTGGCTCCGGGTCCTGGTGGCCTCGGTCGGCCTGGTGCGGGGCGGCTTCGGGATGCGGTGGTGGCCCACCCTGCGCGGCTCGTGGCTCGTGCTCCGCGCCAACCAGCGGTGGGCGCCCGTCCCTGACAACGACCCCGAGGGCGCCCGCCGCACCATGGCCCGTTTCTACCGGGTCGTGGCCGCCGCCTCGGGCGAGCCGCTGGACGCCGACCGGGCGGCCGAGTTGGAGGTCGGGTGGTGGCGCGCCCACCGCGAGGCACAGCGGGGCGACCCTTCGGACCGGGCCGTCCGGCAGGCCGCCCTGGTCGACGCCCTGACCGCGCTCTACGCCTTCGTCTACCGGGTGCCGGACGACGAGGTCCGCCCGGCCGCCGTCCTGCGCGCCGAGGCCATGGACGTGTCCGACCGGTGGGTGGCGGCCGGCTGCGACGCCGACAGCGACCTGCTCGCCGACGAAGAGCGCCTGCTCGTGCGGTCCTACGCCTCGCTGCTGGCCGCCGTCCACCGCTGAGCCCGCAGTTCTCTGGACACCTGCGCCCACCCCCCGGGCGCAGATGTCCAAAGATGCCGGGAGGTCGGGACCCGCCGCGCATGCGAGCGCTCCGCAGCGGCGCCGACCACCGCCGCCCCGCCGGGGCGTGCACACCATGGCGACGATGGGCTGGGCCAGGCGAACGGCGCTGGTGGAGCCGGCGAAGGCGGCCCGGCCGAAGGCGAAGACGGACGACCAGCGGGTCGAACCCGGGCTCGCGAGGCACGGTGAAGCCGAGGTCGTCCACCATCACGCCCTCTGCGCGGAAGGCTGAGTCGAGGTCGACCGGTGCGGGCCACGGCCGCCGCCGTGGCCGCCGGCGCCCACGCGACGGCACGATCCGAGGGTTGCTTCGACGCCGCTCAACAGCCGGTCAATGCGGGCTACGCGCAGTTGTGGATGTCGCTGGTGGCTGAGGCGACGACCAGGTTCAGCCCGAGGGCGGTGATGTGCAGGCCGCTCACGGTCAGCCCCCCGGGAACAGGGGCCTGCTCGTTCAGCACGACCCTGACTCCCAGCACGCTCACCGTGGCGTTCGGCTGCGGCTGCACCGGGTTGCCCACGACCGTGACGCCGCCGATCTTGAGATAGGTGATGACGGCTCCGCCGGCGGAACCCGAGCAGGTGGTCTTCGAGGTCGACTGGACGGCGCCGACGGCGATGACCGGAAGCCCCGGCAGCCCGACCCGGACGTCGGACACCGACGCCGTCGCCGTCGAGGACGCGGGGTTGAGCGTGGTGGTGACCTTGGCGCACAGGTTGTGCGCCGTGATGGCACCGGGGATGGAGAGCACGCACGGCGTCGTGGTGGAGCCGGCCGTGGTGGTCGAGACGGGCCCGGTGTCCGGCGTCGGCGCGATGGGTACGAGCCCGCTCGACGCCAGCCCGTAGGCCCGGCCGGTCATGGTGGTGGCGATCCAGGTGACCGTGGCGTTGCTCGACGTGATCGTCCCGGCCAGGTTCGTGACCGTGGCGACGACGGTGTCGGTTCCCGCCGCCGTGCCGGCGTAGGTGAAGGTGGCGTTGCCGCCGCCGTCGGTGACGCCCGAGCCGGTGACGCCGGCATCGGGCCCCGACGTCACGGTGAAGGCGACCGGTGCGCCTTGGAGCGGCGAGGAGCACGACGAGAGGTTGGCCTGGAGGATCGCGGTCGAGCCGACGACTGCGGTCTGCGACGCCGGGGCCAGGCTCAGCACCGCACCGGTGGGGCACGGCGGCGCCCCGATGGACACCCATTGGGTGGTCTCCGAGCCGGCCGGGAAGCCGGGCCGGTCGCAGTCGGCGGCGTCGACGCCGCCGGTGTTGAGCACCTGGCCGATGTCTGCGTACGTCGTCGCGGTCCCGTTGACGCTGACCGTCACCTGCGGGATGACCCCGGAGTTGCTGCACACGCCGGCCCAGGGAGTGCCGCCGGGGCCGAAGTCCGAGCTGTCCATGGTGGAGGGCCCCGTGGTGGTCCCGACGGTGCACCCGTTGGAGGATCCCGACTGTGTCTGGGCCAGGATGAGCTGGCCGCCTGCCGGGAGCACCACGCCGTGGGGCCAGAGGTCGAACACGCACCCGTCGAAGTCGGCGGTCACGTAGTCGACCGTCTCGGTCACCGCCGTGGCGTTCGCCACCCGGATGGCGCCGCCGTCGAATTCGCAGCTGTCGACCGGGGTGCAGCCGGCGAAGAAGACGCCGGGCGACCCTGCCCACGGGGTCGGCGACTGGGCCGTCCCCGACCGGAGGTTGTCGGCGTAGCCGACGAACAGGTTGTAGTCGGGTGTCGCCGCTGACGCCGCCGGGGCGGCGAACACGCCGCCCACCGAGGCGACGACCAGCACGACGGCGGCCAGGACAGTGGGTCTCCGCACGACGCTCCACCTTTCGCTCCGCCCCGGCCGGAGCCGGGGCCATCCGCTCGTGATGAGGTCGTCCGGCGTGTCTACGTTGGGATGCGAGCGCGCGTCAGGCCGCCGCTGCGGAGCCTGACGGTCTCACCCCCGACCCTCGTTGCCTCCTTCCCCCGGAGTCCCGTCTCCGCCGACAACCCCCACCGGAAACTACCAGGCCCCGGAATAGGTGCAAACCGTCTTTTTCCGGCGTTCCCCTACTCGGCCCGCGGCGGGGGCGGGGGGCTGGGCGGCGGGGCCTGCTCCCAGGGCAGCGACTCGCCCGAGCCGCGGAACAGGCCGACGGCGCCGACCAGTTCCACCACCCCGCCGATCATGGCCAGCCAGATCCCGAACCGGGGCCCGATGCTGCCGCCGAGCCGCGGGCCGATACGGGGCAGGGTGAGCCACTTGAGGACGACGAGGCCGAGGCCGATCAGCGACGCTCCGGCCACGGCGACCGCAGGCCCGACCGGCAGCTCGGGCAGCTTCACCTCCGCACGGCGCAGCACGAGGTAGGCGGCAGCCGCCGCCATGAGGAGCATCCCCGCCACGGCGGCGAACCCCGCGTTCCACCCGGAGACCGACGGGACGTAGATGCTGTGCGGACCCCGGTAGCCCCACCAGGGCAGGAAGCCGGCGATGAACGCCAGCCCTCCGCCGATCGCCACCGCCCGGTCGAGCTTGCCCAACTGGTTGACGTTGAACGCCATCGAAGCCCCCCTTGCTCAGGTCGTCGCCAGCGTGATCCTCGGCGGCGCCGAAGTCAACGGGTGGCGGCTATCGAACTCACCCAGGCGGTCCCGCCCCCCGGCGGCCGGCTCACCCAGTGCCGCCCGTCGGCGGCGATGACCTCGAAGGTGCCGTCGGGATGGAGCTTGGCGTGCCATCCCGGCTGGTGCAGCCGGCAGTGGTGGCGGCCGCACTCCAACACGAGGTTCTCCAGGCACGTAGGGCCGCCGTGCTCCACGTGCACCACGAGGTGGCCCTCGCAGAACTCGGCCGGGCGGTCGGGGAAGCGGCAGTGGCGGTCCCTGATGACCAGGGCGTTCCACAGCGGGGCGGGGATGGTGCGGGTGGCGGTGCCGTAGTCGAGGATGGTCGAGCGCCCGGCCACCACCACCCGGGCCGACAGGGTGGGCCCGTCGAGGCGGCGGCCGCCGGCGCTCTCGCCCCCGAGCCCGTCCTCCAGGTCCTCCACCACGTTCACATGGGGCCGGTGCCGTCCCCCCAGGTGCTCGCGCTGGTCGAAGAAGACCGGCAGACATTCGACCAAGGCGTCCGCGGTGGTGGCCAGGCTCAGGCCGGCGCCCACCACCTCGCCCCCCTCGGGGTCGAGGGAGCCCGGTGGAGGGACACCTGCACGCAGCGCCGGCGCTTCGGGCCCTCGGCCTCGGGCCAGGGCGTCGGCCCTGGCCCGCCACGTGGCCACCACCCGCACCACCTGGTTCACCGACAGGGGAGCCAGGTAGGGCAGCAGCCTCCTGGGAGGCGAAGCGCTCCACGTGGCGCTCGCCGACCGCCGCCAGCAACGGCGTCGACCCGGCCGGAGGACACGCCCCCGACCGCCACGCCGCCGCGGTGGCGGGAAGGCAGCCCAGCCTGGCCGCTCGGGCAGCCACATGCCCGGCGTCGCGGCGGGTCATGGAGGCCTTGGACCGCAGCCACCCGGTCATCGAGGTGGCGGCGTCGAGGTCCCACAGCGATGCCGCGTCGAAGCCTCCCACCGCCTCGGCGATGCCGGCGTCGAGGCGGTCACGCAGGGCGAGCACCTCGACCAGGGCCCGGCCGTCGAGGGGGACCGACAGGTGCTCGACGGCCTCCTCCAGCGCTCTACCGCGTCGCGACCTGGACTTCGTTCGGAACCACCTCCACCACGTGGGCGGTCACGTTGTCCTTGGCGCCGCGCTCGAGCGCCCGTTCGACGAGCGCCTCGACGGCGGCCGGGGGCGACGGGTGGGCGGACAGGAGGGCGGCGATGTCGGCGTCGGAGAGCTCGTTCGTGAGCCCGTCCGAGCAGACCAGGAAGCGGTCGCCCGCCACCGGGCCGAGCACCCAGCTGTCGACCTCGACGTCGGCGCCGATGCCGAGGGCGCGGGTCACCACGTGGCGTTCCGGGTGGAGGGAGGACTGCTCGGGCGCGAGCTGGCCGGCGGCGATCAGTTCGGCGACCACGGAGTGGTCCGTCGAGATCTGCTCGAACGCCGTGCGCCGCCACCGGTACACCCGGGAGTCGCCCACGTTGACGGCCGCCAGGGCCACGAGGCCGTCCACGCGCACCAGCGCCAACCCGGCGACGGTCGAGCCCATCCCGGCCAGCGCCGGCTGGAGCCGGGCCTGGCGGACGATCTCGGCGTTGGTCTCCCGCAGCGCCAGCAGCACCGACTCCGGCTCGACGACCGACGCGCCGTTGAACCGGTCGAACCCTCCGAGGGCCAGCTCGCTCGCCCGCTCCCCCCCGGCATGGCCTCCCATGCCGTCGGCGACCACGAACACCGGCGCGTCGGACCGGTAGCGGTCCTGATTGGTCCGGCGGACGCATCCGGTGTGCGTCGTCCCGGCCGCCCTGACGGCGATCACGTCGACCACCCTACGGAGCGGGGCCCGGGCGGCCAACGGGGAGAACTCCCCGGTCATGCGCCGGCCGCCCGCCCCGCCCCGAGCCCGACACAATCGCTAAATCGGTTGACACAGTCTGACGCCTGCGCGAACGTGCGCGTGGGTTCGCCACGGAACACCGGGGAGGGGTTGGCCGTGCGTACTGAGGGGGCCGTTGCGCCGGCGTCGCCGGTGCCGACAGCAGACAGGTCGAGGGCCCGTGGCCGGCGGTGAAACCGCTCCGAAGGTCCTCGTCGTGATGGTCGAGCCGGCCATCGCCCAGGCGCTGCGGGGCAGCCCGCCGCACTCGGGCCCGGCCGCCCGTCTGCACGCCGCCGCCGGCGAGGCCGGCCAGCGGCTCGTCCCCCTTCACGACGACCCCGGAGGTGACGCCGAGCTGGCGACGCACTTCGCCGTCGTCGCCCCTCCCGGCACGGATCTCGAGCCCCTGGCTGCGCAGTTCCGGTCGTTCCCCGAGGTCCGGGCGGCCTACGTGAAACCCACAGACGAGATGCCCTGATCCACCCGAAGAAACGAGGTGCCGATGCCCAGAGCCAAACCGAATCCAAGTACGGGCGGACCGGAGTCCTCGGCGGGAACTCTCAGAAGTCCACGTGAGCTGATCGTGATCGCCAAGCCCGACGCCGGGCTCCGGGCCACCGCCACGGGGCTCCTGTCGGCCACGGGCGACACGGCGTCGCTCGCCGGCCTGCTCGACGACGCCGGAGCGGTGATGCGCCCGCTCTTCGGCCCGTCCGAGGACCGCGTGCGCCTCGCCGCGTCGGCGACGATCTCGCTGTCCGACGACGACCGGGACGTCCCGGCGCCCTGGTCCTTCTACCACGTCGACGCTCCCGACGAGCGGCTCGACGCCCTCGCCGAGAGCCTCTACGCCCACGACCTGGTCGAGGCGGCCTACGTGAAGCCGCCGGGCGAGCCGCCCACCATGACGGAGACCCGCCAGCGGGTCGCCCCGGTCGTTCCAATAAACGACATGGAGCCGCTCGGGGGCGACACGCCGCCGGCCACCCCCGACTTCACCACCAAGCAGGGCTACCTCGACGCCGCGCCCGGCGGCATCGACGCCCGCTACGCCTGGACCGTCGCAGGAGGCGGCGGCGCCAACGTGCGGGTGATCGACTGCGAATGGGGCTGGCGCTTCACCCACGAGGACCTGCTGCAGAACCAGGGCGGCATCGTCGCCGGCGCCGGATCCTCCGACACCAACCACGGCACCGCCGTGCTGGGCGAGATCAGCGGCGACCGCAACGGCATCGGCATCACCGGTATCGCCCCGGACGCGGTCATCAGCGCGTCGGCGTTCTCCGTGCCGACCGCCACCGCCATCCGCTCGGCGGCCGACAAGCTGCGTGCCGGCGACATCATCCTGCTCGAGATCCACCGGCCCGGTCCCCGCACGCCGAACCCGCCCCAGGGCCAGCTCGGGTTCATCGCCATCGAGTGGTGGCCGGACGACTTCGCCGCCATCCGGTACGCGGTGAACAAGGGCATCATCGTGGTGGAGGCGGCGGGCAACGGGTTCCAGAACCTCGACGACCCCATCTACAACTAGCGGCCGCAGGGCTTCCCGCTCTCGTGGACCAACCCGTTCAACGTCCAGAACCCTTCCAGCGGAGCGGTTCTCGTGGGCGCCGGCGCCCCGCCGTCGGGCAGCTTCGGCAACGACCGGTCCCGCCTCGACTTCTCGAACTACGGGGCCAGGGTCGACGCCCAGGGCTGGGGCCGCGAGGTCGTCTCCACCGGCTACGGCGACCTCCAGGGCGGACCGAACCCCGACCTCTGGTACACGCAGTCCTTCAGCGGGACGTCGAGCGCGTCGCCCATCGTCGTCGGCGCACTGGCCTGCCTCCAGGGCGCGGTGCGGGCCAAGGGCCGGCCGCCGATCGGTGCGGCCCGTGCCAGGGACCTCCTGCGCAGCACCGGTTCACCCCAGCAGGACACGCCCGGCCGGCCGGCCAGCCAGCGCATCGGCAACCGGCCGAACCTCCGCCAGCTCATCCCCGCCGCCACCCAGGCGGTGACGCCGTGGACCGGCGTGCAGTTCACGGGGACGGTGGCGCCCGGTGCCACCGCCTGCTGGTTCACGTTCAACTGGCCGGCCCACTGGCACGTGCTGTGGACGGTCATGCCCACCACGCCGGCGCCCGGAGCGCCCCAGATCCGGTGGAGGACGAAGGTGGAGCGGGCCTCCGACGGCTTCGCCACCTACTGGATCTGCATCACCAACCTCACCACCAAGCAGGTCGGCATCGAGGGCCGCTACGCCGTCCTCGGCTGGTAGATCGCACGAAAGGAACGAGAGATGAACGTCGGAGTCCAGTTCAACGGCACCCTGGCCGGGAACCAGACCAAGAAGTGGTTCACCTTCAACTGGCCCGCCTCGTGGCACGTGGTGTGGCACATGATGCCCACCACGCCGGCCGTCGGCGCCCCCGAGCTGCAGTGGGACGTCGAGGTGGAGCGGGCCAGCGCCACCAACGTCACCTACTGGCTCACGGTGAAGAACCTCACCCCGAACCAGATCAACTTCGAGGGCCGCTACGCGGTCCTGAACTGACGGGAGCGGCCATGCGATTCTCCTTCGAGATCGACGACGCCGCGCCGGGTGGCCGGCGCGACACCATCGGGCCGGCCGAGTCCGCCGTCCCCCAGCCGGCGGAGGGGGCCATCGACGCCGGCCCGGCGCCCGGCCACCTGCTGGTCGCCGCAGGGGCCACCGAGCCGGGGCTGGAGGTCCACTCCGACGCCCGGCCCGGGGGGTCGCCGTCGCCGGACCTGCTGGCTGCCGTCGCCGCCGCCGGCGGCAGCAACGGCAGCGCCACCACCGCCCCGGCCGTCGGCGCCGACGCCATCGACGCCGGCGGGGCGCCGATCTGACCCGTCAGCCGTAGAGCGGCACCTCGGCCAGCGAGGGGATGGCGAGCGGCACGGCGGCCGTGGGCGTCGTGCCGAGCGCCATCGCCACCTCGGCGGCGACCTTCTCCGCCAGGCGAAGCCCGTCGGCGGCGAGCAGGTCGTCGTCGAGGACGGCAGCCCGCCGGAACACGGCGAGGGCGTCGCCGACCCTCGCCTGGTTCCCGGTGCGGACCTCGGCGGCGAGCGCCTCGTGGGCTTTCACGAGCGCCGGGATGGCCGACCAGTCGTCCCGGCGATCGTGCGCGTCCAGCGTGACCACGACGTAGGGCTGGTCCCGCACCGGCTGGCCCCGGTGCAGCAGCGTGCCCGCCGCGTCGAGCACCAGGGCGTCGGTGTCGACGGTGTCGCGGCTGGCGGCCAGCAGGCAGTACGTACCGGTCTGGGGCGGCGAGAAGGTCTTGGCCAGGCCGATCTCCAGCATCGACGGCCCGTCGGCGCCGACCAGCAGTTCGAGGCCGTCTCGCAAGGGCTTGGCGAGGGCGAGGGCGGGGCCCACGAAGGCCAGCCCGGCGGCCGACGCCATGGACTCGAGGAGGTCGAGGTAGGGCCCGGCCAGGTCGGCCGAACGGACCGAGAACAGGCCCAGCTCCAGCTCGAGGTCGCCGCCGCGGTAGGGCACCGGCCCGAGGATGCGCCGGTCCAGCACGAGGACGCGGTCGGCCTGCTTGGCGTCGACGTCGCGGAGCGCGGTCGGCGTGGTGACCACGAAGAACTCGGCCGGCGCACCACCGCGGTGGGGGACGGTGGCCGTGCTGCTCACCGCCCCGTAGAAGCGGCTCAATCCCCGGCGCACGTCGACGATGCGCATCGACCGCAGGAAGGCGCCGAGGTACGCCGTCTCCGGTTCGACGACCCGCCGCTCGACGGCCCGCTCGCTCTCGTCGGCGATCGGCGTGAAGACCCAGTCGTCGGTCCTGGCGCGCAGCAGCTTGTCCCACCAGCTCATCGGTTCTCAGGACCTCCCTCGTCGGCCGGGCCGGCGATGTGCAGAGCTCGGAACACCTGGTCCGCCCATACCCACACCGAGAAGCGCGTCCTGGCGCCGATGCCCGTGATGTAGGCGGCGAAGCCCAGCACGTGGTTCTCGGAGTCGAGCAGGGCGGCGCCGGAGTCGCCCGGTGCGGTGTCGGGCGGCGTGTACACCTTCGACGCCACGATCTGCTGGATGGTGAGGATGTCGGGGTCCCAGCCGGTCACGTACGTCGTCGCTGCGCCGGACGCGGCGCCGAAGAACCGCACCGTCTCCTCCAGGCGGGGGCCGAGGCGCAGCGGCCCGGCGATGTCCCAGCCGGCGGCGGGCGTGCCGCCCGGCACCTCCAGAAGGCAGCTGTCGGTCGCTGCGTGGCGAGCGGTCACCGTGGCGGCGTGGCCGTCGACCTGGAAGTCGTCGCGGTCGTCGACGGCGTGCAGGGCGGTGGTGTAGGCCAGCGTCTCCCCGGGGATGCGGACCCCCGTGGTCGCGATCGGCTCGCCGGCGACCTCGACGGCCGGGACGGTGCCGGTCGCCGCCGCCGGGCCGGCCAGGGGCACCAGCTTCGGCGCGGGCGCCACCAGCGTGCGGAAGGGGCAGGCGCCGGCCACCTCTAGCAGGGCCTCCTTGAGGTCGATCGGGTCGAGCCCCAGCCGCTCCGCCACATCCGACGCGTCGTAGCCGGCGGGGTCCAGGCGCACGTCGGACGGGCGGGGCCGGCCCGGGTGGTTCTCGTCGAACACGACGAGATCGTGGCGGGTGCCGCCGGCGTGGCGCACGACGACGGCGTTGCGTTGCCCCCGAACGGTCACGTAGGCGTCCCAGAGCAGCGTGACCAGGAACGGGTCGGCCCATTCCGGGCCGCCGAGGCGGGCCGCCACCCGGCGGGCGGCCGGGCCGGCGCCGGCCGGCGACGGTCCCCGCCCCCGGCCGAGGTGGCGGTCGGCGAAGGTCGACAGGTCGGCCGGCCGGGTGACCACGAGGAGGCGACGGGCCACCACCACGATCCCGCCGACGAGGGCGACCGCCAGGGCGGCGAGCACGGCGGCGCCTGCCCAGCCGTCCCCGCCCTCCTCCCCGGCGAGCGTCGTGGTCGAGCCGGGGGGCGGCGTCGGGTCCGAACTCCCCGGCGTCGTGCCGGTGGGGCCCGGGGTGGCCGAAACCAGCTCGGCGTTGGCGGCGTCGACCGAGTCCACGATCGTTCGATTCGAGGTCGCCTCCACGTCGACCAGGCCCGCCCGGGCTCCGGCGGCGGCGACGTAGCGGATGCCGGTCACGTCGACCGGCCGGCCGGCCGTCGCCTGTGTGGGCGCCAACGCCAGGTGCAGCTCGCAGCCGGACCCCGGCCCCGGGCCGACGAGCGTGACCGTCGCGATCGGCCCGCCGCGGGTGATGGACGGCTCGGTGGCGAAGCCGAGACGGGCACGCTGGCCGCACGTCCCGCCTTCGTCGGCCACGGTGACCGTGACCACCTCGCCGCGCTCCCAGCGCTTGCCGCTTCCCGGGATGAGGCGCCACGACGCCGCCGGCCCCTCCTCTCCGATCCGGATCGTCGGCGGCTCGTCGACCGCCGTGAGGGTGGCCGTGCCGGCCACCCGGGCGTTGGGCATCGCCGTGATCGACACCGGTGAGAGGACGTCGCCGGAACCCGCGGTGACCCACGCCGCCTTCACCGACACGAGTCCGGCGGGCACGCTCGCCCCCACGTCGTAGCTGATCGACGTCAACTCGACCGAGGCCTTCCCGCTGCCGGAGAACGTGAGCACCAGCGTGTCGTCGGCGCACGCGCCCCTGGCAAGGGTCGCCTTGACCGACGGCGCCCTGGCGGCGACGGAGACCGCCGGTACGTCGGCGAACACGACAGCCGCCTCCGCTCCACACCTGCCCTTCGGCACCGCCACACCCGGCGGCCCCACCTGGATCTCGATGCGCTCCTCGTCGGTCCAACCGCTGTCCGGCGGCCGTACGGTCCAAGGGGCCGCCTCCGAGGTGGCCCCGGCGGCGACCAGGGTCGGCGTGGTCGGGACGACGACGGTCGGATTGTTCACTGCGCCGGCCCCTGGCGACGCCGCGCCGGTCACTGCCACCGCGACGACGGCCGCCGCGGCCGCCAGCCGCACCGCCAGGACGAGGCCCGAGGGCCCCCATCGCTGCACCGCCCTGTTCTAGCGGACCGGCGACGAGGGATCCGAGGTTTGGCGGGCCTGGCGCGGTGGGACAGATGCGGCGTGCCGACCGTGACCGACGTCGAGCCAAAACCGACGCACGTACGTGGCCCGGTCGTCCTAGGCCGGCTGCGCCGGCTCCCGTGGGGCCGAATCGTGATGGTCACCGCAGTGACCATCGCCGTCGTCGGCGCCGTGCCGCCGCTGCGGCGGGCGGCGGCGATCGGGACCAGCCGGGCGATGCTCTTCGTCCTGTCGCCGCTGGCCCCGGATCTGAAGGGCTTCGACGAGCTGGCCCGGGGCAGCCGGGTGGTCGCCGCCGACGGCACCGTGCTCGCCGACCTCGACGGCGCCCAACTGCAGCAACCGGTCAAGCTGACGTCTCTCCCGGAGCACGTCCCCCACGCCGTCCTGGCCGCCGAGGACGCCAAGTTCTACGGGCACGGTGGCGTGGAC
The DNA here is from genome assembly GCA_035689115.1 of Acidimicrobiales bacterium. Classification (GTDB taxonomy): domain Bacteria; phylum Actinomycetota; class Acidimicrobiia; order Acidimicrobiales; genus JAHFUS01. Next base: position 31,150 of record DASSMA010000019.1, read on the forward strand.
CCGGCGGCCGTCTTCCGTGCCCTGGTCCGCAACGTGCAGGGCGACCGCCAGGGCGCCAGCACGATCACCCAGCAGCTGGCCAAGCTGAACTATGCCGGGTCGAGCCGCACCCTGTTCCGCAAGTTCCGCGAGGTGCAGTACGCCGTCAGGCTCGAGAAGAAGTACTCGAAGGACGAACTGCTCGAGCGGTACCTGAACCAGGTGTACTTCGGCGACGGTGCCTACGGGATCGCCGCCGCCTCGCAGGTGTTCTTCGCCACCACGCCCGACCGGCTGTCGCCCGCCCAGGCCGCCACCCTCGCCGGCAAGATCCGCGCCCCCGCCGCACTCGACCCCCGCCGCGTCCCCGAGAAGGTCGTCGCCCGTCGCGACGCCGTGCTGCGCGCCATGCACAGCCACGGCTGGCTCAGCGACGAGGACCTGCAGGCGGCGCTCACGACGCCGCTCCAGGTGGCGCCGGCGACCGCCACCGCAGGCGTGGCCCCCCACTTCGTGGGCTATGTGGAGCGGGAGGCGGAAGGCCTGGCCGAGCTGGGCCCGACCGCCGAGGCGCGCCGCAAGGCCCTCTTCACCGGGGGCTACAAGGTGACCACGACCCTCGACACCGCCGCCCAGCAGGCGGCCGCCGGCGCCGTGGGCAAGGCCCTGCCGGACCCGGCCGACCCCGATGCGGCGGTGGTGAGCGTCGTACCGGGCGACGGTGCCATCCGCGTGCTGGTCGGCGGCCGGGACTTCGCCAGCCGGAAGTTCGACCTGGCCACCCAGGGGCGGCGCCAGCCGGGATCGTCGTTCAAGCCCTACGTCTACCTCTCCGCCGTCCACCAGGGGATCGACCCGCGATCCACCTTCGACTCCTCGTCGCCGATGCAGCTCGAGTACCAGGGTCACCAGTACTCGGTGGACAACTACGAGGGCGAGGGCGGCGGCCGCCTGGACCTGGACACGGCCATGGCCCACTCGGTGAACACGGTCTTCGCCCAGCTGATCCTGAAGGTTGGGCCCGACGAGGTGAAGCAGACGGCCCAGCGGCTGGGAGTGGCCGACGTCGACGCCAACGTCGGCGACCAGCCGGCCATCGCCCTCGGCGGGCTGCGCCGAGGCGTCACCCCGCTGGAGCAGGCCGCCGCCTTCGCCACCTTCGCGGCCAAGGGTGTGTACGCCCGGCCCTATGCCATCGCCCGCATCACCGACCGCCACGGGCGCACGGTCTTCCAGCGCCGGCCCGACACCGAGCCGGTGTTCGACGCCGGCGAGGTGGGCGTGCTGACCGGCGCCCTCGCCCGAGTGGTCACCGAGGGCACGGGGACGGCTGCCCGCATCGACCGGCCGGCGGCCGGGAAGACCGGTACCACCCAGGATCACGGCGACGCCTGGTTCGTGGGCTTCGTGCCCCAGCTGGCGACGGCCGTGTGGATGGGCTATCCCGACCGGCTGACCCCGATGACCGACGTGCACGGCCGGCGGGTCACCGGCGGTTCGTTCCCGGCCCAGATCTGGGCCTCGACCATGCGGGTGGCGGTGGCCGCGCTCCCCCGCCTGCCCCTTCCCGTGGCCAGCCCGGACAGCCTCAACCTCCACCGGCTCGACCCGCCGCCGTCGACGGCCGTCCCGCCGCCGCCCACCGTCGTGCCGCTCACGCTGGCCCCGGTCCCACCCCCGACGGACGCCGTCGTCTCGCTCCCCACCACGTCGACCCTCGTGACCACCACCACCACGACCACGCTGCCCGGGAAGCAGACGTCGACGACGACGTCGTCGACGACGTCGACGACCTCGAGCACCACCACGACGACGACATCGACCACAACGCCGTCGACCACCACGACCACACGGGCGAAGGGTCCGTAACCGGTCAGCCGCCGGCGATGGCGAGGACGATCGCCCGCCGGCGCCCGGCCCGCTCGACGAGCGTGCGCCCCTCCCCGCTGGCGTCGAGGAAGCCGACGGCCTGCTGGACGCGGGCCCGGGTGGCGACCGCGTCGGTGCAGCGGTCGACCAGCAGGAGCTGGATCCGCTGGACGCCGTCGGTGACCCAGACGCCCCAGGTGTCCTTCACGACGGTGGCGTCGGGGAACCCGAGGAGGCGCCGGGCCTGGGGCTCGGTGACCGCCTGGGGGGAGGCGATCACGTGGGCGGGGCCCACCGGGCGGCGCTTCTGCCCGGGCGCCAGCAGGCGGGCCAGGTCGTGGTCGTGCAGGAACGGCTGGCCTACCATCTCCCGCGAGGCGGCGACCGAGAGACCGGCCGGGGCGGCGTGGCAGACGAACAGCACGGCGTGACCGCCGACGTCTCCGACGACCGGAACCCCCCGCTGGCTTGTCCCGTCGAGGACCGAGCCGGCGCCGAGGGTGCCGGCCAGGGCCGCAGCCAGCTCGTACTCCATCGCCCGCTTGCGGTCGTCGAACGCCAGGCGGTCCCACGCCAGGTTGCCTCCGGCCTTCGACCGGCGGCGGACCTCGAGCAGGCCGTGCCGGGCCAGCGTGCGGAGGGCGGCGAGGGCCTGCGAGCACACCCGCTCGAGGATCTCGTCGGCCGTGCCGGCCGTCTGGACGATCAGCGAGCGCCCCTCGACATCGTTCACGAACCGCTCGTCGAGGTCGACCTTGCCGGCCACAGCCGGGCGCACGTCGATGACCCTGACCTTGGTGGGCGTGTCGGCCATCGCCGCCTCCAGCTCGGCGTGGCAGACGCCGAGGTCGCCCACGCTCCGGCTGCCCGAGTCCCCGCTGAAGAGAACGAGGACGATGTCCGACGCCCGGGCCCGCTCCTCGCTCGCCCGGTACCACGTGAGGTCGGCAGTCTGGTTCCGCTCGTCCTCGTTGATCCACACGTCGAAGAGCCGCTCGCCCTGGAAGGAGAACAGCGACTCCAACCGTTGCTTGGCCCGCTCCCGCACGGTGCTCAGCGGCTGGGCGCCGCCGCCCGACTTGCGCATGCGGGTGGCGCACCGGCTGGAGATCATCAGGTCCAGGGGCGCAGTGGTGTCGATCGGCATCAGCCGGCGTCCACCCGCTCGAGGAGCGCCTGCTCGACGGCGCCGGCCCAGGCCACGTTCTCGCCCCGCCGCTCGCGCGCCTCCCGGATGAGGCGAAGGTTGTTGGCCGTCGACTCCGGCTCCCAGACCTCCCGCACCAGCGCCAGGGCCCGACCGAGGGCGCCCCTGGCGGCGGTCTCGTCCCTGGCCAGGACGGCCAGCTCGAGGAGCGTGGCGTGGTCCCAGTAGTCGGCCTCGCCCCCCGCCACCCGGCGCTCGGCCGCGTAGGCGACCACGGGAATGAGCCGCTCCCGCCGCGGATCGGGAGGGTCCTGCAGCTCCATGAGCGTGACCGCGTTGACGCCCGGGAAATCGTCGCGCCAGTCGGCCTCGAAACCCTTGCGGTAGGCGTCGACCGCCTGCTCCAGGACCCCGCCGGCGAGGAAGGACTCGCCGGCGCGCATCGCCTCGGACCACCGGTCCTTGTACACCCGGCCGAGCGGCGCGTACGTCTCGCTGCTGGGTCCCCGCTCGGCGATCACCTCGAGCAGCACCCGCTCGGCGTCGTCGCCGCGGCCGAGGCGATTGAGGGCGAAGCCGAGCTGCTCGCGCACCGTCGCCGTCCGGGCCGCGGGCAGCTGCTCGACCAGCGCCACCATGTCCTCGTGGGCCTTGACGGCCCGGTAGGAGAGCAGCAGGTCCACGAGGACCCCGGACTCCACGTCCGGCAGGTCGCCCATGTCGGCCTGGACGGCCCGCACGGCCTCGGCGCCGGCCCGGCGCGCCTCCGCCAGCCGCTGCTTCCACTGCTCCGAGTAGCGCACCCGGTCCCGGAAGACATCGGTCTTGAGGCGGTCGATCTGGGGGAAGTCCTCGAGCAGCTGGAACAGCGGGCTGTCCACCGACCGGTCGCGGGCGGCGACGAGACGGTCGGTGAGCAGCTCGGCGGCCTGCGTGGCGTCGACGGGGTCGCCGTTGGGACCGAGCGAGTAGGGCAGCCCGCGGTCGAGGCTGACGTCGAAGGGGAGCCGGGACCCCGAGGCGAAGACCAGCGCGGTGGTGTACGGCCGCACGGCGTGCCGGATGCCGAGCTCGTAGAACACGTTGGCGTTGGCGAGGGTGAGGTCGGCCACGGCGTACTCGCACAGCACCAGCCGCTCGAACATGGGCTTCTGCACGATCCCGCCGGTCATCTCCTCGTCGGCGCGGATCGGGTCGAGCTCGGCGGCCAGGATGGCCGGCTCGATCACCTCGTGGTACACGGCGTCGAAGTCGATCGTCGTTCCCGTCTGGTCCTGCTTGCGGCCGAACGGCATGAGCACGAAGCACAGCGGGTCGGCGCCGGGGGGCTCCGGTGTCTCCGGGTCGGCCATGTGCTCACTCCTTGGGTGGCTCGGCGCTGTCGATGCCCGATGTCAGCTGGCCCCACTGGGCGTGCTCCTGGCGGAACGCCGCCTCGGTGCGCTCGACGATGGTCGTGAACGACGGGCCCGAAGCCCTGGCTGCCGCGGTGACGGCGCGCACGGCGTCACCGTCCAGCTTGGCCTGCTTTTCGAAGGCGTACAGCTGGGTGTAGCCGGCGACGGCTGCCGACGCGGCGGGAAGGATCGCGGCCAGCGCCGTCCACCAGGTGGTCCATCCGGAGCTGACGCCGCCCAGGGCGCTGGCCGCCGATGACAGGCTGAGGAGGACCGCCGACACCGCCAGCGCCTGGCCGGCGGCACGGTCGCACTCGGCCCTGCGCGCCGTGTAGAACGACAACTGGTCGTCGATGCGGTACTTCGTGTAGAAGGCCCGCAGCTCGTCGTCCCTCGCGCTCACGGCACCTCCAACTCGATGTCGTCGACACGGGCGCGGAGCAGGCCGGCGGGGTCGTCACCCGCGTAGTCGCCGGCGCGGGCCAGGAAGAGGAAGAACTCACTCTTCATCCGCTCGGCCCGGAGCCGGCAGTCGAGGTAGCCGTTGCGGTCCCGGCGGGAGCGCACCATGACTGCCAGGCCGGCGAGGAGCCCGGTCAGCACCGCCTGGGCTGCGGCCAGCGCCGGGAGGTGGCCGCCGTTCGCCGCCTGCACCGCGCCCATGGCCGTCGCCAGGAGGCCGCCGAGGAGCAGTTCCACGTGGCCCCTTCGGAACCGGTTCTGGAAGACCTCGGCCCGATGGTCGAGCAGGCGGAACCTCGGTTCGAACTCGGCACGCCACAGCTCGAGGTCGGCTGCCAGGTTCGGGAACTCCGGCGGAGCGCCGTCGGGCACGACCGGGAAATCCCCCGGCCAGCTTCCGTCGGCGGGAGGAAACCGGCCGATGCGGGGCCATTGAGCCAGCAGCTCGAACCGTCGCAGCCCACTGGCACCCATCTTGGGCCCGCGTCCCTCCTCGTGGCCGTTCCGACGGGCCCGACACTAGGCGTCCTACGGCGGCGGGGCAGGGAGTGCCACGGTGGCGTAGATCGAACCGACCTCGAACGTGCCGAGCGCCCGGACCCTGCCGACGTGCAGGACGGTCGCCTCCGGGATCAGCCCCTCGCCCACGCCGATCCAACCCGTGACCGAGCCGCCGGGAGCGACGATCGGGTCCCACTCGTCGGGCGGCACCGCCACCGGCGGGTACTGGTGCTCGGTGTCGTCGTAGACGTCGACCGCACCGGACTCGAGGATCAGCTCGTCGGCGGTGGCGTTGTCCACCGTCAGCTGGAACCGCAACGACGTGCGCCTCGCCTCGAAGCGCTCGACGGTGACCCGCACCGGGCCGTCGGGCCCCTGCCACGGGCCGGTGTAGAGACGGACCCCCGGCTCGAGGCCGAGCACCGACCGCAGCTGGCGTACCAGGCGGTCGAGCTCCTCGGTCCACCGGGCGTCCGGCAGTGTCACCGCCTGCTGGCGGCTGAGGGCGGCGAGGTCGTCGGGCAGCTCGGCGGGCGAGGGCAGCGCCGCCCCCTCGACGAGGACCGGGACCACCACCTTGCCCTGGGCCAGCCCCTCGGCGACCTCGCGGCGTACCCAGTCGTCCGGGTCGCCCAGCCGGGGGCGGCCGTCCGCCCCTGCAGCCGAGAGCCAGCTGTCCCCGATCACGACGAGCATCACCGCGCACGCAGAAACCGCCTGGGCGAGCGAGTCGGGGAACGGCCCGAGCGGCATGGCCTCGATGTCGCGGAACACCGGCACACCGGTGCCGAGCCGGTCGGCGAGGTCGTCCCGCAGCCGCCCGGCGATGTACGCGGCGTCGCCCCGGCGGTAGCTGACGAAGATGCCCCCGGCGCTCACCGGCGAATCTTGCCCCTCACGACAGCACCGTGCCGACCAGGTCCGTGTGCGAGGGCACCGCCGTCTCGGTGAGGCAGTGGTCCCGGAGCCGCTGCCGCAGCCCGGGTTCGGCCAGGACACGCTCCATGGCGTGCGCCAGCGCGGCGCCGTCTCCGGGCTCGACCAGCAAGCCGTTGCGTCCGTCCTGCACGATCTCCGGGATCCCGCCGACCGCGGTGGCGACGACGGGGACGCCGCACGCCATCGCCTCGAGCACCACCAGGCCCAGCGGCTCCTCCCACAGCGACGGGACGACGAGCGCGGCCGATCGGGCGAGCACGTCGCGCACACCGGTCGGCGGCAGGTAACCGTGAAGCTGTACGCACAGGTGCGGCGTGGCGGCGACGGCGTCCTTTAGCGGTTCGGCCAGCGGGCCCTCGCCCACGACGTCGAGCACGACGGGGCGGTCGAGGCGCCGGAGGGCGTCCAGCAGCGTCCAGACACCCTTCTCCGTCACCAGCCTGCCCACGTAGGCGAGGTGGCCCGGCTCGTCCTGGGCCAGGGGACGGAAGACGGTCGCGTCGACGGCGCCACCGAGCACGACGGGGGCGCCGCCCGGGAACACGGACCGCAACTGCTCGGCGACGAAGGCGCTGATGGCGAAGAGGCGGTCGGCGCCTGCGGCCGCGGGCCGGAGCCACTCGACGTAGCGCGTGCCGCCGGCCAGCAGGAGGGTGTCGGTGCCGTAGCTGATGACCCGGTAGGGAACGCCGTGGCGCTCGTGCAGGCGGCGGGCCACGTCGGCCGTCATGCTCACGTGGTTCACCAGCAGGAGCTCCGGAGGGTCCCCGTCGAACGCCTGGTGCCCGACCGAGTCGGCGGCGCACGCCGAGAGGGCCCGAAGCTCGGTCATGGAGAGGTCGTCGAAGGTGCGTTCACCCGGGCGCCGCTGGGGCCCGAAGGTGAGGGTGAAGTCGAACGGGAGGGCGTAGGTCGCGCAGCCGTAGCGGTCGGGCCGGCGGGCGGCGACGACCCGGACGTCGTGACCCTCGGCGACCAGCGCGCGGACGAGCAGCCGGAGATACGTCCCCGAGCCGCCGGCCAGATCCAGGTCGAACTGGTGGAGGAAGAGGATGCGCACGGCGCCGCCTCAGCCCGAGCCGGCGGCGCTCGCCGCCGGCACCAGCGCCACCAGTCGGCGGGCCGTCGTCCGGAGCGACCACTTGCGATCGACGACGGCGTGGATCTCCGCCGCCCGGGCCCACACCTCGGCCCGGCGCTCGCCCGTCCCCAGCTCGTGCTCGAGCAGCGACGCCAGCGCCCGGCGGTCGCCGAGAGGGAACAGGAAGTCGGCGGCGCGGTCGGGGAACAGCGTGCCGGCGATGGCCCGGTGCGGTGGGATGTCGGAGAGGACGAACGGGCAGCCCTGGAGGACGGCCTCGAGCGGCGTCATGCTGACCCCCTCGTACTCCGAAGCCGACACGTACATGGCCCAGCGCCCGTACTCGGTGCCGGCGCGGGGCTGCGGGTCGATCAGGACCCGCCGCTGGCAGGCGGCGGCCTCGGCCCTGATCTCGTCGAGCCGCAGGGCGTCCTGCTCGGGCGGGTAGACGAGGCTCGGCGGCACCCGCAGGTACAGCTCGGCCTCGGGCGCCGTGCGGGCGAGGCAGAAGGCGCCGACCACGTCGGCGAACCGCTTGCGGGGGACGAGCCGGCCGACGGCCGCGACGGTGTGTGCGCGTCCCGGTCGCGGCGGTGGCGCGAAGGGGCGGGCGGGCACGGCGACACCCGCCCGGAGGAGCCGGGCGGCGAACCCGTCGGCGGCCAGGTCGGAGACGATGGCCGGCGTGATCGCCAGGAGGTCGGCGCCGAAGGTCTCCGTGAGGACGGCGACGGCGTCGCGATGGTGCGGCCAGTAGTCGTGGGCGTACACCATGAATGGGATGCGCCGTCGCCGGCACCACCCTGCCAGCGCCAGCGTGTGCTCCCATCCGGCCTCGATGTGCAGATTGAAGCCGACGACGGCGCCGGCGTCGCCGTGGTCACGGTCGAGCCGGGCGACGATCTGGTCGGGATCGCTGGCGTCCTCGAAGCTCAGCGAGGACGCCGCCGCGCCGGCGCCGATTTGCCCGATCGCCCGCACCAGCTCGGCCACGGTGATCGTGAGACCGCTGACGCGGGGCAGCGCGAACTGATGGACGAGCAGGAGGCGCCGAGGTTCCGGGCCCGCCGCATCGAGTCGGCTCGCCACGGCCATGCAGTCTGCCAGGACGGTCAGGCCGGGGGTGCGACGACGCCGAGCAGGCCGGGCACGTCGAGCAGCGACGACACGGTGAACGTCGGGGTGGCGGTGCCGGTGGCGGCGGCCGGCGCACCGTCGCGGGCGACCAGCACCGTCGTCATGCCCACCGCCGCCGCCCCTCCCACGTCGGCCACGAGATCGTTGCCCACCATCGCCGCGTGGCGGGGCGGGCAGGCCAGGAGCTCGAGGGCACGCAGGAAGATCGCCGGGTGCGGCTTCTCGCTGCGGGCGTCGAACGACGTGACCACGGCGTCGAGGAACCGCTCGAGGCCGGCGGCCTGGAGCACCGTGCGCATCTGCACCCCGCTGGTGAGGCTCGTGTTGCTCACGACCGCCAGCCGGCACCCCGCCCGGGTCAGTCGCTCGAGGGCGGGGGCGGCGTCGGCGAAGGGCGTGATCGGCAGCTCGGTCAGCGGCACCACGTCGTCGACCACGCGCTCGACGAGCGTCTCGCCGAAGTCGAAGAGCACCGCCTCGATCATGCTCCGCCGGCGGCGAGTACCCGCTCGAGGGGCGCCGCGCACGTGTCGATGCCCGTCGCACCGTCCTTCCGCAGCGCGTCGAGATCCCGTAGCGCGGCGGCGACGGCGCCCCGGCCCGGACAGTTGGCGAGCGCCGCCTCCAGCTCGATGCTCGCCTTCCGCAGCCCGTCCTCGTCGGGGGGTGACGTGCACACCGCCCGACCGGCGATCGCCGTCCCGAGGGCGTAACGCGCCGCGTAGAGCCGGTCGCAGCGCGCCAGCCGTTCCCGGCACCGGCGCTCGGCGTCCTCGAACGCGGCCGCGGCCGCGCTGGCCGACTGCGGGTACAGCGTGACGGCGAGCGCCAGCGCCGCCAGGTAGCCCGTCTCCGGGACCTCGAGGCTCCTCGCCGCCTGGAGGTGCTCGACTCCTCGGGCGACGTCGCCCCGGGCGGCCAGCGCCCGGCCGAGGCCCATCAGCTGGTAGCTGCGCTCCCGCCGGTCGCCGACGGCGTCGGCGAGGGCCAAGGCGCTCTCGTGCTGCGTGATCGCCCCGGCGTGGTCGCCCGCCTCGAAGGCCAGGGCGCCGAGGCGGCCCAGGACGATCGCCTCGCCCCGGCGGTCGCCGACCTGCCGGCTCTTCGTCAGCGAATCCTGCTGGTCGGCCAGCGCCAGGTCGGCCCGGCCGGCGGTCTGGTACATGACCCCGAGGTTGCTCAGCGCGGCGGCCTCGGTGCGGTGGTCGCCGACCTCGCCGGCGATGGCGATGGCGCTCCGCTCGAGCTCGATCGCCTCGTCCAGCCGCCCCAGGAACCACGTGCCGTAGGCGGTGCGGTCCGTCCAGATGCCGACGCCGTGCCGGTCCCCCACCCGGTCGGCATGCGCGAGGGCGTGGCGGAACGACTCGACGGCGTTGACCATGAGGCCGACGTGCCGGTACACCCGGCCGAGGTGACCGACGTAGGTGGCCTCGGCCTCGGCGTCGCCCTCCTCGCTGGCGATGCCCACCGCCTCCTCGTAGCGGCGGATGGCCGCGTCGTAGTCGCCGACCACCTGATAGGCGGCGGCCAGGCCGGCCAGGTTGGCGGCCCGGAGGACCGCGCCGACCGGCTTGTCGAGCACCTGCGAACGCAGCTCGATGATCTGCGGGAAGTGGCCCCACAGCCCGAGGTACTGCTCGTCGATGGGCTGCAGCACCTCGAGGGCGCGGTCGAACGCGCCGGCCCGGACGCAGTGCTCGAACTCCGCCAGCTGCGGGCCGACGTCGGCCAGCGACAGCCACTGTTCGGGTGGCTTGCGGATGCCGGCGTAGAAGTCGGCCGCCCGCAGCTCCAGCGCCGTGCGGCCGTAGGCCGAGGGGTCCGGCGATGCCTCCGGGATCTCCCGGTAGGCGTGCTCACGATCGGGCCCCTCGAGGGCGAACTCCCCGGTGCGCCGGCTCCCGGCCACGAAATGGGCGCTGACGAGGCGGCGCAGGCAGTCGCTCACGTTGATCCCGGGGAACCAGTCGTGCAGGAGGAAGGCCGGGGCCGCACCGGCGACCGGCCGGCGGAACACGGCGAGCGCCTGCATCACCCTCCGCTCGTCGTCGTCGAGCCGCCGGTACGCCTCGGCGACGAGGTACTCGACCGTCCGGGCAGTCAGCGCCTCCTCGTTCTCCAGCAGCCGCTCGAGGCTGCCGCTGGGATCGGCCTGGAGGATGCCGGCGAGCAGTTCCAGCGCCCGCGGGACGCCGGCCGTGACGGTCGCCGCCCGTTCCAGCGGCGCCGCATCGGCGTGGCGCAGGCCGAGGTCACCCTGCGGATCGAGCTCGCGCAGGAGGGCCACGGCGTCGTCGGGCGCCAGACCCTGTCGCAGGTCGACGCGCCGTACCGCCGGCAGCGACTCGGGCGGCGCCGGGACGTCGACGCTCGACGTGAGGACGAGGAGGGGGGCGCCCGGCTGGTGGAGGCAGGCCTCGACGAAGGCCCGCAGGCCGGGCTCGGCGATCGTGTCGTCGTCGCCGAGAACGACGTCGGCCGCGTCGAGGAGCAGGATGTACCGCCGGTCGCGCAGCTTCCCGAGGAGCGTCGACACCTTCTCCTCCGTCGTGGCGCTGGTCTTCCACGCCTCGGCGAGGCGCACCCCCTCCTCTTCGTCGAGCAGGCGTACGGCGTCGGACTGGAGGCGCTCGAGGCTCAGGCCGGTGCTGCGGGCGCTGAGGTACAGGAGGCCGTCCGGCAACGACCCGGCGCCGGCCTGTTCGGAGCCGCGGAGTTTCGCCTCCAGCTCGCCGAGCACACACGAGGCGAGGGCGCTCTTGCCCATGCCCGGCCGTCCCACCACCTGCACCATGCGAAGACCGGCGTCGTCGATGCAGTCGCGCAGGAAGCCCCGCTCGGCCACCCGGTCGACGAAGTGCGACACGTCGACGGGCGGCAGATTGACGACCCGCTCCCGGCCGGGCCGCCGCCGGCGGTCGGCGTCGGCCTGGCGGCTCCGCAGGGCCTCGATCTCCTCCTCCAGCCGCTTTCGGGACCAGTTGCTGACCGCCTCGAGCACGTCTCTCGCCAGCTCGTCGGCCGTCTCGAAGTAGGCGACGACGTGCCTCTCCTGCAGTTCGCCCCGGAGCCGCCCGACCGGCGGGTCGACCGGCTGCGTGCCCCTGGGGCCGGCCAGGAACATGAGGCGCTGCTTTCCGGCCCGGCCCGCCTCCTGGTACTCGAGCTCCGTGATGGAACGGTCGTGACCGGCCGGGACGAACCCGTACCGCCAGGCGATGATCCCCACGTACACGTCGCACTCGCGCACGTCGGCCAGGCACTTGTCCAGCGGGCGCTCGTCGCACGCCGTGTACGTCTCCATGGCGACGACGTCGTAGCCGGCCTTCTGGAGCGACTCGGCGACCTCCCGGCGGAACTCCCGGAGGTCCTCGTAGGTCGACGACACGTAGACGCGCTGGCGCGTGCTGGTCATCCCGGGTGCCGTCAGCCGAGCGGGTCGAGGTGGAAGAGCACGACGTGCGCCACGTCGGAAGTCTTCCACGACGGATCGACACCTTCGTGAGTTGCGGCAGACTCGGGGGGATGGATTCCGGCGGGTCCTTCGAGGCGCGGGTGAGCGGTCGATGACCGCTTCGCTGGTCTACGCCTGGGCCGGCCTGCGCTCCCGCTGGCGGTCGTGGGCGGCGCTGGCCCTCGTCGTCGGGCTGGCCGGCGGCGCCGTGCTGGCGCTGGCCTCCGGAGCCCGGAGGACGGCCTCCGCCTACCCGCGCTTCCTCCAGCGCGTCGGGGCGCCCGACGCCCGGCTCTTCTTCCCGCTCACCGCCGAGCAGCTCGGCGGAATCCGCCGCCTGCCGGGGGTTGCGGGCGTCGTCGTCGACACCGGCCTGCCGGTGGCCGATCCCGACCTCGGCGGCGTGGCGCTCGGCCGGGGCCCCCGCCCCTTCAACCGCTTCAAGGTGCTGTCCGGGCGCCTGCCGTCGCCCGATCGCCCGGACGAGGTGGCAGTGAATTTCCTCGCCGCAGAGCACCGCCACCTCCGGGTCGGAAGCCGGCTCACGGTCCACTTCGCACCCTCCGAGCCGGGCGCCCCTTCGCCGGCGAGCACCTTTCGGGTGGTGGGGATCGAGGCGGCCGTCGGCGAGTTCCCGCCCCACCACATCTTCAGTACCGAAGACGGCATCATTGCGTCCCCCGCCTTCCTCGACACGCCCACCGGGGCGGCGGTGGCGCCGCCCGGGAACCGCCTGGCCGCCGTCGCCGTCCGGCTCCGCCGCCCGGCCGACATCCGCCCGTTCCTCGCCGCCGTGTCCGAGCTCACCGGCGGCGCCCCCGCGGAGGCGGTGGCCGACCAGACCCCCCTCGTGGAGCGTTCCCTGCGCCAGCAGTCAGCCGCCCTCTGGGTCCTGGCGATCTTCGGAGCGGTGGCCACCACCCTCCTCGCCCTGCAGCTGCTCCTGCGCCAGGCGGCCGAGATGGAACCGGATGCCGCCACGCTCGGCGCCCTCGGCATGGCGCCGTGGCAGCCGGCGGCCGGCGTGGTGGTGCGCGCCGCGGCAGCCGGGGTGACCGCCGTCGCCGTCGCCGCGCTGGTAGCCGTGGCCGCCTCTCCGCTGCTCCCGCTCGGGACCGCCCGCATCGCCGAGCCCGACCCCGGGGCGGCGGTGAACGTCGCCGTCCTCGCTGCCGGAGCGGTCGCCATCGTGACGGTCGTCGTGCTGGCCGCAGCGGCTGCCTCGGCGCGGACAGCGCGCCGGCGCCCGGCCTCGGTGTCGGCCGAACCCCGGCCGGCGCTGCCCGTCCCGCTCGTGGCCGACCTCGGACTGCGACTGGCGGCCCGTCGAGGGTGGGGCGCCGATGCCGTACCGGTGCGCACCGCGCTGGCGGCCGCCGTGGTGGGCATCGCCGCCGTGGTCGGCGCCGCCACCTTCGGCGCCAGCCTGACCCGCCTGCTGGAGACCCCCGCGCTCTACGGCGTGACCTTCGACGCCGACGTCGGCGCTCGCAACGACACCGGTGACGTGCGCCCCCTGCTCGCCGCCGTGACAGCCGACCCCGACGTCGAAGCCGTCGCAATTGGCTTCACCGGCGTCCCAATGCAGAGCGGCGCGGTGGGGTTCGACGCCCAGGCGACGGCGCCGGTCAATGGCCGCCTCGAGCCGTCGGTCGACCGTGGCCGGCTCCCGCGCCGGCCGGGCGAGGTGCTGCTCGGCTCAGCCACGGCGCGAGCCCTGCGGGCCCGGATCGGAACCACCGTGCGGGTGACGCTGCGGGGCCTCGCCGGCTCGCAGCGGCTCCGGGTGGTCGGTGTCGGCGTGCTGCCGCCCTTCACCGCCGGCGAGCAGCTCGGGCGGGGCGGGGCCGTCACGCTGTCCGGCATCGAGGCCATCGCCGGGGGGGCGAACGTCCCACCGCCCTCCGACCTGCTGGTCCGCTTCCGCCCCGGCGTCGACCGCCGCCAGGCCCTGGACCGCCTGAGCCAGGCCCTGGGCGGCCCTGGCGCGTCCAGCATCTTCCCGTCCAGGCCGCCCGGCGACATCGCCAGCTTCGGCCAGGAGCGGGCCCTTCCAGGCGTGCTCGCCGCACTGGTCGGGCTGGTGGCGGTCGCCGCCGTCGCCCAGCTGCTGGTCGCCTCGGTGCGCCGGCGCCGGCGGGAGCTGGCCGTCCTCAAGACGCTCGGGCTCGTGCCCCGGCAGCTGTCTGGTGTGATCGCCTGCGAGGCCACCGCCGTGGGCCTGGCCGCCGCCGTGGTCGGCCTGCCGCTCGGCGTCGCCGCCGGGCGGTGGCTGTGGACGGCGGTGGCCCACCAGGTCGGTGTCATCCCCGTGGCGGTGGTGCCCTGGTGGCTCGTGGCGGCCGTCGGGCCCTGCGTCGTGCTCGCCGCCAACGTGGTGGCCGCCGGACCGGCGCTGTCCGCCGGGCGGACGTCAGCCGCCGCCGTCCTCCGCACCGAGTAGCCGCGCCGAGGGCGCATCCGCCTTCACGCGACTTGCCAGTAGAAGACCCCCACGACGCCGTGCGGCGGGCCGTCGACCAGTTCGATCTGCGTCTGCGACCCGTAGGCGTCGGCGGCAGTCATCGGCACCGGCTGGTAGCCGTTCGTCCGTGGATCGGCGGCGTTCACGAGCACGCTGACGATCTTGTCGAACGGAACGTTGACGAGCGTCCAGCCCTTGCCGGCGGCGTCGAGGTTCACGTTGACGAATTCGCGCGTCAGATTCACGTCCACCATCTCCTTTCGAGGGATGTGCAGTTTGGCTGGTTCCGAATTCCAGCCACCGATTTCCGCTGCCATGATTTGATTCACATCGCACACGACGCCGTCGATGGTCACCTGGTGGGTGATCTGCAACAGATTTGCAGTCGGAAGCACCTTGCCGTGGGAAAAACCCGTCGTCTGCCACACGAAGTCGATATGGCCGCTGGCCCGGAGCGATTGCATAGGGCCGGCTCCGCCATAGCCGCCGACCCTCCACTTGCCGATGCTGCTTCGCACGCCCTCGAAGTACTCCGCGAGCGTCCCGTACGAGGACTGTTGGGCGTCAAAGTCGACGGCGAAGTAGATGCAGGTCCCGGCCGGCTGACCGCACGCTGCCGCCTGCTTGGCTGCCTCCTTAGCGTCAAGGACCCCACGGCCGCGTCCTCCCTCGGGCGCTCTCGCCGTGTCCTCCCAGACGGTGACGATGTCCAAGCCGGCGGCCAGATAGCCGTCGGCCTCGGCCTTGCCGAGTGCCTTGGCCCGATTGTGGCTGTAGTAGCGGGCCACGAAGCGAAGCCGTCCCAGGTTGGGAATGGTGCTCGTCAGCGCAGCAGTTGACGGCCTCCCCAACGAGAAGTCGACGCCATACTCCATCCGTCCTCCCCTCATCAACGGTGTAGCAGCGGATCGGTGCGATGCTCCATCCGACGAACACGGGCTACGGCTCCAATGCTGGCGACAACACGCGGAGGTCACCTTCGTACCGGCGCCCGATCCAGACTCGCCATCCCCTCGGCTCACCATCGCTCCCCCTTGGAACCTCCCCCTCCAAGCCTGCGGTACCCCTGCCGGCGTCGGGATGACCGCTACTCAAGCGTAACGACGCTTTTGGGGGCTTGCACGACTTTTCTTCTTCCTTCTCTCGCCGGAAAGTCTCTGCGTCCGGTGTTACCCAATTCCTGGACATAGGCCGTGCGGTAGCCAGGGCGAGACGACCGGGCCACCGTCCGACCTGGGGGGGCACGCAACGCCGCCGACGCCGAGCGCGCCGCCCTGGTCGCCACCTCATATCCAGAGCAGCGTCGCTCGTCGCCCGACCGGGGCGGGCTGGCTGCCCTGGTTCTTCAGCCGGCCCAGACGAGCTGGCGCTCCTCGGGGGCCAGCTCCTGGTGGGCCCGGCCCGGGAAGAGGCGCTCGCGTGCCGAGCGGGCGGCGGCCACCCGGGCCTCGAAGTCGGGGAAGACCTGCACCTCGCCGTTCGAGGTCGGCCAGTCGAGCTCGACCTCGGAGCTGCCCCTCCGGAGCCACTCGCCCATCCTGGTCAGGTCGACGGCCCAGGCGCGGAGCACGGGGGCGGGGGCGGCGACGACCACAACGCCGTTGCGTCGCTCGATCCGGGTGTGGGGGCGAAGCGCCTCGGCATGCCAGCCCGACTGTTCAGGGCGGCGGTGGAAGGCGTCCCGATCGCCGAGCGCCGCGTCGAGCCCGGGCGTGCGGAGCACCACCGTGCCGTCGGACCTCGCCGGTCGCCGCAGCCGGAGCTTGAGATCTGCGGCCATAGCGGCCGTGAACGGCCCGAGGTCGGTGTTGACGAGCACGACGGGATTGGACGGGTCGGCGTCGAAGGGGTTGGG
The DNA here is from genome assembly GCA_035689115.1 of Acidimicrobiales bacterium. Lineage (GTDB taxonomy): Bacteria > Actinomycetota > Acidimicrobiia > Acidimicrobiales > JAHFUS01. Next base: position 47,438 of record DASSMA010000019.1, read on the forward strand.
GACCACCTCGGGCGGAGCGAGGACCACGAGGGTCCCGGGCCGCCGCTGGAACGACAGTGCCCAGCACAGGCGGCCCAGCAGCCGGCCGCCGGCGAGGTCGCTGAGCACGTGCCAGGTCTCGTGGTACCGGTTGGTGGCGAAGCGGGCCGGCGACCCCGGCCGCAGACGCAGGATCGTGACCGGCGCGCCGGCCAGCGCCGTCGAGCGGCGGTGCACGGCGAGCGAATCGGACCGGTCTCCCATTGCCCCATCGTCCCAGGGCGCCGCCCTGCAAGCATGTGATTTGTCCGCTGCATCCGCCGCACAAGGACCGCTGACCGACCGGCTCGCCGAGGACCGTCGAGTGGCCGACGGACTTCGAGTCAGCCCTGGCGTCGGCTCCCCGGGGTGGCGGGTCGGTCAACAGGCGCAACCGGGTCGTCGGAGGTGCGGCATGGCTCTCGAGCGACGCCGGAGTCAGCGGAGCTGGTACGACGGGCGGACCGATCGTTCCGCCCGGCGGGCGGCCCGGCGAGCACCGGGGGTGACGGGGCGGCGATCCTCGCTCTCCAGCGCACCGCCGGGGACCGGGCCGTCACCGCCCTGCTCGGTCTGCACACCCTCGTCGTGCAGGGCGACGCCTTGGACGACGCCGCCGGCCAGATCGAGAAGAGGCCGACCCCCGCCAGCCTCGACCTGATCCGCTCCTACGGCTTCGGCTGGAAGAAGACGGCAAGGGGACCTGGAGGACCCGCCTCCCCACTATCGCCGACAACGAGGCGGCTTGGTTGCGCAAGCGCACCCACGTGATGCTGGGGGAGACCGGCGACAAGGGCCCAAGCGGCTTGCACAGCACGGTCAGGAGCGGGGACGCCGTGGCCCAGGTTGGCGCCCGGTCGGGCGGGAAGGTCTACAAGTCCTGGGTCCGCGCCAAGAACGATCGGACGCTGGACGCCCTCAAGATCTCGACGTTCTTCCCCGACGACTGGCCCGAGGACAAGATCCGGGCCCTCGCCATGCTCAACGGCACGGCCAACGCGCCCCAGGGCGCCCCGCCGCTCACGACCAACGAGAGCAGCATCTACCCGACCAACGAACGCCGACAACCCGCCGTGGCCGTGTCCGGTGGACAACTCCTACCAGACCTGCAAGAAGAACGGGCACAAGAGGCTGTGACCGCCGGGCGTGTCCCGGCGGGCCGCTACCCGGTGAAGAGGGTGAGGCCGTAGACGGCGAGGATCTCGTTGACCGGCTGGAAGAATGTCGTCCCGCCGCTGGTGCAGTTGCCGCTGCCGCCCGACGTGACCCCCTGCGCCTGGCGGGAGCTGCTGACGAAGGAGCCGCCGGAGTCGCCCGGCTCCGCGCAGGCGCTGGTGCGGGTGAGCCCGTTGACGGTGCCCTGGGAGTAGGCGACCGTCTGGTTCATCGCCTGGATGGTGCCGCACCGGTAGCCGGTGGTGCTGCCGGAGCGGCACACGGTGGTGCCGACGGCAGCCACGGCGCTGCCGAGCACGGAGGAGCCGCCCTGGATCTTCGAGGTCGGCACCCAGATGGAGTTGGTGCGCTGGATGCGGCCGTAGTCGTTCCCGGGGAACGAGCTGCCGGCGACGGTGCCGATGACGCCGGCCGAGCCGCTCCACGTCGTGGTGGCGTTCGTGCAGTGGCCGGCGGTGAGCACGTACACGGTGCCGGCGCTGTTGCGGGCGTTGAAGCCGAGCGAGCACCGGCCGGCGGAACTGGTGATGGCCATGCCGCCGACGAGGTCGGCGGTGGTGGACACGGGGGACTGGCCGTAGTCCACCCGCACGTGGTCGAGGCCGGCGACGAACGTCTTGACGCCCTGCGTCGGGCCGCCCACCACGTCGACGACCACGGTGTTCGCCTCCTCGTCGACGCGCCAGCCGGTGACCTCGGGCGGCTGGGTGCCGGTCCGCGAGTCGAGGACGTGCAGGTCCTGCTCGAGGTCGGCGTAGGAGGCGGCCACCAGCCTGGGCGTGGCGCCGGTGGCGGCCACCGCATCGAAGACGGAGCGGTCGGTGACGGCCACGACCAGGACGGCGGACGACTGCTCGAAGTAGGCGCCGGCGAACGCCTCGCCCGCCGCCTGCTGCGCCGCAGGGCGGATGGCGGACGCCCGGCACTCGGCCCGGATGCGGTCGCGGGCCTCCTTCGGCGTGAGTCCGAACTGGCTCACCATGGCGTCGACGACCTCGTTCGACGGCTGGCACGGGTCGTTGGGCGCGGCCGACGACCTGGTCGGCCCGGCCAGCCCGATGAAGACGACGACCACCACGGCGATCCTGGCCGCTGACCGGCGGCCGTGCGCACGGGCGTTGAAGTGCGGCATCGTGTCCCTCCCCCTCGTTCCTGTCGCTGACCTCGAATGTAGCTAGAGGCGCCAGGTGATGGCGGCAGATGTCCACTCCGGCGGCAATTGGCAAGGTCCGGGACATCCGGCTCTTGAAAGAACCGGCCTGCACCTTCTGTGTATCTCGGAAGGGGTTCGCCGGCTTGGCCGGCGTGTCCGCGCATCCGGGGCTCAGGGAGGGCGGGGACATGGACAGTGGTGGTCGTCGCTCTTCACCGGCTGCCAGGCTGACCGGGGGGGCGACCAGGCGGCCCGGCCGACCCCGGTGCCGAACACGCCGCGTGGGTGGCGGTGGTGCAGATGTCCGCACACGTGTAGCGCCGGGCGGAGCGCAGCGCCGCCAGCTCCGTCTTGCCGGCCGGTGTCCCGCGGCAAGGAATGACGCTCCTCGAGGTGGAGTCTCTCCCCTTGCCGCCGAAATCGTTGCCTCACCCGCGCCCGGGCGCTGCCGCGGCGACGATGACACGATGGCGGCCGATGGCCGACGACATCGTCCCAGACGCGGTGCCGGACGAGCCGCTGCCGCCCTTCGAACGCCTCTACCCGCCCGGCGCCCTGATCAGCCCCCGCATGGCCTACTGGCTGTGGGCCACCGCCCAGGTCCTCGGCGACACCTGGCGAGAGGAGTGGAAAGCCGGCGAGGAGATGACCTGGTGGTTCCCCGTCGTCGCCCGCCCCTACGCCACCAGCGTGTGGCTGGAGCGGTTCATCGCCTGCTTCGACGCCGTGGCCGAGCGCCTGGCCGCCGGCTTCGACCAGGACTACGGCCTGCCCACCTGCACCGGCGAGGAGCTGGCCTTGCACTTCGTGCTCGACGCCGCCTTCGACTTCGTCAACGACGGCTTGCTGGTCGCCGACGAGCAGGTGGCGGCCCTGCGCCCCGGCAGCGACGACGAGGCCGACTTCGACGCCGCCCGAGCCGACCTGTTCGTCGACCACGACGTGCTCCTGCTGTTCGATCCCGCCTTCGACGGCGTCGAGGACCCGGCCGGGTTCCTGGCCAAGCGCTACTGGCTCGGAATCCTTGGTCCCTCCACCACCTGGTTGCTGCGCCGGCTGGTCGACGGCCTCGACGCCCACCCCGGCGGCTACGACCTCGACCTGACCGAGACCGCCCGCTGCCTCGGCCTCGGGACAAGGGCGGGCGCAACTCGCCGTTCGTGCGGGCCCTCGGTCGCTGCGCCCAGTTCGACCTGGCCCAGGCCCACGGTGCCGGCGAGCTGGCGGTTGTTGGCGGCCTGACTACGCGGTGACGTAGGGAGCGGTTCTGGCGGTGCTCATCGGTGACGGCGATGGGCGCACAGCAGGGCTGGGGGAAGATCTGCAGGAAGTCGAGCGGCTCCTCGTCCGCTGGCAGTTCGAGCCCGGCCTGGCCAGCCAGGCGGCCGCCTCTGCGTGGCAGCGGCACAACGAGCGGCCCGTCGTCATCGACAGGGACGTTCCCGCCCCCGGAGCGTCTGCGTGCCGACCGTGCCCGGCTGGCGGACTGGGCCTGTGATGGCCTTCAGGCGGCTGGCGCTCAAGGTCAAAGAGGCCGCCGACGCCTTTGGAGTCGGCCGGGACGCCGTCTACAACGCCATCAACCGCGGCGAGATCCGGGCGACCCGCTTCGGGGGCACGCTCCTTGTCCCCCAGGTCGAACTGGAGCGCATCCTCGGCGTGGAGCCCGAGCACGCGACGATCAGGGACGCCCTCCGGGAGCTGGTCGAAGCGCTGGAGACGTAGTTCGGCTCATCGAGACGAGCGCCCGACCAACGCCGCCGTGCAGAGCCCGTCTGCGTTGGTCGTTACGGCGCGCCCGCCACGGTGCCGTACCCGAAGCGCCGTTAGGTCGGTGATCCATCGCCGGGCACGTCGGTGTTCGGGCCGCGCGTTCTGTCTGTGCGCCCCTGGCTACGCACAACCGTCTATCGGTTGCACGAGGCTCTGGGCCGCCTCACGCGTACGAATCCACCCCTCATGAGTGCGAGCAAGGACATCAACGCCAGAAGCAACCAGCCCGTTCATGTAGTTCCGTTCCCGCTCCACGCTGCGCGGGCAGGAGTCGCGCCAGTTGCTCCGGGATAGCGCAATGCGGCGCTCCGCGTTGAACGGCTCGTAGTCAGCGGCATAGATTCGCTCGACCGACAGGGCATGCCGAGCGAGGGTGACCAAGGCTCGGCGGTGGTACCACTTCACAACTGCGATCACCGACCTCGGCGACCCGATGCGCTGCTCCACGAGAGGCAGTGCGAACCTCACGTTGTCCGACGTGCTCAGCGACTCTGTCTCGGCAACCACAGCCTCCGGAGGCACGCCCGCGGCGAGGAGAAGATCCCTATGGACGACCGCTTCGCTGAGCTGCCTCGGGTGGCGCTCGGAGCCGCCCGTCGTGACGATCAGCGCTGCGTGGCCGCCGAGGAAGAGGTCAGCGGCGAGTTCAGCAGGCGTCCAGTGTCGAGTTCCAAAAAGGACGATGACGTCTGCTTCACCGATCGCTCCGGCGTGCGAGTCGATGATGTCCAGGTCGTCCTCGGAGCCGAGCGCCATGGCTCATGTTGCCGTGCCACTGGGGGAGGACGCCACGGCCGAGGACACACGCTGGAGTTGGGCGTTCGCGGTCTCCAGCAACACGCGCCGATCGCCTGTCGGCGCGGACGGCGATCCGACGACTGAGCGACCGCTCCGGAGATGGTCGTCACGACGACCGGGTGGCCGTCCGATCGCCCCCATCGAAGCGTCGCCGGCGGAGGCGACCCTCGAGGGAAGTCCGCCGCGGCGGAGCCCATTCCGGAGATCCGGGTGGCGAGGACAGATCGCTCTACATCTCCGCGCCGCTATGCGCTTCCCCCATCGTCCTCGCCGGCGACCTTCGGTTCGGTCGTTCGGTTGCGGTCCGCGGTCCGGCGCCTGAGAAGGCGACGACGGGAGCGCTCACCGAGTGACTCCGCCGTCGACGCAGGCCGGTCCGGCCAGCCGGTCGGCACCGGCTGGCCGAACATCTCCCCCTCAACGACGTTCCTGTGATCGTCACGATCCGCCCGAGTGGGCTCGTCGTGCCGCCTGCGACGCCTGGTCACCGACTGCGGTCGCTGCCAGTCGGGGCCGAGCTCGTCTCCTGCGACGGATGAGGGCCGCGGTGGCGTTCCAAGAAGGCGTCCACGCGGCTTTGCGCGTCGGCCTTCACCTCCCGGTACAGGAAGTCGTCGTCCCACACCTCCACCAGGTCGTCCTCGTAGGAGGTGAAGCGATGGCGGATCAGGGCCCGGGCAGCCAGCGCAGCGCGTTCCTCGATGGTGATCGTCCTCGTTCGCCCGACCCGGCCGCTGCCCACCACGGCGGCGCGGGCGGCGGCCTCGTCGGCGATGCGCTCGGCGAGGTCGCGATGAGACTCGTGGAAGTCCAAGAAGCGAAGGACCTCACCCCGCAGCTCAGCCTGGTAGGTGGCCTCCCGGCGCTGCCGGGACGCCTCCCCGTGGCGTCGCTGGCGGTCCCGCCGCTGCTCACTCGCCAGCGCCGCCGCCCTGGCTGCGTCGATGCTCGGCTTTGGCGCCCACACCCCGACCAGGCGGCGGTGGGGCCGCTGCCTGGTCCGGGGCTTCCACGCCAGCCAGTACGGGCCGTTGGCCTTCACCGTCCTCGTGAGGAAGGTGTCTCCCGATGGCAGGAGCTCCCAGTCCTCGGGGATCTGGAGCTCCCCGTGTTCGGGGTTCCACGGCCCGGCCCGGGTGTCGTACACGTCCAGGTGTTGAGCGAGCAGGCCGTCGTCTGTGGCCATGGCGCCCGATTCTTGCACCGCGGCGGGAGCGCCGAAGAGATCTTCGGTCGCACTCGGCATACCCGTATAACTGCACGTAGGCGCGCCCTCCGGGCTCCGTCAGTCGATGCTTCCCTGGGGGACGACCCACTCTGCGGGTTGGCCCGTGACCGACGCAATGTGATCGAAGTCGGCGTCGTAGTGGAGCACCGTGCGTCCGGTCGTCTCAGCCACGGCAGCGATCAGCAGATCGGGCACCTTCCTGCCCTTCAGGCCACGCACGGCGAGCAATCGCTGAACCTGGCGCGCCCGGGCGAAGTGACGAGCATCGACGTCCAAGGGCTCGAAGGCCTCCAGGGCGGCGATCAAGCGGTCCCAGTCCTCGCCGTTGCTGGCGGAGAACCCGATCTCGAGGTCGGTCATCGCCGTCCGAGCGAGGCCGGCGCCATCAAGGGCCTGGACGCGTTCGCGCACGGCGGGGACGCGAAGGCGCGTCATGACGCTGGTGTCGACGACGAAGCTCATCGCCAGGCGGTGGAACGGTCGTCCAGCTCGGCGCTGGCCAACACGTCGAGCGCCTGGTCGAGATTGGCCCGTCTCGCTGCTGCCGCTCGCCGGAGCGCCTCGTTGACCGTGTCTTTGATGGTCCGGGTCCCGAGTTCGGCCCGGGCTGCATCCAGTGCCACATCGTCGACATCGATCAGTCGCTTCGTCACACTCCCAGTATATACACCGGACGCCTGCGTATACAGAGCGGCGCCCCCAGCGCGCTGCGCCGCACCGACTTGGGGATCGCGAGCGGTCCCGCGTCAGCCGGACGGGACAGCGGGGATTCTCCCTGCGCAGCGCCGAGCGGCACCTCGGCTCGCCTCGTCCCGCCGTCTCGTAGCCTGCCCAAGGTGGACCACGATGAGTTTGTTCGGCGCATCGAGGTGTACTTGAAGCTCGACCTGCCAGAGGTAGAGGAGGCGCGATCGATCGCCGAGGCGCTCGGTGAGCGGCTGTTCCAGTACCTCCGCCAGCCACCCGTGCCCCTCACCGCGAACGACTCGCTCCTGGAAGCGCTGCTGCCGTCCAACGCGCTGCTCTTCTTCCGCGCCGCTTGGGACGGGAATAGCCAGAAGTACCGCCCGATAGTGCAAGAGGTGGCTGGACCGCTCGGCCGCCTGCTCGTCGAGATTGACGTCGATGACCTAGTTGGAGGAGCGATCGCGGCCGCCTACTCCGTTCGCACCACGCCCGCGGCTGCCGTCGGTCTTCCCGCTCGAGGCCGCGTGGTGGTCGGCGTCCGTGCGGCAGACGAGCTCGTCTCCAGGCTGACCCCGTAGAGCCGGCTTCTAATGATGCTCCTATGAATGTCAAGGCAAGAATTCGGCCTGGCACAGCCGCTTGCTGAGGCGTTGAAACGTGAGCTGGACGGCGGCGAGTGCCCCGCCATCCAGCGGCAGCCGGAGGCGCTCCTCGTGGCCGAGGACGTTGATCCAGCCGACGACGAACTCGGCACCGCTGGCGAGCTCGCCAGCATCGTCGACGTCGATGCGCACGGTGGGCATGGGTCATCTCCTGTCGTCGAGGGCGCGTCGTCGGTGGGCGGCAGGCACGACAGGGATCAGCCACCCCGCCGCAGCGAGGGGCAGGCTCTTATGAAGCCATTGGTCGTCCACCGCTGACGCGGAAGGGTTCGAGCGGCGGGCCGGCGGATCAATAGCAGGACAACGCCCGCAGGCGCGTCGGCCGGTTAGCGAGCCAGGCCCGCCGCTCGAGAACTGGGAGGTCAGCCGCTCCGCAAGGTGCGGTACACCTCGCGGGCGATGTAGCGCTTGAGGATGCGCATGATCTCGGGCTTGGAGCGGCCCTCGGCCACCTTGCGGGCCACGTAGGCCCGGGTGCGGGGGTCGTTGCCCATGCGGCACAGGGCGATGCGCCACAGGGCGTGGTTGGCCTGGCGGTCGCCGCTGCGGTTGAGCCGGTAGCGGGTCACCTTGCCCGACGACGCCTGGATGGGCGCCACCCCGCACAGGTGGGCGAAGGCGGCCTCCGAACGCAGGCGCTCGGGGTTGTCGCCGGCGGCCACCAGCAGCAGGGCGGCGGTATCGACCCCCACCCCGCTCAGGGCCAGCAGGCCGGGCCCGGCGGCGCCCACCAGCTCGGCCAGCAGGGCGTCGATCTCGGCCTTCTCGGCGCCGAGAGCCAGCACCCGCCGCCCGAGGATGCGCAGCGCCACCTTGGTGGCGCACACCACCGGGTCCCCGCCGGCGCGGGGGCGCAGGCCGGCTGCCTCGGCGGCCACCGCCTCGGGGCTGAGCCCGGCCAGGCGCTCCCGCAGCTCGTCGGGGGCGCAGAAGCCCAGGTGGCGGATCTGGTTGAGGGTCTTGGTGCGCACCGAGCGGCAGCTGCGCTTGGCCACCAGCAGCGCCCGGATGGCCTCCACCTGCCCGTCGCGGGACTTGGCCACCCC
>DASSMA010000020.1:0-33032 GCA_035689115.1 Acidimicrobiales bacterium
AAGAGCGCCAGGGACGCCAAGCTGAAGGTCGGCGACACCACGACCGTGCTCGTGCTGGCCGGGCCCCAGCGGGTGCGCATCGCCGGCATCGCCAAGTTCGGCACCGTCGACAGCCCCGGCGGCGCGTCGTTCACCCTGTTCAAGAACGACGTGGCCCAGCAGCTCCTGGCCGAGCCCGGCAAGTACGACACCGTCAACGTGCTGGCCGCCGACGGCGTCTCGCAGCAGCAGGTCGCGGAGCGGATCGCCCGGGCGCTGCCCGCCGGCACCGAGGCCATCACCGGCGCCGCGGTCACCGCCGAGAGCCAGAGCCAGATGCGCGACGCCTTCAAGTTCTTCGACACGTTCATGCTGGTCTTCGCCGTCATCGCCCTGGTGGTCGGCGGCTTCATGATCTTCAACACGTTCTCCATCACCGTCGCCCAGCGGACGAGGGAGAACGGGCTGCTGCGGGCCCTGGGTGCCAGCCGGCGCCAGGTGCTCTCGTCGGTGCTGCTGGAGGCCCTCGCCGTCGGCCTGCTGGCGTCCCTGCTCGGGATGGTGGCCGGCGTGGCGGTGGCCGCCGGCCTCAAGGCCATGCTCGCCGCCATGGGGTTCGACCTCCAGACCGGCGGGATCACCTTCACCCTCCGCACGGCCGTCTGGGCGATGGCGGCCGGGACGCTCGTCACCCTCCTCGCCGCGACCTCACCCGCCCGGAAGGCGGCCAAGGTGTCGCCGGTGGCGGCCATGCACGCCGAGACCATCGGCAGCACCGGCTACGGCTCCAAGGAGCGGATCATCGTCGGGCTGGGGGTGCTGCTCCTCGGCATGGGGGCGCTGTTCGCCGGGCTGTTCGACAAGGCCGGCGACAACGGCCTGCCGGTGGTCGGTGCCGGCGTGCTCCTCACCTTCTTCGGCGTCTCCATCCTCGGGCGCACGGTCTCGCTGCCCATGAGCCGGGTGCTGGGCGCCCCCCTGCCCCGCCTGCGGGGGCCGGCCGGCGTCCTGGCCCGGGAGAACGCCATGCGCAACCCGAAGCGCACCGCGGCCAGCGCCTCGGCCCTGATGATCGGCGTCGGGGTGGTCGCCTTCATCACCATCCTGGCCACCTCGACCAAGGCGTCCATCAACGCCGCCATCGACCGGGCCGTCACCGGCGACGTGGTGGTCAGCTCCGGGGCCGGCTGGTTCGGCGGGATGGACCCCGGCCTGGCCGGGAAGCTCGACGCCCTGCCCGAGGTGGCCGCCGCTACCGGCGTGCGGATGAACTTCGCCCAGGTCGGCGGCAAGCCGATCATGGTGACCGGCCTCGACCGCGCCACCGGGTTCTCCATCCTGGACGTCCATCCGCTCCAGGGTTCGCCGGCCGACCTCGGGCCCGACGCCATCGCCGTCCACAAGGACGTGGCCGCCGACAAGGGCCTCTCGGTGGGCGACACGCTGAACGTGCTCTTCAAGGACAGCGGCGTCCGGCCCCTGCGGGTGGCCATGATCTACGGGGAGAACCAGCCGCCGCCCCTGCAGAGCTACATGCTCGGCATGGAGGCCTACGACGCCAACTTCGCCGACCACTTCGACGCCCGGGTGCTCGTCAAGGCGGCCGAGGGCGTGCCGGCAGCCAAGGCCCTGGCCGCGGTCGAGAAGGTCACCGACGCCTACCCGGGCGTCAAGGCCTTCGACCAGGACGGCTACAAGAAGGAGCAGGCCCGGCAGGTCGACGTGATCCTCGCCCTCATGTACGCCATGCTCGTGCTGGCCATCGTCATCGCCCTGCTCGGCATCGGCAACACGCTGGCCCTCGCAATCCTCGAGCGCACGCGTGAGCTCGGCGTGCTCCGGGCGGTCGGCATGACCCGCTCGCAGCTGCGCTCGACGATCCGGCTGGAATCCGTGGTGATCGCCCTCCAGGGCACTGCCCTCGGCCTGGTCATCGGCCTGTTCTTCGGCTGGGCGGTGGTACGGGCGCTCGGGGACCAGGGCATCGACCACCTGGCGATCCCGGCCGGGAGCCTCGCCGTCATGGTCGTCCTCGCCGGCCTGGCCGGCGTCTTCGCCGCCATCTGGCCGAGCCGGCGGGCGGCCCGGCTCAACATCCTGAACGCCATCGTGACCGAGTGAGGAGACCGACGTGACGACCGACGTCACCGACCTGAGGCTGGATGCGCTCCACCGCCGGTACGAGGGCGTGGTCCTGGTGGCCATTCCCGGCGGCGGGCACGCCGACGCGGTGGCCGAGCTGCGGCGCGCCGGGGTGGCGGTCGCCACGGTCGACTGGCACACCGGGGCGGAGGGCGTGGCCGAAGCCCTGCGCCTGGAGTTCGGCCGTTTGTGGGCGCTGGGCATCGGGCCGTCGAACGTGGCCGTGGTGGTCGCCGCCGGCGGTGCCGTCGACGTCACCCCGCTGCTCGCCCTCGACCAACCTGCCGTCCTGGCCGTCGCCGGCGACGGCGTCCCGCCGGCCGGCGCAGTGGCGCTCGCCGACTCCACCGCGGTGGCCGCCGTGCTGGCCGACCAGCTGCGCCGCCGCCTCGACGCCGACGTCCCGGTCGCCGTGGCCGAGCCCGGCTGGGCGCTGCGCGTCGAGGCCTTCGACGCCCAGCGCCAGCGCGTCCACCAGTCGCTGCTGGCGCTGGCCGACGGCCGGGTGGGCGCCGGCGGCGCGCCCCTGCTGGCCGCTCCCGGTTCCGAGCGGTGGGTGATGGCCGCCGGCCTCTACACCGGCGACGGCCCGGAGACGAGGCTTGTCACCGCCCCCGCCGCTTTCCACCTGGCCGGCGAGGACGGGCCCGGCGAGCGGCTCTGCCGCCTGCTCGACCTGCGCAGCGGCCTCCTCTACGAGGAGGCGGCCACGCCGGCCGGCCCGGTGCGGAGCGTCCGCTTCCTGTCGCTGGCCCGGCCCGGCACGGCGGTGCTGCGGGCCCTGTCGCCCGAGCCCCTCGGGCCCGTCCCCTCGCTCGCCCCGCCGGCCGAGGATCCCGTCCTCGACGACGGCACCGACGGCGGCGTGGCGTGGGCGCGGGTGGTGGCCGGCGAGGGTGGGGTGGCGGCGGCCGCCGTCCAGCGCGAACGCGAGTCGGCGGCCGGGCACGTGCTCGACCGGGTGGTGGCCTACGCCACCGACGCGGCGACCGTCCCGTCGCCGGCGGCGGCCGTGGGCGCCGCCACCGAGGCGGCCGGCGCCGGGTTCGAGGCGCTGCTGGCCGAGCACCGCCGGACATGGGCGGCCCGCTGGGACGAGGCCGACGTCGCCGTGGAGGGCGACCCGCATCTCCAGGAGGCGGTGCGCTTCGCCCTCTTCCACCTCATGGCCTCGGTGCCCGACACCGGGGAGGCGGCCATCGGCGCCCGGGGGTTGAGCGGCCCCGCCTACCGCGGCCACGTCTTCTGGGACGCCGACACGTTCGTGCTCCCGTTCCTCGCCGCCACCCACCCGGCGGCGGCCAGAGCCATGCTCGAGTACCGCGTGCGGCGCCTGCCGGCGGCCATGGAGGCGGCGAGGGCAGCAGGCCGGGCGGGCGCCCGCTTCCCGTGGGAGTCGGCCGCCACCGGCCGCGACGTCACGCCGCTGTCGGCCGTCGACCGGGCCGGCCGCCTGGTGCGGATCCGCACCGGCCAGCTGGAGGAGCACATCGTGGCCGAGGTCGCCTGGGCCGCCTGCTGCTACACCGACTGGACCGGCGACGAGGACTTCGCCGCCGGCCCCGGCCTCCGGCTGCTGGTGGAGACGGCCCGCTACTGGGCGTCGCGGATCCGCGTCAACGGCGACGGCCGGGCCCACCTCTACGGCGTCATCGGCCCCGACGAGTACCACGAGCCGGTGGACGACAACGCCTTCACCAACGTGATGGCCCGCTGGAACCTGCGGCGGGCGGCGGCAGCCGTGGAGACCGGGCCGGCCGACGCCGGCGTGGCCGACGTGGAACTGGCGCGCTGGCGGGCGCTGGCCGACGCCATCGTCGACGGCTACGACCCCGACACCGGCGTGTACGAGCAGTTCGCCGGCTTCGGCAGGCTCCAGCCGCTGATCATCGCCGAGATGGCGCCCCGCCGGCCGATCGCCGCCGACCTGCTGTACGGGAGCGACCTGGTGCGGGGGGCCCAGATCGTCAAGCAGGCGGACGCGCTGATGCTGCACCACCTCGTCCCCGGCGAGGTCGTGCCCGGCTCGCTGGACGCCAACCTGCGGTACTACGAGCCCCGGACGGCCCACGGCAGTTCGCTGTCGCCCAGCATCTTCGCCGCCCTCTTCGCCCGGGCGCGCGACTACGAGCGCTCGCTCGAAGCGCTGGACATCGCCGGCCGCATCGACCTCGACGACCTCACCGAGACCACCGCCGGCGGCCTGCACCTGGCCACCATGGGCGGGCTGTGGCAGGTGTTCGCCTACGGGTACATGGGGCTGCGGCCCGACGGCGACCGGCTGGCCATGGACCCGCGGCTGCCACCGTCGTGGTCCGCCCTCGACGTCCGGGTCCGCTTCCACGGCCGGCGCCTGCGCCTGGTGAAGGAGCGGTCCACGTTCACCGTCACCGCCGACTCCCCCGTGGGCGTCTCGCTCGACGGCCGGCCGTACACGGCCGGGCCGAGGGGCCTCGTGCTGCGGCGGTCCCGCAACACCTGGGAGGTGCAGTCATGACAGTGATCCTCGCCGCCATCGACAACTCCACCGCCTGCGAGCCCGTCGTCGCCACCGCCCTGGCCCTGGCCCCCACCGTGGGAGCCTCGGTGGAGGCCGTCCAGATCGCCGACGAGCCCGGGGTCACCGCCCTGGCCACGGCCGAGCACCACCACATCCCGTTCCGCGTCGTGGCCGGCGACCCCGACGCCCGCATCGCCGAGCAGGTGAACGACGGCGAGGTGGCCGCTGTCGTCGTGGGCACCCGCGGCCGGCCCACCGGGCCCCGCCCCGCCGGCCACACCGCCCTGGCCCTCGCCGACCGGGTGGACAAGCCGGTGGTGATGGTGCCGCCCGACGCCCGCACCCCCGAGCACGTCGAACGGGTGCTGGTGGCCATGGACGGCTCGCCGGGCCGGGCCGCCGCCCTGCGCCAGGCCATCCACCTGGCCGGCGACGCCCACGTCGAGCTGATCGTGGTGCACGTCGACAGCGAGGACTCCATCCCGTCCTTCTCCGACCAGGTGGCCCACGAGACGGCGGCGTATGCCAGGGAGTTCCTCTACCGCTACTGCGGCGAGGTGCCGGCCCGGCTGGAGACCAGGGTCGGCGTGCCCGCCGAGGAGATCCTGGCCGCCGCCCGGGACATGGAACCCGACCTGGTCGCCATCGGGTGGCCCCGCAGCCGCGAGCCCGGGCACGGCCACGTGGTGCGCCAGGTGCTCGGCGCCAGCCCCGTGCCCGTGCTGCTGGTTGCACTCGCGGACCAGTGACGCCACCCACCCTCGCCGGCCTCGACGCGGTGATCTTCGACATGGACGGCGTGGTCACCGAGACGGCCACCGTGCACGCGGCGGCGTGGAAGCAGCTGTTCGACGGGTATCTGGCCGAGCGGTCCCGCCGGAACGGCGAGCCCTTCGTGCCCTTCGACGTGGCCGCCGACTATCCCGCCTACGTGGACGGGAAGAACCGCTACGACGGGGTGGCGTCCTTCCTGGACTCCCGCCGGATCGCCCTGCCGTGGGGCGACCCGTCGGACCCTCCCGGCGCCGGGACGGTGTGCGGGCTCGGCAACCGCAAGGACCGCCTGTTCCTCGACCGCCTGGCCGCCGAGGGGGCGACGGCGTTCCCGTCCACCGTCGCCCTGCTCCACGAGCTGCGGGGGGACGGCGTGCGCAGCGCGCTGGTGACCGCCAGCCGCAACGCCGACCAGGTGCTCGAGGCGGCCGGCGTGGCCGGGCTGTTCGACGCACGAGTGGACGGGGTGGTGGCCGCCGACCTCCACCTGCCGGGCAAGCCCGATCCCGCCACCTTCGTGGAGGCGGCCCGCCGGCTGGGCGTGGACCGCCGGCGGGCGGCGGTGGTGGAGGACGCCCTGGCCGGGGTGGCGGCCGCAGCGGCGGGCCACTTCGCCCTGGTGGTGGGCGTGGCCCGCACCGGCGACCCGGAGGCGCTGCGCCGGGCCGGCGCCGACGTCGTCGTCTCCGACCTGGCGGAGCTGGGCGCCGTCCCGAGTACATAGGGTGCGGAATCCGCACCCTATGTACTCGGGTGCCGGGGTTGGCTAGCCCTTCTTGGCGGCGGTGGCCCGCCTGGCCGGCGCCTTGGCCGGCGGGGCACCGGCGGCGGCGGTCTTCTTGGCGGCCGGCGCACGCTTGGCCGGCGCCTTGGCGGCGGGGGCGGCCTTGGCGGCCGGTGCGGCCTTGGCGGCGGGTGCGGCCTTCTTGACCGGTGCGGCGGCCTTGGCTGCCGGCGGCCAGACGCCACGGGCCAGCTTGGGGGCGGCCGAGGCGCTCATGACCGAGTCCTTGAAGCCCTTGAGCGGCGTGATCTTCGCCTTCTTCGACGCCTTCACCTTCACCGGCTGGCCTGTGGCTGGGTTGCGGGCCATGCGGGCCGGCCGGTCGACCCGGGCGAACTTGGCGAAGCCGGTGATGGTGATGACCTCACCCTTGGCGGCGACCGCCTCGATCACCTCCACGGTGCCCTTCAGGGCCTTGTCGACCTCACGCGAGTCCTGCCCGGTGTGGGCGGCGACTGCGTTGACCAGCTCCTTGCGGTTCATCGCGTACTCCTGGATAGCGGACTGACCGGGTCCAGTGTGCCCGGAGCGCACGCCTCGGTGGTGGATGTCCGGTTGCCGCACCTCAAGCGCGGCGCCAGGACGCCGATGCAACGGGGGAAGTGCTGACGTCCCGGTCCCGCCTCGCCGCGGCCGGACGGCGGGCCCTGCTCGCCGTGGCGGTGTCGTCGTGCCTGGCCGCGACGCCGCTGGCCGGGGCGGCCGAGGCCGTCCCCACGGGGTACCACGTCACCGCCGAGGATGCGCTGGCACCGGGCGTGGCCCACGAGGCCCTGCGGCGCGACGACGACCCCGAGGTCGTCCACGTAGCCCGCATGCAGCGGTCGTCGGGCGTGTCGCTGCGGGTCGTGCTGGCCGAGAACCGCCTCGGTGCCGTCGAGCGCACCGACGCCCTGTGCCTGCGGGTCGGCTGCGTGGCGGCCGTCAACGGCGACTTCTACCTGCCGGGCGACGGGCTGCCGGTGGGCGGGCTCGTGGTCGACGGCCAGCTGCTCAAGTCGCCGGTGCCGACCCACAACCAGCTCTCGGTCGCCGCCGACGGGACGCTGTCGACCGCCACGCTGTCGCCCGTCGCCCGCCTCGTGGGCTCCGATCTCCAGGAACTGCGCTTCGACGCTGTCAACGCCGAGCGGGGCGACGGGCAGCTCGTGCTCTACACGCCGGCCTTCGGCCCGTCGACGCTCACCAACCAGTACGGGAGCGAACTGGTGGCGCGAGTGGTCGAGCCGGCCGGCCCGTTGCTGCTCGGCCAGACGGCGCTGGTGGAGCTGCTCGAGCTGCAGGACGGCACCGGCAACGCCCCCATCCCCGCCGACGGCGTGGTGCTGTCGGGCCACGGCGCCGGCGCCGCCGCCCTCGCGTCGCTGTGGGCCCGGGCCCAGAGCGGCGAGACCAGCCGGCGGGGGCTGCTCCGCCTGGAGATGACGCCGGGCGCCCAGCAGAGCATCGGCGGCGGCCCCGTCCTCGTGCGGGACGGCCGGCGCTTCGTCGGCGACGACGGCTCCGACTTCGTCCACGGTCGCCACCCCCGCACCGTCGTCGGCTGGACGGCGGAGGGCGAGGTGCTGCTGGTGACGGTCGACGGGCGCCAGCCCGGCTACAGCGGCGGCATGAGCCTGGCCGAGGCGGCCGACCTCATGGTGGAGCTCGGCGCGGTGGAGGCCCTCAACCTCGACGGCGGCGGGTCCACCACGTTCGTCGCCGGCGGCCGGGTGCTGAACCAGCCGAGCGACCGGCTGGTGCGGACCAAGGGCGTCGAGCAGATCGTCCACGTTCCCGCCCCTGGCGACACGGTGCTGTCGGCCGTGCAGCGGCCGGTGGCCATGGCCCTCGCCATCGTCCCCGACTCGTCGCTCCCCCGCCACCGCGACGACCTGCTGGCCGGCGCCAGTCCCCAGTTGCCGGTCACCGTGCCGCTGCGCCTTCCCGGCGGGGACCCCGGGTCCATACCCGGCGGCTCGCTCCCGGCCCGGGTGGCCACCCTCCCGGGCCCTCCCCGCACCGCGCTGCCCACCCTTGTGGCCATGACGGCGACGGCGCTGACCACGGCGGCCGGCTTCACGCTGGTGGTCGTCGTCCGCCAGCGCCGCAACGGCCGGCGGTCCTTGACTCCCTGATCCACGCCGGTACGCTTCGGCGATTCCGGAGCCCGAGCGCATCATCGAAAACCCGGTCACCGGCGAGCGCTTCGTGTCGCTCGTTCCCGGCGCCGAGACGGGCGGTGCCTACGTGGAGGGCAAGGGGTACCTGCGGGCCGGGGGCCGGCCGCCCGGCATCCACCGCCACCGGAACCAGGACGAGCAGATCACCGTGCTGGCGGGCCGCATCCGGGCCAAGGTCGGCGACGACGAGCGGGAGTTCGGCCCCGAGGAGACGGCCTTCCTGCCCCGCGGGTCGTGGCACGACTTCTGGGTGGTGGGGGACGAGCCGGCCGAGCTGGTGGTGCGGGTGACGCCCGCCCTCGGCATCGAGCTGCTGCTCGGCACGCTCGCCGGCCTGGCGAGGGAGGGCAAGACCGACAAGCACGGCCGCCCCCGCCCCCTCCAGGGCGCCGTCATCGGCGACTTCTACGAGGAGGTCGCCCAGTTCAAGACGCCGCCGCCGGCCGTCCAGCGCGTCGTGCTGCCGGTGCTCGCAGCCGTCGGCCGCCGGCGGGGCCTGCGCCCGTACTACGAGCGCCACTTCGAGCCGGGCGAGATCGAGGCGGTGCTCGCCTACTGGGCCGCCCACCGCCCGTGGGCCGGCAACCGCCCGCCCGAGTGACCGGGTCCCGAGTACATAGGGTGCGGTTTCCGCACCCTATGTACTCGGGATCGGCGGATCTACAGGCGGTCGACGATGGCCTGGGCGAACTGCGAGCACTTGACCTCGGTGGCGCCCTCGCGGAGGCGGGCGAAGTCGTAGGTGACGATGCCCTCGCCGATGGTGGCCTCCAGGGCGCGCACGATGTCGGCGGCCGGCGCCGTCCACCCGAGGTGCTCGAACATGAGCACGCCGGACAGCAGCAGCGAGCCGGGGTTCACCTTGTCCTGGCCGGCGTACTTGGGGGCGGTGCCGTGGGTGGCCTCGAACACGCCGTGGCCGGTGACGTAGTTGATGTTGGCGCCGGGCGCGATGCCGATGCCGCCGACCTGGGCGGCCAGGGCGTCGGAGAGGTAGTCGCCGTTGAGGTTGGTGGTGGCGATGACGTCGAAGTCGTCCGGGCGGGTGAGGACCTGCTGGAGGGTGATGTCGGCGATGGCGTCCTTCACCAGGATGCGGTCGCCGGGCCGGCCCTGGCAGTCGTCCCAGGTGACGGCGACGTCGGGGAACTCCTCCCGCGCCACCTCGTAGCCCCAGTTCCGGAACGCCCCCTCGGTGAACTTCTGGATGTTGCCCTTGTGCACCAGGGTGACGCTCTTGCGCCCGTGGAGGGCGGCGTACTCGATGGCCGCCCGCACCAGGCGCTTGGAACCGGTCTCCGAGATCGGCTTGATCCCGATGCCGGCATCCGGCCGGATCACCCAGCCGAACTCCTTGTGCAGCACCTCGATGAGCCGGCTGGCCTCCTCGGTGCCCTCCTCCACCTCGAGGCCGGTGTAGATGTCCTCGGTGTTCTCCCGGAAGATCACCATGTCGACCTTCTCGGGGTGCTTCACCGGCGACGGCACGCCGGTGAACCAGCGCACCGGCCGCAGGCACACGTACAGGTCGAGAAGCTGGCGCAGGGCCACGTTGAGCGAGCGGATGCCGCCGCCCACCGGCGTGGTGAGGGGTCCCTTGATGCCGATGAGGTGGTCGCGGAAGGCGACGACCGTGTCGTCGGGAAGCCACTCCCCGCTGGCGTTGTACGCCTTCTCGCCGGCCAGCACCTCCTTCCACGCGACACGGCGGCCGTGCTTGGCGGCCGCCGCGTCGAGGACCAGTTGCGTGGCGGGCCAGATGTCGACACCGATCCCGTCGCCCTCGATGTAGGGGATGATCGGCTCGTCCGGCACCTGTAGGGTGCCGTCTGACCCCATGGTGATCTTCTCGGCCATCGGCCGATAGTAGCGACGAGGGCGAACTCAGCCCATGGGCGGGGCGAAGCCCAGCTGGGTGAGCATGCCGAGGCGGTCGATTGCGCCCCAGTGCTCCACCAGCTTTCCTCCGGAGAAGCGGCCGATGTGGATCTCCTCCCATGTGGCCGACTTGTTCGAGGCGGCCATGCCGGCGAAGTCGCCGGTCATGGTGCCGCTCGCCCGGAGATGGCCGACGTGGTGGTCGCCGTCCTGCCACTGCCCCTGCACCTCGTAGCGGAAGTCGGGGAAGGCGGCCAGCAGGGCGCCGAGCCAGGTGTGCAGGCCGTCACGGGTCGCTGGGAACCCGGGCGGGGCGGTGTGCTCGACGTAGTCCTCGGCGAACAGCTCGTCGATCAGGTCGGTGCGGCCCTCGTTGAAGATCTCCAGCGGGACGCGCAGGAAGTTGGCGGCGTCGTCGGCCATCAGCCCCCCATGGGCGGGATGAAGCCCAGCTGGGTGAGCATGCCCAGCTGGTCGAGCACGCCCCAGTGCTCCACGACCTTGCCGTTGGCGAAGCGCCCGATGTGGATCTCCTCCCAGGTGGCCGACTTGTTCGTCGCCGGCATCGGCCCCCAGGGGCCGGTCATCGTACCGGTGACCCGGACGTGGCCGATGTGGGTGTCGCCGTCCTGGAACTGGGCCACGACCTCGTAGCGCACGTCCGGGAAGGCGGTGCGCAGCTGGTTCGTGAACATGTGGATGCCCTCCCGCGTGGGCGGGATGCCCGGCACGGTGAGGTGCTCGACGTACCCCTCGTCGAAGATCTCGTCGATCAGGTCGGTGCGGCCCTCGGTGAAGATCTCCAGCGGGATCGCCCGCCAGTTGGCGGCGTCGTCTGCCATGGGTCCTTCCCCCTTTCGGCTCCGCTTTGGAGCCAGGGAACGACACTACGCCTCCGGGCCGAGTCCGAGGTTGGCGTAGATCTCGCGCGTCGCGGTGGACCGGTTGAGGGTGTAGAAGTGCAGCCCGGGGACGCCGGCGTCGAGCAGGTCGCGGCACAGCTGGGTGGCCACCTCGACGCCGATCTTGCGGACCTCCTCGGGCCGGTCGGCCACCGCCTCGATGCGGGCCGCCAGGTCGGCCGGGAAGGCGGCGCCGGCCAGCTGGGCGAAGCGCTGCACCTGGCCGGCGTTGGTGACCGGCATGATCCCGGGGATCACCGGCGTTGTGATGCCCCGCTCGGCCAGGTCGTCGACCATGCCCAGGTAGTCGTCCGCCCGGAAGAAGAACTGGGTGACGCCGAAGTCGGCCAGTCGCAGCTTGGCGGCCAGGTGGTCGCGGTCGGCCCTGCGGTCGCCGTTGGAGCGGGGGTGCAGCTCGGGGTGGGCGGCCACCCCCACGCTGAAGGCGCCCACCGAACGCACCAGGTCAACCAGCTCGGATGCGTAGCGGAACTCGCTCGGCGCGGGCGCCTCGCCAGCCGGAGGGTCGCCGGCCAGGGCCAGGATGTTGTCGACGCCGCCCTCGCGGTACTCGCCCAGGATCTCGACCAGCTCGGCCCGGGTGTGGCCGGCGCAGGTGAGGTGGGCCATGGCCGTCATGGACGTGTCGGCGTTGATCCACAGGACGATGTCGCGGGTGCGCTCGCGGGTGGACCCGCCGGCGCCGTACGTGACCGACACGAACGACGGGGCCAGCGGCTCCAGCTCCATCAGCGTCTTCTCCAGCAGGCGCTCGGCCTCGGGCGTCTTGGGGGGGAAGAACTCGAAGGAGAAGGTCCGGCCGGCGGCCAGCAGGTCGGCGATGCGTGTCACCTGCGCTCGGCCGCCTCCACCGCGTTGCGGAACAGCATGGCCACGGTGGTGGGGCCGACCCCGCCGACCCGCGGGGTGATGGCGCCGGCCACCTCGGCCACCGACTCGTCGACGTCGGGCAGCAGCCGCCGGCCCTCGTAGCGCACCCCGCCGCCGACCACCACCGCGCCCGGGCTCACGTGCTCGGGCTGGAGGATCCCGGGGACGCCGGCCGCCGCCACCACGATGGCCGCCCGCCTCGTGTAGCGGGGCCAGTCGGGCACGCCGGTGTGCACCACGGTGACCGCCGCGTTGGCGGTGGGGCGCTTCTGGCTGAGCAGCAGGGCCAGCGGCCGGCCGAGGGTGGTGCCCCGCCCGAGGATGACGACCTCCTGCCCCGACACCGGAACCTCGTGGTACGCCAGCAGGGCCTCGATGCCGGCGGGCGTGCATGGCACGGGCCCGGTCATGCCGAGGGCCAGCCGGCCCATGTTGAGCGGGTGCAGCCCGTCGACGTCCTTGTCGGGGTCGATCAGGGCGATGGCCGCCTCGTAGTCGATCTGGGACGGGACGGGGTGCTGGACGAGCATGGCGTCGACGGCGGGGTCGTCGTTCCAGGCCCGGATGGCGGCCTCCAGGTCGGCCTGGGTGGCGGTGGACGGCAGGTGGAGGTGGGCCGAGTGCATGCCCAGCTCCACCGCCTTCTCCTGCTTCATGCGGATGTAGCCGGCACTGGCCGAGTCGTCGCCCACGAGGATGGTGCCGAGGCCCGGCGTGCGGCCGCCGGCGGCCAGCTTGGCCACCCGCTCGGCCACGTCGGCCAGCACGGCCTCGGCCACCGGGCCGCCGGGCAGCAGGCGGGCGGTCAATGGAAGAAGTGGCGCTCGCCGGTGAGGACCATGGCGATGCCGTGCTCGTCGGCGGCGGCGACGACCTCGTCGTCGCGGAGGCTGCCGCCGGGCTGGATGACGACGGCCACGCCGGCCGCCGCCGCCGCATCCACGCCGTCGCGGAAGGGGTAGAACGCGTCGCTGGCGCAGGCCCCGCCCTCGGCCCGACCGGCCGCCTTGCGGGCGGCCAGCTCGCCGGCGTCGACCCTGCTCTGCTGGCCGGCGCCGATGCCGACGGCCGCGCCGTCGCGCACCAGCACGATGGAGTTGGACTTCACGTGGCCGCCGATGCGCCACGCCAGCTCGGCGTCGCGCCACTGCTCCTCGGTGGGCTGGGCCTTGGTTGCCACCCGCCAGTCGGCGCGAGTGGTCTCGAAGTGGTGGGCCTCCTGGACGAGGAACCCGCCGCTCACCTCGCGGAAGCTGCGGCGCAGCGGCTCGGGCGGGGCGGCCCGCAGCAGCCGGGTGGCCTTGCGGCGGGCGACCAGCTTCTCGACGGCGCCCGGCTCCAGGGCCGGCGCCACGATGACGTCGGCCTGGGGGGCGGCGACGATGGCGTCGGCCACCTCGTCGGTGATGGGGCCGTTGACGGCAACGATGCCGCCGAAGGCCGACTTCTCGTCGGCCGCCAGGGCCTTGGCGTAGGCCGTGGCCAGGTCGCCGGCCACTGCCACACCGCAGGGGTTGGCGTGCTTGATGATGGCGCAGGCCGGCCCTGCCCCGAGGTCGTGCACCAGCCGCCAGGCCGCCTCGGTGTCGTAGATGTTGAGGTAGGAGAGGGCCAGGCCCGACAGCTGCTCGACGCCGTCCCACCACGAGCTGCGGCCGACCTCCCGGTAGCGGGCGGCGCGCTGGTGGGGGTTCTCGCCGTAGCGCAGCCGCTCGTCGGTGCGCTCCAGGGCCAGGTGCAGCGTGGCCGGCAGAAGCTCGCCGGCGCCCTCCTCGTCGAGCCACGCCACGATGGCGGCGTCGTAGGCGGCGGTATGGGCGAAGGCGGCCCGGGCCAGGCGCCGGCGGGTGTCCTCCGACAGGGCCCGGTCGCGGGTGAGCTCGTCGAGGACCTCGCCGTAGTCGGCCGGGTCGACCACGACGCCCACATGCGCCCAGTTCTTGGCCGCCGCCCGCACCATGGTGGGGCCGCCGATGTCGATCATCTCCACCGACGGCTGGCTGCGGAACGGGTAGAGGTTGCACACCACCAGGTCGATGGGCGCGATGCCCTGGGCCTCGAGATCAGCCAGGTGCTCGGGCTTGGACCGGTCGGCCAGGATGCCACCGTGGATGCGGGGGTGCAGCGTCTTCACCCGCCCGCCCAGCATCTCCGGCGAACCGGTGACCTCCTCGACGGCCGTGTGGGCGATGCCCGCCTCGGCCAGGGCGCGCGAGGTGCCGCCGCTGGACACAAGCTCCACGCCGAGCCCGGTGAGGCCGGCGGCGAAGGCCGTGAGGCCGGTCTTGTCGAACACCGACAGCAACGCCCTCACCGGTTCACACCCAGCCGCCATGGATCGCGGCTCGTCCCGCACGGAGACGCTCGGAGGGCGTCGCCGCCGCGCCCGCCAGGGCGCCGGCGACAATGAGCGGAGCGCCAGGATGGCGCGCAGCGAATCATCGGATGAGGAACTCCTTGATGGTCTTCGGGTACAGACGGCGCTCGACCGCCTTGATGCGCTCGTGCAGCGACTCCACCGTGTCGTCCGGGAGGACCAGTACCGCCTCCTGGGCCAGGATCGGGCCGGCGTCCACGTCGGGCGTGGCCACGTGCACGGTGCAGCCGGTGACCTTCACGCCGGCCGCCAGCGCCTCCTCCACCGCGTGCCAGCCCGGGAAGGCCGGCAGCAGGGCGGGGTGGGTGTTGAGGACGCGGCCGGCGTAGGCGTCGAAGAACGGCTTGTCGAGGACGGTGCCGAACCCCGCCATCACCACCAGGTCGACGCCGGCCTCCTGGAGGGCGTCGACGACCGCGTGGGTGTAGGCGAGGCGGTCGAACGTCGGTCCGTACGACGGCCGGCGCACCAGGCGGGCCGGGAGGCCGGCGTCGGCCGCCCGCCCGAGGGCCCGGCAGTCGCGATCGGCCACCACCACGGCGACCGGCAGGTCCTCCTCCAGCAGGGCGGTGAGGATGGTGCCGGCCCCCGAGACGAGCACCCCGATGGTCACGCCGCACGCTACCCCGGCCGGCCCCGAGCTTCTCGGTCTGGAAACCTCACGCCAGGGCGTGAGTTTCCATGCCGGGAATCACAGCGCCGGGTCGGCGCAGTTGGAGGCGCCCCCGCCGCCGCCGGCGGGGCTGGTGCGGGGGTAGGGCTCGGTGAAGCCGGAGCCGGGGTCCTTGGTGTTGAGGTACCGCAGGATGCCCCGGGCCACCGCCTCGCCCTCCACCTTCTGGACGTCGGGGCGCACCAGCAGGTCGGCCTCCGGGGGGTTGCTCACGAAGCCCAGCTCCCCGAGGGCGGTGGTGACGCCGTGGGTGAGCCGGAGGATCGCGTAGTAGTCGTCGCCCTTGTCGTTCACCCGGTACTTGGCGCCGGCGTCGGTGTCGGCCACCCAGGTGATCTTGTACTGCTCCAGCGCCTTCTCGACCTCCTCGTAGATGAGGCCGGCCAGGCGCTTCGAGTCCGGGTTGTTGATCTGGTAGTACGTCTCGGTGCCCGGCCGGGGCCAGGGGCCGTCGGGTTCCGCGTTGTGGTGGATCGACACGAACACCTTGGGGTGCAACGCCTTCACCAGGGCGGCCCGGGTGGCGAGGGTGACGCGGTAGTCGGCGGTGCGGGTACGCACGGTGTGGAGGCCGGCCTTCTCGAGGGCGTCCCGGGCGTAGCCGACCACCGCCAGGTTGATGCCCTTCTCCGACAGGCCCGAGGCGCTGACGGCGCCGGGCTCGGCCCCGCCGTGGCCGGCGTCGAGCACCACGTCGGCGCCGGTGATCGGTGTGCCGCCGCTCACCACCGCACTCCTGCCGCAGGGCGTGGTGACCCGGTACCCGCCCGGCTCCCGGCCGGTGACCGGCACCACCACCCCGCTCGGCGTCTGCAGGGCCTTCACGTCGCCCGCCGGCTCGGGCGCAGGAGCGGCCGCCGTGGTGGCGGGGGTGGCCGGGGGCAGCGTGGTGGTGGGCGCCGGCGGGGGCGGCGGCTGGGTCGTGGCGGGCGCCGGCGGGGTGGTGGTCGTGGTGGTGGTGGACGCCGTGGATGTCGAGACACTGGCCGGCCGCGTCGCCACCCGGTCCGCCTGATCGGACTGGCGGGCGTCGACCACACCGGCCGCCGCCACCGACGCGACGAACAGCACCGCCACCGCCAGTCGCACCATCTGGTTCAGGGTACCGGCGCCCCGGCGGCTGGCGGTGACACCCGGCCTCAGCCCCCGGTCCGGCGGGCCGACGCCTGGAGCAGCCACGCCTCCGCCGTCCGGAGCCGCTTCTCCAGCTGGTCGACGGTGGCCTCGCTGATCCGGCGCAGCCCGGCCACCCGGTTCAGCTCGGCGTTCACCTTGGCGTGGGTCATGCCGGTGTGTCGGGCGATGAGGCGGCTCTTGGCGGCGTTGGCCAGCCGGAGGTGCTCCTTGTGCTCCCGGCGGGTGCGGCCCCCGGGGCCGCCCGGCCCCCGGGCGGCGATCGGCGGGAGCGGCACGGTGAGGTCGTCGCCCGCCACCGGGTCGTCGGCCGCCTCGTCGTCGAGCACCCACTCGGGCACGTCGCCGCCGAGGGGGACGGCCGAGATGGCGGCGAACAGGGACGGCTGGGCCTCGTCCGGCTCCGCTCCGCCGTCGCCGTCGAGCGCCAGCCCGTCGTCGCTCGCGTCGCGGCGCAGCGAGTGCCGGCGCTGCTCGGCGATGGCGAAGGCGCGGGCCCGCAGCCGGGGCTCGTCGGGGATGTACAGGAAGGACTTCTGGCGGCCCGCCCCACGGGTCCAGCGCACCAGGCGGCCGACCGCCTGGCGGAAGAACAGCTCGGTGGTGATGGTGGTTGCGAACACGCCGACCCGCAGGCGGGGGATGTCGACGCCTTCCGACACCATGCGGACGGCCACGATCCAGGGCTCCGTGCCGGCGGCGAAGCGGGAGATGCGCGCCGACGCGTCCGGGTCGTCGGATGTGACCACCGCCGCCCGGGCGCCCACACGGTCCCGCAGGAGGCGGGCGATCCCCTTGGCATGGTCCACGTCGGTTGCGATGACCAGGCCGCCGGCGGCGGGCTGGCGCTCCCGGATGGCGAGCAGCCGGCCGTGGGCCTGGCCCAGCACGTGGGGCAGCCACTCGCCCTCGAGCGAGTAGGCCGTGCGCAGGCGCTGTCCGGACAGGGCCGCCCCGAGGTCGTCCTCGAAGGAGTGGGCGTGGAGCGAGCCGTCGGGCGCGCTCCACTCCATCAGCCCGTCGACGCGCGGGAAGTAGACCGGCCGCACCACACCGCCCTCGGCCAGGGCCTGGCCGTAGCCGTACTCGTAGTCGGGCACGGCCTCGTCGAGGTGGTACCGCACGAACGGAATGGCCTGGGTGTCGGAGCGGAACGGGGTCCCCGACAGGGCCAGCCGTCGGGCCGCCGGCTCGAAGGCGACGCGCACGGCGTCGCCCCACGCCCGGTCGTCGGCCGCGTGGTGGACCTCGTCGAACACGGCGAAGGCACCCCCCGCCATGGCCCGCAGCGCAGGGGCGCAGCCGGCGACCTGCTGGTAGGTGGCGACCACGCCGTGCATGTCGCCGGGCAGGGCGCCGTCGGCCGCCGACCAGCGCGGGTCGAGGTGGAGATCGAGGGCGTCGGCGGCGGTGGCCCACTGCGCCTTCAGGTGGGCGGTCGGCACCACCACCAGCACCCGCCGGCGGGGGTCGGCCGCCAGGGCCCGGCGGGCGGCGGTGAGGGCGAAGGTCGTCTTGCCGGCACCGGGGGTGGCCACGGCGAGGAAGTCGGGCGACGACGACGCCTCGATGCGGTCGAGGGCCGCCTTCTGCCAGGGCCGGAGGGTGACGGTTGCGGGCACGGGGGTACGGATGATGGCACGGCGTCGGCAACGGACGGCACCACCGGCCCGATTATCAGCGTATTTTCTACGTACTATTGTAAAAAACGCTGGTGCAGCGCCCGCTCCGTAGAAGGCTCCGATGCCCACGCCCCCCGCCCATGCCCCCACCCTGGTCGCCCGGCGGCTCGACCAGGCGCTCCTGGCCGTGGCCGCCGGCCGGCGCCGGCCCATCCTGGAGCTGGTGAGGGACGATCCCGCCGCCCTCCCCGTGATGGCTGCCCGCATGAGGGCCCCCCAGGAGGAGGTGTCGCTGGACCTGGCCGCCTTCCACGCCACCGAGTTCGAGACCCTGCTGGAGGCCGAGACGGCCCGCTACGACGAGCCCCTGCTGGCGGCCGCCGCCATCGGCGCCGGCGACCGGGTGCTCGACGTGGGGTGCGGCTCCGGGGCGACGAGCCGGACCGCCGCCCGCCTGGCCGCCGACGGCGCCGTCGTGGGGGTCGACGTGGCGCCCGCCCTCGTGCGGCGGGCCGACGAGCGGGCCCGGGCCGAGCGGCTGGCCAATGCCACCTTCGTGCGCGGCGACGCCGCCACCCACCCCTTCGCTGTCGCCTCCTTCGACGTGGTGCTGTCCCGCTTCGGGACCATGTACTTCGGCCATCCCGGCCCCGCCTTCGCCCACCTCCGCGACGCCCTCCGGCCCGGCGGCCGGCTGGCGCTGACCGCCTGGCGCTGCCTGGCCGACAACGAGTGGATGGGGGCGGTGGCCGAGGCGCTGGGCGCCGGCCCCCGCCTGCGGGCCCGCCCGTCGGGGGTGCCAGGGCCGTTCGGCCTGGCCGAGCCCGACCACGTGCGTGCCGTCCTCGCCGAGGCCGGCTTCGCCGACGTCGCCCTGGCCCGGGTCGACGAGCCGGTGTGCCTGGGCCCCGACCCCGAGGCCGCCTACGCCATGCTGAGCACCCAGAAGCTCACCCGCGACCTGCTGGCCGGCGCCGACGCCGCCGCCCGCCGGCGTTCCCTCGGCGCCCTCCGCGCCCTCCTCGAGGCCCGCGCCACCCCCACCGGCGTCCTGCTCGGCGGGTCGGCCTGGGTGATCACCGCCGTCTCGATACCAGGTCGGCCATGAGCCGGCCGGCCTCGGTGGGGTTCTGGGCGACGGTGGCGCCGGCGGCCCGGAGGGCGTCGTTCTTGGCCTGGGCCGTCCCCTTGGAGCCGGAGACGATGGCGCCGGCGTGCCCCATCTTGCGGCCGGGGGGCGCGGTGAGGCCGGCGACGTAGGCGACCACCGGTTTCGACATCGACGAGGCGATGAAGGCGGCCGCCTCCTCCTCGGCCGAGCCGCCGATCTCGCCGATGAGCATGACCGCCTCGGTCTCGGGGTCGGCCTCGAAGGCGGCCAGGCAGTCGATGAAGCTGGTGCCGGGCACGGGGTCGCCCCCGATGCCCACGCACGTGGTGACGCCGATCCCGGCCTGCTTCAGCTCGTAGAGGGCCTGGTAGGTGAGGGTGCCGGAGCGGCTGACGATGCCCACCGGCCCGCCCCCGAGGGCGATCTCGCCGGCGGTGATGCCGATGTTGCAGCGGCCCGGGGTGATGATGCCGGGGCAGTTGGGCCCGAGCAGGCGGGTGCCGGGATGGTGGCGGCGCAGCACGTTGAAGAGCCGGGCCTCGTCCTGGGCCGGCACGCCCTCGGTGATCACCACCACCAGGTCCATGCCCGCCTCGGCCGCCTCCAGCACCGCCCCGAACACGCCGGGGGCGGGGATGAACACGCACGACACGGTGGCGCCGGTGGCCTCGGCGGCGTCGGCCACGGTGGCGAAGACGGGGACGCCGTCGACGTCGGTGCCCGCCTTCCTGGGGTTGGTGCCGGCGACCACCTGGGTGCCGTAGTCGCGGTTGCGCAGCCCGTAGAAGCGGCCCTGGCTGCCGGTGAGGCCCTGCACGACGACCCTGGTGGTCTCGTCCACGAAGACAGCCATCCCTACGCCCCCGCCAATTCCACCGCGGTGCGGGCGGCGTCGAGCATCGTCGGCCGGCTCATCAGGCGGTCGGACTCGTGCTCGGCGAGGATGGCCCGGCCCTGGTCGGCGTTGGTGCCGTCGAGGCGGATGACGACCGGGGCGTTGAGCGTGACGCGGCCCATGGCCTGGACGATGCCGTTGGCCACCTCCTCGCCCCGGGTGATGCCGCCGAAGATGTTGACGAAGATGGCCCGCACGTTCTCGTCGGTGTTGATCACCTCCAGGGCGTTGGCCATCACCTCGGCGCTGGCCCCGCCGCCGATGTCGAGGAAGTTGGCCGGCCGGCCGCCGACCTGGTTCACCACGTCGAGGGTGCTCATGGCCAGGCCGGCGCCGTTGGCGATGATGCCCACCGACCCGTCGAGGCCGATGTACTGAAGGCCCTTCTCCCGGGCCAACCGCTCCCGCTCGTCGAGGTGCTGGGTGCCCCGGTACTCGTCCCAGTCGGGGTGGCGGAAGGCGGCGTTGTCGTCGAGGGTGACCTTGGCGTCGAGCGCCAGCACCCGGCCGTCGTCGGTGCGCACCAGCGGGTTGACCTCCACCAGGTCGGCGTCTCCCTCGACGAAGCAGCGGTAGAGGGCCAGCACCACCGGCACGGCTTCGTCGGGCAGCCCGGCGCCGGCCACCCACTGCGAGGCGGCCTCCTCGGCCAGGCCGTCGACCGGGTCGACGTGGAGGCGGGCGATGGCCGCCGGGTCGGACTCGGCCACCTGCTCGATCTCGACGCCCCCCTGGCGCGACAGCATGCCGAGGTGGAGCTTGGCCGCCCGGTCGAGCGTGAACGAGGCGTAGTACTCCTCGGCGATGGCGGTGGCCCGCTCCACGAGCACCCGCTGGACGGTGTGGCCCTTGATCGACATCCCGAGGATGGCGCCGGCCGCCGCCTCCGCCGCCGCCCGGTCGCCCACCACCTTGACCCCGCCCGCCTTGCCCCGGCCACCCACGTGGACCTGGGCCTTCACCACCGCCGGGTAGCCGGCCGCCTCGGCGGCGGCGGCGGCGTCCTCGACGGTGGTGGCCACCACCCCGGTGCTGACGGGGATGCCATAGCGGGCGAAGTACTCCTTGCCCTGGTGCTCGAGGAGGTCCATTCAGGAAGTCTGGCCCTCGGCTGCCTGCTCCCGCTCGTCGAGGGCGGCCTCCAGCCAGTCGGCGATCACCTGGAGCGGGGCCCCCGGGGTGAAGACCTGGGCCACACCGGCCGCCTTCAGCACGGGGATGTCGGCGTCGGGGATGATGCCGCCGACGACGACCACCATGTTCCCTGCTCCCCGCTCGGCCAGCAGGCGGGTGATGCGGGGGACGAGCGACATGTGGGCGCCCGACAGGAGGGACAGGCCCACGGCGTCGGCGTCCTCCTGCACGGCGGCGTCGACCACCTGCTCGGGCGTCTGGTGCAAGCCGGTGTAGATCACCTCGAAGCCGGCGTCTCGCAGCGCCCGGGCGATGACCTTGGCGCCCCGGTCGTGGCCGTCGAGGCCGGGTTTGGCCACAACGACGCGGTACGGGCGCAGCACGAGTGAATACTACGCAGGTGCCTCCTCCTCCCCGCCGGGCCCGCCGCAGCACCGTCACGATGGTGGTCGGCACGTCGGTGACCCTCGCCATGGCCGCCGCCGTGGTGTGGGCGGTGGTGAGCTTCGCGTCCAAGAACCCCGACAAGGCCAACCTCGGGTCGCCCACCTTCGAGGTGGGCCGGGCCACGCGACTGGCGAAGGCGATCGGCGACGGCGGGCCCTTCCTGTTCCAGGACCCGCTCTCGCTCGGCCGGGGCCGCAACATCTACCTCCAGCACCTGGGATCCGACCCCGACACCGGCTGGTCGGCCATCGAGGCGCGGCTGCCCGCCGAGCCGTCGTGCACCATCGCCTGGAAGCAGGCCCGGGCGGCGTTCGTGGACTGCCACGGCGCCGCCCACCCGGCCGACGGCAAGGGCCTCGTCACCTATCCGGCGACCGTGGACAACGGCCACGTGCGGGTGGACCTCCGCACCGCCACCACCACCGCCGGCTGAGCCCGCGGCAGAACGCGGCGAGGGCGGCCGTGGGGAGCCGGCCGCCCTCGCGCGATCGTGTACGGCCTACGAGGCCGAGCGGATGGAGACGTCGCCGGTGGTGCGCACGTCGGTGTCGAGCACGTGGGGCTGCCCGAAGGTGCGCTCCAGCTTGCGGCGGGCCGAGACCTCGTCCATGGCCTGGACGGAGAGGTGGGCCTGGATGGTGAACTCGAAGGACTGCTTGTTGTTGGCCAGCACGCGCAGCCGGCCGAGGATGTACTTCGACAGGCGCTCGTCGAGCGACTTGGCCTGCTTGCGGAGGACCGGCGCCGACACCTCGAGGGCGTGGCGACCCGACGGCGACAGCTCGTACACCCGCCGGGCGGGGCCCACGCCGGTGGTCTCCCACGTGGGCTGCACGAAGCCGGCGCTCTCGAGCCAGCGCAGTGCCCGGTAGACCCGGCCGGGGTTGCTCCGCTCGAAGCCCAGCGGCTCGAGCCGGGTGAGCAGGTCGTAGCCGTGGCCGGGGCGTTCCTCCAGGAGCAGGAGGAGGCACGCTCGCAGGATCTTTCGCGGCGAGGACAGCTCGTCCTCGAAGCGCCGGATGGCCACGTCGTCCTGCATCACCTGCACCATCACGACTCCCCTTCCCGAAACCGCCGAGGCCTCTCTGCC
This sequence comes from Acidimicrobiales bacterium, assembly GCA_035689115.1. GTDB lineage: Bacteria > Actinomycetota > Acidimicrobiia > Acidimicrobiales > JAHFUS01. The sequence continues at coordinate 22,496 of DASSMA010000020.1, forward strand.
GGGCGGACCTTGTTTCGGACTACGTTTCATTACTGTAGTCACTTTGACTCTAGTGATGCGCACCGTACAACCTGGCCCCTAGGGACAGGTCAAATTGCTCGGCGTCGGCACGCGGCAAACAACTATTTCCCCCCTGACATAGCCGTTCTTTCTGAAGATGGGCTGAAGAAGTGGCTACGAGGACGCCCGTTTGAGGGGCGCCATCGACAGGAGCAGGCGCTTCTCGCCCACGTCGGGGAAGCGCACCACCGCCTCGGCGTCGGCCCCCGAGCCGATCACCTCCAGCACCACGCCCTCGCCCCACTTGCCGTGGACGACGTCCTCGCCCGCCCGCAGCCCGAGGTTCTCCGCCCCCGTGGTGCGCACCGGCGTGGTGGCCCGGCCCCGGATGGCAGCTTCCACCACCTCGCGACGGTGCTCGGCCCCGCCGTAGCGTGAGCCGCCGGCCGACCCGTAGGACGGGCGGGGCTGGCGGCCGCCGGCCCGGGCGGTGAGCTCCTCGGGGATCTCGTCGAGGAAGCGGCTGGGCGGGTTGTACTGCGTCGAGCCCCACAGCGACCGGCACCAGGCGTAGGAGAGGTACAGCCGCCGCTTCGCCCGGGTGATGCCCACGTAGCAGAGGCGGCGCTCCTCCTCGAGCTCGTCGGGTTCGCCCAGGGAGCGGAGGTGCGGGAACACGCCCTCCTCCAGGCCCATGAGGAACACGGTGGGGAACTCGAGGCCCTTGGCGGTGTGCAGGGTCATGAGGACGACCCGGCTCTCGTCGCCGTCGAGCTGGTCGGAGTCCGAGGCCAGGCCCACCGCCTCGAGGAACGAGTCGAGGGTCTCGTGCTCCTCGGCCATGCCCTCGAGCTCGGCGACGTTCTCCACCCGGCCGGCGCCCTCGACCGACGTGTCGGCCGCCAGCTCGGCGCCGTAGCCGCTGCGCTCCAGGACGGCCGACAGCAGGGCGGCGGGCGGGGTGCCGTCCTCGGCCAGCCGGCGCAGGCCGGCCAGGAGGGTGCGCACCTCGACCAGCCCGGCCACCGCCCGCCCGGTGAGGCCCACCCGCTCCACCTCGGCGAGGGCCTCGCCGAACGGGACGCCGTTGGCCGCCGCCCAGGCGTCGACCTTGGCCACGCTTGTGTCGCCGACCCCGCGCTTGGGGACGTTGACGATGCGCTTGAGCGCCACCTCGTCGGCCGGGTTGGCGACCGCCTTGAGGTAGGCCATGACGTCCTTCACCTCTCGGCGGTCGAAGAAGGCGGCCCCCCCGACGACCTTGTAGGGGATGTCGCGCTCGCGCAGCACCTGCTCGAGCACGCGGCTCTGGGCGTTGGTGCGGTAGAAGACCGCGATCTCGCCCCACGTCGCCTCGTGGCCGTCGTGGAGGCGCTGCATCTGCGACGCCGCCCACCGGGCCTCGTCGTGCTCGTCCTCGGCGTGGTAGCGCTGGATGACCTCCCCGCCGACCTGCTCGGTCCACAGGGCCTTGGGCTTGCGCAGGGCGTTGTTGGCGATGACGGCGTTGGCGGCGTCGAGGATCGTCTGGGTGGACCGGTAGTTCTGCTCCAGGACGACCGTGGTGGCGTCGGGGAAGGCCTCCTCGAATTCCAGGATGTTGCGGATGTCGGCGCCCCGCCACCGGTAGACCGACTGGTCGCTGTCGCCCACCACGCACACGTTGCGGTGGCGGCGGCCCAGCAGCATCACCAGCTCGTTCTGCGCCTTGTTGGTGTCCTGGTACTCGTCGACCAGGATGTGCTGGAAGCGCTCCTGGTAGTGGTCGAGCACGTCGGGGGCGGTGCGGAGCAGCTCGACGGTGACGCCCAGCAGGTCGTCGAAGTCGACGGCGCTGGCCGCCCGCAGCCGCTTCTGGTACTCGGTGTACACGGCGGCGATGCGCTTCTCGTAGATGGTGCGGGCCCTGGCGGCGTAGGCGGCGGCGTCGACCAGCTCGTTCTTGGCCGTGCTGATGGCGGCGTGGACCGACCGGGGCGGGAACTTCTTCTGATCGATGTCGAGGTCGCGCAGCACGTAGCCGGTGAGGCGCACCGCGTCCGCCTCGTCGTAGATCGTGAACGACGACCGGTACCCCAGGCGGCCGCCGTCGCGCCGCAGGATGCGCACGCAGGCGGCGTGGAAGGTGGACACCCACATGCGGCGGGCCACCGGCCCGACCAGCTCGCCGACCCGGCTCTTCATCTCGTCGGCCGCCTTGTTGGTGAAGGTGATGGCCAGGATGGCGAAGGGCGACACGCCTCGCTCGCGGACCAGGTGGGCGATGCGGTGGGTGAGCACCCGCGTCTTGCCGGAGCCGGCGCCGGCGACGATGAGGAGGGGCCCGGCGTCGTGCAGGACGGCTTCCCGCTGGACGGCGTTCAGCCCGGCGAGGAGGTCGTCCACCCCCTCACGCTACCGGCCGGGCCGTGCCGTCCCGGTGCCGATCCGGCCGCAGTTGACCGGCCCGCCGCCGTCTGGAACAGTGCGCCTCGCATCAACAGGATTTGATACCCCAGAGGAGCGGCGTGGGCAGACGACGGCGGTCATGGCTGGTGGCGCTGGCGGCGCTGGGCCTCGCCGGCGCCGCCTGTGGCGGGAGCGGCGGGTCCGGCAGCGGGAGCGGGAGCGGGACCACGCTGCGGGTGAGCGGCTCCACCACCGTCAACCCGGTGGCGGCCGACGCGGCCGAGGCGCTGCGCCGCGACGGCATGAAGATCACCGTGGACGACCAGGGCGGATCGGCCGGCGGGCTGGCCCAGCTGGGCCAGGGCCAGGTCGAGATCGCCATGAGCTCCAAGCCGGTGGGCGACGCCGACCGGGCCGCCTACCCGAAGGTCGCGTTCACCCCCACCGAGATCGGCAAGGACGCGGTCGGGATCGTCGTGCGGCGGGAGGTCGTCGACGGCGGCCTGACCAACGTCACCAAGGACCAGCTGGCCCGGCTGTTCGAAGGCCGGGTGGCCAACTGGAAGGAGCTCGGCGGCCCCGACCTGACCGTGTTCGTCTACGACAAGGAGCCGGGCCGGGGCACCCGGGAGGTGCTCGACAAGTTCCTCTACGGCAAGGACGGCAAGGCGCCGCCCCCGCCCCAGTCCGACAACTACGCCGTCGTCGGCGGCAACGAGGAGACCAGGGCGAAGGTGCTCTCGACGCCCGGGTCGGTGGCGCCGCTGTCGGTCGCGTTCGCCGAGGGCAACCCCAAGCTGGCGGTCCTCCAGGTCGACGGCGTGGCCCCCACGCCGTCGGCGGTGCGCGACGACCTCTACCCGATGGCCCGCCCGCTGTTCCTCGTCACCAACGGGGCTCCTGCGGGCGACGCCAAGCGCTTCGTCGACTACGTGCTCTCCGCAAAGGGCCAGGCGCTGGTGAAGAAGCACGGCTACCTCACCCTCGCCGACCTCGGCAAGACCTGAGCGTGGCGGGACCCGCCGGGCAAGAGCGGTGACCACAGAGGTCACCCGACAGGCGCCCGCCCCCGCTGGCGGCGCCCCGGCCCCGCCGGCTGGGCGCGGGCGCCCCCCGGCCGCCCTCCGCTGGGTACCGGTGGCGGCCGGCGCCGGCGCCGCCCTGCCGGTGGTCGTCATGGCGGCGATCGTGGTGTTCCTCGTGGTGGGCGTGCGGTCGGGGCCGCTGGCGTGGGGCCACCTGCTCAGCTCCCCGGTGTGGGACCCGTCCCGCGGCGACTACGGCGCCACCGCCATGATCTTCGGCACGGCGGTCGTGTCCGCCGTCGCCCTGCTGCTGGCCGCCCCGTTGGGATGGGCGGCGGCCGTCGCCGTGGTGGAGGTGGCCCCCGCCCGCTGGCGCCGCCCGCTCCAGGGGACCGCCGAGCTCCTCGCCGTGGTGCCGTCGATCGTCTACGGCCTGGTCGGCATCGTCTACCTCCGACCCTTCGTGGCCCGCCTGGCCGGCGTGCCCGGCGGCGACAGCCTGCTGGCCGCCGGCCTGGTGCTGGCCGTCATGGTGGTCCCCACCGTCGTCGCCGTGTCGGCCGACGCCCTCGACGCCGTGCCCCGCGCCACCCGCGAGGCGGCGGCCGCCTGCGGGCTCACCCGCACCGAGGTCATCCGATCGGCCGTCCTCCCCGCCGCCCGCCGCGGCATGGGCGCCGCCGCCCTGCTCGCCCTCGCCCGGGCCCTGGGCGAGACCATCGCCGTGTTCCTGCTGGTGGGCCGGGCCGACGGGCGGTTCCCGTCGTCGGTGGGCGACGTCCTCACCCGCCTCGAGCGGCCCGGCCAGACCCTCACCACCAAGCTCAACGGGCCGGAGAGCGTGCTGGCCGGCACGTCGGGCGCCCACTGGGCGGCGCTGTGCGCGCTCGGCCTGATCCTCCTCGCCGTGGTGGTGGTCCTCACCGCCGCCGGCCAGCGCCGGGCGCAGCGTTCGGGAGAGCCCCGGCGTCGCGCGCCGGCGGGCGTCGGCACAGGCCGGCTGGCGGGGCGGGCGAGGGCCGGCGCCGACCGGGCCCTGCGGGCGGGGCTGTGGGTGGCGCTGGCCGTGGTCGTCGCCCTGGTGGCGGCGGTGGTGGTGGCGGTGGCCACGAGGGCGGGCGCCGCGTTCGACCCGTCCTTCTGGTGGACCCCGGCGCGCGGCGCCAGTGGCGGGGGCATCCGCCAGCAGCTCGCGGGCACGGTCCTCCTGGTCGCGGCAGCCGGCGTGCTGGCGGCGCCGGTGGGTCTCGGCCTCGGCCTGGTGATCGCCGAGTACGCCCACCGCGGCGCCGCCCAGTGGCTGCGCACCCTCACCCTGACCCTCGCCGGCGTGCCGTCGATCCTGCTCGGCCTGTGGGGCTACTGGCTGTTCGGGACCCGGCTCGGCTGGGACAAGAGCTGGCTGGCCGGGGCCATCGTGCTGGCCGTGCTGGCCGTGCCGCCGGCGGCGGTGGCGGTGGCCGCCGCCGTCGACGCCCTGCCCCCCGACCGGCGGGAGGCGGCCGGCGCCCTCGGGCTGCGCCGGCACCAGCTGGTGCGCTCGGTGCTCGTCCCCCAGGCGGTGCCCGGCCTGGTGACCGGGCTGCTCCTCGGCCTGGCCCGGGCGGCCGGCGAGACGGCGCCCCTGCTGTTCACCGCCACCGTGTTCTCCGGTGCGCCGGCCCTGCCTTCGGGCGTGCACAACTCGCCGGTCTCCTCGCTGCCGACCCACCTGTTCAACCTGGCCCAGGACGCCGCCGAGCCGGCCGCCCGGCGGGCGGCGTGGGGGTCGGCGTTCGCTCTCATGGCCGTCGCCGGCCTCCTCGTGCTTGCCGCCGTCCCCGCCCGGCGCAGCCTCCGGAGGCGCACCGCATGAGCGGCGTGGGCCTCGGGACGGCGGGGTGACGCCGGTCGTCGCCGACGGGTTGGCCGTGGGGCTGGCCGGGCGCCGGCTGGTGGGACCCGTGTCGTTCACCCTGCCGACCGGTGCCGCCCTCGGGCTGCGGGGACCGTCGGGGTCCGGCAAGTCCACGCTCCTGCGGGCGCTGGTGGGCCTGCTCCCCGCCCCGCTGGCGGCCACGGGCACGGTGCGGGTCCTCGGTGTGGACGTCACCAGCGCTCCGGCGTCGGCGCTGCCGGCGCTGCGGTCGAGGGCCGTGCTGGTGGGCCAGGCCCCCGTGGTGTTCCCGGCGTCGATCCTGGCCAACGCCGCCTTCGGGCTGCGCCACGTGGAACGGCTCCCCCGCCCCGCCCTGCGAGCCCGTTGCGAGGCGGCCCTCGACGAGGCGGGTCTGTGGGACGAGGTCGCCGACCGGCTGGGTGCTCCGGCATCCGAGCTCAGCGTCGGCCAGCGCCAGCGCCTGTGCCTGGCCCGCGCCCTGGCCCTCGACCCCGAGGTGCTCCTCCTCGACGAGCCCACGAGCGCCCTCGACCCGGCGGCCACCGCCGCGGTGGAGGAGGCGGTCGTCCGGCTGCGCCACCGCCGCAGTGTGCTGGTGGTGTCCCACGACCGGGGTCAGCTGGACCGGCTCTGCGAGGAGGTCGTCACCCTCCCGGACCCGTTCCGACCGCCGGCGGGTCGCTGACCGTCGCAGAGCGCCGGCCGGTCAGACGCCGCCGAGGGCGCCGGCGGCGCCGGCCGGCACCACCGTCCCGTCAGCCGCCACCACCCAGTAGCCGTCGCCCTTGGGGGTGCGGCACATGCCGACGACGGGGGCGGCGAGCCCCCGGCCGGCGGCGGAACCCAGGAACGGGGCGTCGCCGAAGGAGAAGATGCCGCCGTCGGCCGCCACCAGCCAGTAGCCTCCGCCCGAGGCGGTGGGCGCCATGGCGGCGATGGGCTGGGCCAGGCGCAGGTTGCCGGTGCTGCCCTTGAAGGCGGCGCTGCCGAACGAGAAGATGCCGCCGTCGGCCGCCACCAGCCAGTAGCCCCGCCCGTCGGGGGCGGGGGCCATGCCGACGACGGGCGAGGCCAGGCGCAGGTTGCCCGTGCTCCCGAAGAACCCGGCCGTGCCGAAGGTGAAGATGCCGCCGTCGGCCGCCACCAGCCAGTAGCCCCTCCCGTCGGGCGTGGCCGCCATGGCGACGACCGGGGCGTTGAGCCGCTGGGCGCCGGTGCTGCCGTAGAACTTGGCGCTGCCGAAGGTGAAGATCCCGCCGTCGGCGCCGAGCAGCCAGTAGCCGCTGCGGTCGGGCGTGGAGGCGGCCCCCACCACGACCCAGTTGATCGGCACCCCGTCGACGCCGCCGGCCGACCGGGCGCTCCCCTTGGGGACGACGGCGCCGAGCCCCGTGACGCCCAGGTACCCCTTGCCGTCGGCGGCCGAGAGCAGGCCCACCACGTCGGCCCGCACGGGGTCGGCACCGGCGGTGCCGCCGTCGCCTACCCACTCCCAGTGCCACTGCTCCGGGCAGGCGCTGCCGCCCGGCTCGGCCCAGCCGGGGTGGTTCCAGCCCACGCTGCCGGCGTGGGCCTTGAGGAACCGGTAGCCCGGCGAGCTGAAGGTGATGCCGCCCGGCTCCGACATGTCGACCGCCTTGCCCCACCCGTGCATGGACGTGCCCTTCGGCCGGCCGTCGGGGTAGGTGGACGGCCGGGCGGCACAGGCGCTGTTGCCCGCAGCGGTGGCGTTGGCCGACGCCGACACCTGGCCGTCGAGCGGGCGGTAGCAGTCCCGGGCGCCCAGGCCCACCCCCGACGACGACGCCAGCCGGTACAGCAGGGCCAGGCTGGGCCCCGCCTGGCGGGCCACCCGGCAGCCGCCGGCCACCGTGACCAGCCGGTCGGCGGGGACGTAGCCGTTCTCCACGCCGGCCAGGGCGGTGGGCCGGTTGTCGGGCGTGATGGCGCTGGTGGCGGCTCGGGCGGCCGGCGCCGGCCCGACCCCCGCCCCGAGCGAGCAGGCGACGACCAGAGCGGCGAGAACGAGGACGGGGCGGCGAGGGCGGCGCATCCGCTCCTTGATACCCCAACCGACCGGCCCGAACCAGGCGGTCAACCCCCGCCCATGGCCTCCGCCGCCCGCTTGCCCATCTCCTCGGGCGAGAGATCCTCGACGTGGGTGGCGACGTTCCACCGGTGGCCGAAGGGGTCTTCCAGCAGGCAGGAGCGGTCGCCGTAGAACTGGTCCTGCACCGGCCGGATCTCGGTGGCGCCGGCGGCCACGGCCCGCTTGTGGACGTCGTCGACGTCCTCCACGTAGATGCTCAGCGTGACCGGCGTGCCCCCGACGCTCCTCGGGCCCCGATTGCCCATCTCCGGCGACTCGTCGGAAAGCATCAGCAGCGAGTCGCCGACCTCGAGTTCGGCGTGGCCGACGCGGCCGTCGGGCATCGGCATGCGGCCCCGCTCCTTGGCACCGAAGACGTCGGCGTAGAACTCGATGGCGGCCGCCGCCCCGTCGACCGTGAGGTACGGCGACAGCCGGGGGTACCCGTCGGGAATGGGCTTGACCATGGTGGCCTCCTGGCATGAATCGAACGTGTGTTCGCCCATCCTAGCCCCGCCGCCGGGCGCCGGCAAGCCGCATTTCGGGCAGACAGGGAACCTCCCCGCCGCGGGCTCAGGTCGGGGGACGGCGTGCCGATGAACCGCGCGCCTTGTTTGTCGCGCGCGGCTCTGGAAAACCCCGGGTCCGCCTACCGGCCACCGTCGCCGGGCGGGCGATCGCCCTCGGCTTGGCGTATGCCGCCATCTCGGTGGCAGTGCTCGCCGTCGCCTCGCTCGGCCCCGAGACGGGGTCGACGACCTTCTGGCCGGGCGCCGGGCTCACCGTGGCAGTCCTGCTCCTCCGGCCCCGCCGGGAGTGGCCGGCGCTCCTGGCGGCCGTCTTCGTCGCCGAGCTGGTGGTCGACGTGGCCCACGGCTTCGGGGTCGGGCCGTCACTCGGCTACGCCGTCGCCAACTGTGTCGAGCCGCTGGTGGGCGCGCTGCTCGTCCGCCGCTTCGTGGGCCCCGAACCCGACCTGCGCAAGGTTCCCGACCTCCTGCGCTTCGTGGCCGCCGCCGTGGTCGCCGGCCCGCTGCTCGGCGCCGTCCTCGGCTCCGGCCCGCCCGTCCTGCTGGACGGCGACCCGTGGCTGCCCCGGCTCCCCCAGTGGTTCGCCGGCGACGGTGTCGGGGTGCTGGTGGTGGCCTCGTTCGTCCTCACCCGGCGCCGACCGGGCGAGGCGTCGTGGAAGCTCCAGGCAGCGGTCGCGGCCGGCGTGGCGGCCGTGGCCTTCGTGGTGGCCGGCCCGTGGGTGGAGCCAGCCCGCCTCGGGCTCGAGTACCTCCTCATCCCGGTCCTCGTGCTGGTGGGCGCCCGGCTGCGCACCGGCGGGGCGGCCGCCGCCCTCCTGGCCGCGTCCGTGATCGTAGAGACGGTGAGCGCCGCCAGCGCCGGGCCGTTCGCGGCCGGCGGGGCCGGCGGCGGCTTGGTGGCGGGGCAGATGTTCCTGGTGATGGGCTGCTTCACCGCCCTGGTGGTGGCCGCCCTCACCCACGACCTGGTGGAGCGGGAGCGCACCGAGGCCTCCCTCCGGGCCCAGATCCTCCACGACGACCTCACCGGCCTCGGCAACCGCCGGCTCCTGGACGAGCGGCTGGGCCACGCCCTCGACCGCCTGCCGCGGGAGTCCGGCGGCGTGGCCGTCATCTCGATCGACCTCGACGGCTTCAAGGCGGTCAACGACCGCCACGGCCACGCCGCCGGCGATGCCGTGCTGGTGGAGATCGCCCGGCGCATCGAGGGGACGGTGAGGGTCGGCGACACCCCGGCCCGGGTCGGCGGCGACGAGTTCGTGGTCCTGGCCGAGCACGTCACCGACCCGCTGGAGGCGGCGGCGCTGGCCCGCCGGCTGGCGGTGGCCCTGAGCCGCCCCGTCCGCTGGGAGGACCGCAACCTGCTGATCAGCGCCAGCGTGGGCCTGGCCGTGAGCGGCGGCTACGAGGCGCCCACCGACCTGCTGGCCCGCGCCGACCAGGCCATGTACCGCACCAAGCACGCCGGCGGCGGCGCCACCCTCGCGTTCAGCGACCTCCCGCCGGCGTAACCGCCCGGTGCCGGGGACCGGAGGCGGATACCTCCGGATTCCGGAGGCAGGCGCCTCGGGTGTAGGCCCGCCCGTCGCCCTTCTCAGCCCACGTGGATCCGCTGGCGGGCGCGGAGGCCGTACAGGTGGCCACGATCCTGGTAGACGATCTCGAACCCCTGAAGCTGGCCCGGGTTCGGGCCCGCATCGACCACGACCAGCACCTGAGCCCGTGACCCCGGGCGGGCTCGCGGCGCCATCGTGACTTCCGACGGCCTGAGGAGGTCCCTCCCGGTGAACGGAGGCCTCCCCATCGCTGTCCCGATGAGACTCTCTCCGGCTCGGGATGGTTCCGCCGGCAGCGGGTGGACGAAGACGTCGTCCACCGTCAGCGATCGGACGTGCCATGGGACGATCGAGCGCAGCTTGACCGGCCTGGAAGCACGGTTCACGAGGAGGAGGTGACCGACCGTCCGGACGCCGGGCCCGATGTCGAGGGGCGTCTCCACCACGAGACTCGCCGAGAAGAGGACCGACGCCTCCGGGCTGTCCTCGACCCACCTGACCGAATCGCCCCCCGAGCAGCCGGTCGTACTCATGATGACGGCGGCCAGGGCGAACAGGACGGAGCGGGCTACTCCCACTCGATGGTGCCGGGCGGCTTCGAGGTGACGTCGAACGCCACCCGGTTGACGCCGGGGACCTCGTTGATGATGCGGTTGGACATCCGCTCCAGCACGTCGTGCGGCAGGCGGGCCCAGTCGGCGGTCATGGCGTCGTCGGAGGTGACGGCCCGGATGACGATGGGATGGGCGTAGGTGCGCTCGTCGCCCATCACGCCGACGGTGCGCACGGCGATCAGGACGGCGAAGCTCTGCCAGACCTCCCGCTCCAGCCCCGCCCGGCGCATCTCCTGGAGGACGATGGCGTCGGCCGCCCGCAGCGTGTCGAGCCGCTCGGGGGTGACGGTGCCGACGATGCGCACGGCCAGGCCCGGCCCCGGGAACGGCTGGCGCCAGACGATCTCCTCGGGCAGGCCCAGCTCCTCGCCCACCGCCCGCACCTCGTCCTTGAACAGGTTGCGCAGCGGCTCGACCAGCTCGAACTGCATGTCGTCGGGCAGGCCGCCCACG
>DASSMA010000021.1:0-63266 GCA_035689115.1 Acidimicrobiales bacterium
GCACGAGCTCGGCGGCCCGGAATCAACGGCCGGCGACCACCGCACCTGACCTACGCTGCTCCCCCCGGCCCCCGTAGCTCAGAGGATAGAGCGTCGGTTTCCTAAACCGTGCGTCGCAGGTTCGAGTCCTGCCGGGGGCGCAGAGAGCTCGACCGTCTTGAGGGGTGCTGGTCACGTCCCAACCGTGAACACCGATCCGCCTTGTTCAAGGTCATAGTCCTTCCTTGAACAAAGGAGCTGGGTGAGCAAGGTTCTGCGGCGACGCTGGCACTCGAGCCTGGACGGCGGCCTGTCGCGCAAGCACCGCCGAGGCTGCGAGTACGAAGCATATGTACCCGATCTGCTCGTCGGCCGGACGTTCCGGCTCGACGGCAGCGTGGCCGCGGACGTCGCCGACGCCGAGCGCGCCCTCGCAGCCCACGATGCGTCCGCCGCCGCTCTCGCGAACACCGAGGCGCTCGCTCGCTTCCTGCTGCGGGCGGAGTCGGTTGCGTCGTCGTTCATCGAGGGCCTCGTCGTGGGTGGGCGTCGACTGCTGCGGGCGGAAGCGGCACGCGGGGCCGGCGAGACCGACATCGACGTCACCGCCAACGAAGTCCTCGGGAACATCGACGCGATGACGTGGGCGGTCGAGAGCCTCGGCACCGCGGAGGCGGTCGCCGTCGGCGGACTGCTGCGCTTGCATGAGCGCCTCCTCGCCCGCACCCGACTGCGTGAGCACGCCGGCCAGATCCGCTCGGTGCAGAACTGGATCGGCGGCAGCAGTTTCAACCCGTGCTCGGCGGCCTTCGTCCCGCCGCCCCCCGAGCACGTCGAGGAGCTCCTGGCGGACCTGTGCGCGTTCGTCAACGACGACGAGCTTCCCGCTGTCGCGCAGGCGGCGATCGCCCACTCGCAGTTCGAGACGATCCACCCGTTCGTCGATGGCAACGGCCGCACCGGGCGCGCCCTGATCCACGTCGTGCTCCGCCGGCGGGGCGTGGCGCCCCGGATCCTCCCGCCGATCTCGCTCGTGCTCGCGACCTGGTCGCGGTCCTACATCGAAGGACTCAGCGCGACGCGCTACCGCGGTCGTGCCGACTCGAGCACGGCACACAACGCCATCAACAGCTGGGCCGGCCTCTTCGCCGCCGCCTGCCGCCGCGCTGTCGATGACGCCGTTGCCTTCGAGGACCGGGTGGCAATCATCCAGCAGGACTGGCGAGGGGCGGCCGGTGCCGTCCGCAGAGGATCGGCCGCCGACCTGCTCATCCGAGCGTTGCCGGGCGCGCCGGTCGTCTCGGTGTCGAGCGCAGCGGACCTGATCGGGCGCAGCTTCCAGGCGACCAACGAGGCGATGACCCGTCTGGAGGCGGCCGGCGTCGTCCGCCAAGTCAATGTGGGACGCCGGAACCGAGCGTTCGAGGCACCAGCCATCATCGATGCCTTCACGGCGCTGGAGCGACAGCTCGCCAGCCCGACCGGCGACACGCGATCGGCCCAGCCGGCACCGGCTCGCCGCCGCTGACGAGCGCCGGGTCCGCGTGCCTGTCGCGTCTCGACCGCCTTCTGCACCGAAGCGTGGTGGTCAGCATCGACGGCAGTCGGTCCGGTCGGCCCCCCTCACACCGCCCGGAGCAGTGGCGGGCGGGGCCGCTCGGTGCCGGCGGTGGTGAGGGGGCCGTGGCCGGGGAGGACGACGGTGTCGTCGGGCAGCCCGGCCAGCAGTTGGCGCAGCGACCGGCCGGCGAGGGCGGCGTCGGCGCCGTGGAGGTCGCAGCGGCCGGCGCCGCCGGCGAAGAGCACGTCGCCGCTCAGGATCAGCGGCCGGCTGGTGCCCTCCACCACCACGACGGTGGACCCGCGGGTGTGCCCGGGCACAAAGATGGGCGTCAGCACGGCCGGGCCGAGGGCCACCGGTCGGTGGTCGACGACGGCGTCCGCCGGCGGGCTGTCGCCGGCGACGGCGGCGGCCAGCGGACCGGCCCGGCGCGGGTCGAGCACTGCCGGCCGGTCGGCCGGGTGGACGTGGACGGGAACGGGGACCTCGAGGGCGGCGAGCAGCTCCGCCACCCCGCCGGCGTGGTCCAGGTGGCCGTGCGTGAGCACGATGGCCGCCGGGACGACGCCCAGCTCGGCGATCCGCTCGGCCAGCCGCCGGGGGTGCGGCGGCACGTCCACGAGCACGCAGCGGCCCCCGGCGACCAGCAGCCACGAGACCGTCTCCATCACCCAGCAGGGGTGGCCCTCGACCAGCAGGGGCGCCGTCCAGGGGGCCGGCACCTCGATGGCCGGCGGCTCCGGCAAGGCGGCCAGGGCGGCCACCGCCCGGCGCAGGACGGCGTCCAGGTCGGCGCCGTCCCGGCTGCTGCGGGGCCGGTCCTCCACCGACAGCAGCAGGTGCACCAGGTCCCAGCGCCCGATCGGGACCTCGGTCATCAGGACTCGTCCAGCCGGAGGGTGACGATCTCCCAGGGGCGCAGCGCCAGCCCGCCGGCGAACGGCCGCAACGGTTCTCCATGCAGGTCGACCACCGCACCGGCGGCCGGCCCGCCGTCGAGGTCGACCTCCAGGTCGCCCGGCGACGACGACAGGCGCACGGCCCGCAGGTGCAGTGCGCCGCCGCTGCGGACCACGGCCGAGACCTCGGCCCCCCGCACTGCCAGCCGGCTGCCGGACGCCGCCAGGGCGGGCGGCCCGCCGGTGGCGGGGGCGGTGTCGAGGGGGCACAGGACCTCGGCGGCCACCGCCGGGAGTTCGGCGTCCTCCCAGCCCCCCCGGTGCAGGACGAGGGCTAGCCGGCGCCGGAACGGACCGGGCAGCTGGGGCCCGGCCAGCGCCATCTGCGGCCCGGCCGGCGACGGGCGGTTGGCGCCGTCGTCGACGGACAGCGCCCCCACCGAGCGGAACAGTGTCAAGGCCAGCTCCCGCCCGCCGCCGACCACTTCGTACTCGGCCACGCCGTCGTGCACAAGGGCGAGCCCCCGGTCCCCGTCCGAGCAGTCGACGAACCGGGTGCTCGGGAAGGTGGCCTGGCCAGCCTCGATCGGGTTCCCGGGAACGGTCAGCGGGCGGGCCACCACGGCGAAGGCCGACTCGGCCCTGCTCTCGCGCACCGGCGCCGGCAGGGGGAAATGCATGCGGAGGCGGTGGTCGCGGCACCGGTTCTCCACCTCCACCGCCAGCCGCACGAACGGCTCGCCGGCCACCACGTCGACGACGGTGCGGGTCTCGACGGGCACGACGGCGGCGGTCCTTTCGGCGGGACCCTGCCGGCGGACGGCCACGGGCCACTGGTACGACCGGTGCACGACGAGGCGCGCCCGTACCGGTCCCGACTCGACGGCGACGACCCGCACCGACTCGGGCGTCTCGACCAGCCGGTCCTCCGACGGCGGCGACCAGTCGTAGACATCCCCGGCGTCTCCGCCGTCGACCAGGCGGCCGAGGCCGGCGCAGCTGAGGCCGTCGGCCGTCGTCAGGCGCAGGGTGCCGTCCGAGGCGACGTCGACCCGCACATGCTCGTTGGCCGCCCACGAGGCGCCGGCCGCCACGGCCGTGGCCGGGCCGGCGCCGTCGGCCACCGTCATCGTCGACCACCCGAACCCGGGCACCTCGCCCGGCAGGGCCAGGAGCCGGCGGGTCGGGGGGTGCAGCACCCGCACGCGAACCTCCGTCCCGGCCGCCCGGGCCGCCGCCAGCCGGTCGAGCAACGGCCCGAGGTCGCGACCGGGCGGCCCGAGGGTGATGGTGATGGTGGGCGGCTCACTGTCGTCCCACGTCGCGACCGGGTGCCCGGCGGGCCGCCCGGCGGCGAACAGGTCGAGCACGGCGTCGAGGCCGGCGCCGGCGGCCGTGACGTCCAGCTCGACGTCCTGCGACACCCCGAGCTCCTGGGTGGGGACGGGCCTCCCGGCGACCACCAGGTGGCACGGGCCGGCGCTGCTCACCTCGACCTCGACCGGCCCCCGCCGCGGGTGGGCGCCCGGGTTGACGACGACGGGCGAGCCGGCCGGGGCGTCGACGGCGCCGGCCAGCGCCCGCACCGCCCGCTCGGCCAGCCGCTCGCCGATGACCCGGGCGTCGGACGCCCGCAGGAGGACGGCTCGCACCACGTCGTCGGCCGAGCAAGCGCAGATCGAGTCGTGGGCGGCGTTGCGGACCAGGTGCCCCCAGGCCAGGCGCAGCAGCCCCTCGGGCCACTCGGCGGCGGGCAGGAACAGGGCGGAAAGCGGCTCGGCCCGGCCTTCCACGGCCCGCTCGGCGGCGGCGGTGGCCAGGCGCACGTCGACCCGGTTCGACACCACCCCGGGGGTGACGCAGGCGTCTCCAACCGCCCGCAGCTCGCCCCGCACCACCGGCAGCCCGTCCACCGGCTGGACGGCCAGGTGGTCCTCCAACCGGCGCATGGTGAACCGGTAGCGGTCCTGGAGTTCGTCGGCCTGCGCCAGCACGGCCGGCACCCACGGCTGGACGGGCAGGTGGTCGCAGCCGTTCATGACGAGCAGGGCGCCCGTGCGCCGCTCGCCGAGCAGCACGTCGGCGTCCAGGACGCGGTCGAGGAGCAGCTTGGCGTCGTCGTCGAGGCGGCCGGCGTTGCAGTAGCCGAGGGGCAGCGCCTCGGCCGCCGCCCGGGTGCCGTCGGGCGCCTCCCACCAGAACCGGGTCCCCACCGTGTCGGGGACGCCGCGGAAGACGACGACCTGCGAGATGCCGCCCAGGGCGAGGAGTTGCGGCAGCTGGGCGGTGTGCCCGAACTGGTCGGGGAGGTAGCCCACGGCCATGACCCGGCCGAGGGCCAGCGCCCGTTCGACGCCCCGCTGGAGGTCGCGGACGAGCGTCTCGCCGGACACGAGGAACTCGTCGGCCAGCGTCTCCCACGGCCCGACGGCCAGGCGGCCGGCCTCCACGAGGCGGCGCACCCGGCCGGCGGCGCCCGGGCGAGCGGCCAGGTAGTCGTCGACCAGCGCCGTCTGGCCGTCCAGGTGGAAGGCGGCGAAGGCGGGGTCGGCCTCCAGGGTGTCGAGCACGCCGTCCACCACCTCCACCAGGCGGACGCGGAACGACTCGAACGGCTCGTACCACTCCCGGTCCCAGTGGGTGTGGGCGACGACCGACACCGCCACCGGCCCGGGCGCCGGCGCCTGCCGCCGTCCACCATCGGGGCACGGCCAGTGCAGGCGGTGGCGCCGGCCGGTGACCGGCTCCCCGGGGACCACCATGCGGAACCGGGCCGACTCGGCGTCGATCACGACGTCGCCCTGCCGGTCGGCGGCCGGCTCCACCGGCCGGCGCTCGCCCAGCCCGAAAGGCCGCAGCCACAGCACGGGCGCACCGCACGAGGCGCACCGGCCCGCTCGTACGTTGCCCATTGCCGACACCTCCTGGCCCACCGTGGCCGACGCCATGGCCGGGCCGGAAGGGGCCAATGCAGGGTGCCCGTGGGCCGTTCGGCCCTACGTCGGGCTGGCAGCGGTTGGCACGGTGGGACCCATGGGAGAGCGTTCCGCCCGGCCCAGCGCGTGGAGTCGTGCCCACGTCGCCGCCCTGGCTGCCGCACTCGAGGGGCTGGACGGCGCCCTCGTCACCGTCGAGCGGTGGGGGGCGACCCTCGCTGCCGGCCTGGCCGGCACCGGCCGCCTGCTTGTGGCCGGCAACGGCGGCTCGGCCGCGCTGGCCGAGCACCTGGCCGCCGAGCTGGTGGGCCGCTTCTTCCGCGACCGGCGGGGTCTCGATGCGCAGGCCCTGACCACCGACGGCAGCATCGTCACGGCCGTCGCCAACGACTTCGGGGCCAGGGACGTGTTCGCCCGCCAGGTGCAGGCGCACGCCCACGCCGGCGACGTCGTGCTGTTCCTCTCCACGTCCGGATCCAGCCCCAACCTGCTGGTCGCCGCCGAGGCAGCACGTGACCTGGGCGTCACCACCTGGGCCATGACCGGCCCGGCGCCCAACGCGCTGGCCACCCTGTGCGACGCCGCGGTCTGCATCGACGCCGGCGCCGCCACCGTCCAGGAAGTCCAGCAGCTCCTCGTCCACGTGCTGGCGCGGGCGGTGGACGAAGCCAGCATCGTCGGCGAGGCGGTGTGACGATCGACGTCCTCGCCCGCCGCCCGGCGGGCGGGTCCCGTGCGGCGCGCCTGCTCGCCCGCATGACCCTCGGCGAGAAGCTGGCCCAGCTGGGCGGCGTCTGGTACCCGAGCCTCCTCGTCGACGGGCGGGTCGACGACGGCCGGCTGGAGGCGGCCCTGGCCGACGGGATCGGCCACGTGTCGGCCGCCGGAGCCGAGTCGGGACTCGCCCCCAGCGACCTGGGTCTACTGGTCAACCGTGTCCAGCGGTTCCTGGTCGAGCGCAGCCGCCTCGCCATCCCCGCCCTGTTCCACGAGGAGGCGGTGGCCGGGCTGTGCGCCCGCGGGGCGACCCAGTTCCCGCAGGCGATCGGGCTGGCCAGCACCTGGGACCCGGCGCTGATCGAGGAGGTGGGACGCTCCTGCGGGCGCCACCTGCGGGCGGTGGGCGCGCGCGTCGCGCTGGCACCGGTCGTCGACCTGGCAGGCGACCCGCGCTGGGGCCGGCTGGAGGAGACCTACGGGGAGGACCCCGAGCTGGCCTCGCGCCTGGCGGTGGCCTACGTGCGGGGCGTCCAGGGCGCCGGCGTGGCCGCCACCGCCAAGCACTTCGTGGCCCACGGGCTGCCGCTGGGCGGCTTCAACCAGGGCGAGGTCCGAGCCGGCCCGCGCTACGTGCGTGACGTCGTGGCCGCCCCGTTCCGGGCGGCGGTCAACGAGGCGGGGCTGGCCGGCGTGATGAGCGCCTACCACGACCTCGACGGCCTCCCGTGCTCCGGGTCGGCCGAGGTGCTCGACGGCCTCCTGCGGGGCGACCTCGGCTTCGACGGGGTGGTGCTGTCCGACTACTGGGCCGTCGCCCACCTCGAGACGGTCCACTGGGTGGCCGCCGGCCCGGCCGAGGCCGCCCGCCTGGCCCTCGAGGCGGGCGTGGACGTCGAGCTGCCGGCCCTGGACCGCTACCGCCACCTGCGGGAGGCGGTCGCGCTCGGCGAGGTGCCCGAGGGGCTGGTGGACCGGGCGGTGCTGCGGGTGCTGTGCCAGAAGGAGTCGCTCGGGCTGTTCGAGGACCCGTTCGTCGATGCCGAGGCGGCGGCCGGCGCCTTCGACTCCCCCGAGGACCGGGCGCTGGCCCGCCGGGCGGCGGCCCGGTCCCTCGTCCTGCTGGCCAACGACGGCACGTTGCCCCTCGAGCCGGCCTCGCTGCGGCGGCTGGTCGTGGCCGGGCCGGCGGCCGACGACCGGCGGCTGCTGCTCGGCGACTACAACTACCCCGTCCACGTGGAGGGGACGGCGCCCCACCCCGGCCGCGACGACTGGGTCCCGATGGTGACGCCGCTCGCCGGCCTGCGGGCCGCCCTGCCGGACACCGACGTCGTGCACGTCGCCGGCCGGGTGGGCGACGTGGCGGCCGCCGCCGGCGGCGCCGACGCTGTCGTGCTGTTCCTGGGCGGCCGCTCGGGCGTCACCAGGGCGGCCACGTCCGGTGAGCTGCGCGACGCCGCCCACCTGGAGCTGCCGCACGAGCAGCGCCGGCTGGTGGCCGCCGTCAGCGCAACCGGGACCCCGACGGCCGTGGTGGTCGTCTCCGGGCGGGCCCACGCCCTCGCCGACGTCGTGGACCACGCCGGGGCCGTCCTGCTGGCCTGGCTCCCGGGCGAGGAGGCCGGGTCGGCGCTGGCCGACGTCCTCACCGGCCGGGTGGCGCCGGCCGGACGCCTCCCGGTGTCGCTCCTGCGCACCTCCGGCCAGGTCGGCGTGGGCTCGGGGCACCACACCGACTACGTGGACGAGCCGGCCGCCCCGCTGTTCTGCTTCGGGCACGGCCTCGGGTACACGACCTTCCGGTACAGCGACCTGGTGGTGTCCGGCGGAGCGACCGACGGCACGGTCGAGGTCGACGTCACGTTGTCCAACACCGGCAGGCACGACGGCGAGGAGGTGGTCCAGGTGTACGCCCGCGACGAGGTGGCGTCGGTGGTCGTCCCCGAGCGCCGCCTGGTGGCCTTCGCCCGGGTGCACGTCGACGCCGGCAGCGAGCGCCGGCTGTCGTTCGTCGTGCCGGCCGGCCGCCTGGGGTTCACCGGGGCCGACGGCCGTTACGTGGTGGAGCCGGGCGCCTTCGCCTTCGCCGTCGGCGCCTCGCTCGACGACGTGCGGGCGACCGCCACCGCCGTGCTCACCGGCCCTCCCGGCCATCCTGACCGCAACGGTCTGCGCCCCTTCTCCGTGCGGGTCGGCTGCGACGCCCACCCCCTCCGGGGGTGACCCGTTCAGGGCCGAGACGCACATCCCCCCTGACCCGAGTTCCGAAATTGTGTGGGTCGCCGGTTCGAGTCCTGGGCGGGGCGCGCCGCATTGAAGCCGCGGCGTTGCCAAATCCAAATTGCTACTTTTGCCCATTGCGGTACGGTGGCGATCGTGGCCGGGTCGCTCCGCCAACGGGGGAAGGAGTCGTGGGACATCCGCGCTCTGTCCGGCAAGGGCGCCGAGACGAGCAGGAAGCCGTTGTGAGCGGCGAAGGTGGCGGCCCGGACCGCGGCAGCGCGTCGCCGGATCGGGCGACGCGGACGCCCGTCCCCGAGGCGCCGGTGACCGGCGCACCGGTGGCGATCCCGCCGACGCCCGGGGCGAGGTTCCGGCCCCGGGTGTTCGCACCGGGCGCTCTCCTCGCCCTCCAGCGGTCGGGGGGCAACCGGGCCGCCACGCTGGCCGTGTCCCGCCAGAGGGACGGCGGGGCGGGCGACGGCGGGGTGGCCACCGACCCCCAGCCCGGCGGCGTCACCGACTTCGTGACCTTGCTCACCGAGAACCGGTGGGACGAGGCGGTCCGCCGCCTGGGGGCGATGAGCGACGCGGCCATGACGGAGCAGCTCCGCCGGATCCGGCGAGTCGACCTGGAACGCCTCCGCGACCAGGCTGGGAGCGGGACTCCCGAGATGGTTCGCGTGCGTACGGCAGCCGAAGCGGCCAGGGTCAGACAGCTCGGGCTCGACTGGGACGAAGCCGTCGCCGCCGGCCGGTGGACCGAGGCGGTCACCCTGGTCCAGGCCTACAACGACGTCGACCTTCCCCAGAAGCTCAAAGCGCTGACCTTCGACCAGATCGCCGACCTCTGCTCGGCCGCCGATTCCATGCTGCCCGCCTACCAGCGGGTCCGCACGGCCGCCGAGCCCATTCGGGTGGCGAAGCTCAACGAGGCCTACGAGGCGGCGGTCAACGGCAGCCAGTGGGCCCGAGCGGTGCTGCTGGTCAACGCCTACAACGACACGGACCTCCTGCCCAAGTGCCGCATGATCCAGGCCAACGGGCCGGCGGCGGTGTCCGCCGCCCAGGGCGCGGCCGGAGCGCAGTGGCCCGACGACAACCACCGAGTCCGCCGGACACTGTCCTTCCTGGGCGTCGAGGCCCTCACCGGACCGGCCGTGCGGACAGCGGTGGCCCCACCGGTGACAGCGGGGACCTCGGAGCCGGCCACCGCCGTGCCCAAGACAGGCGGAACCTCCACCTTCAGCTCGGGCAACACCTTCGGCACCCATTCCAACGTCTACGGGCTCTCCTACCAGGGACCGGACGCGCCGAGGACTGGCTGGATCCAGTTCATCACCCGCAACATCGAGCTGTTCGACGCCGCTGGCAAACGCCTGCGGTACCACACCGGATCATGGACTCCGTCGGGACAGAGCGCCCGCAACTTCTCGACGGTCGAGGCGCCGGTCTGGTTCCTCGACACGCTCAGCAACCAAGCGCCCTTCTACGAGGCGGCGTCGACGGGCACCGGCAACCGGGGCCTGTCCACGGTCAGCCCGCTCCAGACAACCATGTACGACGCGCCCGCTGGGCGGGTCGACCTCGTGGCGCCGCTGTTCGCCGACCCGGCGGTGAAGAAAGCCATGTCCCGGGCCACGTTCGACACCTACCTGGTCCAAGAGATGCAGGTGCTCCGCCACGAGACGATCACAGTCGAGTACTCGTTCACGCCGGCCCAGGCGGCCAGCGGGGTCGACCCGACGCCGACGACGACCCATACCGGGGGCGGGGCCGTCTCCTCCATGCCCGTTGACCGGTTCCGCGCCATGACCAACCGGTTCCCCGCCTTCGCTTACCTCCCGCACGGATGACGGCGCTGGCGGGCCGGGTGTCGGCGGGCGGCGCGGGGGTGGCGGGGGCAGTCGTGGCCGCCTTCGGCCCCGAGCGGCCGTCGCCGTCGCTCGCCTCGGCCGTCACCGGTGCCGACGGGAGGTTCGCACTGGTGGTGGACGGTGAGGTGGTCGGCGGCCTCCTGCTGGCACGGTGCGGCCTGGGCCCGGTGGGGTTGGCGACCGCCCCCGCTGGTCCCGAGGTGGAACTGGCGCTGGACGGCGGCCCCGCCCTCCACCGGCTCACCGTGGTGGCGGAAGGCCCCGCTCCTCCCGAGCTCGACCTCCAGCTGACCCCTCGGCGTATCGATGGTCTGGACGACGAGGTGGTCGGGCTGGTCCATGCCCCGGTCGACGGGGAGGTCCACAGCATGCTCGCCGTGCTCCCGCTCGGCGGTCCCGGGCGGGTCGACGTCGACGTCCAGGGCGGCCGTTGGCTCCTCTACGCCGCCCACGAGTCGGCGCCCGACGCCCTCGGCGCCGACGGCCGTCATGTGGCGTGGCAGGTGGAGTCGGCCACCGTCGGGGGTCGCCCGGCCGATCGGGGATTCATCGGCCACGAGGTCGAGGTCACCGGCCCCACCACCGTCACTCTCCACATCCGCCGGATCGACAAAGGCTGAGCACGCCGTTGCGGTGAGTTCCTCAACGACAGCTCAATGCAGCCTGCCGCGGCGACGCTATGAGCGGTAGCGTCCACGTCTGGGGGGAGTGCCTGCCTTGGACCACAGGAGAACGGGCCCGAAGCGTGAACGGCGGCCGCAGGTCCGGTGAGCGCCCCAGACCGTTTCCAGCCGTCGATTGCTCCCGCTCGTCCGCCGGTGGGCCGCCACGGTCGGTGTCGTCGCCTTGTTGGTCGCAACTGTGGCCGCGGCCGCCGGTCGCGCGGGGGCACGAGGCTCGTCCCTCGATCTTAGGAGCGGGACGGCGTGGTTCGCGTCGACGTCGACCGGCTCGGTGGTGCTCCTCGACGGGCCGACTGCGAGCAAGGTGGCGACCGTGCCGCTGGGCATGGTGCCGAATGAGGTGCAGCAGGGCCCCGGAGGAGCTGCCTATGTCCGCGCCGACGGCAACCTGCTTCGGGTCGACGGGGCGAGGCTGCAGGTCACCAGCGGCGCCGAGATCCCGATGCGGCCCGACGACACGGTCATCACAGACGGACGCTCGCTCTGGTCCCTGGGACGGAACGGAACCGTCGTCCAGCAGCGTGACCCCGCGACGCTCAACTCGGTAGGCGCACCTCTTGGCTTCCCGGGGCGGGTGACGTCCCTCGCTCCGGCCCGCGACGGCCGGCTGTGGGCGGCTGGCCGGGCCACCGTGGCCTCGTTTGCCGGCGCTCGCCTCAGGACCCGGAACGTGCTGAAGGGAATGCCAGAAGCCACCGTCGTGCTGGCCGCCGATCACGTGGTGGCCGCCGACCCGGCCGTCGCCCGGGCACAGGTCATCGACGCCGGCTCGGGACGGGCCACGCGGCAGGTATGCCTCGACGTCCCCCCCGACGCCGTCCTCTCCGGCGGGATGGACTCGCCGTGGCTCCTCGCCGTGGCGTCCGCCAGCGCCACGCTCACCGTCTCGGACCTCGCCACCGGGCAGTGTCGTCAGCCGGTCGCACTCGACGGTCCGAGCGATGCCGAGCGGTACGGCCCGGCCGTCGAGCACGGTGGCCGCGTCTACGTCCCGGACCACGTGGCCGGACGAGTCCTGGTCGTCGAGGGTACGGAGCTGCGGTCAATCGACGTGCAGCTGCCGGGTCGCCCCTTCCACCTCCTCGCTCACAACGGCTTCGTGTGGTTCGACGACCCGCTCGGCGACACGGCCGGCGTCATCACCGACGGAGGACAGGCGGTCGCGATATCGAAGAGCGCCCGGCCTTCGGGACAGGCCGACGGGCAGCCGTCCTCCGAGCCGGCCATCCAGTGCAGCGGGCCGCGCCAGGCTCTCGTGGGCAGCCCGACGACGTTCGTCGCCGCCTCGGCCCTGCTGCCGGCCCCGACCCGCTGGGAGTGGTCGTCATCCGAGGCGACGCCGGGTGTCGGATCCGGACCGGCGTTCAGGACCGCGTGGGCGACGACGGGCACCAAGAAGGTCGGGGTGCTGGCCAGGGACGCCGGCGGGAACCGGGCGACATGCGCCGTCGACGTCGTGACTGCGTTTCGTCCGGAGCCTCATACCGATCAAGCGGTCGTCCCCCCTGTGGTGACGCCCCCAGTCGACTCCCGAGTCCCGAATTCCCGGCCCCCGCCCGCGCCGACCACGACGACACGGCCGCCTCCACAACCACGGTTCACCGTTTCCCCCAAGCCCGCCATGGCCGGACGACCGGTGACGTTCGCCGACACCACCGATGGGGACCACCGGGTGGTGGGCTGGACGTTCTCGTCCGGCTCGCCGGGAACATCAGCGGCGGCCAGTCCGACAGTGACCTGGGCTGCGCCAGGATCCTTCGTCGTCTCCCTCACCGTTGAGCGCGACGGTGCGGCCGCCTCGGTGAGGGCCGAGATCGTCGTCCGGGCGCCCGGTGGGCTGCTCATCGAGAGCACGGCCCTGGCACCCGCGACGCTTCACGTCGCGTACGCGCAATCGCTGTCGGCCACTGGGGGGCTTCGCCCCTACACCTGGGAGGTCGCAGGCGGAGCCCTACCGCTGGGGCTCGTGCTCGATGCGGCTACAGGTCAGGTGACGGGCACGCCGGCCGCCGCCACGGCCGCCGGCGCCACCGTCACGATCGGCGTCACCGACGCAACGGGGCAGAAGACCGAGGAACAGGTCGGGCTCGCCGTTCGGCTCGCCGACCGATGGCAGCGGGTAGCCGACCCGCCAATGCCGCCTGCGGGGAGGATCGTGACGTTGCTCGATGGGCGCGTGCTGGCGACCGGTGAAGGGGGACAGTCCTCGCCGGGGCAGTTGTACGACCCGGTAACGGATACCTGGACTTCGACAGGAGCCATGAATCAACCCCGCTCCCGGTACGCGGCGACCCTCCTGCGCGATGGTCGCGTCCTCGTCGCCGGAGGCATCGTCGCTCCCGGCGCAGGGACCACACAAACGGAGGTCTTCGACCCGGGAACAGGCGCGTGGTCCTCCACAGGCAGCATGCAACAGGCACGAGGGGACTACGCGTCCGTGCTCCTCGGCGACGGCACCGTCCTCGTCGTCGGCGGCGCCTACAACGAGAGGCTGAGCCTCGGCACAACGGCCGGTGTCGAGCGGTTCGACCCGACCACGGAATCGTGGACGCCGGTGGCGAGCATGCCTTGGGCAGCGGCCTTCCTTTCCGCCACGCTGCTGCCCGACGGTCGAGTCCTCGTAGCCGGCGGCCGCGTCCGCGATGGCACCAAGACTCGCGTCATCGCTCAGGCCGCGATCTACGACCCTCGAACCGATCATTGGCAGGTGGGACCCGACATGCACCAGGAACGGGAGAACCATTCGGCTGTTCTCGTGAACGGAGCGGTCCCGGTCGTCGGCGGCAACCGGCAACTCAGCGACGACACCGTCGATCCCGAACTCTTCGATCCGGTGGCCGGGACGTGGACGGTGATGCCCGCCCCGTCGCCGCTGAAGGGAGCAGTCGGGCTCTCGGTGCTTCGAAACGGCACCGCCTTCGCGCCGGGCACCCCGAGCCTCGTGTTCAGTCGCGACGCAGGCTGGTCGACGGCCGCGGCGGCGCCGATTACGGGAGCCTCGACCCTGCTGAGCAGCGGTCAGATCCTGGCGCTTACCTCGACCGAGAACGGCGATCCCGCCGCCTACGTCTACGGATAGCCACACGGTGTCGCTCGCCAGTCAGCCCAGGTAGATCAGCTCCGCCGTACCCTCGGCCACCTCGGTGAGGACCTCGGCCAGGCGACGGGTGGCGCCGCCGATCTCGTCGATCTCGTCCTGCGACACCTCACGGGTGTCGACGCAGCCGGGTCAGAGCGAGACGTCGAACGGGCCGCCGGCGCCCTGCTTCACCTTGGTGCGAAGCTCGGCGCCCCGTCCGGTGTCGGGGATGCCGCCGGCCTTGGCCAGCCGGACGGCGTCGCCGGCCAGGCGCACCTCGGCCTCCAGGCCGGCGCCGGCCGCCACGCCGGCGAAGTGGTACGCCGTCCACGCCGGCCTGGTGTCCTCCTGCGGGTCGGTGCTGGCGAAGAAGATGAGCTTCCTCCTGGACATGGTTCCTCCTTGGGTCAGGTCGGCACCTGGTCGAGGTGCCCCTCGCTGGCGGCGAGGAGCAGCCGGGTGTACTCCTGGGTCGGCCGGTGCACGACGTCGTCGCTCGGCCCCTCCTCCACCACGCGGCCGTGGCGCATCACCACCATGCGGTCGGACACCCACCGGGCCACCGCCAGGTCGTGGGTGATGTACAGGAACGCCGTGTCGTAGCGGTCCCGCATGGCGGAGATCAGCTCGAGGATCCCGGCGGTGACCGAGGCGTCCAGCATGGACGTGGGCTCGTCGGCGAGGACCAGGCGCGGCCGGCCCACCATGGCCCGGGCCAGGGCGACCCGCTGGCGCTGGCCCCCGGAGAGCTGGTGGGGGAAGCGCCGGCCCATGTCGGCCGCCGGCCGCAGCGCCACCTCGTCGAGGGCGGCCAGGGCCGCCTGGCGGCGGGCGTCCCGCCCGTCGCCCCGGATGGCCAGCGGCTCGGCGACGATCGACTGCGCCCGCATGCCGGGGTGCAGCGACTGGTAGGGGTCCTGGAACACCATGTGCATGCGCTGGCGGGCGGCCCGCAGCTCCCGGCGGGAGAGCACGGCGAGGTCTCGCCCGTCGAGCCGCACCTTGCCGTCGTCGGGCCGCTCCAGGCCGAGGACGAGGCGGGCCAGGGTGGTCTTGCCCGCCCCGCTCTCGCCCACCACGGCCACGATCTCCCCCTCCTCGACGGAGAGGGAGACGCCGTCCAGGGCGGTCACATCGGGGCGGCCCCGCCGGCGCGAGCAGTAGACGCGGGAGACCGACTCGATCTCGAGGACGGGGCCGGTCACTGCTCGGCCGGCGCGAGCGGCTTGCGCTCGCCGGTGAGGTCCGGGAAGGCGTCGAAGAGCGACCGGGTGTACGGGTGCTGCGGGGACCGGGACACCTCGCCGGCCGGGCCCCGCTCCACGATCTTCCCCTGGTACATGACGGCCAGGTCGTCGGCGACCCGGGCCACGGTGGGCAGGTCGTGGGACACCATGAGGATGCCGACGTCCAACTCGTCCCGCAGCTCCAGCAGCAGCTTGAGGACCTGGGCCCGGGTGACGACGTCGAGGCCACTGGCTGGCTCGTCGGCGACCAGCAGGTCCGGCTCGTTGACCAGGGCCATGGCGATCAACGCCCGCTGGCGCATGCCGCCCGACAGCTCGTGCGGGTAGGCGTCGTGGCGGGACCGGTCGAGCCCGACCCGCTCCAGCAGCTCGCGGGACCGGGCCACCGCCTCGCCCTCGGGCCGGGTGAGCCGGGCCGCCTCGACCACCTGGCGCAGCACCGGCCACGCCGGGTTGAGGGCGTTCTGGGCCGCCTGGGGGACGAGGGCCACGTCCCTGCCCCGGTAGGGGGCGAGGGCCGGCCGGGCCGGGCGCCCGACCGGCCGGCCGCCGAGGCGCATGTCGCCGGCCAGCACCCGCCCGGGCGGGCGCAGCACGCCGGACACGGCCAGCGCGATGGTGGTCTTCCCGCTGCCCGACTCGCCGACCAGCCCGAGCAGCCGGCCCCGGCCGACCTCGAGGTCCACGCCGTCCACCGCCCGCACGCTCGACCGCCCGAGCCGGTACTCGATCTCGAGGCCCGTGACCTCCAGGGCGGGAGCGCCCGGCACCGCCGGCAGCCGCTTCACGCCCGCGCTGCGCCGCACCGGCCGGGCCGCCGAGCGCCGCAGCCGGGGGTCGGCCCACTCCTCCACCGCCGTGCCGATGAACGCCAGCCCGAGGATCACGGTGGTGAGGGCGAGGCCGGGGGGCAGGACCCACCACTTCCATGCGTCGGTGAGGAAGGCGCTGCGGGCGTTGGCGAAGTAGAGCATCGTGCCCCAGCTCACCCGGTTCGGGTCACCGAGCCCGAGGAAGGACAGCGACGCCTCCAGCATCACGGCCACGTTGGCCGCCCGCACGAACTGGGCGGCGGTGAGGGGGGCGATGCGGGGGACGATGTGGCGGGCGATGACCCGCGGCCCCCGGGCGCCCATGGACCGGGCCGCCACCACGTGGGCCTGCTCTCGGAGCTTGATCACCTGCGAGCGCAGGATCCGGGCCGGGCGCGCCCACAGGACGGCCCCGATGACGGCGATGGTGGTACCGAGTCCCCGGCCGAAGAAGGCGGCCAGAACGATCACCAGCACGAGGAACGGGAAGCCGAGCATGAGGTCCACCAGCCGCATGAGCACGACCTCGGCCGGCCCCCGGTAGTAGCCGGCCACCACCGCCACCGCCGTGCCGACCACCACGGCGAGCAGGGCGGCGCCCAGGGCGATCACCAGCGACAGGCGGGCGCCGTGGACGAGCTGGGCGAAAAGGTCCTGGCCCACGTCGTTGGTGCCGAGGGGATGGCCGGGCGATGGCCGGGCGAACGGCTCGCCCGACACGGCTCTCGGGCTGTGCGACGCCAGCACCGGGGCGAAGACGGCGGCGGCCACGCAGATCCCGAGCAGCACGGCGCCGACGGCGCCGAGGGAGCGGCCGGTGCCGCCCGTCCGCCGCCCGTGCCGGCGGGCCCGGTCGGGGACCGGCGCCCCGGCCGGGCCGTGCGGCGCGGCATCGGCCAGGCGGGCGGGGTCGGTGTCGGCGAGCGTCACTGGCCGCTGCGGCGCACCCGCGGGTCGAGCAGCGGGTACACCAGGTCGTTGAGCAGGTTGGCCAGCACCACCGTGACGATGAGGACGAGGAAGGCGCCCTGGATCACGGGGTAGTCGCGCGCCAGCACGCTCTCGTAGATCAGCCGGCCGAGGCCCGGGTAGGAGAACACCGTCTCCACCACCGCCGCCCCGCCGACCAGCGTTCCGAGCCCGACCAGCGACACCGTGGACACCGGCAGCAGCGCGTTGCGGGCGGCGTGCCGGCGCACCTCGCGGTCGTCGAGACCCTTGGCCTCGGCGGTGAGCACGTAGTCCTCGGCCAGCTCCGACACGAGCGCCGAGCGGGCGACGAGGTACATGGGACCGAGGCCGGCGATGGTGAGGGTGACGATCGGGAGCACCGACCGCTTCAGCCCCTCGCCCACACCCCGGAGGCCGCCGGCCCCCGACGTCCCGAGGGCCCCGTAGCTGGGGAACCAGTGCAGGCCGACGGAGAACACCAGCAGGAGCAGCATGCCGACGAAGAAGGGGGGAAGGCTGTCGAGGAACATCATCACCCCCATGGCCCCGGTGTCGGCCGACGTGCCCCGGCGCCACGCCGAGCGGAACCCGAGGGCGGCGCCCACGACGGTGGAGATCACCAGCGAGCCGCCCACCAGCAGCAGCGTCCACCCCACCCGCTCCCACAGCAGCGACGTCACCGGCCGGCCGTAGCGCACCGAGACCATGAGATCGCCGTGGGCCAGCCGGGACAGGTAGTGGGCGAACTGCTGGGGCAGCGGCTCGTCGAGGCCGAAGCGGTGCAGGATCGCCGTCCGCTGGGCCGGCGTGAGGGAGCCGGCCTGCTCGGGCGGGAGGATGAAATCGATGGCGTCGCCGGGGGCCAGCCGGGGCAGGGCGAAGTTGAGGCACATGGCGGCCAGCAGCACCGCCCCGTACTGCGCGACGGTGCGCAGGACGTGCCGGGCCACTTACTCCTCCGGCTCAGGCGGTCCCTGACGCCGGCGCATGAGGAGGCCGACGCCGAGCAGGGCCACCGCGCACACCAGCACGATGCCGACGATGGCACCCACCGGCGCACCGTTCTCCTTGGCCTTCGAGGTGGCCGAGGAGGCCGACGAGGCGTTGGCCACCTTGAGGTCGGCGTAGCCGTTGAGGAACGACCGCTTGGTGAAGATGCCGTGGCCCGGGTCGGCAGCCCAGCCGGAGTAGGCGGCCGTCCTGTAGGCGTACAGGCCGTCGGGGTAGTAGAGGACCTGGAGCGGCACCTCCTTCGCCAGGATGCCTTGGGCCTGGGCGAGGAGCGCCTTGCGCTGGGCCGCCTCCTTGCCCGTCGCCTCCTCGACCAGCTTGTCGAACTCCGGGTTGGTGTAGCCGGTGATGGTGCCGCCGAAGCCCTTCGGGCCGGGCGAGTGGAAGAAGTAGTAGAGGGCGTCGGGGTCGACGTGGGCGTGGGACTCGATGCTCGACACGTACATGTCGTAGGCCGGGATGCCGCCGGTCTGAGCGGCGCGCCGCTGGCGCAGGGTGGCGGGGTCGAGCGTCTCCACGTTCAGCTTCACGCCGAGGGGCTGGAGCTGGGACGCCACCAGCTGCATGGACCGGATGTCGGTGGGCTCGAACGACGAGACCAGCACGGAGAATTCCAGGCGCTTGCCGTCGGGCGCCTTGCGCACGCCGTCGGGGTCCTTGGCCGTGTAGCCGGCGTCGTCGAGCATCTTCGCCGCCCCCGCGGCATCGTGCTCGTGGCCGCCGCCCGGGATGGCCCATGGCGAGTCGGGGTGCAGGTAGCTGTCCCGCCCGACCCGGGCGTGGCCCAGCATCACCGTCTTCACCAGGGCGTCGAGGTCCATGCCCATCGAGATGGCCTTGCGCAGCTTCGGGTCCGAAAGCGGCGGCTTGCGGGCGTTGAAGTACAGCTGGGTGGACTCGAAGCGCGAGCTCTTGGCCACGTTGATGCCGGGAGTGTTGTCGAGCTGGTTCACCAGCTCGGGCGGCACCGTGCGCTCCACCATGTCGACGTCGCCCGTGCGCAGTCCTGTGAAGGCCGAGCCGGGATCCTTTATGACGACCAGGTCGAGCTCGTCGATCTCCGGCGCGCCCTTGAAGTAGTCCTTGTTGGCGACGAGCTTGTAGCGCTGGTCGGGCACGATCTCGGTGAGCTTGAACGGCCCGGTGCCCACCGGCAGCTGCGTGGTCATCTTGGCCGGGTCGGCGACGTTCTCGTAGATGTGCTTGGCGACGATGGGCAGGTCGCCGCCGGGCATGATCTTGAACTGCGGCGCCGGCTGGGAGAAGAACATCCGCAGGTGGTGCGGGTCCTGGATCTCGGCGTGGTCGTAGGACGGCGTGTCGAAGACGTGGTGGGAGTAGCGGCCTGACGAACCAGCCTGCTTCTTGTAGTAGTCGAAGCTGAAGGCCACGTCGTCGGCGGTGAACGGCACACCGTCGTGCCACTTCACGTCGTCGCGCAGGGTGACGTCCCACGTGCGGCCGCCGTCGGACGTGTCGGCCGACCTGGCCAGCCACGGCTCGGGGTTGGCCTTCACCTGCGACCAGAACAGGGAGTCGTACACCATGTGCTGGATGTCGTTGGTCGCCGGGAGGGCGCCGAATCCCACCGTGAAGGGGGTGATGTTGTTCTCGAAGCCCTTGATCGCCACCCGAACGGTCTTGGTCCCCGCCTGGTTCTGGGCGGCGGACGGGCTGGCGAGGAGGCTTGCAGCCAGGCCCAGGCAGAACAAGGACGCGACGACGCGACGGAACACAGGGGTCCTTTCCAACTGCGGACGTGCGAATTACTACCGGAAGGACCTGCCCACGGGTCCGGCTCCGGAAACAGGAGGCCGACCGGTCGACGGCCCGCCGGCAGCCGGGACCGGGCGGATGACGGCGTACTTCGCCGCAGGGCGTAGCGTGGCCACATCCGAGACCAACCGACACCTCAAGCATCGAGAAGGAGGGATCATGGGCGTGCTCATCAACCAGACAGCCCCTGACTTCAAGGCCGAAACCACCCAGGGGGCCATCAACTTCCACGACTGGATCGGCGACTCGTGGGCAGTGCTGTTCTCCCACCCGAAGGACTTCACCCCGGTGTGCACCACCGAGCTGGGCTACATGGCGAAGCTCCAGCCCGAGTTCGACCGCCGCAACGTGAAGATCATCGGGCTGTCGGTCGACGCCACCGAGGACCACGAGCGCTGGGCGGACGACATCGAGGAGACGCAGGGCGCCCG
Source organism: Acidimicrobiales bacterium (assembly GCA_035689115.1). Lineage (GTDB taxonomy): Bacteria > Actinomycetota > Acidimicrobiia > Acidimicrobiales > JAHFUS01. Next base: position 20,183 of record DASSMA010000021.1, read on the forward strand.
GCCCACCTACCCGATCATCGCCGACGACGACTTCCATGTCTCCAAGCTCTACGGCATGCTGCCGGCCGAGACGTCCGGCGACGCCAAGTCCCGCACGCCGGCCGACAACCAGACGGTGCGCAACGTGTTCGTCATCGGGCCCGACAAGAAGGTGAAGCTCATCCTCGTCTACCCGATGACCACCGGTCGCAACTTCGACGAGGTGCTCCGGGTCATCGACTCGCTCCAGCTCACGGCCAAGCACCGCGTCTCCACGCCGGTGAACTGGAAGCAGGGCGAGGACGTGATCATCGCCGGCTCGGTGTCCAACGACGAGGCCAAGGAGATCTTCGGCGACTGGAAGGCGCCGAAGCCCTACATCCGGATCGTCCCGCAGCCCAGCTGACCCGCGCTCGGGTTCTCGGTATGGAAACTCACGCTCCGGCGTGAGATTCCATACCGAGACCGACGGCGGGTCGGCTACCGGGCTTCGACGCGGTTGCGGCCCGACTGCTTGGCCACGTAGAGCGCCTGGTCGGCCCGGGCCACCAGACCGGGGCCGTCGCCGTCGCCGGCAGCCGACACGCCGAAGGAGGCGGTGGCCCGCAGCGGGTCGGGCTTGCCGACGCCGAAGCGCCGCTCGGCGATGCTGCGGCGGACCCGCTCGGCCACCTCGGCGGCCTCCTCGACGCCGGTGTGCCGGAGCAGCACGCAGAACTCCTCGCCGCCGAAGCGGTACACGGTGTCCCCGGGGCGCACGCCGTCGACCATGAGCGCCGAGACGCCCTTCAGGAGGGCGTCTCCGGCGGGATGGCCGTGGGTGTCGTTGACCGACTTGAAGTGGTCGAGGTCGACCATGAACAGGGCGGTGGAGGGGCCGTCCTGCATGGCCCGGCCGAGGTCCATGTCGAAGCGCCGGCGGTTGCCGACACCGGTGAGCGGGTCGATGAGGCTCTCCTCGATGGCGGCCCGGGACTGGCGGGCGCTCTGGAGGGCGGCGGCGGCCACCGGAGCGAGGGCCAGCAGCACCTCGCGCTCGGCGTTGGTGAACGGCTCGGCATGCGGCCGCACCAGCACCAGCACGGCCTCCACCCGGCCCCCGCTCACCAGCGGCACCGCCACCAGGGCGGCGGGGAGGTTGCGGATGGCCGGCTCGGTGGCGCTCACCTGGGCGATGGACTGGCCCGTCTCGGCCACCCGCCGCACGGCACCTTCGGCCAGCCCTTCGGCGATCAGCAGCCCCGGGTGGGTCTCGGCCCGCGTCGAGAAGGCGTCGCCGTCGTGGCCGACCAGGGCGGCGCCCTGGGCCGTCACCAGTTCGAGAGCGTGGCGCAGGATGGCCCGGTCGACGTCGCCGGTGGCGGCCTCGGCGGTGAGCCGGCGGCTGACCTCCAGCAGGTTGTGCAGGTCGGTGTCCTGCACCGGCCGGCGGGGGGCGGGCGGCGGGACAGGGGCAGGGACGGGGCGTCGGCGGAGCAGCGTCACGCCCACCGCCGCGGCCACGCCCACGCTCAGCCCGAAGAGGAGGAGCGGGAGCGGCGACGAGCCGGAGCCGTCCGACGCAGCGGCCGGCGTGACGGCCACCGTCTGCTGGGCCGAAGGGCCCGACCCGGCCGGCTGGTCGGCCGGCGGCGGCGGCGGCGAGGCGAGGAGTTGGCGGAGCTGGGCGGCGATGGCGGCGGCGTCGGGCGGGACCGCCGCCGGGGGCGGGCCGCCGTCGTAGCGGAGCAGGTGCTCGAGGGCCCGGAGGTACTGGTCGGGCACGAGCGAGACGGGCTGCCCGCCCGTCAGGGCGGCCAGGTCGGCGGCGGACAGAGCGGCAAGCGTGCGCTGGACGTCGGCGCTCGGGTTGGCCAGCGCCCCGAGGGCGGCCTGTCCCTCGGCGTCAGCCCCGGCGAGGGCCGCCATGCGGGCGTCGGCTCCTTCCGGCGCCAAGCCGAGGGACCCGACGGCAGTGGTGACCCGCTGGTCGGCCGGCTGACCGAACCCGCCCATGGCGGCCACCAGGGCCGTCTCCCGGGCCAGGGCCAGGGCTCCCCGCAGGGCGGCCGGCGACGTGGACACGGCGGTGGCGGCCTTGCCGGTGGGAGCCGTGGTCGGAGGGAACGTCTGCGGCGGCTGGGGCGCAGTCGCGCGCGGGCCGGTCGGCGCCGGCTGGGGAGCCGGCATCGTGGTCGGGCTCGTGCCGCCGGGCGGGAGGCGGGGCGGGAGCTGGGCCTGCGCGCCGGCGGCCGCGTGCATCCACGCGAGGAAGCCGACGAGGGCGCAGGCGGCGACTGACCGGCGGCGGCGCACCCCGGGTCTATCGGCCGCCGAGCCGCAGGATTTAGGAGGAGTTCTTCGCCTTCTTCGACTTCGGGGGTAGGGACCGGGCGTAGGCGGTGCCGCGGGCCACCCATCTGGCCAGGTCGCGCTTGGTGCGCACGTGGCCGGCGTCGACCCGCAGCCACCCCGACATCGTGCGGCCCCGCATCTCCATGGGCTCGGCCGCCGTCGTGGCGGCCAGCCGCTCGCCCTCGTCGGGGTCGACCCGGACGAGGATCCCGCCCTCCCCGCTGGCCGCCACCGCCATGTTGCCTCCGATGAGGAAGGCGAGGCCGCCGAACATCTTCTGCTCCGTCACCCCCGCCTCGGCACCGAGCAGTTCGCGGATGCGGTCGGCCAGCGTCTCGTCGTAGGCCATGCCAACCGTTTGTAGCAGACGCCGAGAACTCGATCCCCGCGAGCGGGACCGGGACTACGTCCGGCTGCGTACGCCCGACCTGCGTCGGTGGACGGATGCCGGAACGGGACACGGGCCCTACCGTGGCAGGGTGGTCGCTCGCCGCCCGTCCGGGCCGTTGGGATCCTGGCTTCCCGACCTGCTCGCGGGGGTGCTGGCCGCCGCCGTCCTCGTCGCCGTCACCCTCCACATCCCCGTGGCGAGCGACAAGCAGGCGGTCGACTCCTTCGGGGTGCTGGTGCTGGCGGGAGCGGGGGCGGCGGTCGGGATGTGCCGGCGCCGGCCGGTCGCGGCCCTCGCCCTCATCACCGCCGTGCTGGCGGCGTACATCATCCGCGACTACCCGGGCGGGCCGGTGTGGGCGGCCGGCTGGGTGGTGCTGGGCGCCCTCAGCTGGCGCCGGAACAGGGCGGTCGGCCTTGTCGGCGCCGCCGTGTTCTGCTCCACGCTGCTGGCGGCGGCGGCCGTCCACGGCGAGCTGGCGCCGCTGATCCACCTCGTGTTCATCGGGTGGTCGGTGGCCGCCGTGCTGGTGGGCGACGCGCTGCGGGTGCGGGGCCAGCGCTTCGTGGAGCTGGAGGAGCGGGCGAGGGAGCTGGAGCGGACCCGGGAGGAGGAGACTCGCCGGCAGGTCGCCGAGGAGCGCCTGCGCATCGCCCGCGACCTGCACGACGGCCTGGCCCACGCCATGGCGACGATCAACGTCCAGGCCGGCGCCGCCGCCCACGTGCTGGACCGCCGGCCCGATGCGGCCCGCGAGGCGCTGGTCGCCATCCAGCAGGCGAGCGCCGAGGTGCTCGACGAGATGGGCGCCCTGCTCGGGCTGCTGCGCGACGCGGGCGAGTCAGCCGACCGGTCGCCCACGCCGGGGCTGGCCGACGTCGAGGGGCTGTTCGACTCGGCGCGCCGCTCCGGCGCCCCGGTGACCGCCGACGTCGCCGGCCCCGTCGCCGACGTCCCGCCGGCGGTGGGGATGGCGGCCTACCGGATCGTGCAGGAGTCGCTCACCAACGCCATCCGCCACGCGCCGGGCGCCCCCACCCACGTCCGGGTGGCGGCCGGTGAGGGCGGCGCCCTCGACGTGGAGATCGTCAACAGCGCCTCGAGGAATGGCAACGGGAAGCACCCGGTCGGAAGCGGCATGGGCATCGTCGGGATGCGGGAACGGGCGGCGGCCACCGGGGGCCATCTCGACGCCGGACGGGCCGGCGACGGGGGCTTCGCCGTCCGGGCCAGCTGGCGGGCCACCCGGTGATCCGGGTCCTGCTGGCCGACGACCAGCCCCTCGTCCGGGCCGGCTTCCGGATGCTCCTGGAGGCGGAGGACACCATCGAGGTGGTGGGCGAGGTCGACGACGGTGGCGCCGCCGTCGAGGCGGTGCGCGCCCTGCGGCCCGACGTCGTGCTCATGGACGTGCGGATGCCCGACGTCGACGGCATCGCCGCCCTGCGCACGATCTCGTCCGACCCCGACCTGGCCGGCGTGCGGGTGCTGGTCCTCACCACCTTCGAGCTCGACGAGTATGTGTTCGAAGCCCTGCGCCTGGGCGCCAGCGGGTTCCTGGTGAAGCACACCCAGCCGGCCGACCTGGTCCGGGCGGTGCGGGAGGCGGCAGCCGGCGACGCCCTCCTGTCGCCCAGCGTCACCCGGCGCCTCATCCGGGAGTTCGCCTCCCGGCCGGCGCGGCCGGAGCTGGCGCCGCCGTCCATGGCCGTGCTCACCGACCGCGAGCGCGAGGTCGTGGCCCTCGTGGCCCAGGGCCTCACCAACGAGGAGATCGCCGCGGAGTTGTACGTGAGCCCGGCCACCGCCCGCACCCACGTCAGCCGGGCCATGGTCAAGCTGGGCGCCCGAGACCGGGCCCAGCTGGTCGTGTTCGCCTACCAGTCCGGCCTGGTACGCCCGGCGACGTAGCCGGCAAAGTCGCCACCGGGGCGACGACGAGGCGGCGTGGCGAGCGCACGCTTCGTCCATGACCACATCGCCCGCCGTCGTGATCGACGGCCTCACCAAGCGCTACGGCAGCCGGGCCGCCGTCGACGCCCTCACCGTTGACATCCCCTACGGCGTGACCGCCGGCTTCGTCGGCCCCAACGGCGCCGGCAAGACCACCACCATGGCCATGCTCCTCGGGCTCGTGCGCCCGACGGCCGGCGGGGGCGAGGTCCTCGGGTCGCCGATCAGCCGTCCCGAGCGCTACCTCGGCCGGGTCGGCGCCCTGGTCGAGGGGCCGGGGCTTTGGCCGGCTCTCACCGCCACCGAGAACGTGGCCGTGGTGGCCCGCCTCGCCGGCCACGACCCGGCCCGCATCCCGTGGGCGCTGGACCTCGTCGGCCTGGGCGAGCGGGCCGGCGACCGCTACGGCTCGTACTCACTCGGGATGAAGCAGCGCCTCGGGATCGCCGCCGCCCTCCTCGGCGACCCGGAACTGCTCGTGCTCGACGAGCCGACCAACGGGCTCGACCCCGTCGGCATCATCGACATGCGCGACCTCATCGGACGCCTGGGTGCCGGCGGTCGGACCGTGCTCGTCTCGTCCCACCTGCTCGGCGAGCTGGAGCAGGTGTGCGACTGGCTGATCGTGATCGACCAGGGGCGCCTCGTGTACGCCGGCGACCTGGCCGGCTTCGCCGCCACCGCCGCTCCCGACATCGTCCTCGCCCCCGCCGATGTCGGCCACCTCCTCCGGCTGGCCGACGTCCTGTCCGGTTCCGGTGTCGAGGCCGGCCGCGACGGCGACCGCCTCGTCGTCCCGGTCCCCGACGGCCACGGCGACCCGCGGGCCCTGGCCGGCGCCCTCAACCACGCCGCCGCCAGCGCCGGGATCGTCCTCAGCGAGCTGCACGTCCGCCGCCCGACGCTCGAGGCCAACTACCTGTCGCTCGTGGAAGGAGCACGCCGGTGATCGCCACCTACCGAGCCGAGCTGGTCCGGCTGCTGCGCCGGCGGGTCGTGCTCGTCACGGCCGTCGTCGCCGTCGTGTTCGCGGTGGGCGGGGCCGCCATCGTGACCGCCGCAGCGACCACCACCGTCCATCCCGGCGAGCCCCGGGCGGTAACGATCGGGGCGCTGTCGGCCGCCAGCGGCGGCACCGACGTGTTCCGCGTCGCGGCGTCGTTCGCCGGCACGTTCCTGTTCGTGGTCTTCGTCGGCCTGATGGCCGCCGACTTCTCGCGCGGGACGATGCGCACGATGGTCTTGCGCCAGCCGAGGCGGGTTGCCCTGCTGGCCGGCAAGCTCGCCGCCACCCTCAGCTTCGCTGCGGTGACGCTGGCCGCCACCGAGGCGATGACCTGGCTGGCGGCGCGGGCACTCGCCCCAGGGCAGGGCATCGCGACGTCGGCGTGGACCAGTCTCGACGGCCTCACCGGTGCGCTCGCCGACTACGGCGCCGCCCTCGTCTGGATCACCGGCTACGCCATCCTCGGCATGGCGGTCGGCGTGCTCCTGCGCTCGGTGGCCCTGGCCCTCGCCGTGGGCATCGCCTGGGCGGGGCCGGTCGAGCACATCGTCCAGAACGGGTGGGCGGCCGCCCCCAAGGTCTTCCCCGGGCTGTCCCTCGAGGCCTTCGTCGCCGGCGGCACCACCGAGATCAGCGCCGCTCGCTCCCTGGCGACGGTGGCCGTCTACGTCATCACCGCGGCGGTGATCGCGGCGGTGACGTTCGCCCGGCGGGATGTGACCGCCTGAGCGATGCGGTCGGTCGGCCCGGTCGGCCACACCACCTACGGCCACACCGACGTCGACCAGCAGCACGACTCGGCCACGTCCGGCTCGACCAGGTGCCGCTGGTCCACACCTTCGACCCGGCCGGCTACCGCCCCTCGGCGTTGCCGGCCGGCGAGCGGGGCCGGTACACCCTCGGCGGCTTCACCGGCGCCACCTTCACGGTCGTGAACGTCCTCGAGGCGGGCCGCAACGCCACCTGGCCGTGAAGCGAGCGAGCGCGAGCACCGACGCAGCGGGCGGCGCTTCATCGGCCGTCCCGCACCACGTCACCCAACCGGGCAGGGCGTTCCGCCAGCGTCTTGATCCCGAGCATCATCCGCCGCGTCATCACGAAGCTGACCAGGCTCACCGGCGCCGCCAGCCGACGCGTGAGGCGGGACCCGAACGCGGTCCGTTCGCGCACGACGAACCGGGTGGCGCCCGGGCCCAGCTGCCGGAGGACGAAGGTCCACTGGAATTCGAAGCGCAGCTGCTCGTCGCGGCGCAGGGGGCGGCCGGCGTTGAGATCGCCGACCTGGAGGACCAGCGCCTCGCCGGGACGGACGTCCACGACGTACCACCCGCCGCTGCGGGCCCGGTTGGCGAACACGACCTCGCCGACCCGCAGGTCCTGCCAGGACTCGACGACCCGGTCGGCGCTGTGGATGCCGAGGCCGAAGAGGTTCTCCATCCAGTCGTAGCTGTAGAAGCCGGCGCGGTCGGCGCCCAGCTGGACGATCCACGGCCACACGTCCTCGGGGTCGGCCTCAATGGTGATGGCGCGTGTGACCTGGGCGGCCGGCTCGGCCAGCAGCTCGTCGCCCGGAAGGTTGGCGGCCACCTCATCGTCCGTCGCACCCCACCGCTCGAGCCTCGGCTTCACGACCCGCCCATAGGCCGCCAGCGCCCCCATCACCATCGCTCCGAGTGCCAACGCTCGCCTCATCTGACCACCTCTGCCTCTCGAGCGTGCCTCTCCGTCGGGCTCGCCCGCCACTGACCGAATGCCACACCCCCTGCCATGCTCACACGCATCGCTCGTTGGCGGGATCTTCGAGGGCCAACCAAGGTCCGCTCGCAGAAGGCCGAGCTCCACGCCGAGCGGTCGAAAACCGGTTGACCGGCCAGGCGGCGGCCGCCACACTTGCAACGTGCTGACCGCCCACACCGTCGCGCTGTCGTGGGAGCTCGCCTCCCGGGACGCGGCGCGGCCGTCGGGCGACGACTCGGCACGACTGGCGTCGGGCATCCGAGCCTGACCCTTCCTCGCGTCGAACCGACCGGGGAAGGGTCCCAGCCGTAGCTGCGACGACCTGACGTCTCTGCTGTCCCTAGACGCCACCCAACCGACAAGGGCGCGCGCGCCCGAAGGAGCACGACGATGACCACCCGGGCCTTCCGGCGGGACAAGACTCACCTCAACATCGGGACGATGGGCCACATCGACCACGGCAAGACCACGCTGACGGCCGCCATTACCAAGGTGCTGGCCACCCGGCAGCCGGACGTCACCGAGTTCGTGGCCTTCGACCAGATCGACCGCGCTCCCGAGGAGCGCGCCCGCGGGATCACCATCAACATCGCCCACGTGGAGTACGAGACGGCGACCCGCCACTACGCCCACGTCGACATGCCGGGCCATGCCGACTACGTGAAGAACATGATCACGGGCGCGGCCCAGGTCGACGGCGCCATCCTGGTGGTGGCCGCCGGCGACGGCGCCATGCCACAGACGAGGGAACACATCGTCCTGGCTCGCCAGGTCGGCGTGCCCCACGTGGTGGTGGCCCTGAACAAGGCCGACACGGTGGACGATCCCGAGCTGCTGGAGCTGGTCGAGCTCGAGGTCCGGGAGCTCCTGGGCCAGTACGGCTACCCGGGCGACGAGGTGCCCGTGGTGCCGGTCTCGGCCACGGGGGCGTTGGCCGGCGACCCGCAGTGGGTGGCGTCGGTGGCCGAGTTGCTCGACGCCGTCGACCGCTACATCCCGGACCCGGTACGGATCCTGGACCGGCCGTTCCTCATGTCGGTCGAGAACGTGATGACCATCTCGGGCCGCGGGACGGTCGTCACGGGCGAGGTCGACCGGGGCGAGGTCGGCGTCGGCGATCCGGTGGAGATCGTGGGCTTCGGCACCACCCGCCAGACCGTGGTCACGAGCATCCAGTCGTTCCACAAGACCGCCGACCGGGCCATGGCCGGCGACAACGCCGCCATGCTGCTCCGCGGGGTGAAGCGGGGGGAGGTCGTCCGCGGCCACGTCGTGGGCGCCCCCGGCTCGATCACCCCGCACGCCCGGTTCGAGGCGCAGTTGTACGTGCTGCGCCCCGACGAGGGAGGGCGCCACAAGCCGTTCTTCACCGGCTACCGACCGCAGTTCTTCTTTCGCACCGCCGACGTCAACGGCATCCTCCTCCTCGAGGAAGGCACCGAGATGGTCCTGCCCGGCGACACGGCCACCGTGACCGTCCAGCTCGGCAAGCCTGTCGCCGTCGACGAGGGTCTCGGCTTCGCCGTGCGCGAGGGCGGCAGGACGGTGGCGGCCGGCACCGTGACGCAGTTGCGGGACTGAACGTGGGTGCCCCGGCCGGATCGACCGGGGCACCCGCACGCTTTCGCCCACCTCTTGCAACGCTTGGCACCTTGGATGGCGAGGGCTCAGGCTGAGACTTCGTGCGCCCGGGCCATGCGGCAGACCTCGCCCCAGTCGTCCGAACTGATGCGCTCGACGCTGGTTGCCGCCGTCGAGATACGTCGTGACAACGGGCGGCTTCGGATCCGAAACTCCCCGCCGCCAACCGATCCGGCGGCCGCTCCCCGTCCAACACAGGTCGTCGAAACTCACCTCGATGAGCGAGCGCCGCACGACAGGTCCGGACCTGACGATGAAGTCCTCGCTTACGGAGCCATGATGCCGTCGCCGCCGACCGCTACCCGAATCTCCCGGCGCGAGGTGGTGCTAGCACCCCTTGACAGCCGGCCCACGATCCCCCACCGTGCGTGGGACACCCGGCACCGCCGGCGGCGGAAGGAAGCGGCATGGCCCTCGGTGAACCAAGTACGCGCAGTCGGAAGAAGTTGGCCGCGAAGGCCATCGAGCTCCTCGGCCCCGGCACCACCCTGCGCGGGGTGTTCGTCGGTCGGGCTCACCGTCGCGTGACGGGCGCCACCACCACCGTGCTCGTCCTCTTCGGCGCCGCCTTCGTGGTGGCGCTGCTGTTCGGCGTCATCATCTATCCCGGCGGGCTGCTCCTGTGGTACCTGATCAACAGCATCCGGCCGTCGCGGGTCGTCGTGGTCGCCGACCAGGGCGTCGCCTTGCTCTCCCGAAGCTGGTTCACCAACAAGCCCGACGCCGTTGTGGCGACGTTGCCGCACGCCGCGCTCGACGGCCTCGGCATGGGTGGGCGGGACGTCGTGATCGGCCCGGACCGCATCACCTTCACCAAGGGTGAGCGGGCCCGCCTCGGGGCGGCCACGGCTGCCTTCGTCCCCTGACCGGGGTACCTTTGCGTCCCCTCGTCGACGGCCCGGCGCCGCCGCCCAAGTGCGCCCTCCCATGACCACGAAGGAGTCGCTCCTCCCCGCTCGATGAGCGGGGCCCAGAAGTCCCGCCCGCGTGATCTGGGCCGCCTGCGGCGCCGCGGCGCTCGAGCCTGCCCCGACCACCTCGTCGCCGCACCGCTCTGGGTCGCCTACACCGCCAACCTCGGCACGCTGCTGCGTACCTGCGACGCCGTGGCCGCCTGCCTGGCCGTGCCCGCAACGCCTCATTACCGCTCGGCGCTGGCGACCGGTGACACCCTCCCGCGCCGGCCCTGCATCCACTGGCTGGACCGGGGAAAGCTGTCGTGGATCGAGCGGCAGCGCCAGGGCGGGGCGACCATCGTCGCCGTCGAGCTGGCCGAGGGAGCCACGTCCCTGCCCCGCCTCCAGCCGGCCCGCCGGCGCACCGTGGTGCTGCTCGGCCACGAGCACTGCGGCGTGCCCGAAGAGGTCTGGGACCTGGTGGACGAGGTCGTCGAGATCCCGATGGTGGGGCAGGGTCGGTCGCTGAATGTCGCTGTGGCCGGCTCGCTGGTCCTCTACCGCCTGGCCGGGCTCGCCTGACGCCCAACGTTGATTGTCACACCCCCCTGTCACCCTCGACCTCGTCAGTCGTCGCCGGGCAAGCACGAGAGGGTGACCAGGGGTGGATGCGGCTCGAACCGAGAGGTTGCGCGTGGTGATGGAGATGATGGCGGCCGGCGACATGGCGGCCGTGTTCCTGCTGGTCGCCGAGTTCGGAGACCAGATCGCGATGGTCCTGCGCCGGCACCTGAGGGACCTCGGGGTCGCCGACCCGCGCCCCGACGACCTCCAGGGGCTGGTCGTCGACGCCGGCCTCGCACTGCAGGAGAGAGCCGGGGCGTGGCGGGCCGACGGCGGGGCGCTGCCGTGGACGTGGGCCGACCGCCGGTTGCGGGCGCTTGCCTCGGCGCACGTGGGCGTCCGCGCCGGCGAGCTCCCGCCGGACGTGGCCGGGCCGGAGGCGGGGCCGGCGCCACCGGTGGAGGCCGACGAGGTCGAGGTGCTGCACGCCCTGGCCCGGGAACGACCCGACTGCCGACTGCTGCTCCAGGCGCTCGACAGCGTGGCCTCGCCGCGCAACCAGAGCATCCTGCTCTCGGTGAAGGTGCAGGCCGCCCTGGGCGACCCCTCGCCGTCGGTCACGGTGGCGAGGCAGCACGGCCTGCGGCCCGACGCCGTGCGCCAGGTGGTGAAACGGGCGCTCGACAAGCTGCGGGGTCTGGCGGCCGGTGACGACCGGTTCGCCCCGCTGGCCGATCTGGCCCTCCTCGCATGAGCGGCCCGAGGATGGTGCGCCGGTGACCGCGGCGCGAGACGCGGCCCGCCGGCGCCACCCGTCGGCCCGCTGGCCGCTCGACGTGGGTCGGATGCAGGCCCGCATTGCCGCCGACCTGGCCGCCGCCGGCCACCCGTGGCCGGCCCGGGCCGCCGCCCTGCTGGCCACCCGCGGTCGCTTGGGACTCGACCGCGCGGCATTCGCCGAACTGCTTGAAGTCCCCGAAAACGCTGTCGCCGCCATGGAGGAGGGCGTGACCGATGACCGTAATTGGTTCGAAATCTGACCTTGTGCGCGCCGGTCAGCAGGTGGTTGAATTCACACAAACCGGCGGCCGTACTGGGCGGGCGCCGCGCACACAGAGGGGGGCAGGTATGCGGCGGAAATTCACGGCATTTGCCGTCGGCGTAATTACGGTCGGAGGCGGGCTGATCTTGGCCGGGATGGCACCGGTAGACGCCCACGCTCCGTCGGGGGCCATCTTCACCACGGTGGCCGACGGCACCGAGGTCAACTTCAACCAGTACCCGAGCAAGGACGCGGTGTACCTCGACGGCGGGCCCGGTCCCGGCGCCCCGGCCTCGGCCGCCGGCCTCGACGACGGCACCTACGTGTTCCAGGTCACCAATCCCAACGGCAAGGACTTGCTGTCCACCGACCTTGCGGCCTGCCGCCAGTTCACCGTCGCCGGCGGCGTTATCACCGGCGTCATCGGGTCCTGCCCGCACGTCACGGGCGTCGACGCCGACCACAACGCCGTCACCGTGCAGCTGATGCCGTACCTCGACACCACCAACCCCGGCGGCGTCTACAAGGTGTGGGTCACCAGCCTCGAGGACTACCTGGCTTCCTGCAAGAAGCTGGGTGTGTCCAACGGCCTGGCCGTGGTCGACTGCGGCACCGCGCCGAGCAACAAGCACGGGTTCATGCCGCGGCACAGCAAGACGGACAACTTCAAGGTGCGAGACGTGCCGATCGTCGAGATCGACACGCGGTTCTGGAGCTCCAGCGGCCAGATCCTCGACAACCGCTCCGTCACCTGGACCGACACGGTGGGCGCTAGCAACGTGAAGCACTCGTACTGGGCTCCCGAGCTCAACGTCTACCACGAGGCCCACGTCGAGGGCATCGAGGTCGGCACTCACCAGATCACGATCGAGGACCAGCCCGGCTGCAAGGTCCAGAGCGTGACCGCCAACGGCCGGACCCGCGCCGGCGCCCAGACGGTCAACGTAAGCATCAAGAGCATCGACAGTGACCTGACGGTCTGGATCGACGTCGACTGCGCCTAAAGGTCTGACAGACCCGGTCGACCGGGGGGCTCCGCTCGACGGAGCCCCCCGTCGTTCGCGTCCGGAGCGCGGCCCGCCCGGCGGCGCTACGCTCCGGGCACTGGCAGGTCGAGTTGGGGAGGACCACAGTGGGCGAGATTTTCAACGCGCTGGAAGTACTCAACCGCACCATGAAGCTCGGGCTCTCGGGTCTCGACCTCATGCGAGCCGAGGCCGGTTTCAAGTCGGCACTGGTCACGCACGGCAACCCGGATCCCAACCTGCCGCGGGATCCCGTGGCGCTGGCCGAGGGCTACGAGCTCAAGGCCACGTTCCGGCCCCGGGCCGACGGCGCCATCCCGCTGGCCAAGCTGGCCACGCTGGCCCGCAAGGAGGTCAGCCGGCCACAGGTGCGGGTCGACGCCAAGGCCTTCCGGGAGATCGACCGGGCCATCGCCGCCACGGCCAAGGCGCCGGCCAAGGCGGCCGCCAAGAAGGCACCGGCGGCCAGGGCGGCAGCGCCGAAGGCGGCGGCCAAGGCACCGGCCAAGAAGGCCCCCGCCAAGGCCAAGAAGGCGCAGAAGGGCTGACCGCAGCACGCCACCGGTGCCGACGCCAGCCGCCACCCTGGCGGCAGCCGTGGCGGCAGCCGAGACGCCGGGGAACGTGGTCGACACCCGCCTCGGCGTCGCCGCGTCGGTGGCCGCCGAGCTGGCCGGCGCCGAGCCGGTGGTTACGGCGCTGGTGGTGGGCTCCACCGCCCTGCGGCGCTGCTCGCCGTCCGCCGACCTCGACCTGGTCGTGGTCACCGACCGGCCGCCGGGCCGCCAGCGGTTCTGCACGCGCTGGGTCGACGGGATGCGCGTCGAGATCGAGCGGCTGAGCCGCCGCCGGTCCCTCGCCGCCACCCGGGGCGACGGGTGGGTGTGGCAGCTGCGGGAGGCGGCCCGGCTCGGCACCGGCCTGCCCGTGCTGGACCCCACCGGCTTCGGCGCCCGGCTGGGGACGCGGGCGGCCGCCATGGCGCCCTCGCCCGACCGCTACGAGGCCACCCTGCGCGCCGTGTACCTGGCGCTCATGGATCTGGCCGGCCAACCCGACGGGTCCCTGCGGGCCGACCGGCTGCGGGGCTGCCTCGACAACCTGGCCCTGCTCGCCCTCCTCGAGCGCCCCCGGCGCTACCAGAAGCCGAAGTGGGTGTTGGCCGACCTCCTGCACGCCGGCGAGGACGGCCTCGCGGAGGCGCTGCTCGCCGCCTACGGCACCGGCGACGCCCTCGACGCCGCCCGCTCGCTGGTCGACGCCGTCTACGCGGCGGCCGGCGTCCCGCCGCACGACGAGGTGCTGGCCATGGGTTACGCGCCGCGGTGGGCGGAGGCCAGCTACGTGTCCCGCACCCTCGACGACGCCGAGGACCTCCTGCACTCGGGGCGGGTGGTCGAAGCCGCCTACGTGGCGCGCTTCGCCGCCCGGCTGGCCGGCGGGCTGCTCGGCGGCCCCGGCGGGCTGGTCGAGGCCTTCGCCGCCCGGGAGCTCGACGGCGGCTACCTGGCCCTGTTCGAAGGCACCGAGGGCGCCGGTGGCGACCTCCTCGCCGCCGCCCTGGCCGCCGCCGACGGGCGGCGGCACACAATGGCGGCATGAACACCGCCGCCACCGTGGCCATGGAGGAGCCGGTCGGCACGCTCGAGGTGTGGGCCGGGCGCACCCACACCGTCACCCGGGCCGAGGCGGTGGTGCTGGCGTCGCCCCCCTTCCAGCGGCTGCGCCGGCTGCGGCAGATGGGCCTGGCCTTCCACGCCTGGCCCAACGCCGAGAACACCAGGGCGTCGCACAGCCTGGGCGTCGCCCACTGGGCCAGCGCCTACCTCGACGCCTTGCGGCACAACGGCGACGGTACCACCCAGGCGCTGCTGGCGGGCGCCGCCGAGCAGCTTGAGGGGCTGTCGCAGGACGTGGTGCTGCGACTGTTCGGCCTGCTGCACGACATCGACCTGCTGCCCCTCGGCCACACCCTCCGCTACCAGTCGGGGCTGTTCCCGGAGCCCGGCGAGCGCTCGCGCCTGGCCGCCTGCGTGGCGTCGATCAGGGCCCACGCCCGGGCGCACGCCTTCGGCGAGGCGGCCGCCGAGGCGGAGCGAGCCGAGTGGCTCGACGCCTTCGACCGTCACCTCGACGCCGCCCTCGCCGCCAACACCACGCCCCACGGCCGGCTGACCGCCGAGCTGGTCAACTCCGGGCTCGGTGCCGACCTGCTCGACTTCGCCGTGCGCGACTCCTTCGCCATCGGCCGGCCCCAGCGCCTCCACGACGACCTGCCGGCCGGGCTGCGGCTGGTGCCCACCGAGCAGGGCGCGGGCCTGGCGCTCTCGCTCTCCGAGGGGGCGGTCGCCGTGGCCGACGACCTCTACCGGGCCCGCTTCGAGGTCTTCGCCGCATCGGTGTTCCATCCCGTGAAGCTGGCCGCCGACGCCATGCTCGACCTGGCCGTGCGCCGGCTGGGCCCGGCCATGTGCGACAGCCTCCTCCCCGAGCACCGCCTCGTCGCCATCGGCGACGACGAGCTGCTCGACACCGTCACCGACGTCGAGGCGGCGATGGCCGCCCGGCTGGGGGGCGAGCCGGTGACCCCCGCCCTGCGGGCCGGGCGGCTGCACGACGAGGTGTGGCGCACCGAGGACCGGGCCGCGTTCCACCGCCGCCCCGACGCCGGCCGGGCGGTGGGGCTCGACCCGGCGTGGCGCGACGAGGCCGAGGCGGCCCTGCTGCGGGCCATCCCGTGGGCGGGCCCCGGCGAGGTGATCGTGGCCGTCTCGCCGGCCGCCATGCAGGCCAAGCCGGCCAACGCCCGCTTCGTGGCCGCCGACGGGGACGTCTTCACGCTGGCCGAGGCGGCCGGCCGCGGCCACCTCAACCAGGCGGCCGAGACGGCGGCCCGCTACGACACCCTCTGGTCGCTGCGCGTCTACCTCGCCCCCCTCGGCCGCAGCCGGGCCGGCGAGGTGGCCAAGGCGGCGGCCGAGCTGTTCGGCTGATGGCGACCCGCTCGGTCGTCCGCGACGAGGACCAGTTCTGCGTCTACCGGTCGGTGCAGGGCGGGACCACGAGGGTGCTGTGGGAGCTCACCAGCGCCTGCAACCTGAAATGCGACTTCTGCCTGGTGGAGATCAAGGGCCGCCACCTCGCCACCGAGGTCGCCCTGCACACCGCCGGCGAGCTGGTGGCGGCCGGCGTGGGCAAGGTGCTGCTGTCGGGCGGCGAGCCGCTGCTGCACCCCGGCGCCGAGGCTGTGATGCGCCGGCTGGTGGACGGCGACGTGCTGGTGAAGCTGCTCACCAACGGCACGGTGGTGAACGAGTCGGTGTTCGCCTTCATCCGCTCGACGCCGGCCGTCGAGGTGTCGGTCAGTGTGCCCACCGCCGACGAGCAGGAGGCCGACCGCGTCTTCGGGCGCCCGGGCAGCCTGGCCCGCATCGCCGCCACGCTCGAAGCGCTCCCGAAGGAGCGCTGCAACGTCATCTGCGCGGTGAGCCGGCTGAACCTGCACGCCGTCGAGTCGGTGGTCGACTGGGTGGCGGCCGCCGGAGTGCCGTGCCTCAGCCTCACCGACATCTTCAAGGACCCCGACAGCCCGGCCCGCTTCCGGGACGACTGCCGGGACCTGCGCATCACGACCGCCGAGGTGCGGGACCTGCTGGCGCTGGTGGAGCGCAAGCGGGAGCAGCACGCCGGCCGCCTCGCCATCCGCACCACCCAGTTCGCCGCCCACCCAGGGGAACGGTGCATGGCCGGCCGAACCGTGTTCTACCTCGACCCGGCCGGCACCCTGCTGCCGTGCACCGTCGCCGACAACCGGCGCTGGCGGGAGGCGGTGGCCGGCATGGGCGTGCGGGAGGCGATGGACTTCTACCGGGCCACCGTCGACCGGCCGCCGGCGTCGTCGTGCTCGCAGCGGCTGGCCATCGGCGACGTGCTGGTGCTCACCTGAGCCCCAGGAGGGCGTCGCGGTTGCGGGCCACCTTGTCGAACGCCTCCACCAGCTGCTCCACGAGCCGGGGCCGGGGCTCGGTGTAGGTGGGCAGGCGCAGGGCCCGCTCGGCGTAGGACTCGGCGTTGGGCAGGTCGCCGGTGGCGTACACGCGCCGGTTGGGCTGGCGGCCGTAGGCGAGGCTGCCGTCGTCGAGGGTCTGGAACAGCGGCTCGCAGTGGAGCGGGATCGAGGTCGAGTCGCCCACCGGCACCCCCTCGGCCTGCAGGGCGGCGAGGTAGCGCGCCCGCGGGAGGCCGCCCATGGCGGCGCCGTCGTACAGCGGCTTGTAGTTGAACCACGAGTGCCTGGTGGCGTAGGGACGCACGACGGGAGGCTCGACGCCGGGGATGCCGGCCAGCCCCTTGGACAGGGCGCCCAGGTTGGCCTGGCGCCCGGCCAGGTAGACCTCCAGGTCCTCGAACTGGCGGCGGGCGAGGGCGGCGGCCAGCGGGTGCATCCGATAGTTGAGGCCGTAGCCGGTGGTGGCGAACGGCCGGTAGCGGTCGCTCTCCACGTCGTCGAAGGCCCGGTTGCGGAAGTGGCCCAGCAGCACCGCCCGCTCGAAGATCTCCCGGTCCGAGGTGAGCAGGATGCCGCCCTGGCCGGCGGCGGTGAGCTTGGCGCCTTGGAGGCTGAACACCGACACGTCGCCGACGGAGCCGACCATGGCGTGGTCGTAGGTCGCCCCGTGGGCGTGGCTGGCGTCCTCCACCAGGCGCAGGCCCCGGCGCCGGCACAGCTCGACGACGGGCGCCATGTCGCAGGCATGGCCGTTCAGGTGCACGACCACGACCGCCCTGGTGCGCGGGGTGATCGCCGCCTCGATGCCGGCCGGGTCGATGTTGCCGGTGTCGGGCTCGGCGTCCACCAGCACGGGCACGGCGTTCACCACGAACAGCGGCATGACGGTGGACAGGAAGGTGAACGTCGGGCAGATCACCTCGTCGCCCGGTTCCAGCCCGAGCCCGAAGTAGGCCGAGTGCAGGGCGGCCGTGCCCGAACTGCACGCCAGCGCGAAATCGCTGCCCACGTGGGAGGAGAAGGCCGACTCCAGCGCCTCGACCTCGCCCTCCCGTCCGTAGTAGGACAGCTCGCCGCGCTCCAGCAGGGCGGTGACGGCCGCCACGTCGGCGGGAGTGATGGGCGGCCAGGTGAAGTCCGTCGGCTCGGTGACGGCGGGCGGCCCGCCGAGGAGGGCGAGCGTTGCGCCGGCCACCGCGGCACGTTAGCGTCTGTCGGGTTCGTCCGGCGGTGTACGGAGGGTCGCGAGAGAGCCGTATGGGGAAGGTCCGCTCGATCCTCCAGACCGAAGACCAGGCGTGCTGCTTCCGCTCCATCTCCAGTTCCGGCGTGCGCGTGCTGTGGGAGATCACCAGCGCCTGCAACTTGAAGTGCGACTTCTGCCTGGTGGAGATCAAGCGCACCACGGTGGGACTCGACGGCGCCCTGGCCATCGCCGACGGCCTGGTGGCGCGGGGCGTCGACAAGGTGATGCTGTCGGGCGGTGAGCCGCTGCTGTTCCGGGGCGTGGAGCAGGTGATGCGCCGCCTCCTCGACGGCGGGGTGCTGGTGAAGCTGCTCACCAACGGCACCGTGCACAACGAGGCGGTGTACTCGATGATCGAGGCCGACCCGGCCATCGAGGTGTCGCTCAGCGTGCTGTCGGTGCGGCCCGAGAAGGCCGACGCCATCTTCCGCCGCCCGGGGGCGTGGGCCAAGCTGTGCGCCACCATCGACCGGCTGCCGGCCCGGCAGGTGAACGTCATCACGCCGGTCAGCTCCGAGAACGTCGACGAGGTGGAGGAGATCGTCGACTGGGTGGCGGCGCGCGGCATCCCCGGCATCAGCGTCATCAACGTCTTCAAGGACCCCACCTCGCCGGCCCGCTTCCGCGACGACTGCCGGGACTACCGCATCGCCCCATCCCGGGCCGACGCCGTCCTCGAGCTGCTGGGCCGGAAACGACGGGAGTACGAGGGGCGCATGGTGATCCGCACCACCCAGTTCCGGGCGTGTGCCGGCGAGACGTGCGGCGCCGGCCGGTCGGTCCTCTACATCGACGCCCTGGGCCGGGTGCTGCCGTGCACGCTCACCGACAACACCGCGTGGCGGGAGCGCGCTGCCGGCCTGTCCGTGGGCCACGCCATGGACCTCTACGCCCGGGAGCTGGGCGACCTGCCGCCCTCGTCGTGCGTGCCGCTGCTGGCGGCCCCGTGATGCGGGAGTGGCTCGACCCGATGGCCCTGGCCGGCGAGACGCTGCGCTTCGACCTGTCCACCCACCGCAGCGCGCTCACCCGCCAGCTCCTCCAGGTCCGCGTCCGGCTCACCGCCCGGGTCCTCGGCGCCGGCGACGGGCTCGTGCCGGCCAACCTGGCGCCCGGCGCCCTCGAGGTCGAGGCCGGCGCCCTGCTCGGGGCCAACGCCACCGTTCGGGAGCGGCTGGAGGCGGGGCCCGACGAGGCGGTGGCCCAGCTGCGCCGGCTGGCGGCCGCCGGCCGGGCGGCCGGTCGCCGGGCCCGCTTCGAGCGCCGGGTGGAGGCGTGCGCCACCATGCAGGCGTTGGGGGCGTTGAAGTTCTGCCTCCCCGCGTCCCTGCGGCCGCGGTTGGCCGCGATGGTCGACGACGTCGACGCCCTCGTCGCGCCCGACGGCCCCACCGTGTGGTCGAGGATGCGGAGGCGGGAGGTGGCGCTGGCCGGGATGCGGGGCGGCCCGGGCTACGGCCCCGCCCTCGACCGCCACCGGAGGGACTACGGCTTCCTCCTCGCCGAGGACGTGGACTTCCGGGAGGCGTCGACCGCGGCCGCCCTCGACGCCCGGCTGGCCGGCCTGGCGGCCGACGACGAGCGCGGACGACTCGACGCCGCCCTGGCCCGCGACCGGGCGGCGAAGATCAACGCCCGCAACCAGTTCGCGGCGGCCGAGCCCGACGTCACCCTGGTGTCGCACGTGCTGCTGGCCCGGGCCCTCACCGAGCACGAGGACCGGAACCGGGCGGCCAAGATGCGCTTCCTGCGCGACGCCTGCGAGCTGGCCGAGTCCCACGGCCTCGACCCCGAGTGGGTCACCCTCGACGAGCTGGCCAAGGTCGGATGACGGTCAACCCGCTGCTGGGCCGCAAGCTCATCCAGGTCACGGACTCCTACGACCCGTTCGCCCACTACGACCTCAACGTGGGGCCCACCGACGAGTTCGGCAGGCTGCCCGAGGCGCCGCCCACCATCCGCAACATCGGCTGGACGCTGGGCAACGACTGCCCGTACCGCTGCACCCACTGCTACTCCATGAACGCCCGCGTGAAGGGCGCCAACATGACGGTGGCCATGGTGGACCGGGTGGTCGACCAGCTGGCGATCAACGGCGTCGAGACGGTGAACCTGGGCGGCAACGAGCCGCTGTTCACCAACGGCCCCAACCCCAAGCGCACGCTGCTGCCGTACATCATCGAGCGCCTCACCGACGCCGGCATCGTCGTCGGCCTCACCACCAGCGGCGTCACGATCCTGCGCCTGTACCGGGACCACCGGCCGGCCTTCGACCTCCTCAACGACGTCGACGTGTCGTTCGACTCGCCCGACGAGGAGGAGCACAACCGCAACCGGGGCGCCCGCATCTTCCACGAGGCGGTGGAGGCGTTGGAGATCTGCCGGCGCCACGACAAGCCCCACACCGTGATCATGTGCGGCATGGGGTGGAACTTCACCATTCCCAACATCGAGGCCCTCGTCGCCCTGGCCAGGCGCCACGGCGCCAACATCCGGATCAACCCGGTGAAGCCGGTGCAGCCCCAGCACATGGACAGCGCCCTGCCGCCCGGGCAGTACTACGCCGGCTTCTCCCGGCTGCTGGAGCTGTGCCGCCCCATCGACCTGGGCGAGCCGCCCCTGGCCGCCGCCACCGACTTCCAGGGCGCCCGCCGCTGCCCGTGCGGGCGCACGTCGTTCCGCATCCACTCGATCACGCCCGAGGGCGAGATCTTCGTGAGCCCGTGCGTGTACCTGCACGACTACAAGGCGCCCCTCGACCTCCTCGTCCACCCCCTCGCCGACATCATCGCCAGCCCCCAGTTCCGGGTCTTCCGCCAGCGCAACGCCAATCCCGACCACGTGGCCGGCTGCGACGGCTGCCCCAAGCTGGCCCAGTGCGGCGGCGGGTGCGCCGGGCGGTCGTACCTCTACGCCCTCCACGAGTCCGGCGTGCGCACGTTCCGGGCCCGGGATCCCTACTGCCCGATCCGCGAGGCGCCCGACCTGCCGTTCCCGCAGCGGCCGGCGCTGGAGTCCGAGACCCGCCTCGTGCACATGGACTACCTCTGCACCTGGATCGGCAAGCCGTGCTGAAGCTGTGCTGAATGCTCGCTCGGCGCCGTCCTGGCGCCTCGCTCGTTGTCGCCGGCGCCCTGGCGGGCGCGACGGCGACGCAGCCACCGCGTTTCCGCCCGGCAGCGGCCATCCATGGCCGCTTGGTCGCAGGCCGGCGCCGTGATCCCGTTGCGCGCCTGCCTGGACCGACCAACAACGGAGGTGGGCCGCAAGGCGGCGGTGCTGGCGTGGGCCGAGGCCCAGGGCCTGGCCACACCCGGAGGCGTGGTGGTGCCGTCCATCGCCTTCCGGGACGCCTTGGCGGCGGCCGGGGCGCTCGGACGGGCCCTCTACCTCGAACAGGCGGCGCTGCGGCTCGACCCCCGCCACGCCCTGTCGATCGCTGCGTCGGTGGCGCCGGCCGTCGAGGCACCGGGCGACCTGGCGGCGGCCGCCTTCGCCGCGGTGGACGCTCGCGTGGCGGTGTGCCGCTCCTCGGCCGCCATGGAGGACGGGCGCCAGGCCGCCTTCCCCGGGGTGTTCGCCAGCGTCCTCGGCATCCGATCCGCCGGCCGGCTGGGCCAGGCGATGACCACCTGCTGGCGCTCGGCGTTCTCGGCGGAGGCGGTGCGCTACGTGCTGCGCATGCACGTCGAGCCGGTGGACCTTTCGCTGGCCCTGCTGGTGCAGCCGCAGGTCGCCGCCCCCTGGTACGGCGCCTACGCCGGCGTCGACCCCCTCAGCGGCGCGCCGGAGCCGTGTGCCGACCTGAGCGACGCCGCACCCGACGCGGTGGTGGGCGGGGCGCCGGCCGTCGTGCGGTCCCGCCGGGCCGGCGGCCGGTGGAGCGGCGTCGACCGGCGGCTGGCCGCCTCGCTCGAGGCGGTGCACGAGGCCGCCGGCCTCCTGGCCGCCCACCTGGGCGCCGCCGTCGACGTCGAGTTCGCCCTGCCTGCCGCCGGGGACCCCATGATCCTCCAGTGCCGGCCCCTCACGGCCGTCGGCTCGTCGGCGGCTCTTCCGGGGGCGGCCGGGCGCCCGTGCGCCGGCGGCCGGGCGGTGGGCGTGGCCGGGCGGCCGGGCGACATCGCGGTGCTCGAGCGGCTCACGACGGCGGACTACGGCATCGTGTTCGGCCACGCCGGCGTGGTGACCGAGGAGGACGCCTCGCCCCTCGGCCACGCCGCCATCCTGTGCCGCGAGCTGGGCGTGCCGCTCGTGTGCGGCGTCGCCGGCACCCGGCGGCTGATCGGCCGGCGGGTGGTCGTCGACGGCGGAGCCGGAACAGTCGAGCCGGCCGCCGACGGCGAAGATGCCCCGGCCGAGCGCCCTCGCCGGCGCCGGCCGCAGGTCGTGATCACCGAGGCCGAGCTGGCGCTGCGGGTCCTGGCCGAGGGCCGGCCCGGCCGGCCGGCCGGTGCCGAGGCCGACCGCCTCGCCCGGCGCACCGCCCGGGCCCTCGGCACGACCGTCGTCCGGTCGACCGACCGCGTCTAGCGAAGCCGGGCCGGCACGGCGGCAAAGTCCTCAGGTCCTGCCAAGGCCTGTCGATGCTTCCGTTGGATTCGTGCAGCTCGACAGGGACCGAGGGGTAGAACGCGTGGCAGACGGCGGAACCGCGCCCCCGAGGAGCCTGCGCCGGCGGTGGAGCCGGGCACTGGCGCTGGTGCTCGCCGTGTTCGTCGCCGGCGTGGCCGCCAACATGGCCGGGGCCCGGTCCACGGCCGCCGCCTTCCGGCACGTCGCCGAGCAGATGGAGCGCGACGCCGGCGCGCTGTCGGACCTGCGGGCCGCCGTCGTGCAGACAGCCCTACTGCGCTCGGCCGCCGTCCAGCAGCCGGGCGACGATCAGGCCGAGCTGCGGCGCTCGATCACCCGCATGAACGCCGCCTTCGAGCACGCCATCGCCGTGCTGCGGCCCGGTGGCGGGCGGGAGATCGTCGCCGAGCAGTACGCCCGGACGAAGGCGCTGTGGCCGGAGCCGGACATGACGGGCATCTTGCCGATGGAGTTCATCATGCGGTCGTCCCAGGGCCAGGCGAACTTCGCCCTGCTCGACCAGGCGGCGGAGGTCAGCCGGGCGCGGGCGCGATCCGGTCTCTCGCGGGCGGCAGGCCGCGAGCGGGCCATGACGATCGGGTCCGCCCTGGTCGCGCTGCTCCTCGTCGGTCTGGTCGCCCGCTTCGCCCGTCGGCTGTCGATGGAGGTCCTCCGCCCGGTGGCCCGGCTGCGCGACTCGGCGGGGAAGCTGGCCGCCGGCGAGCTCGACCACCGGGTCGAGGTGGAGCGGGCCGACGAGATCGGCGACCTGGCCACCACCTTCAACGCCATGGCCGACGTCATCGCCAGCAGCCACCGGGACCTCAGCATCCGGGCCAGCCAGGACGCACTCACCGGGCTGGCCAACCGGGCCACCTTCAACGCCCGACTGCAGGCCGCCCTCGCGGGGCCCGAGCGCCGGGAGAGCGCGCTGGCGGTGCTGTTCGTGGACCTGGACGACTACAAGGACGTGAACGACGCCCTCGGCCACGCCGCCGGCGACGAGGTGCTGCGGACGGTGGCCGGCCGGCTGACCGCCTCGGTGCGGCCCGGCGACCTGGTCGCCCGGCTCGGCGGCGACGAGTTCGCCCTGGTGCTCGACGGGGTGGACGATGCCGTCGCCGCCCTGGCCGTCGCCGAGCGGGCGGTGGCCGCCCTCGCCGATCCCATCGAGATCGCCGGCACGTCGGTGCGGATCGGTGCCAGCGCCGGCCTGGCCATGCGCCGGCCGGGCAGCGACGCCGCCGGGCTCATCCGGGAGGCGGACGCCGCCATGTACCAGGCCAAGGGCGAGGGCAAGAACTGCGTCCGCTTCCACGCCCCCGCCCCCGACCGGCCGCCCTCCGACCTCCCCCAGGCGGGCCAAGTCGGGCGGTAGCCAGCACGCGACTAGCCCGAGGCGGGTGCCTCTAGCTCCAGCACTGAATCGCCGTCCAACGCGACGAAACAGCGAGCCGCGAAAGGCGTCGACGCCGTGACCTCAAAGGTCCTACGGTCCGCTTCGAGGACCCGGACGGCGTCACAGCCGAGGAGCCGGACGGTTGCGCGACGGGGCCATCACGGACGATCACGGCCACGGTCCGTTCATGGCCGGCCAGGCTCTCGCCGCTTCTCGGGTCGTTCGCCTCCGCTCTTCGCCGGCCGGCGAGCCCAGAAGGATCAGCGCCTGGCCAGGTGGTCGAGCACCGTGGACGTCTTGGTGGCCCCCTCGACGAACTCGAGCAGACCCTCCTGCCGAAGGAACGCGGCGAACTCCGCCTGGAGGTCGACGGCCTCGCCGGGGTGGCCCGTACGGATGGAGAGCTCGAGGAAGCGCAGGTCGTCGACCGCCCAGTGCTCGACCGCCACGTCGAGCCGGAACCCGAGGCCCTCGGGCTTCCACTTGACGGCGTCGATCGGCCCGAGGGCCCGCAGGTCGTGGATGCCGATGTCACCGGCGTACCGGGCGAAGAAGCGCTCCTGGTCGCCGGACAGCACGGTGGCCAGCTTGGAGCGGCCGTCGACGGCGGCGTCGATCTCGGGGCCCGGCTGCGTGGAAACCAGCGACGCCGAGTCCGGATGGGACTCGCCCGTCCAGTCCCCCTCGACCTTCAGCTGGTCGTCGCCGTCGTAGTGGTCCCACGGCGAGGGGAGCGGGGGTGTGAAGGGTCGGATTTTGACCGTGGAGTCGGAGTCGCCATCGCCGGCGGCCCGGCGGAGCCGGACCACGACGTGGCGGTCGCCCAGCGGCGTGGTGCTCTTCTCGGTGGGCGCCGCCTCGCAGAACCAGATCGTTCGCCTGGTGCCGCTCTCCCACGTGAGGCCGAAGCGCTCCATCGCCGGCTCGATGCCCTTGGTGCCCAGTGAGGCCTTGATCTCCACTCCGTCGAGTGACGCCACGACACACCCCCGTTTCCCGATTGCATCTCGTTGCCTGTCACACCCCCTCGTCATCATGGCACCCATGTGCGACCTGTGCGACGGAGCGACCCTGGACGAGATCCGCCTGAACCTCGCCCGCAAGATCGACGACTACGGCTGGGCCATCCAGTCCGTGGCGGGCGGCCGCCACGGGATCGGCTGGTCCTACACCATCGGGCTGGCCGAGCGGTTCGACCACCCCGAGCTGGTGGTGGCCGGCCCCGATCACCCGCTCGACCGGGCCGGCCTGCTCGGGGCGGCCATCACCCGCATCCGCGCCGGCGAGCGGTTCGCCGCCGGCGACGAGGCGACCCTCATCGAGGTTCCACACCGCTTCGTCGACGTGCACCCTCGGCAGTTCACCTACGGCGTGTTCGCCATGTGGTTCCTCCACTACCGGAACCTCCCCGAGCTGGCGCCCGAGCTGACCGCCCTCCAGGTGGTCGTGCCCGACGACCAGTGCTGCGCCGACTGTGCCGCCCTCCAGCCACCGCTCGACCAGCCCCACGACGTGCTGGCCGGCGGCGGCAACCGGGCCTCCCGCCGGGCGGCGGGCCGGCGCCGGCCGCGCGGCCGGTGACCGGCCCGGGAGGCCGGTCCGACGGCAACTCGCCGGTGCGACATCGGGAACCGATGGCGGGCCGGTGACCGGCGGTGCAGCAGCCCAGCGGGCGGTACCGTCGCGTGGCATGGACCTGGCGCCGATCCTCGTCAGCGAGTGGGAGGCCGTCGTCGTGCCCGAGGGCTACCGGGCCGAGGTCATCCGCGGCGAGTTTGTCGTGACGCCGGCACCGGTCTTCCACCACGGCCGGGCCCAGAGCCGGCTCCTCGTCCTTCTCGCCGCGGCGGCGCCGTCCGACTACGAACCCGTCATCGGACCGGAGTGGCGGCTGGACGAGGACGGCGTGGTGGCCATGGCGCCCCAGCCCGATCTCATGGTCGTACCCCGCTCGACGCGCGGCCCGGCGGTCACCGCCCCGCCGCTGCTCGCCGTGGAGGTCCTGTCCCCCTCCGACCTGCGGGGCCGGCTGGTCGACGGCACCACCCGTCGGGAGGGGAAGCTGGCCGACTACGCGGCGAACGGGCTGAACGACTTCCTGGAAATCGACCTCACCGGGTCCGAGCCCGTGGCCATCCGCTACGAGCGAGAAGGAACTGCATTGGTGGAGGCCGACCGGGTCGCCGGCACCGCCACCCTCCGGGCCGAGCGGCCGTTCCCCTACGCCTTCCGCCCCGTCGACCTGATCTCGTAGTCCTCGGGCAAGCGAGCTGCCGGCTCGCTCATGTCCGGGGCCGTCCGACAAGCGGGGGGGCGAGATGCATCGGGAGAGTCTGCGGAACAGGAGGCTGCCGTCAGCCGCGCCCGCGCTGCGAACTACCGGTCCCGGGCCGAACGCGCCGAGTCGGCGGCCGAGAGCTGGGAGCGAGGGGCCCGCGCCGAGGTCGCCCTCGCCGAGGTTGTCGCACCGCGGTCGGCCGACGGCTACTACCAGCTCGACGATCGCCGCTTCCCCGGTTCGGAGGCCAATGTCGACCACATCCTGGTGGGCCCTGCCGGTGTGTTCCTGATCGACAGCAAGGTGGACAAGATCAGGGCGCAGGCCAGACAGCTTGCGGCCCTGTTGGACGAGATGTACGGCCCGAGCCGTCCGGAGGTCCGCCCGGCGATCTGCTTCCACGGGCCTGCCCGCCTCGGCGCTCCGGCCTGCCTGGCGCGAGTGCAGCTTCTCGACGTCGACCACGTCCTGGGGTTCGTGAGGGATGCCTCCCGCCGCTGCGAACGGCCGCTCGATCAGGCCGCCGTCGACGAGGTCGTGCGGGGCTTCCTCGAGACGGCCAGGCACTGAGAGGTCACTCGGCCCGCAGGACCTCCACCACCCTCGCCCGCGCCGCCCGCCACGACGCAAGCGCGCCCAGGCCGGCGCCCAGGGCCACGAGCGCCACGCCGGCAGCAACCACCGCCAACCCGGCGGGCGACGAGCCCCAGCCGGGGCCGAGGCCCGAGCCCGTCCCCACGCCGTCGACCATCACCCGGCCGGCGAGCAGCCCCACCGGCACGCCGACCAGCACCGCCGCCAGGGCGGTGGCGCCGGCGCCGGTGGCCACGCTGCCGGCCAACTGGCGGGGCGTGAAGCCGACGGTCTTCAGGATGCCGATGTCCCGCATCCGCTCGCGGATGCCGAGCAGCGTGCTGGCCACCAGGTTCAGCAGCCCGACCACCAGCACCAGGCCGGTGATGACGTAGAACGCCAGGCGGAAGGCGCCGAAGGCGTCGGGCAGCCCGCCGGACACCTCCACGGCGGCCCGCCCGCCCCACACCCGGTCGAGCGCCGCCTTCACCGCCGCCGGGTCGGCACCGGGCCGCAGCCGGGCGAAGTACCCGCCGGCCCCGGCGCCCGGCTCCACCCGCCGCAGGGCGCCGAGCGGGAGCTGCACGATCTCGCCGGAGTCCTCCGACTCCGAGTACCAGCCCACGATGCGCGGGTCGAGGCGCCCGCCGCTGACCTCGAGGGGCAGCCGGTCGCCCACCGAGAGGCCGAGGCGGTGCAGCAGGCCGTAGCCCGCCACCGCCTCTCCGTCGTTCGCCGGCATCCGGCCCTGCTGCACGGCGAAGCCGGCGGCCGCCATGTCGCCGCCGAGGGCCCGCACCTGGAAGGTCGCGTCGCCGACCGCGCCCCGGCGGGACGTCGCCGTGAACCACGACGCCACCGGCTGGGCGGCCAGCGCCGCCTCCACCTCGGCGGGCGGCACCGTCCCCGGGTCGACGGCCACGTCGTAGGGGTCGCCGACGAGGGCGGGGTTGGCGGCCAGGGCATCGACCGTGCGGTCGAAGCGCAGCGTGACCACCACCGCCACGACGGTGACGGCGAGCGTCGCCACCGCCAGACCGGCCCGCAGCCGGCGGGCGGTGGCGTCCTTCAGCCCCACCGCCACTGGCGGCCCGAGGTGCAACCGGACTGCCAGGCGGGCCAGCCGGGAGGGCCGGGTGGAGACGGGGCCGGCGCCGCGGGCGATGGCCCGGCTGGCCGGGACGCGGCCGGCCCGCCACGCCGGCAGGAGGGTGGCGGCGGCCACGATGACGAGCACGACGGCCACGGCAGTGAGCAGCACGCCGGCCGGGAAGGTGGCCCCGCCCCGCTCGAGCACCTCGGCCACCCGGAGCTGGAGCAGCGGTGCCAGGAAGCCACCGGCCACCGCCCCGAGGACGGCACCGGCCAGGGCGACCGTCAGGTTCTCCCCCAGCACCAGCAGGGTGAGCGACCGGGGCGTGAAGCCCACCGCCTTCAGCATGCCCAGCTCGCGGTAGCGGGCCAGCACCCGCCCGCTCACGGAGCTGAGTACCACCAGGCCGGCGGCCAGCAGCAGGAACACGCCGAAGGAGGCGAGGAAGGCAGCGAAGAACTGGTTGACGACGAGGGCGTCGCCGCGCGTGTCCTGCCAGTCGAGGACGTGCGACACCCCGGTGCCGTAGCGGGCCTGGATGTCCCGCTCGAAGGCGCCTACCGCCGACGGGTCGTGCAGCCGCACGAGGAGCAGCGACCCCTGCCCGGCGGGGTCGAGCGCCGCCATGGCCTGGTCGGGCACCCACACCGTGGCCGAGTCGCACTCCGGGTAGAAGCAGTCGAGCAGGTCGAGGGCCACACCCGCCACGGTGAACGGCTGCCCGTCGAGGGTGACCCGGTCGCCCGGCTCCACGCCGAGGTCGAGGGCCAGGCTGCGCTCGACGACGACCTCGCCGTCCCGCCCCGACAGCCACCGCCCGCCGAAGAGCTTGGGCCTTCCCACCGCCGGCCGCACCGGCCCCGCCGCCCGGGCGTCCACGTCGTCGGTGCGCCGGCCGTCCTGCTGGCCGAGGGACACGAGCGTGATGCGACCGGGACCACTCGACTCGGCCACCGCCGGCTCGGCGGCGACCGCCCGGAGGGCGTCGGGGCTGCCGAAGACGGCGACGTGGGCGCCGTTGGCCTCGGCGAAGGCGGCGTCCCAGCGCTCGGCGGCGTCGCGCTGCTGGCCCAGGCCGGCGGTGATGCCGGCGGCGGCCACGGCCACGACGAGCAGCAGCAGCAGGCTCGATCCCTTGCGGTGCGCCACGTCGCCCCGGACGGCGCGCCACAGGGCCCGGCGCACTTACGCCCCCCGGGCGAGGATGTTGCGGTGCTCGTCGGCCCGGACGAGGCCGTCCTCCATCGTCACCAGCCGGTCGCCGGCGGCCCCGACCCGAGGGTCGTGGGTCACCAGCACGATCGTCTGGCCGGCCACGTGGTAGTCGGACAGGAGCCCGAGCACCTCGGTGGTGGCGGCGCTGTCGAGGTTGCCGGTGGGCTCGTCGGCCAGCAGGAGCGCCGGCCGGTTGGCCAGCGCCCGGGCCAGGGCGACACGCTGCTGCTGACCGCCGGAAAGGTCCCCGGGCGGCCGGTCGGCGAAGCGGTCGACGCCCAGGCGCTCCAGAAGCTCGCCGCGGCGCCGGCTGGCCTCGTCCGGCCGGCAGCCGGCGAGGAGCATCGGCAGCTCCACGTTGTCGGCCACCGAGAGGTTGGCGATCAGGTTGAAGAACTGGAAGACGTAGCCGACCTCGCGCCGGCGCAGCACCGCCCGGCGGGCCTCTGAGAGGGTGTCGATCCGCTGTCCGCCCATCACCACCCGGCCGGTGGTGGGGATGTCGAGCCCGCCCAGCAGGTGGAGCAGGGTCGACTTGCCGCAGCCGCTCGGCCCCATGACGGCGACCATC
Source organism: Acidimicrobiales bacterium (assembly GCA_035689115.1). Taxonomy (GTDB): domain Bacteria; phylum Actinomycetota; class Acidimicrobiia; order Acidimicrobiales; genus JAHFUS01. The sequence goes on from DASSMA010000021.1 coordinate 49,710, forward strand.
TCCCCGGCCTGGACCGACAGGTCCACGCCGGCCAGCGCCAGCACGGTGGGCCGCGTGGGGTCGTAGGCCTTGGTGACGGCTACGCACTCGACGAGCGCGCCCATGGCGCAAGCATGGACCCCCGGCGGGGGCCCGCCCAGGGCCGAAGGGCCCGCCGCCTGTAACGGCCCGCCGCCCCGGCGGACCACGCGACATGGGCCTGTCTATCCGCCGCCGGCGCAGGGACCCCCCGCCGCTGGTGTGCCGCCAGGCGGTCGAGCTGCTCACCGACTGGCTCGAGGGCGCGCTGGAACCGGCGGAAGCGGCCCGGTTCGAGGCACACCTGGCCGCCTGTGACGCCTGCACGGCCTATCTGGCCCAGATCCGGGACCTGCTCGAAGCCCTGGGCCACCTGCCGCCGGAGCGGCTCCCCCCGGCCGTGCTCGACGAGCTGGTGGGCCTGTACCGGGCGATTCGCGGGTAGATCCTCCCCCATGCACGCCATCGCCATCAGCCGCTACGGGGGCCCCGAGGTTCTCGAGCCCACGGAGTTGCCGTCGCCGCCCCTCGGTCCCGACGTCGTGCTGGTCCGCACCCGGGCGGCTGGGGTCAACCCCGTCGACTACAAGGCGGTCGCCGGCGGCCTGGAAGGGGGCTTCCCCTGCCACTTCCCCCTGGTCCCCGGCTGGGACGTGGCCGGCACGGTGGAGGCGGCCGGCCCCGACGTCGCCGAGTTCGCACCGGGCGACGAGGTGATCGCCTACGCCCGGCGGGACGACGTCCAGTGGGGCACCTACGCCGAGCTGGTGCCGGTGCCCGTGCGGGCGGTGGCGCCCAAGCCGGCGTCGACCGGCTGGGCCGAGGCGGGCGCCCTGCCCCTCGCCGGCCTCACCGCCTGGCAGGCGCTCGAGCGGGGGCTCGGGGTGGGCGCCGGCGACGTGGTGCTGGTGCACGCCGCCGGCGGCGGGGTGGGCCACCTCGCCGTCCAACTGGCCCTCGTGCGGGGCGCCGCCCGGGTGATCGGCACGGCCAGCCCGTCCACCTTCGACTTCGTCCGATCGCTCGGCGCCGAGCCGGTCGCCTACGGGCCTGGGCTGGCCGAGCGGGTCCTCGACCTCGTCCCCGGCGGCGTGGACGCCGTGCTCGACCTGGCCGGCGGCGAGGCGCTGGCCGCCACCCCCGCCCTCCTGAAGCCGGCCGGCCGGCTGACGTCGATCCTCGAGCCCGACACGGTGGCCAAGCTGGAGGGCCGGTACGTGTTCGTCCGCCCCGACGGCGCCCAACTGGCCGAGCTCGGACGGCTGGTCGACGAGGGCCGCCTGGGGGTGCACCTCGAGCGCACCTTCCCACTCGACGACGCCGCCGACGCCCACCGCCAACTGATGGACCGCCACGTCCACGGCAAACTGGCGCTGATGTTGGCGTAGTGTACGTGGAATGCCGGACAGGCCCCTCCTGCACCTGCTTGTCCCCCCGTGGAGCGGCACGGGCATCCACGAGACGTTCGGGCACCGCTTCCCGCCCATGTCGCTGCTGGTGCTGGCCGCCCACGCCCGCCGGGCGGGGTGGGACGTCGAGGTGGTCGACACCAACTACGACCGCAGCCCGCTCGACACGCCCGACTGGCAGGGGCCCCGCACCAAGCTCGGGCACAAGCGCCGGTCGGGCGAGCCCGACCTGGCTGCGCTCACCGTGTGGACGGCCCCCGCCCCGGGCGCCTACCGCATCGCCGACGAGTACCGCCGGCGGGGCGTGCCCGTGGTGCTGGGCGGGGTGCACGCCTCCCTGCTGCCGAGCGAGGCCAAGCGCCACGCCGACGCGGTGGTGTGCGGCGAGTCCGACCAGGTCATCCGCACCGTGCTCGACGACGCCGCCGCCGGCCGCCTCCAGCCGCTCTACCAGGGCTCGTTCCAGGGCATGGAGAACGTGCCCATGAACCACGAGTGGGCCGACATCTACAAGCAGTGGCCCCTCACCCGCTACGCCCCCCTCAACACCCTCCAGACCACCCGGGGCTGCCGCTTCAACTGCGACTTCTGCTCGGTGATCCGCATCAACGGCCGGGGCTCACGGCACAGCGAGGTGGGCCGCGTCATCGAGGAGGTGAAGGTCCTCAAGAAGGTGGGCCAGCACCTCGGCGACTTCGCCTACGTCTTCTTCGTCGACGACGACATGGCCGCCGACCTCGACTACACCGTCGAGCTGTCCGAGGAGATCCTGCGCACCGGCGTGAAGTTCACCTGGGGCTGCCAGGCGTCGATCGGCCTGGCCCGCAACAAGGAAGTGCTCGACCTGGTGGCCCGGGCCGGCCTGCGGGCGGTGTTCACCGGGTTCGAGAGCGTGTCGCGCGAGGCGCTCATCGAGTGCAACAAGAAGAACCGGCCCGGCGAGTTCGGCGAGCTGATCAAGAAGATCCACGAGCGCCACATCGCCATCGAGGGCGGCTTCATCTTCGGCTTCGACCACGACAAGCCCGACGTGTTCGAGCAGACGGCCGAGTTCGTCGACAAGATCGACTGCGACGTGGCCCACTTCTCGATCCTCACGCCCTATCCCGGCACCCACACGTTCAGCCGGATGTTCTCCGAAGGCCGGATCACCACGTTCGACTGGCGGAAGTACAACCTGTACCACGCCGTCCACGAGCCGGCGAACATGTCAGCCGACCAGCTCAACGCCGGCCTGCGGCGGGTCTACGAACTGTTCTACGACGGGCGCCGGCGGCTCAACCGCTTCGGGCGCCACGCCCTCAACCGGGACCCGCGCTTCCACGGCGCGTTCACCGCCGCCAACTGGAACTACCACCACCGCTACAAGGACCCGAAGATCTTCGACGCCGCCGACTTCTCGGCCGATCCGGCGGATCTCGAGCACCTGGCACTCGCCAGCGCGGCGCCGGCCCAGGAGGCCCTCAACGTGGCCTTCGCCCAAGCGGCGCCCAACGTCGTCTTCCGCCCCCGCCCGGAGCTTTCGAGTACATAGGGTGCGGGAACCGCACCCTATGTACTCGGGACCGCGGGTCTAGCTCGCGCCGAGGATCTTGGAGCGGGCCTTGTGGCCCTGGGGCGTGCGGTCCTCGGTGTCGGGATCGCCCTCGCGCATGCCGCCGCGCGCCTCGGGATCCGGATGATCCGGGTTATCGGGGATCATCTCATGAGTATCGGGATCGACCTTGGGCATAGCTTCGGTCCTCCTTGCTTTGGTCGGTCGATGACATCGCGACTTTTTCCCGACCGGGCCGGTGCCCAACCACGCCGGTAGCGTCGGCCCGTGGAGCGACGGTGACCGGCCCGGGAGGCCGGTCCATCAACAACTCGCCGGTGCGACATCCCGAAGGGATGGTGCGCCGGTGACGGGGCTGGCGTGGCTGGCGGGCACGCGGGACCTGCGCTGGCGGTGGCGGCGGTTCCTCATCGCCCTCGGCGGCACCGCCCTCACGCTGGCCGTCACCCTACTGCTGTCGGGGTTCCGGGCCGGCTTCGACCTGGAGGCCGGCACCAGCGTGCGGACCATGGGCGCCGACGGTTTCGTGGTCCAGGCCGCCCAGACCGGCCCGTTCACCACCATCGGCGTGCTGGACGAGACGCTGGCCGACCGCGTCGCCCGCCTGCCGGGCGTCACCGGCGCCGCCCCGGTGGTCACCGCCCGCCACGCCATCGACACCCGGCCGGCGCTCGACGTCTACCTGGTGGGCGCCCGGCCCGGCGGCCTCGGTGCGCCGGCGGTTTCGGAGGGCCGGGCGGCCGAGCGGCCGGGCGAGGCGGTGGTGGACGCCCGGGCCCGCCGCAAGGTCGGCGACCGGTTCACCCTGGCCGGCCGGACCTTCACGGTGGTGGGGAAGGTGCGGGGCGCCTCGGTGTGGGGCGGCGTGCCCACCGTGTACGTCACCCTGGAGGACGCCCAGGCGGTGGTGTTCGGCGGGCGCCCGGCGGCCACGGCCATCCTCACGAAGGGGAGGCCTACCGGCGACCTCCCGGGCACCAAGACCCTCACCGCCCGGCAGGCCCGGGCCGACTTCATCCGGCCGCTGAAGAACGCGGTGGCTTCGATCGGCCTGCTCCAGGTGATGCTGTGGGTCGTCGCCGCCGCCATCATCGGCTCGGTCCTGTACATCAGCGCCATCGAGCGCAGCCGGGAATTCGCCGTGTGCAAGGCCTTCGGCACGTCGTCGGCCGACCTGGTGGCCGCCCTCGCCCTCCAGGCCCTCCTCCTCACCACCGTGGCGGCGCTGGCGGCAGTGGCCCTCGCCCGCCCGCTGGCCGGGCTGTTCCCGGCGGTGGTGTCGCTCACCGCCGGGACCGCCGTGCTCCTGTTCGCGGTGGCGGCGGTGATGGGCCTGGCCGGCAGCCTGGCCGGCATCCGCCGGGCCCTGGTGGTCGACCCGGCGACGGCGTTCGCGGGCCCCTGAGATGGACCTGATCGTGCGTGGCCTCACCGTCGAGTACCGCTCGGCGGCCGAGGTGGTCCGGCCCCTCGACGGCTTCTCCATGGACGCGTCGAGCGGCTCGCTGGTGGTGCTGCTGGGCCCGAGCGGGTCGGGCAAGACCACGCTGCTGTCGTGCCTCGGGGGCATCCTCACGCCGGCCGCCGGCTCCGTGGCGGTGGGCGAGACCGAGGTCACCGCCCTGGACCGTCGGGGCCTGCTCGACTACCGGCGCCGCACCGTCGGCATCGTGTTCCAGTCGTTCAACCTGGTCGCCGCCATGACGGCGGCCGAGAACGTGATGGCGCCCGTGCTGGCGGCCGGGCGGCGCCGGCGGGCGGCCGCCGGGCGGGCGGCCGAGCTGCTCGGGCAGGTCGGGCTCGCCGACCGGGCCCGGCACCGCCCCGGCGCCCTCTCCGGGGGCCAGCAGCAGCGGGTCGCCGTGGCCCGAGCCCTGGCCAACGACCCGCCGCTGCTGCTCGCCGACGAGCCGACCGCCCACCTCGACCGCACGCAGGTCGCCGGCATCCTCGACCTGCTCCGGGCGGTGGTCGAGCCGGGCCGGCTGGCGGTCGTGGCCACCCACGACGAGCGCCTCCTTTCGATCGCCGACGTCGTCGTCGACCTGGAGGACGGGTGACGTCGCTGCTGGGCCGGGGCGGCCCGCTGGCCGAGCTGTCGGCGCTGCTCGACGGCGCCGCCGCCGGCCGGGGCGCCCTCGCCCTGGTCACCGGCGAGGCGGGCATCGGCAAGACCCGGCTGTGCGAGGAGGTGGCCACCCTGGCCGCCGGCCGGGGCGTCGACGTCACCCGGGCCGCCTGCTGGGAGTCGGGCGCCGTGCCCGCCTACTGGCCCTGGGAGCAGGTCGTGCGCCGCCTGGCTGGCCACCCGCTGGAGGCGCCGGCCGCCGGCTCCGATCCCGACCTCGGCCGGGCCCGGCTGTTCGAGACGGTGACGGCGCTGCTGGCCGAGGCGGCGGCCGCCGGCCCCCGGCTCGTCCTCCTCGACGACCTGCACTGGGCCGACGTCCCGTCGGTGCACCTGCTGTCCCACGTGGCCGGGCGCCTCGCCGACATGGCCGTGCTCGTGGTCGGCACCTACCGGGACGACGAGGTGGCCCCCGACACGGCCCTGGGTGCCGCCCTCGCCGGCCTGGCCCGCCACGGCCGGCGGGTGGCCCTGTCCGGGCTCGACGTCGCCGAGATGGGGCCGCTGGCCGCCGAGGTCACCGGCGGCGACCCGGCGTCGGTGGCGGCCGAGGCGCTGCACCGCCACACCCACGGCAACCCGCTCTACGCCCGCGAGCTGGTGCGGCTCCTGGCCGCCCGCGGGGCGCTCGACGCCCTGGGCGCCGGCGGGCCGCTCCCCGTCCCCGACACCGTGCGGGGCGTCCTCGACGGCCGCCTCGAGCGGCTGTCGGCGCCCTGCCGCGCAGTGCTCGAGGTGGGCGCCGTCGTCGGCGACCAGTTCGCCCTCGACGTGGTGGCGGGCGTGCTCCCGCCCGACCGGCGCGACGCCATTCTCGACGCCGTGGACGAGGCGGAGTCGGCGGCCGTGGTGCGGGAGGCCGGCGTGAGCCGGTGGTCGTTCGCCCACCCGCTCATGCGCTCGACGCTGTACGAGGAGCTGGGCGTGGCCCGGAGGGTCCGCCTCCACCAGCGGGTGGGCGAGGTCCTGGAGGCCCGCCACGCGGCGGGCGGCGAGGTCGACCTGGCCGCCGTGTCGCACCACTTCGTCCAGGCGGCGCCGGCGGGGACGGCGGCCAAGGCCGTCGCCTACGCCGCCGAGGCGGCGGAGCGGGCCATGGCGGTGCTGGCCTACGAGGACGCCGCCGCCCTCTACCGCCAAGCCATCGCCGCTCTCGACCTGGCGCCGGAGGCGGCCGACCGGGCCGAGCTCCTCATCGGGCTGGGCGCGGCCCTGGGCGCCGCCGGCGACCGGGCCGGTGCCCGGGCCGCCTGCGAGCAGGCGGCCGCGCTGGCCCGCGACAGCAGGCGGCCCCACCAGCTGGCCCGCGCCGCCCTGGGCTCCGGCAGCGGCGGCATGTTCGAGGTCGACGTGGCCGACGCCGCCCAGATCGCCCTCCTGGAGGAGGCGCTGCGGGCCCTGGGCGACGAGCCGTCCACCCTCCGGGCCGAGGTGGGCGCCCGCCTGTCCATCGTGCTGTGGCGGGCGGGGACGGAGGAGCGCCGGCTGGCCGTGGCCGAGCGGGCCGTCGCCGACGCCCGGGCGGCCGGCGCCGGCGCCCCCCTCGTCGCCGCCCTGGCGGCCCACTGCGACGCCGTGCCCGGCCCGGCCCACACCGAGCTGCGACTGGCCGAGGCGACCGAGGTCGTCGAGCTGGGCCTGGCCCTGGCCGACCCGGCGGCCGAGCTGCTGGGCCGGCGCCTGCGCCTCGTCGCCCAGTTGGAGAACGGCGACATGGCGGCGGCCGACGCCGAGATCGACGCCTACGCCGCCACCGCCTCCACCGTGCGGCGACCGCTGTACGCCTGGTACGTCCCCCTGTGGCGCGCCATGCGGGCGCTCATGCAAGGTGACCTCGCCAGCTGCGACCGGTGGAACACGGAGTCGGCCGCCATCGGAGCGCAGGCCCACAGCGGCAACGCCGACATGCTCACCAGCGGCCAGTGGTGGTTCCGCTTGCGGGAGGCGGGCGAGTTCGAGGAGCCGCTCTCCTTCGTCGAGGGGCTCCAGTCGGTCGACGCCGCGTTCCAGTACCAGCTGCGGGTGTCCGCCGCGTTGATCCTGGCCGAGTCCGGCCGCCAGGTCGAGGCGGTCGCCATGCTGGACGCCGCCGCCGGCGGCCTGCGCTCGGCGCCGGTCGACTCGGAGTGGATCCCGATGCTCGGCCAGGCGGCGGAGGCGGTGTGGCTCGTCGGCGGCCACCCGGTGGCCCGGTGGCTGTACGACGCCCTCCTGCCGTTCCGCCACCGCTTCGGGGTGGAGGGGATCGGCGCCGTGTGCTGGGGCTCCGTGGAGCGGGTGCTCGGGCTGCTGGCTGCAACCCTCGGCCTGCGGGCCGAGGCCGAGGCCCACTTCGGGGCCGCCCTCGCCGCCAACCGCCGGCTGGGCGCCGACCTGGTCGTGGCCCTCACGCTGCGGGACGCCGCCCTCGCCCTGGGCGACGCCGGCCTGCGGGCCGAGGCGGCCGGCGCCTTCCGCCGGCTGGGCCTCGACCAGATGGTCGCCCGGCTGGAGGGGGCGGGCGGGGCGGGCGGCGCCAACGTCTTCCGGCTGGAGGGCGAGACCTGGACGGCCACCTTCGCCGGCGCCACCGTCCACCTCAAGGACGCCAAGGGGCTGCACGACCTGGCCCGGCTCCTCGCCCGCCCCGGCGCCGAGGTGGCGGCGGTCGAGCTGTCGGGCCGGTCGGCGGTGGTGGAGGGCGGGGCCGGCGACCTGCTCGACGACCGGGCCCGGGCCGCCTACCGGGCCCGGCTGGTGGAGCTGGACCGGGAGCTCGACGACGCCGACGCGGCGGGCGACGCCGGCCGCTCGGCCCGGGCCGAGGCCGAGCGCGACGCCCTGCTGGCCCAGCTGTCGTCCGCCTTCGGCCTCGGCGGGCGGGCCCGCAAGGCCGGCGACCCGGCCGAGAAGGCACGGGTGGCGGTCACCTGGCGCATCAAGGACGCCGTCAAGCGGGTCGAGGCGGTCCACCCCGACCTGGGCCGCCACCTGCGCCGGTCGGTGCGCACCGGGGCATTCTGCGTGTACGACCCGGACCCGCCCACCACCTTCCTCACGTCGTGAGCCCGGCCCTCGCGCCCCAGGGGTGAGGACCGACAGTCACAAGGAGGAACGATGGGCATCGTCGACAAGGACACCGTCACCGACGTGTTCGCGGTGGACGGCTTCGAGGGCCGCTACGGCGAGGTGGACGGCTACACGATCGGCTTCGAGAGCTACAGCGTCGACATGGACCCGGCGCCGCTGTTCCAGGGGCTCCCCGACGACCGCTGCCAGTGCCCGCACTGGGGCGTGGTGCTGGAGGGCACGATGGTCTTCCGCTACGCCGACGGTACGGTGGACACCGTCGAGGCCGGCCAGGCGTACTACGCCCGCCCCGGCCACCTGCCCGTCCTGAACGCCGGCACGCGGGTCGTGGAGTTCAGCCCGTCGGCCGGTCTGGCCGCCACCATGGAGGTCGTCGGCGCCAACCTGGCCGCCGCCGGCGCCGGCCAGTGACCGCGGTCGTGGGCGCCGGCGTCCTGGCCGAGCGCATCATCGAGCGCATGCAGGCCGGCGACTTCGACGGCCTGGTGGCGCTGTACCGGGCCGACGTCGTCTTCGACGCCAACGTCCCCTCCTGGCGCTACCAGCTCCAGGGCCGGGAGGCGGTGGCCGAGCAGTTCCGGGAGGAGCTGGCGCCCACCGCGGGCGGGGCCCGGGTGTCCGCCCTGCGGTGGCACGCCATCGACGCCGGCGTGGTGGTGGAGGACGAGGTGCGCTTCACCGACGCCGGCGGGGAGGAGCGGCTGTGGCGGGAGGTCCACCTCTTCCACACCGACGGCGAGGCCGTCACCGAGCACGTCGTGTACTGCACGGGCGTCTGGGACGCCGCCACCATCGCCCGGCACGCCGTCGAGGCGCCGATGGTGCGACGATGACGGCGACCGTCGGACGGGAGGGCGCCATGAGCGGGGACGGACGGACGGGCGAGGCCAGCGTCGTCATCGCGGCCGAGCCGGAGGTGCTGTGGGCCATGGTCACCGACCTGCCCCGCATGGGTGAGTGGAGCCCGGAGAACAAGGGCGGCGAGTGGGTGGGCGACGCCACCGGGCCCGCCGTGGGCGCCAGGTTCAAGGGGCGCAACCAGCGGGGCAAGTCCAGGTGGTCCACCACGGTCACCATCACCGAGGCCGAGCCGGGGCGCAGCTTCGCCTTCCGGGCCTCCGGCAAGCCGGCCACGGTGTGGCGCTACGGCTTCGAGCCGGCCGAGGGCGGCACCCGGGTCACCGAGTCCTTCGCCATGGACAAGCCGCTCGGGGCCCTCAACCGGCTCATCACCAAGGTCACGACCGGCGTCGACGACCGCCGGGCCGACATGGAGGAGGGCGTGCGCACGACGCTCGCCAACCTCAAGGCGGCGGCCGAGAAGAGCGCCTGACGCTCAGGGCTCGGAGCGGTCCTCGATCTCCCAGGCGTGGTCGATGGCGTGCCAGGCGATGCGGCGGGCGGCATAGCGGGGCAGCCAGCCCTTCTCGTGCGCCGGCTCTCCCCTCCTCGCCGCCCTGAGGGCGGCGAGGAGGTCGGCCCGGAGGGCGGCGACGGCGTCCGGGTCCTTGGACTCCTTGTGGCGGACGCCGAGCTTGCGGGCGTAAGCGAACTCGGCGGTGGCGACGTGCTCGACGACGGCGTCCCGGTCGCGCCCGCCGCCGCGGGGGCCCTTGCGCAGCGAGGCCGGGGCGCCGGCCGCCACCTCGGCGAGGGCGGCCCACGACGCCTCCACGATGGCGGCCAGCCGGCCCGCCTGGGCGGCGGTGAGTGGCCGCGTGTCGGCCGGCGCCGCCGACCCGGGCACGCCGAAGTCGGTCGAGGCCGACCCCGGGACGCGGTCGACGACCTCGGGCGCCGGCGCCTTCGGGAAGCGGGCGCCGGCGGCCGCCGCCACGGGGGCGTAGCGGGCGGCGTAGGCGGCCAGCGCCTCCAGGGCGTCGTCCTCGGAGCGCCCCGACCGGCACCAGCCCGGCCAGTCGAGGGAGCAGGCGAACACCTTCTTGGAGCCGAGCTCCAAATAGACGGGGGTGGTGGCCATGGCGTGCAAGCATGCCCGCCGTGAGCGAGCTGCGGGAACGGGTCGTCGGGATCGTGCGGGAACGGGGGCTGCTGCGGCTGCCGGAGCCGGTGGTGCTGCGGTCGGGCCAGCTGAGCAGCGACTTCGTCGACGGCAAGGCCGCCCTGTCCCGGGGCACCGACCTGGAGGCGGCCTGCCGGGCGGTGCTGGAGGCGGTGGAGGGCATCGCCTTCAACGCCGTCGGCGGCCTCACCATGGGCGCCGACCACCTGGCCCACGGCGTGGCCCTGCTCTCGGGCGCCGAGTGGTTCGTGGTGCGCAAGGAGCCCAAGGGGCGCGGCACCGACAAGCTGGTCGAGGGGGCCAGGGTCGGGCCCGGCACGAGGGTCCTGCTGGTCGACGACGCCGTCACGACCGGGGGGTCGATCCTCAAGGCCCACGACGCCGTCGCCGCCACCGGCGCCACCGTGGTGGCGGCCGTCACCCTGGTCGACCGGGGCGACGTGGCCGCGCCGTGGTTCGCCGAGCGGGGCATCCCCTACGCCGCCCTGGTCACCTACCACGACCTCGGCATCGAGCCCGTCGTCCCGGCGTAGGGGATCAATGGCGCGTTCGCCGCGCCGGTGTAATCGGAGCGCCACGGTTCGCGTTTGAGGGGGCACACGGGGAGGCCGACACCTCCAAGGAGACCCCCATGCGACCCCGCAGCATCGTGATCACCATCGTGGCCGGCGTCACCGCCATCGCCGGGCCGGCCGCCGCCATGGAGTTCGTGGCGCCCCCCCGGCCTCACGTCACCCACGCGGCCGAGGAGCCCGCACCGTCCACGACGGTCGCCCCGCCGGCGACCACGGCGCCGGCCAGAGAGCACAGGGAGCCGGTGACCACGTTGCCGGCGCCCCCGCCGCCGGCCCCGACGACCACGACGACGGTGGCCACGCCGGCCGAGCCGGCGCCCCAGGTGCTGAAGATGGCGTGCGCCGCCGGCCACCCCGACGGGCTTCCCGCCGTGCGCTGCGAATGGAGTGCGGCGGCCGGCGCCGCCCGGTACCTGCTGGTGCGCAAGGCCGGCGACGGCACCGAGCCCCAGCCCATCTGGTCGGGCAGGGACCTGAACCACGTGGACAGGGCGGTCGTGGACGGCACGGGCTACGGCTACGCCGTCAAGGCCCTCGACGCCGCCGGCCGGGTCGTCGGCGGCGGCGGCCCGGTGTCGGTGCGCTGCTGCGGCGACGTCCCCCCGCCGCCGACCACGGCCCCGAAGCCGGCACCGCTGCCGACGATCTCGATGGGCTGCACCGCCGGCCGGCCCGATGGCGTCCCCGCCGTGCGCTGCGAGTGGGCGGCGGCGGCGGGCGCCGCCCGCTACACGCTGTACCGCAAGAGCGGCGACGGCACCGAGCCGCAGCCGATCTGGTCCGGCACGGATCTGAACCACGTGGACAAGGCGGTGGTGGACGGCGCCGGCTACGGCTACGCCGTCAAGGCCGTCAACGGTGACGGCGCCCTGGTCGGCGTGGGCGGGCCGCTGTCGGTGCGCTGCTGCGGCGACGTCCCCCCGCCGCCGCCGCCCGCCCCGGTACAGACGATGACCGTGGCGTGCGTGGCCGGCCGGCCCGAAGGGATCCCCGGCGTCAGCTGCCAGTGGGGCGCGGTAACGGGCGCCGGCCGCTACCAGCTCTACCGCAAGAGCGGCGACGGCACGGAGCCGCAGCTGATCTGGTCCGGCACGGACCTGAACCACCTCGACCGTGCGGTGGTCGACGGTGCCGGCTACGCCTACGCCGTCAAGGCGCTCAACGGTGACGGCGCCGTGATCGGTGCCGGCGGGCCGGTGACGGTGGCGTGCTGCCCCGTCGGTGTCGGGTAGCGACCAGCGGCGGTGGCGTGGACCGACCCGGTTGCCGAGACCGGGGACGACGATGACGGGGCTCCCTGCGGGCCCGCCGACGACGAGGCTCTCGTCCGGCGGGCCCGCGAGGACCCCGACGCCTTCGGTCTGCTCTTCCGGCGCCACTGGCCGGCGATCTACGCCTTCGCCCACCGCCGGTGCGGGTCCCGCGAGGTGGCGGAGGAGGTGACGTCCGCCACCTTCGAGCGGGCGTGGCGGGCGCTGCCTGGCTTCGAGTGGAAGGGGGGCGGCATCCGGCCCTGGCTGTTCCGGATCGCCGCCTCCGAGCTGGCCGGCTGGTACCGGCGGGAGCGGCGCCACCGGTCGCCCCGGGCCCAGATGGCCATGCGCGAGCTGGCCGGCTCGGCCGACTTCGACGGGCCGGGCGGCGACCTCGACGAGCCGGTGCGGGCCGCCCTGGCCCGCATCCGGCCCCGCTACCAGCAGGCGGTGACGCTGCGGTACCTCGCCGGGCTCAGCACCGAGGAGGCGGCCGCCGCCCTCGGCTGCTCCCGCCCCACGTTCGCCGTCACCCTGCACCGCGCGCTGCGTGCGCTGCGCTCGGCCCTGAGCGAGGGAGGCACGCCATGAAGGTGAGCACCCGGCACCTGCGCCGGCACCTCGAGCACATGGGGACCGCCAAGGTCCCGCCGCCCTCGCCCGGGTTCGCCGCCCGCGCCGAGGAGCACCTGCGCAGCCTACGACCCATGACCGTGGTGGAGCCCGTCCGGCCGCTGCACCGGCTCCGCCCCGTGTGGGTCGGGGTGGGCCTGGCCGCCGCCGCGGTGGCCGGCGTCGTCGGCCTCGTCACGCCCGGCAGGGAGCACGCGGTCGTGGTGACCACGAACCGGCCGGCGACCACCACGCCGACCTCGACGACGGTTCCCGAACCGCCCACGACGGCCACCACGGTTCCGGCGCGGGCGACGACGGTCGCACCGGCGCCGACGACCACCACCGCAGCGCCCGCACGCCCCCGCCCGGCCCCGACGACCACCACCACGAGGGCCCCCCAGCGCCCGGTCCCCACGGTGCCGCCGGCCACGGAACCGACGACGACGACCACCGCCACCCTCCCGCCGGAGCCACCGACGACCACGACGACGGCCCCACCGATCGCCAAGCTGGACCTGTCCTGCGCGGCCGGGTCGAGCCCCGGGCCGGTGTTCTCCGTCACCTGCACCTGGTCGGCGCCCCCCGACGCCTTCGCCGGCTGGCGCGTCTACCGGGCGGTGGGCACCAACACCAAGGGTGTGGCCTTCACCTCGGCCGACCCGGCGGCCCGCACGTGGGTGGACAACGACGTGACCCAGGGCAACGTCTACCACTACGCCGTCGAGGCGGTGGCCGGCGACGGGCGCACCATCGCCAAGAGTCCCATCGTCGAGGTCGTCTGCTGCACGGTGTGACATCGCCTCGCAAGCGGAGCTTGCTCGGCGAGCTTGCCGTCCCGCCCTCCGGACGGCCCTGCAGCCGCCGACCGGCGAAGCCGGCACGGCGGCTCCCTGGGGGGGGGGGGGGGGGCCC
>DASSMA010000022.1:0-38743 GCA_035689115.1 Acidimicrobiales bacterium
GCTGCGGGTCGCCGAGATGCCGACGATGGGCTGGTTGAGCCGGATGTTGCCGGTCGACCCCTGGAAGGCGGCGGTGCCGAAGGAGAAGATGCCGCCGTCGCGGGCGACGAGCCAGTAGCCGTCGCCGGTGGGGGTGGGGGCCATGCCGACGATGGGTTGGTTGAGGTGGATCGCGCCGGTCGAGCCCCGGAACTTGGCGTCGCCGAAGGCGAAGATGCCGCCGTCGGAGGCCACCAGCCAGTACCCGTTGCCCGAAGGGCTGGACGCCATCCCCACGATCGGGCTGTTGAGCTTGCTGCCGCCCAGCGAGCCCCAGAACTTGGCGTCGCCGAAGGCGAAGATGCCGCCGTCGGTGGCCACCAGCCAGTAGCCCTTGCCGGTGGGCGTGGCCGCCGCGCTGACGATGGGCTTGGACAGGGTGAGGTTGCCGGTGGAGCCCTGGAAGACGGCGTCGCCGAAGGCGAAGATGCCGCCGTCGGTGGCCACCAGCCAGTAGCCCTTGCCGCTGGGCGTGGCCGCCATGCCCACGATCGGCTTGTTCAGGACCATGGCACCGGTGGAGCCGAAGAAGCCGGCATCGCCGTAGGAGAAGATGCCGCCGTCGGAGGCGACCAGCCAGTACCCCTTGCCGGACGGCGTGGGAGCCATGGCGACGATCGGCTTGTTCAGCTTGATGTTGCCGGTGGAGCCGAAGAACCCGGCCTTGCCGTAGGAGAAGATGCCGCCGTCGGTGGCCACCAGCCAGTACCCCGAGTCGTCGGGGGTGTAGGCCGTGCCCACGATCGGCTTGTTCAGCTTCATGTTGCCGGCCGAGCCGAGGAAGACGGCGTCGCCGAAGGCGAAGGCGCCGCCGTCGGCCGAGGCGATGATGTAGCCCCCGCCGGTCTTAGTCGTCGCGGGGACGATGGCGGCGCTGTTGGTGAGCGTGAAGTCCGCCGTGCCGCCGACACCCGCCACGCCGGCGGTGACGGTGTAGGTGCCGGCCGTGCGGTTGGCCGTCAGCTTCGGAGCGATCGCCTGGCCCTTGGCGTCAGTGGTGACCGTGGCGGTGGCGCCGCTGGCGAACGTGGCGCTGGCCCCCGAATCCGGGGCGGTGAAGGTCACCGACTTGTCGGGGACGGCGTTGCCGTCGGCGTCGGCCACGATCGCCGTCAGCGCCGTCGGGAAGGAGGCACCCAGCCCGACGGCCTGGCCGGACCCCTTCGACGCCGTGATCGACGCCGGCGGGCCCGCCTGGTTGACGAAGCGGAGCGGCACGCCGCTGAGACGGCCGGGGGCGCTCGCCACGACCGTGTAGGCCCCGGCCACGGCGTTGGCGGTGAACTCCGTCGACGTGGCCACCCCGTTGGCGTCGGTGACGGCCGTCTTCACATTGGTGCCGCCGGCGAAGGTGCCGCTGGCCCCGCTGCCAGGGGCGGTGAAGGTGACGGTCACGCCCACGGCCGGGGCGTTGGTGGGTGCGTCGCGCACGACCGCCTTCAGCACGCCGAAGCTCTGCCTGACCACCTTGGACTGGCCGCCGCCGGCACAGCCCGCAACCGACGGGGTGAGGCGGATGACGAAGCTGCTGTCGTCGGTGGCGACGACCGTGAGGACCGTCGCGTCCAGGCCCGGCACCAGGCTCGGTACCGACGTGTTCGTCGTGTTGCCGAGCCCGAGCTGCCCGGACGCGTTGCTGCCCCACGAGTACACCGAGGCGGCCTTCCGGGCGAGGCTGTGCCCGCCGCCGGCCGACACCTGGAGCACCCCGGTGAGCGCCGACGACCCGCCCACCGTCGACGGGAGGTTCTTCTGCCCGGTGGGCGTGCCGCTCGTCTCGTTCAGGCCCAGCTGGAGGGCGTTGTTGTTGCCCCACGACACGGCCGTGCCGCTTGTGTCCGACGGGTTGGCGATCTTCACGGCCAGGCTGTGCTGCTGGCCGGCGGCGATGTCGAGGGCCAGGAGGTTGGTGGGGGACGAGCCGGCCGTCGCCAGGACGTTGACGGCGTAGGGCCGGTCGGTGGTGGTGTTGTCGCCGAGGCGGCCGGTGGCATTGGAGCCCCAGGCGAAGACGTTCTTCGACGTCGTCAGGGCCAGGTTGTGGTAGAGGCCGACGGCGATCTTGGTGACGCCGGTCAGCGGCGTGACGGTGACCGGGGGGCCGGCGGTGGCGAACTTCTGCACCTGGACGGGCGTCAGCGAGTTCACGCCGGTGTTGTTGTTCCCGAGCTGGCCGGAGCTGTTGCTGCCCCACGTCCACACCGTGCCGTCGCTCTTGAGGGCGACGCTGTGGCCGACACCGGCGCCAAGGGCCGACACCAGGCTGGGCGTCCCCAGCCCGTTGACCTGGACCGGCGCGTTGGTGTCGATCTGGGAGCCGTTGCCCAGCTGACCGTTGGAGTTGCTCCCCCAGGCCCACACCGTGCCGTCGGCCTTGAGCGCCAGGCTGTGGTTCCACCCGGCGGCGATGTCGATGACCGGGTTGAGGGTGTTGGGGCCGAGCCCGCTCACCAGGGCGGGGACGACGCCGCTCGAGTTGTTGCCCCGGCCGAGCTCACCCAGGTCGTTCTTCCCCCAGCCCCAGACGGACCCGTCGGCCATGAGGGCCAGGATGTGGCTGGTGCCGACGACCTTGACGACGCCGGCGCCGGGCCCCGCCTCGGCGGCCGCGATCGGCGCCAGCTGGTTGACCTGAGCGCCGTCGCCCAGCTGACCGAAGTTGTCCTTGCCCCAGGAGAAGACGCCCCCCGGGACGACGGCTCCGGGTGTCGCCGTGGGCGCCGTCGACCCCAGGGTGAAGTCGCAGGCGAGGGCCCCCGCCGGGACGGCCGTCGCAACGAGCACGCTCGCCACTGTGCCGAGCAGCACCCACACCGACAGTGCCCGCCGTCGTTGGCGTCGGCGCCGGTTCGCGTCGGAGTGGGGCAGATATGCACGGTCCGCGTTCAATGGATCCCCCTGTAGCCGCCTTATGGACGAGAAAAGCTCCCATTTCGCAGGAGCCGGCGCAATGGAGGCATTCTCACTCTATGCAGAACACAGGTAGTTGGACCGGCTGATTCCCCCCCGGGTCTTGTGGAACTGTTCGCGAAGTAGTAGACATCGTCATCGTTTCGCGCGAAAGTTGTAACGCCACGGCACTTCGATGCAAGGCGTCAGAAAGACGCAACACACACCACCGAAGGCCACGCGGGGGCACCGCAGTACGCAAGGCAGGCCAACACGGCCTGGTAGGGACAACTGCCGTACCTCAAGGGACACCTCACAGGAGGGTGTGTATGCATCGGAGAACGAAAGTTCTCACCATCTCAGGAGGCGTCCTCGCGGCGCTCCTGCTGGCCGCCTCGGCGGCGTTCGCCTGCGTATCGCTGGCAACGCTCGACCTTTCGCCGGGCAAGGGCGCAGCGGGAACGACCGTGAAGGGCGACCTCACCAACTTCCAGAACACCGCTGGGCACTCGGACATCACCGTGCGCTGGGGCAAGGCCGACGGCCAGATCCTCGCCGTGGTGCCCAAGCCCACCGCCCCGAGCAACAGCGCCAGCTTCACCTTCACGGTGCCCGCTGACGCCGCGCCCGGCACGTATGCGGTCCTGGCGACCCAGCTCGATCCGAACGGCGTCCCCACGTGGGGCTCCCCGGCTCGTGCCATCTTCACCGTCCCCGGCGTCGCAGCCGGCGTTGCTCCGGCCCCGGAGGCGGCTCCCGCCCCCGAGACGGTCACCGTCGAGCAGAAGTACATCGTGAACGGTGAGGCCACCCCGGCTCCGGCCGCGGCTCCTGCCGCCCCGGCGCCCGCCGTCCGGCCCGCACCGGCCAAGGCCGCCCCGGCGGCCCCGGCTCCGGCCGTCGCCGCTGCTCCGAGCCAGCCGACGCAGGTCCTCTCGCTGGAGGCGCAAGACGCCATCACCGAGAAGGTCGCCCCCGTCGGTAGCCGCACCCGGAACATCGTGCCGGCCACCAGCCGGCTCGCTTCGTCCAGCAACAACGCCATGCACCTGGGCATCGCCCTGGCTGTCATCGGCACCATGGCCCTGCTCACCGCCGCTGGCGCTGCTTACATCCTCCGGCCCACGCCGGCTCGGGTGAAGCGGTAACCGGCGAGCTCGAGGAAAGGAAACCGCATGAACAGAACACGGCAAGCCTGGGTGGCTGCCGCCTGCGTGGTCCTCGGCCTGGTGGCAGTGCCCCTCGCCGCGGCCTGGGCGTGCACCAGCCTGGCCACCCTCAGCATCACCCCGGCGGCCGGCAACTCCGGCCAGCTGGTTTCGGGTGTCGGCGCACGCTTCGGCGCCGCCGACAAGAACAGCCCCGTCGAGGTCCACTGGAACACCGCCGACGGCCCGCTCCTGGCCACGGTGGTGCCCGGTGTCAACGGCGCCATCAGCTTCAGCTTCACGGCGCCTGACGGGGCCCCCGGCTACTACACCGTCATCGCCGTCCAGAAGACCCCGGCTGGCCTCCCCGTCTCGGGTACGCCGGCTCGGGCCACCTTCGCCCTGAACAACCCCGCGCCGCAGGACATCAACGGTGCCGGTGGTGCCACCACGGTCGACCAGCAGGCGGCTATCAACGCGCCGGCTTCCGTCGCCTTCGCGGCCACCGCGCCGCCCGTGGCGGAAACCACGCAGCAGGCCCCGGTCGCGGCCGTGGCTCACGGCACCCCGGCTCCGGCACCCGTCCAGGTCCGGCCCGCCACACCGCAGGTGGCTCCTGCTCCGGCCGCTCCGAGCACCCCGCAGGTGATCGTGGCCCCGGCCAAGCCGCTGCCGCCCATCCCGCCGTCCGGCGCCCGTGCCGCCGATGTGGTCGCTCCCGCCTCCGCGGGTTCGTTCCTCAGCGGTCCCGGCCTGGCGCTGGTCATGATCGGCGCAGTGTCGCTGATCGCCGCTGCGCTGCTCGCGCTGGTCGTGCCCCGTCGGGGTCGTCCGGCCGTGCGCCGTGCGCATCGGTAGGAGCAGGTCCGGCAGTCCGTCGGCCTGACGGTCGAACGACGAGAACCCCCCGCTCCGGCGGGGGGTTCTCCCGTTCCCCGGCTCGACAGGCCAGAGTCGATGTCACAGGGTGCCGTCATGCTTGTGGCATGGACCCTGCCTTCTCGATCAGTTGCGACGACTGCGTGGCCCGCCACACCGAGGTGTGCGCCGACTGCGTGGTCACCTTCCTCTGCGGGCGCGAGCCCGACGACGCCGTGGTGGTCGATGCCGACGAGGCCCGAGCGGTGCGTCTCCTGGCCGGTGCCGGGCTGGTTCCCGAGCTCCGCCACCGGTCGCGCACCGGTTGACCGCCGAGGGTCCCCGGCCGCCCGCGGGCCAGGTGCTACCGTCCGGGCAGCGTGAAGAAGCTCCACCCCGTTGGCGTCACTGCGGACAACGAGGGGCTGGTCCTCAGTCCCCGGAAGGGCGCGAAGTCGGGTGGGTTCGTCGTCGCGGTCGACGACGCGCTGCTGGAGGCTCTGGAGCTGGCTCGCCAGCGGCGCAACGGCGCGGCGGCCGGCACGGAGGAGTCCTCGGCCGCTGCGGCGCCGGCCGTCCCTGCGGCGCCGCCCCGCCCCAGCAGCTCCCTCAGCCCGAGGGAGATCCAGGCTCGCCTGCGGGCCGGCAGCACCATCGCCGAGGTCGCCCAGCAGGCGGGTGTCGACGACGAATGGGTGCAGCGGTTCGCGGCGCCGATCCTCGCCGAGCAGGCCAAGGTCATCGACACGGCGCAGCGCCTGGTGCTGGTCAAGGCTCGCCGGGGACCGTCCATCGAACCGCTCGGTCCGTCCGTGCAGTGGAACCTGAGCGACCGGGGCGTGCGGTTCTCCAACGACGTCTTCGCCGACTGCTGGTCGGCGTTCAACCTGCACGGGGCCCGCTGGGCGGTGCGCCTCACCTACACGTCGCGGAAGCGCAACCACGTGGCCGAGTGGGAGGTCGATCTCCGAGAGCGCACGCTGGCGGCCCGCAACCGTCTGGCCGCCGACCTGGGGCACGTGGAGGAGGGCCGCCGACGGCCCAGTGCCGACAACGAGCCCGACGCCGCCGAGGCACCCACGGCCGGCGTGGTGGCGCCCGCCGGGCCGGCGACACCGGGCCCCGCATCGAAGGCCGCCACCGGCCGGGCCAAAGGCGGCGCCGGCGGGAGGGCGCCGACGGCCAAGGCCGGCGGCGGGCGCGCCACACCGGCCGCGACGGCGAAGGCCGGCAGCGGCCGGGCCAAAGGCAGCGCCGGCGTGCGGGCAACGCCGGCCGCGACGGCCAAGGCCGGCGGCGGGCGCGCCACACCGGGCGCCGGCACGGCCGGCGCCCGCGTCGCCAAGGCCGTTCCCCCCGCCAGCCAGCAGCCTCGGGCCACCCCGGCCCACCCCAAGGCGTCGAAGGCCAGGGCGTCGGCCGTCTCGACGGCGGCGGCAACCCGCTCGCCGGCCGCCGCCAAGACCTCAGGCCGCCAGCCGTCGCCCCGCAAGGGACAGTCCGCCAAGCAGCCCCCCGGCGACAGTCCAGGAGCGGGCTCGCCGCCCGACCTCGACGTCGATCGGCCCAGCCACCTCGCCCGGCCGTTCTCGCCGATGAAGTTCGCCAACAAGATGACGTCGACGCCGATTTGGGGCACCCCTGCGCCTCGCTCGACCGCCGGTCGTGTCCCCGGCCCTCACGGGCAGGCGGAGCGGGCATCGGGCACCGGCCGAAGCGGTCGCCCTCCGGCCCGTGCGGAGAAGCCCACGGCGGGCACACCGGCCGGCGACGCAGAGCGAGCGGCGGCGGAGCCACCGCCCCGGGAGCGCCCGGCGCGCCCGGTGGTCGAGACGCGGCCGCCGTCGGGACCCACCGTGCGGGCGCTCCGGCCCGACGGCCCCCGCCCGGAAGAGGCCACGGCCGCAGGCGCCACCGACGCCGCGCCCCGCCGCCCGGCCGGCGAAGCGGCGGAGGTGGCCGCACCGCCGAGCCCCGCCAAAGCCGCCTCGCGCCTGCCGAAGCCGGCCGCTGGCGGGCCACCCGGCACCACACCGGAGGGGGCCCGCCGAGTGCCCTCCCCTCCCGCCGACCGCCCTCGCGCGGCCACCGTGCGGCCGGTGGCGCCTCCCCTCGCCCGGGCTGCAGCGGCCGCGCCGGCCGGCGACGACGCCGCGCCCGTGATCATCCTCTCCACGCCGCGTGCGGCCGACGACGACACCGAGCGACAGGCCTGGCTCGAGGCGGCCGAGCGCCCGGCGGCCGCCGAGGTCCAACCCGCCGGCCGTCGCTGAACGCGGGCGGCTCCTCGGTCAGGTCTTCTTGGTGATGACGACCTTGCCGCCGACGATGTCCTGGCGGTCGGTGTCGAGGGATCCCTTGCGGGAGTCCGACCACACGCCGTAGGCGCCGTCGGGCAGGCTGATCAGGCCGAGGTGCGAGCCGGGGTCGGGGTTCTTGCGCTCGGCGCCGGGCCCGATCCGGGAGTCGAACAGCTGCGACGAGACGGGCAGGCTCTGCCAGTCCTCGCCGTTGTCGTACGACGTGGCGAAGTAGGCGCCGGCCAGGATGTTGCGGGGGTCGTCGCGCCGGTCGTAGTACAGGATGTCGACCCGGCCGGCGACGCTGGCCGACAGGGTGGGCAGGTACTGGTGGCGGCCGTTCCCGGCCGGGTCGTCGTTCACCCGGAACGGGCCGTTCCAGCTCTGGCCGGCGTCGACGCTGCGGCGGACGAACACGTCGTAGTCGCCCCGCCTGGCGTCCTGCCATGCCACGTACAGGTCACCGGCCGGACTCACGGCCAGCGCCGGGTACTTGGGGAAGAACACCAGGAACCGCTCGAGGGTGCGCAGGTCCGGGTCGACCGAGACGCCCTTGCCGAAGCTGGCGCCCTTGTCGGTGGAACGGGCCAGGACCACCTCGAACTTGCTCGTGGTGGGCGCCGCATCGGTGTTCTCCCAGTCGTCCTTGTCGTCCTTGTAGTCCATGTAGGCGACGTAGACGGACCCGTTGGGCCCGACGACCGGGGTGGCGGCACCCACCCGCTCGCGGCCGTCGTCGCTCACCCGCACCGGCGCGCTCCACGTCTTGCCGGCGTCGGAGGACCGGGCCGCCATGATGGGCAGACCCGTACGCGCGAAGCAGGGCAGACAGGACTCCGGCATGGCCGCCTGGTCGCCCTGGAGCCACGTCATGTACACGTCGCCGCTCGACGGATCGGCGGCCAGGCGGACCTGGACGTTGTACGGCCCGAGGGCCTGTACGGGGTCGCTCAGCGTGTCGCCCTTGTCGGCGGAGGTGGAGACCCACACGCCCGTGGGGATGGCCCCGCTGCCCGGGACGGTGGAGAAGGCGACGACCAGCGTGCCGTCCTTGGTGAACACCGCGTCGGGGGCGAAGCCCTGGTCGGTGGTGCCGGCAGGGAGCTTGAGGGCCTCGTCCTTCCACGTCCTGCCGAAGTCGTGGCTGACATGGACGGCTCCCGACCGGGTGGGCCGGTCGACCCGGTCGACCACCACCAGCGTGTTGGCGTCGGCCGGGCTCTGCACCACCGTGGGCGAGTTGTGGGCGTTGATGAGGCCGTCCTGGTTGATGATGACGTTGTCGGTGGCCGCCATCTCGTAGACGGGCGGCTTGGTGTTGTCGGTGACGCGGCTGAGTGCCACGCCACTGGCGACCACCACAAGACAGGCGATCGCCACCGGGACGAACCAGCCCGGGAGACGCCGCCGTGGCCTGCGGAAGGTCGTCGTGTTCTGGAGTCTCGGTTCGTCGACGACGGTCATTCGTAGTCCCCCGGCCTGTGAGAGGTCGCCCTTCGGGCGGGGATCGTACAGACCACCGGAGCCGAAGAACAGGGGGAATTTGGAAACTGGCGCGCCCCTATCGCGCGCCCGGAAGCTACAGCCACAAGATGTTGCCTGCAAGGGCGCATTTTGGTTTCCTTCCTGCTACGCTCCCGCCCCGTCGCCGCGCCGTCGGTGACGAAGCGCACGGGGACCGCGCAACTGGGGGCCGTAGTCGAGATGCCGTTGTTCAACCGACGAGGCGGCCAGGACGACAACGGGTCGCCGCCGGCGAGCGGTGCCGAACGCGGCCGCAAGGCCATCCCGTACGTCGCCGCCTTCCTGCTGGTCCAAATCCTCGTCTACGCGGTCGTGCTGGCCACCGTCCGGCCCGACGAGCGCGGCCGCCAGATGTCGATCGACCGCTTCAACCGCCTCGTGCAGGAGGGCGAGATCACCGAGGTCACGATCCTCGACTACGACTCGCGCATCACCGGCCGTTACGCCGGGAGTTCCTTCACGGTGGCGCTGCCCAGGGGCGAGTTGGCGGTGAACAACGCCGTCACGGGCCTCGTCGACGCCAAGGTCAAGGTCGTGGTCGACCAGCAGGTCGCCAAGGGCATCCTCAACTTCCTCGCCCAGTTCCTGCTGCCCGTGCTGCTCTTCTTCACGCTGTTCGGGCTGCTGTTCCTGCTGTTCCTGCGCTCGTCCGCCCTCGGCGGGCTGTCGCGCTTCGGGCGCACGGGCGCCCGCCGCTACCAGGACGGCGACGACAGGGTCACCTTCGCCGACGTGGCCGGCATGGACGAGACGGTGAAGGAGCTGGAAGAGGTCAAGGACTTCCTCCAGCGCCCGGAGCGGTTCCTCGCCGTCGGGGCACGGGTGCCTCGAGGCGTGCTGCTCATGGGGCCGCCCGGGTGCGGCAAGACGCTGCTGGCCCGGGCCGTGGCCGGCGAGGCCGGCGTGCCGTTCTACTCGGTCGCCGCCTCCGAGTTCGACGAGATGCTGGTGGGCGTCGGCGCGTCGCGCGTGCGCGACCTGTTCCGCACGGCACGCGAGAACGCCCCGTCGATCGTGTTCATCGACGAGCTCGACGCCGTCGGCCGATCCCGCAACGCGATCTCCATCGGCAGCAACGAGAGCGACCGCACGCTCAACGAGCTGCTCGTGCAGATGGACGGCTTCGCCGCCGACAGCCGGGTGGTGGTCATCACAGCCACCAACCGCTTCGACGTCCTCGACGACGCCCTCACCCGCCCGGGGCGGTTCGACCGCCACGTCACGGTCGACCTCCCCGACATCGCCGGCCGGGAGGCGATCCTCCAGGTGCACCTGCGGGGCAAGCCGGTGGCGCCCGACGTCGACGTGCACCAGCTGGCCCGGCGCACGCCCGGCTTCTCGGGCGCCGACCTGGCCAACGTGGTGAACGAGGCGGCGATCCACGCCGGGCGGCGCGGCAGCCAGCAGATCAGCCGCCAGGACTTCGAGGACGGCATCGACCGGGTCACCACGGGGCCCGAGCGGCGCACGCGCATCCTGAGCCCCATCGAGAAGCGCACCGTGGCCTACCACGAGGCAGGGCACGCGCTGGTGGCGTGGGCGCTTCCCGGCGCCGACCCGATCCACAAGGTCTCCGTGGTGTCGCGGGGCCGCTCCCTCGGGCACACGCGCCAACTGCCGGAGCAGGACCGCTACCTCCACACCCGCACCCACCTGGAGAACCGCATGGCGATACTGCTGGCCGGCCGCCTGGCTGAGGTCCTCGTCACAGGGGAGCCGTCCACCACCGCCGCCGACGACCTCCGCAACGCCACCGAGCTGGCGAGGAGGATGGTGATGGACCTCGGCATGAGCGAGCAGGTGGCACCGCTGGCCTACCGGCGGGAACCGGGATTCGAGCCCATGCCCGGCCAGCACTCCGAGGAGGTGGCGAGAAAGCTCGACGCCGCCGTCGCCGAGGTGGTGCGGGCAGCGGAGGAGCGGGCCACCGCCCTGCTCACCACCCAGCGCCGCTGGCTCGACCAGCTGGCCGCCGCGCTGGAGGAGCGCGAGACGCTCGACGGCGACGAGATCGACTTCGTCCTCGACGGCATGGAGCGCCCGCTCGACCCCGAACCGCTCCCCGCCGCCACAACCGGTCTCGGAGGTAGGTGAAAGAATGCACCTATCAGCGCGATCGCGCCTTGTAGGCGGCAGTCGTTCCTTTTATCGTCAGTCCACCGTGAGCCGACGCCGGGGGAGAGGGGCCTTTTCTTTCGCCGTGATCGGGGGCGTCACCGCAGCGGCGCTGCTGGTCCCTGCGGGGGCAGTGGCCCAGACCACCACCCCCACCCTCAGCGCGCCCACCCGCGTCAACGGCGACCAGTCGGAATCCCGGTGGCACGGCATCCCCACCGTTGCCGTCGACCCCGCCGACCCGAAGCACGTCGTCGTCACCGAGCGCAACCAGTACGGCGACGGCACCGTCGACTGCATGGTGCACACCTCCTACGACGCGATGGGCACCGCCTTCAAGCACTTCGTGCTCCCGCTGCCCCAGACCTGCGCCCGCTACGGCAACCCGACCCGCGGCCGCATCCATGTCGCCATGGGGAGCGACTCCAAGGCTTACTTCGTGGCCGGCGACGTCTCCCGTACCAACCTCTTCGTCTCGACCGACGGCGGCCTCACCTTCGGCGATCCCATCACCGTCGACCCGTCCAACGGCGACTTCAACCGGCTGGCGGTACGGATCACTCCCGGCCAGCCCGACCAGCTCTACGTGATCCGCCGCGGTTTCTCGGTGGTGAACCCCACGGTGCGCGTCGAGACGGTGTCGACGTCCACCGACGCCGGCGCCACCTGGGGCCCGCCCGTCCCGATCAGCGACATCGACACCCTCGTCAGCAGCAACGACCAGCCGCAGATCGCCGTCGGGCCGGACCCGGGGCGTGTGTACGCCATGTTCTTCGACGGGCGGCCGCCGCCCGCCGGTGCGCCGGCCGGCACCCCCGACCCCCCGGGCCGCATGTTCTTCACCACGTCCGCCGACAACGGCGCCACCTGGTCGGACCCGCAGGAGGTGCCCACCGGGATCAACAAGTCGGCCCAGACGGAGGTGGCGGGACGGGGCAGCTACTACTGGCCGGCCATGGCCGTCGACCAGCAGTCGGGCACCATCTACATCGCCTGGAGCGACGAGCGCAACACCAACGCCGACGTGTTCCTCCTCCGGTCCACCGACGGCGGGGCCTCGTGGCTGCCGCTCCAGCGGGTGAGCCACAGCCCCGTCAAGAACGGCCACGACCTCACCCGCGTGTCCCTCGCCATCGCGCCCAACGGGCGGGTCGACCTCGCCTACTACGACAACCGGCCGTTCGCCTGCCCGGACCCCTACGACGCGTCCAAGACCTCGGCCTTCCCCTGCTACGAGACCCGGGTCTACCTGCGCAGCTCCACCGACGGCGGGGCGAGCTTCGGCGACGCCGTCGACCTCACCCAGGACCACCCCTTCGACATGCGCCTCCAGCGCAACCCGTGGTTCCCGCCCGACATCCTCGACGCCAACACCTCGGTCGCCTCGTCCAACGAGCTGGCCTACGTGGTGTGGCAGGACACCCGGCTCGGCACGGTGCAGACCAACAACCGGGACATCGCCGCCGCCCGCGCCCAGTACAGCCCGTTCCTGAAGCTGATCCCGCCGCCCAAGTACGTGGTGGTGGCGGTGGTCGAAGTGCAGCCACCGGCGGCGACGCCCACCGCCGCCCGCCCGGCGGCCGCCCAATTCGTGGCCAACGCGCCCCAGCCGCTCCCCCCCGTGCCGGCCCAGCCGCCGCCGGCGGTGGCGCCCAAGGTGATCTCGGCGATCCCGCCGCCCACCCCCATCATCCCCTCGAGCCCCGCCCCGCTGCTCCAGGCGTCGGCCCAGTCGCAGGTCGTCGGCGTCGGCGCGGTGGTGCCGGCCCCCACCGACGCCGTCGCTCCCGAGCTCCAGCCCAGGTGGCAGAACGCCACCAGCACCGAGGGCCGCGGCCCCCTCCTGTTCTACGCGTCGGCCGGCCTGCTCTCGCTGGTCGCCCTGGCCCTGTGCCTCGCCAGCTTCACCACGATGCGGCCCGACGCCCGCGCCGTTCCCGCCCGCAACACCAACACCTGATCCACCCAGTCACCGGAAGAGAGGCACCTTTCGTGCGTTCCAGGCTGTCGTCCCAGCGAACGAGCCTGCTGACCCTGTTCCTCGGGGCCGCAGCAGTGCTCCTGGCCGTCGTCTACGTCTTCGCCATCCTGTCCCTCCGGCCGGCCACGCCCGGCCAGGAGGTCCCCGTCTCCGACGTCCTCCAGAAGTCGGAGGCGAAGGCCGTCACCAGCGTGACGTTCCTCCAGGAGGACGGGCGCATCAAGGGGATCGCCACCCAGAACCCCACCGCGTTCTGGAGCTCGGTCCCGAAGGAGCTGCTGCCCGGCCTCACCGACCGCCTGGTGAACAACGGCGCCATCGTGAAGGTCGACGACCAGTTCGGGAAGGCCACCACCCGGTTCCTCGCCCAGTTCGTCCTCCCCATCGTGCTGCTGGTGGTGCTGTTCACCCTCACGCTCACGCTGCTGCGGGGCGGCAACCAGGCGGTGGCCGAGTTCGCCAAGTTCGGCGGCGTGGGTGACCGCACCCAGGACACCCCGGAGGACGGGGGCGTCACCTTCGCCGACGTCGGCGGCGCGGCCGAGGCGGTGGTCGAGACCAAGGACATCGTGCGGTTCCTGTCGAGCCCGGAGGTGTACCGCTCGATGGGCGCCGAGCCGCCGCGCGGCATGCTCATCATCGGCCCCCCCGGCAGCGGCAAGACGTTGCTGGCCCGGGCGCTGGCCCACGAGTCCAACGTGCCGTTCCTCTACCTGTCGGGCGCCGAGTTCGTGGAGTCGCTGGTCGGCATCGGCGCCGCCCGGGTGCGGGACCTGTTCGCCCAGGCCCGGGCCATGGCCCCGGCCATCGTCTTCATCGACGAGCTCGACGCCGTCGGCCGCAAGCGCGGCGCCGGCATGGGCATGGGCCACGACGAGCGCGAGCAGACGCTCAACCAGCTGCTCGTGGAGATGGACGGCTTCGACAAGTTCTCGGGCGTCGTGGTCCTGGCCGCCACCAACCGCCCCGACATCCTCGACCCCGCCCTCATCCGGCCCGGCCGCTTCGACCGGCGCATCCACGTGCCCGAACCCGACCTGGCCGGCCGCCAGGAGATCCTCGAGATCCACGCCCGCCGCCGCAACCTGGCGCCCGAGGTCGACCTGAACCACATCGCCAAGGAGACGCCCGGCCTGAGCGGCGCCCACCTGGCCACGATCATGAACGAGGCCGCCCTCCTCGCCGTTCGCGAGGGCACGACGCAGATCACCCAGGCCCACGTCGAGGAGGCGCTGGAGCGGGTGCTTCTCGGCCCCGCCCGCAAGAGCCGCCTCACCCCGGCGGAGACCCGGCGGGCCGCCTACCACGAGGCCGGCCACGCCGTGGTGGCCCGGGGCGTGGGCGTCCCCCTCGCCGTGCAGAAGGTGTCGATCGTGGCCCGCGGCCGCTCGCTCGGTCACCACATGGCGCTCAGCCACAGCACCTCCACCCTCTCCGGCTACAAGAGCATGACCGCCGACCTCACCGTCGCCATGGCCGGCCTGGCCGCCGAGGTCCTCGCCTTCGGCGACGTGAGTACCGCCTCGGAGGGCGACATCGACGACGCCACCAACCTGGCCCGCAAGGTCGTGTGCGCCTACGGCATGAGCGACAAGATCGGGCGCCTGCGCATCGGCGTGGCCGAGGAGGAGCTGTTCCTCGGCCGTGACTGGATGTCCCAGGCTCAGCTGTCCAACGGCCTGCTCGACGACGTCGACACCGAGATCCGCCGCCTCATCAACGAGGCCGAGGTGGCCGCCGGCAAGATCCTCCAGGACAACCGGGCCATCCTCGACGGGCTGGCCCAGCAGCTGGTCAGCGCGGAGTCGATGAAGGGTGCCGAGCTCGACGCCGCCCTCAAGGGCGTCAAGCGGGTGGCCAACCTGGCCGTGTCCGACGAGGACATCGCCCTGCGATGACCGGCCCGGCGGCCGGTCGCCGCTCGTAGTACCCGTACGAGAACCGAGGGACAGGTGACGACGACCAGGGTGCAGCGGGTGCTCGCCGCGACCCTGGTCGTCGTCGCGGTCGCCGCCTCGGCCTGCAACGCCTCGTCCAGCTCGGGGGCGATCGAGAAGCCGCCCGCCAACGTCCCCCAGGACCTTCGGGTGGCGGCCGGCACCGACCCGTTCACCGCCGCCAACGGGCAGCGCCCGGGCGGCGCCAACCCCAACGTCGGCCAGGGGGCACCCGGCGGGCCGCAGGCCCTCGGGCCCCTCAGGCCGACCACCGCCCGCGTGGGCTTCGGCATCTTCGAGACCCTCACCCGGCTCACGCCGTCCTACACCGTCGCCCCCGGCCTGGCCGACAGCTGGCGGCCGATGTCCGCCACGACGTGGCGCTTCGCCCTCCACAAGGGCGTCACCTTCCACGACGGCACCCCCCTCACGGCCGGCGAGGTGCTCCCCGTCCTCGCCATGGCCGCCCAGCGCCAGGACCCCATCCGCGGCCTCGAAGCCGACTCGGCCCGGGCGTTGAACGACCTCGAGATCGAGATCCACCTGTCGGCGCCCAACCAGCGCCTGCCCGAGCAGCTGGCCAACCCCAGCCTCGCCATCATGAAGCCCGGCACCACCGCCGGCCGGGGCGACGCGCCGGACACCACCCCCACCGGCACGGGGCCGTTCAGGTTCGCCTCCTACGACCCGGCCGCCGGCCTGCGCGTCGAGGCCTACCCCCGGTACTGGGGCAAGGCCCCGCTCCTGCGGTCGATCACCTTCCGCTTCGGCACGGCGGACGAGACGGCGAAGCTGCTGACCGCCGGCGAGGTGGACGCCGTTCTCCCCAGCGCCGCGGCCGAGGTGCCGGCCAGCGCCAAGCTGGTCGTCTCCGACCCGGCCCGGGCGGTGTACCTGCTCCTGAACGCCCAGGGCACCGGCGACTACGCCCTCCTCGCCGACGAGGCCGTCCGCCGGGCCGTCGCCCTAGCCGTCGACCGGGAGGCGTTCGCCAAGGCGACCGGCGCCAGGGTGCAGCCCAACGACACGCTCGTGCCGCCGCTGCTGCTCGGGCGCTCCGACCGCAACGTGTCCTCCCCCGCCCACGACCCGGCCGGCGCCCGCACGGCCCTCGACGACGACGGCTGGGTGCCCGGACCCGACGGCGTGCGGGTCAAGGACGGTCGACGCCTCGACCTGTCGCTCGTGGTGGGCAACGGCAACGGCGGCGGCAACGGCGGCGACGGGCAGGACGCCGCGGTGGCCGCCCTCCAGGCCGACCTGGCGGCGGTGGGCATCGGCCTCCTGCGCCAGAACACCCCCGGGGCCGCCGCCATCCAGGTGGTCAACCAGGGCAGCTTCGACCTGTACCTCGAGACCCGGATCCAGGACGACGCCAACCCGTGCTCGTTCTGCCGGCTGTTCGCCAACCGGCCCGGCGGCCTGCTGGCCGTGTCGTCGGCCGCCGCCGGCGGCCCCCAGGCCGACGCCCTGTTCGACCAGGCGTTCGGCGCCAGCAAGGACGCCGACGTGGAGGAGTCCACCGCCGACCTCCTGCACCTGGTGACGGCCGTGCGCTACGTCGCCGTGCCGCTGTCGCTGTCGGGCACCGCCTGGTTCGTCAGTCCGCGGATCCGGGGCTTCGTGCCCTCCCCCGTCCCCGGCGCCCAGGCCTGGCACACCGTCTTCCTCGCCTAAGGGTCAGGAGCGGCCCAGGACGGCGGCCAACTGGTAGCTGTCGATGACGTTGGCGCCGCGCCGGCGGGCGCCGTCCTGCACCCGCCGGTCGCTCGACGCGACCACGACGGGGCGATCCGCTGGAAGTTCGTCGACGAGCCTCAGGATCTCGTCGTCGGCCTCCACGTCGGGCGGCGAGAAGCTCACCCGGACGCCCCGCATGGTGGCCGGCCGGGCCGGCGGGCCGCCCAGGTCGGCGCCGTCGAAGACCACGTGGACGCTGGCGCCGGTGCGGGCCACCAGCTCGGCGACTGCGTCGACCAGCCGCTCGCGCAGCTCCGCCGGCGGGTGGTCGGGCCACAGCGCCATCGCCGCGTTGTAGCCGTCCACCAGCACCTCGGCGCGGGGGACGCGGACCAGGTGGGCGGCGGCCTCGGTGCTGTCGTCGAACACCGCCGGCGGCAGGCTGGCCGGCCGGCGGCGGGGGCGGGCCGGCGGGCGGGCGGCGGGCGGGGCCTGGGGCGGAGGCGACGGGGCCAGGCCGGCGGCCGCCTCCTCGAGCGCCCGGCCCAGGGCGGCCGCCGCTTCGGACGCCGCCGCCACCGCCCGCGCCACCGCCGCCAGGCCGGCCGGCGGCGGGCCGGCCACCGGTGGGGCGGCGGGCGCCGCCGGTTCCTTCCGGAGCTGGTCGGCCCGAGCCCGCAGCGCCGCCGCCTCGGCCTCGGCCCGGAGGGCGGCGGCGGCCGCCCGGGCCTCCTCGAGGTCGCGGCGGGCGGCGTCGAGCTCCGACCCCAGCCGCTCGGCGTCGGCGGCGGCCGCGTCGGCCCGCCGCCGGGCGCTGTCGCGCTCCCCCTCGAGCGAGGTCACGCGGCGCCCGAGGCGGGCCGCCTCCTCCTGGATGTCGCGCCGCTGCCGGCGCTCGGCGGCCAGCTCGGCGGTGGCGGCGGCCAGCTCGCCGCGGGCCTTGGCGGCGGCCTCCTCCGCCCGGTTGGTGGCCGCCTCGGCGTGGGCCAGCCGCTTCCGGGCGCTGCGCTCCTCCCGCTCCTCGCGCTCGGCCAGCGCCCGCCGCTCGGCGTCCTCGGTGACCAGCGCCAGCTCGTGCTCCCACCCCTCCGGGCGGGTCACGAAGAGCCAGCCGGCCCGTCCCAGCTCCTCCTCGTCGGCCAGCTCGGCCACCCGTCCGCGGAACTCGGCGTCCTCGTCCAGCGCCCTCCGAACGAGGGGCAGGGCGGCGTCGGGGAGCCGGCCCACGAAGGTGACGAGCTTGCGCACCGCCCGGGGGGGCTCCACCGGCGGCGTGGACCGGTAGCCGACGCGGGCGACGTCGACCGCCAGCTGGAGGGCTCGGCGGAGGAGCCCGTCGGCGGCGTCGCCGGCCGGGCCGGCGCCGCCCTCGTCCTCGGGCGACAGCGTCAGACCCACCGAGCGGTCACGTGTCGGCCCCGGGCGCCAGCTCCTCCACCGCCTTGGCCGAGCCGCACCACCGGCACGAGACCTCCTCGACCGACTCCGACAGCACATGCTCGTCCTCCAGCGTCAGCTCGCCGCCCACCGTGTAGTGGTGGAACCGCCGCGTGCGCACCGTGGAGGTGACGTCGAAGCGGGTGAGGTTGCCGCAGGCGTTGCACCGGTAGCGGGTGGGCGGCACACCGGGAGCGTAGCGGTGGAGGGGTTACGCGACCCCTGCCAGCACGGCCAGGACCGCCTCCTCCACGGACCGCCGGCGGTCGTCGCCGGCCAGCTTGGCCCCGCCCACGTCGGTGACGTAGAAGGCGTCCACCACCTCGTGGCCGAGGGTGGCGACCTTGGCCGAGCGGACGTCGAGTCCGCAGTCGGCCAGGGCCCGGGTGATGCGGTAGAGCACGCCGATGCCGTCGGGCGCCCGTACCTCGACCACCGTGGCGGCGGCCGAGGCCTCGTCGTCGAAGAGCACGCGCGGTTCTGGCTGGCGGGCGGCGGCCGGGCGGCCGCGGCCGGCGTAGGCCCGTGCCCGCTCGGCCAGGCGGGCCTCGATGGGCAGGCGGCCGGCGAGGGCCCGCTCCACGTCGGCCGCCACCGCCGGCCAGTCGGGCGCCTGCCCGAACGCCGGCTCGACGTCGAACACCTCGACCGCCATCCCGTCCTCGCCACCCACCGACGCCGAACGCACGTCGAGGCGGTGCAGGGCGAGCGTGCCCGCCACCACGGCCAAGAGGCCGGGCTGGTCGGGGGCGACCACCGTGACCTCGCTGCCCTGCGCGTCCACCACCAGCCGGCGCCCGGCCATGACCGCCCGGTGCGCCGGCGTGGGCAGCGCGGGCACGGCCGGCGGCCGGTGGCCGGCCAGCACCGTGGCCGTGCGGGCGACCAGCTCCTGCACCAGGCCGGCCTTCCAGCTGCCCCAGGCCGACGGGCCGGTGGCCAGACTGTCGGCCTCGGTGAGGGCGGCCAGCAGCTCGAGCCGGTCGCGGTCGCCCACCGCCGCCGCCACCGACTCGACGGTGGCCGGGTCGTCGAGGTTGCGGCGGGTGGCCACGTCGGGCAGCAGCAGGTGGTGGCGCACCATGCCCTCGAGCACGGCCACGTCGTCGGGCGGCAGGCCGAGCCGCGGGCCCAGGCGGCCCACCACCTCGACGCCGGCGTCGGTGTGGTCGCCCGGGAACCCCTTGCCGATGTCGTGCAGCAGGGCACCGAGCAGGAGGAGGTCCGGACGGGCCACCCGCCTGGTGAGGGCGGCGGCGTTGGCCGCCGTCTCCCAGAGGTGCCGGTCGACGGTGAAGCGGTGGTAGGCGTTGCGCTGCGGGAGGCTCCGCACGGCCGCCCACTCCGGGACGGCCCGCACCAGGAGGCCCCGCTGGTCGAGCGCCTCCAGGAGGGGAAGGGCGTCGTGGCCACTGCCGAGGAGGGCGACCAGGGCCGAGAGGGCGGCCGGCGGCCACGGTTCGGGCATGGGCGGCGTGTCGGCGGCCATGCGATCGAGGGCGGAACGGGCCAGCAGGACGCCCGCCTGGACGGCGGCGGCTGCCGCCCGGAGGGCGAGCGACGGGTCGGCGGCCGGGTCGGCACCGGCGACCAGGGCCACCTCGCCGTCCCGCAGGACCAGGCCGGGGCCGAGGGGCCGGTCCCGGCCGGTGCTGCGCCCCCGCGGCCCGGAGCGGGCCGAGGCCACCCGCCGCCAGCCGTCGTCGCCGGCCCAGGCCACGGTGCGGGCGGCGGCTGCCACCGCGGCCATGAGCGCGTCGGCGTCGGTGAACCCCAGGGCGTCGGCCACGGCGTCCTGCTCCTGGAGGAGCAGGCGGTCGAGGGCCTTGCCGGTGAGGCGGTGCAGCTCCACGCGGGTGCGGAGGAGCACGTCGTAGGCGTCGTCGACAGGGGCGCCCCCGGCGTCGACCACTGGCGTGGCCAGGGCGGCGGCCCGCAGGGCGTGCACGTCGCGGAGGCCGCCCTTGCCCTCCTTCAGCTCCGGCTCCAGGAGGAACGCCACCTCGCCGAAGCGGCCGTGGCGCTTCTCCACCGCCTCGACCAGGTCCGGCAGCCACCGGGCCGCCCCCTTGACCCATTGCCGCCTGGCCCGCTCGGTGAGGTCGGCGGCCAGGTCGGCCTCGCCGGCCACCAGGCGGGCCTCCAGCAGCCCGAGGGCCGCCTCCAGGTTGCCCGCCGCCACCGCCAGGGCTTCCTTGACCGTGCGGACACTGTGGTCCAGCGCCACGCCGGCGTCCCAGACCGGGTACCAGATCCGCTCGGCCGCCGCCTGCACCAGCGCCCGGTCGCCACCCCTGTGCACGAGCACCACGTCGAGGTCGCTGCCCGGGCACAGCTCGCCCCGCCCGTAGCCCCCGACGGCAACGAGCGCCATGCCCGGCTGGTCGCCCAGCAGCGACGCCAGCCACCTGTCGGCCACCGCCGCATAAGCCCGGCAGAACTCCACCCCGCGCGGCCCGCCCGGCGCGAGGAGCGCCGCCCGCTCAGCCCGCAAGGGAGGGGGCGGTCGGTGGTGCGGGCGGCCGCCGGCCGCCGGCTTCGCCGGTCGGCGGCCTCCGCGCCGCCCGGAGGGCGGCACGTCCAGCTCGGCGAGGAACCTCCGGTTCCGAGCCGATACGTTTCACAATGCGTCGGGGCCGACCTCGCCGGTGCGGATGCGGACCAGCTCCTCGACCGGCGTGACCCACACCTTGCCGTCGCCGATCTTCTCCGTGCGGGCGGCGGTGACGACGGCGTCCACCACCCGGGCCACGTCGTCGTCGGCGGCCAGGACCTCCACCCGCACCTTGGGAACGAAGTCGACGTTGTACTCGGCGCCCCGGTACACCTCGGTGTGGCCCCGCTGGCGGCCGAAGCCCTGGACCTCGGACACCGTCATGCCCTGCACGTCGAGGGCTTTCAGGGCCGCCTTCACATCGTCGAGCTTGAACGGCTTGACGATGGCGGTGACGAGCTTCATGCGCCGATCCTCCCGATGGAGCCGAAGTCGCCGAGGTTGTAGGCGGTCTCGGCGTGCTGAGTCGTGTCGAGGCCGGCCGCTTCGTCGTCCGGACCCACCCGCAGCCCGATGGTGGCGTCGACGACCTTGGCCAGCACGAACGACAGGATGCCCGAGAACAGGAGGGTCGCGCCGACTGCGACCAGCTGGTCGACGAGGAGCGCCGTCCCGCCGCCGGAGAACACCCCGTCGGCACCGAGCGAGTTCACCCCCTTGTCGGCGAAGAAGCCGAGCAGCAGCGAGCCCACGATGCCGCCGACCAGGTGGACGCCGACCACGTCGAGGGCGTCGTCGTAGCCGAAGCGGAACTTCAACTGGATGGCGAGCAGGCACACGACGCCGGCCACGAACCCGATCACGACCGGGGCCATGCCGCCCACGAAGCCGGCGCACGGCGTGATGGCCACCAGGCCGGCCACCGCGCCCGAGGCGGCACCCAAGGTGGTGGCGTGGCCGTCCTTGATCTTCTCGGTGACGAGCCAGCCGAGCATGGCGGCGGCGGCGGCGAGGTGGGTGTTCATGAGCGCCTGGCCGGCCAGGTTGTTGGCGCCGAGGGCGGAGCCGGCGTTGAAGCCGAACCAGCCGAACCACAGGATGCCGGTGCCGAGCAGGGTGAGGGGCAGCGAGTGCGGCGGCATCGCCTCACGGGGCCAGCCCCGCCGCTTCCCGAGGACGAGCACGACGGCGAGGGCGGCGACGCCGGCGTTGATGTGGACGACGGTCCCCCCGGCGAAGTCGAGGGCACCCCGCTTGAACAGCCAGCCCTCGGGACTGAACACCCAGTGGGCGACCGGCGCGTACACCACAACGACCCACACGGCGAGGAAGGTGATCCAGCCGGTGAACTTGACGCGGTCGGCCACCGCACCGGTGATGAGGGCGGGCGTGATGACGCCGAACATCATCTGGTAGCCGCAGAACACGATGGCGGGGATGGTGAGGGCGAAGTCGCCGGTGTACCCCGGCAGGTGGGTGGCGGCGTCGCCGACCCCCTTGAGGAAGGCGAAGTCGAGGTTGCCGATCCAGGCGCTGCCGCCGCCGAAGGCAAGGGTGAACGCCACCACCGCCCAGAGCACGCTCACGAGGCCCATGCAGAAGTAGTTCTGCATGAGCATCCCGAGCACGTTCTTCGAGCGGACCATGCCGCCGTAGAAGAACGCCAGCCCGGGAGTCATGAACAGGACGAGTGCCGCCGACACCAGGACCCACGCGGTGTTGCCAGTGTCGAAGCCCATTGCGTCCCCTTGCCTCGTCGCGGTGGGCGAGAGCCTTGCGAAAGGTTGTTACGGGCTTGTTTCCAACTGATCGCGTCTGTATGAACGGACCTGATCAGTCGCGGGCCGCCACCGCCTTGGCCGCCTCGCGGGCGGCGACGAGCACGGGGTCCCACACCGGCGAGAACGGCGGGGCGTAACCGAGGTCCAGGTCGACCACCTGCTCGGCCGTCATGCCGGCGGTGAGGGCGGTGGCGACCACGTCGATGCGCTTGGCGGTGCCGTCGCCGCCGACCAGCTGGGCACCGAGCAGGCGGCCGCTGCGCCGCTCGGCCAGCAGCTTGACCGTGACGGGCGCGGCCTCCGGCAGGTACCCGGCGGTGGTGGTGCTCTCGATCCGCACCGCCTCCCACTCGAGGCCCAGCGAGCCGGCGTCGCGCTCGCTCAGCCCGGTGCGGGCCACCTCGGTGGCGCAGATCCGGGTGACGGCCGTCCCCACCACGCCGGGGAAGGTGGCGTAGCCCCCGGCCAGGTTGATCCCTGCCACCCGGGCCTGCTTGTTGGCGACCGTGCCGAGCGGCAGGTGGACGGGCCGGCGGGCCACCAGGTGGTACGAGAGGCAGCAGTCGCCGGCCGCCCACACGCCGTCGGCCGACGTGCGTTGGCGGCTGTCGACCACGATGCCGCCCCTCCCGCCGGTGCGGATGCCGGCGCCGGCGGCCAGCGCCGTGTTGGGGGCCACGCCGAGCCCGAGCACCACCACGTCGGCCTCCAGGTCGCCGACGGTGGTGTGGACGACCCCCGGCTCGAAGCCCTCCACCGCCACGCCGGTGCACACCTCCACGCCGGACCGCCGCATGGCTTTGGCGACGAGGACGGCCATGTCGGGGTCGAGGGAGCCCATCACCTGCTCGGCCCGCTCCACCACCGTGACCCGCTCGCAGCCCCGCTTGGCGAACGCCTCCGCCAGCTCGAGGCCCACGTAGCCGCCGCCCACCACCACCGCCCGCCGCACGCCGACCCGGCCCACGGCGTCGAGCAGCCGGGCGGCGTCCTCCAGGTTCTGCACGCCGTGCACCTGCTCGCCGCCGGCGCCCGGCAGGTCGGGGCACACGGGCACGGCGCCGGTGGCCAGGTGCAGCAGGTCGAAGCCCAGGGAGAACGTGCGGTCCCGCGCCAGGTCCCGGACCTCGAGGCGCCGCCCGTCGAGGTCGATCCCGGTGACCTCGTGGCGGGTGCGGACGTCGATGTTGTGCCCGTCCCGGAACGCCTGCGGCCCCCGCACGACGAGGTCCTCCAGGGCCCGGACCTCGCCGCCCACGAGGAACGGGATGCCGCACGCCGAGTAGCTCGTCCACCGCCCCTTCTCCAGGGCCACGATCTCGAGGTCCGGCCGGCGCCGGCGGGCCTGGGTGGCAGCCGCCATCCCGCCGGCGTCGCCGCCCACGACCACCAGCCGATCTGCCATGGGCCGTACGATACGAGCATGGCGGTTCGGACGGATTGCCGGCACTACGTCGAGCGCACCACCTCGCTCCAGGAGAAGGTGCAGCGCTGCCGTCTCGACGTGTCGGAACTGGACCCCTTCGCCTGCCCGGAGGGCTGCCTGTTCTTCGAGCCCCGCACCATCACCGACGCCGGCTGGACGGTCGAGCGCCGCCCCCGCGACGACTAACGCAGAAGTTCGGGGAGGCCCGAGAAGAACTTCGAACGGGGCAGCACCAGCCCGCAGCCGGCTGCCTCGGCGGCGGCGATGAGGTCACGGTCCACGTGGCTGGCGAAGCCCACCGACCGCACGCCGGGCGCCAGGCTGCCCAGCGCCTCCAGCACGCCCGGCCTGGCCAGGTCCACCACCACCAGTTCGGCGCCGGCGCCGGCCAGGTCGGCCGGCGACCGCACGAAGGCCACGTCGCCTCCGCCGGCGGCCGCCACCTTGGAGCGGTCGATGAGGTCGGGGACGAAGGCGGCGACGCGGCTCACTGGCGCTCCTGCGGGAAGCGCCGGTGGCTGCCCACGCCGCCGGAGGCGGCCCCCTCGGCTCCCGGCCGGAGGCCGGCACGACCAACTCGCCGAGCACCCTTTGGCTGCGAGGCGAAACTCACTGGTGCCTGCGCCGGTGGACCCAGGCCTTGGCCGCTCCCCATTCCAGGCCGGGGTCGGCCAGGGACGGGTCGACGTCGCCGAAGGACGCAGGGGTGAGGTCGTAGTCGTCGTCGGGGAACCGGGCGGTGGCGAAGTCGTCGCGGTCGACGGGCGGCACGCCGGCTCGGCGCAGCACGTCGGTGGGGTAGGCCACCGCCGCCCGGAGGATGGCGAGCGGGTTCTCGCGCTGCTGGTCGACGTCGGTCTCGAGCAGGGCCCGCAGCCGCCCGCCCACCTCGTCGCCGGCCCGCCGCCCGGCATCGCGGGCGTCGGCCATGGGACCGGGCTCGGCCCGCCCGGTGGCGGCCACGAGCACGCGCTCCACCGACCGCTCCACCCAGCGGGGAAGCGTCTCCCCCACGGCGTCGGCCAGGACCCGGGCCTTCTCGGCCAGGACCGCCTCGCCGACCTCACTCATCGAGGCACCATCCTCCGGATGGCGCCGATGAGCGAAACCCTGTTGCTGATCGGTTCGCTCGCCTTCGGCCCACTCACTTCTTCAACGCCTCGGGCATGTCGTCCAGCTCACACGTGAGACGTACCCGCTGGCCGGCGACCGCCACACTCGTGGCGTCGCAGGGGACGAGCGGGATGCGCACGGCGGGCATGGTGAGGGTCGGCAGGCCGGCCAGCCGCACCACCAGCGACCCCCTGTCCACCGACACCGACGCAGCCGCCCGCAGGCCGAGGCCGCCGACCTCGACGGTGTCGCCCTCCACGTGCACGGGGACGTGGAGGGCGTCGCTCAGCGCCGGCCCCCCCAGCTCGACGGTGACCCGCCCCTGGTCGATGTCCTCGAGGTGGACCTGGCCCTTGAGCAGGGCCGCCCGGCTCACCTTCACGCCCGTGCCCTCGACCTCGACGGCCGTCAGGCGCACCGGGCCCGTCCTGACGCCGGTGACCCGCACCTCCGCCTGGCGGATCCGGCCCAGGACGAGCAGGCGGGGCAGGAA
Source organism: Acidimicrobiales bacterium (assembly GCA_035689115.1). Taxonomy (GTDB): domain Bacteria; phylum Actinomycetota; class Acidimicrobiia; order Acidimicrobiales; genus JAHFUS01. The sequence continues at coordinate 25,216 of DASSMA010000022.1, forward strand.
GGGGAACGACGAGATCGACGCTCTGGCCGACAGGGGATGGTTCGCCGCCCGGCTGGCGCGCTCGGCCAGGGCGTGCTCCGCCGCCAGGCGCGCCGCCTGGTCGATGCCGAACAGGACCAGCACCCCCAGGCCGGCGAGGATCAGTTTGCGCACGGCGCGGGGTGCTCAGCCCTCGACGACGTCGCCCAGCATGTCGACCTCCACGCCCTCGTCTCGCAGCCAGGCGATGGCGGAGTCAACCGCGTGGGCTTTCCCGGCCAGCTCGCAGACGATCCAGCCGACGTGCTCCTCGACGTTGGCCCGGCGGATGTTGGGTTCGACGTCGTAGCGGCGCATCATCCGGGCGAGGACGGGCTGGGTGATGAGGTGCTCGGGAAACGTGAGGCGGACCCGAGTGGTACTCACGAGGTCTCCGCCAGGGCCAGCGCCTGGTTGAGGTTGCCCGAGCGGAACCCCTCGAGGTCGAGGGTGACGTAGCGGTAGCCGGCGGACCGGACCGCCGCCACGACGGAGTCGCGGGCTTCGACGACCCGGGCCAGATCGGCCGGCTCGACCTCGATGCGGGCCAGCTCGCCGTAATGGCGGACCCGCAGCTGGCCGAACCCGAGGGCGCGCAGGCCCGACTCGGCCCGGGCCACCGACGCCAGCACGCCGAGGGTGACTGGCGTGCCGTAGGGCACGCGTGACGCGAGGCAGGCGGCCGCCGGCTTGTCCCAGGTGCGCAGCCCCAGGCGGGCCGACGCGGCCCGGACGTGTGCCTTGGTGAACCCGGCGTCGACCAGCGGGAAGGCGGCGCCCCGCTCGGCCGCCGCCTCCTGGCCGGGCCGGTGGTCGCCGAGGTCGTCGAGGTTCACACCGAGGACGACGGTGGCACCGGCGGCGAGGGGCGCCAGGGCGTCGAGGAGGGCCGCCTTGCACCAGTAGCAGCGCCGGCCGTCGTTGGCCGCGTAGGCGGGGTCGGCCAGCTCGTCGGTGTGCACGGCCCGCCACCGCAGCCCCCACTCGAGCGCGAGAGCCCGGCAGTCGGCCTCCTCCTCCGGGGCCAGCGACGGCGACACGGCGGTGACGGCCAGCGCCCCGTCGCCCAGCTCGTCGTTGGCCACCCAGGCGAGGAATGCGGAGTCGGCCCCGCCGCTGAACGCGACCACCACCGGTGCCAGCCGGCGGAGCCCGGCGCGCAGGGCGTCGAGCCGGGAATCCGCGGCACCAGGGGGACGAACGGGCACGAAACCATGCTGCCGCAAGCCAGGTGTCACACGCCATCCTCGCACGCCTGCGTATGCTCGCACCGAAAGCAGCCTTGGACGATGGAGGAGGCCCGTTTGATGTCCCGTAAGGGAATCTGGCGAGGATTGGCCGTGCTGTTCGCAGCCGCGCTGGTCCTGGCCGCCTGTGGAAGCGACAAGAAGAACGACGAGGCGACCGGCGGCTCCTCGAACACTGGGAAGAAGGCCGTCACGCTGGCCTTCGTCGGACCCCTCACCGGCCCGAATGCCAACTTGGGTATCAACATCCGCGACGGCATGCAGGTGGCCGTTCAGGAGGCCAACGAGAAGAGCAAGAAGTACACGTACACGATCAAGGACTTCGACACCCAGGGCGACCCGGCCCAGGCGCCCGGTCAGGCGGCCAAGTACATCCCCGACACATCGATCGTCGGCATCGTGGGCCCCACCTACTCGGGTGAGACCAGGGCCGTGCTGAAGGACCTCCAGGCCAACCAGCTGGTGATGATCAGCCCGTCGGCCACCAACGTCACCCTGAACAGCGACCCGGCCACCGACGTGTTCCACCGGGTCATCCCCGACGACGGCGTGCAGTCCCAGGGCATCGCCGACTACGTCACCAAGAAGTTGAAGCCCAAGTCGGTCGCCCTGATCCACGACAACTCCGACTACGGGAAGGGCCTCTGGGAGGGCGTCGTGAAGCTCCTCGACCAGGCCGGCATCAAGGTGGCGGTCACCGACGCCGTCGATCCCAAGGGCCAGAACTACTCGGTGGCCGTCAACAAGGTGAAGGACGCCAAGGTCGACCTGGTCTTCTACGGCGGCTACTACAACGAGGCGGGCCGGCTCAAGAAGCAGCTCACCGACGCCGGCGTCACCGCCACGTTCCTGAGCGGCGACGGCTCCCTCGACCCCGGCTTCGTGGTGTCGTCCGGCACCGCCGGCGGCGAGGGCGCCCTCATCAGCTGCCCGTGCCGCCTCGCCACGGCCGAGCTCGGGGGTGACCTCGGAGCGTTCGCCACCAAGTACAAGGAAGTCGTGAACAAGACCCCGGGCACGTACTCCAGCGAGGCCTACGACGCATCGAACATCCTCATCCAGGGCATCGAGGCCGGCAACGACACCCGGCCGAAGCTCCTGGCCTACGTCGAGGGGCTCGACAGCTACAACGGCATCTCGAAGACGATCCAATTCAACCCCGACGGCAACGTGAAGGCCGGCGACGTGTTCGTCTACCAGGTGAAGGGCGGCAAGATCGTGGAGCTCGGCAAGGCCTCGGAGCTGGCGGGCTAGCGCTCAAGGACACAAGGGGGGCGCCCGCCGGGCGCCCCCCTCGGCCGAGGAGGCCACCATCGAGCACTGCTTCACGTGCTTGCAGCACCAGTTCTGGCAGGTGACGATCGACGGGCTCACCGTCGGCTCCATCTACGCCCTGATCGCCCTGGGCTACACCATGGTCTACGGCGTCCTGCGCCTGATCAACTTCGCCCACTCCGAGATCTTCATGATCGGCGTGTTCGCCGCCCTGTTCACCATGCACGCCCTCGGCGTCGACAGCGAGCGCACAGGACTGGCCCTGGGCGGCACGCTGGTCGCGGTGGTGGCGGCGGCCATGGTGGCCTCGGCGACGGCGGCGCTCGTCATGGAGCGCATCGCCTACCGCCCGCTGCGCCGGCGCGGGGCGCCCCGCCTGGCCGCCCTCATCACCGCCATCGGCGTGTCGTTCTTCCTCCAGGAGCTGTTCGCCGCCCGCTACGGCCGCGACTACCTGGGCTTCCCACGGCTTCTGAAGCGGGAGACCCTCTTCAAGATCTTCGGCGCCGAGGTGAAGACCCAGATGGTGCTCGTCATCGTCGGTGCCGTGGTGCTGGCGATCTGCCTCGACCGCTTCGTGGCCGGCTCGCGGCTGGGCCGCGGCATCCGGGCCACCGCCCAGGACCCCGAGACGGCCGCCCTGATGGGCGTGAACATCGACCGGGTCGTGATGCTCACCTTCGTCCTCGGCGGCCTGCTGGCGGGCGCCGCCGGCGCCCTCTTCGGCATCTTCTTCGAGTTGGCGCGCTTCGACATCGGCTTCCTCCCCGGCATCAAGGCCTTCACCGCCGCCGTGCTGGGCGGCATCGGAAACATCAGGGGCGCCCTGATCGGCGGCCTGCTCCTCGGCCTCCTGGAGAACTGGGGGGGCACCGTCCTGGGCGGCCAGTGGATCGACGTGTTCGCCTTCACCGTGCTGGTGGTGGTGCTCATGTTCCGGCCCACCGGGCTGCTGGGCGAGGCGCTGGGCCGGGCGCGAGCCTGATGTCCCTGGCCGCCCGCGCCGCCGCCGCCCGGCGGGTGGGCGTAATCGACCCCGTCTCCCGCTGGTGGGTCCGCCAGCACCGGTTGCTGCGATGGGCGGTGGCAGCGGTCGGGCTGCTGGTCGTGCTGGGCTGGCCGTTGCTGCTCAGCCGCTACTCCCAGACGATCCTGTTCTTCCCCGTCGCCGTCTACGTCCTCCTCGCCCTCGGGCTGAACGTGGTGGTGGGATCGGCCGGGCTGCTCGACCTCGGCTATGTCGCCTTCTTCGCCGTCGGCGCCTACACCACCGCCTCGCTCACGACGAGCCACCACTGGGCCACCTGGGCGACGCTGCCGGTCGCCGTCCTGGTGGCGCTGGTCGCCGGCGTGGTCCTCGGCGCGCCCACGCTGCGGCTGCGGGGCGACTACCTGGCCATCGTCACCCTGGGCTTCGGCGAGATCGTGCGGATCGTGGCCCAGAACACCGACTCGCTCGGCGGTCCCCGGGGCATCAACAACATTCCCCATCCGGCCTCGGTCGGCGGCGTCGACTTCGAGCTGCTGCCGCTCCCCTACTACTACCTGGCGCTCGTCGCCCTCGGTGTCACCCTCTTCGTCGTCACCCGGCTCCGCGACGCCCGGGTGGGCCGGTCGTGGGCGGCAGTGCGGGAGGACGAGGACGCCGCCGAGGCCATGGGCGTGCACACCTTCACCATGAAGCTGTGGGCCTTCGCCATCGGCGCCTCGGTGGGCGGCCTGGCCGGGTGGCTCTACGCCTCCAAGGTCACCTTCATCAACCCCGACACGTTCCCCTTCACCTTCTCGGTGATCATCCTGGCCGCCGTCGTGCTGGGCGGCATGGGCTCGCGGGCCGGCGTCATCGCCGGCGCCTTCGCCATCGCCGCCCTGCCCGAGTACCTGCGGGACGCGGCCGCCGGCCAGTGGATCACCGACCGGCTGAACTGGATCACCGGCGGCCAGGCCCGCACCATCACCGAGTACCGGGTCCTGCTCTTCGGTGCCGCCCTCGTGGCCATGATGGTGTTCCGGCCCCAGGGGCTCATCCCCAGCCGGCAGCGGGCGGCCGAGCTGGTCGACGCCGGCCCCACCGCCGGGCTGGCCACCGGCGGCACCCCCGACGAGGCCCGGGTGGAGGACGCCGTCGAGGAGCTGTCGGAGGCGCTCGCCACAAGAGCCGACGACGCCGACCCGGTCACCGACGCGGCGCTTCCCGTCGCCGCCACGGCCGGCGACCGGGTCCTCGAACTGCGGGAGGTCACCATGGCCTTCGGCGGCGTGGTGGCCATGAGCGAGGTGTCCCTCACCGTCGAGCGGGGCCAGATCTTCGGCATCATCGGCCCCAACGGCGCCGGGAAGACCACGATCTTCAACTGCGTCACGGGCGTGTTCAGGCCCACCAGCGGCTCGGTGGTCCTCAACGGCAGGGACATCACCGGGCAGAAGCCGCACCGCATCACCGAGGCCGGGATCGCCCGGACGTTCCAGAACATCCGCCTGTTCCCCAACATGAGCGCCCTCGGCAACGTGCTGGTCGGCACCGACGCCCGCCACCGCACCAGCGTCCCCGGCGCCCTGCTCGGCCTTCCCCGGCATCGCCGGGAGGAGCGCACCGGGCGAGCGGAGGCCGAGCGACTGCTCGAGTACGTGGGGATCGGTGCCCACCGCCACGACGTCGCCCGCAACCTGTCCTACGGCGACCAGCGGCGGCTGGAGATCGCCCGGGCCATCGCCACCGGCCCGAGCATCCTGCTCCTCGACGAGCCGGCGGCGGGCATGAACCCCACCGAGAAGCGGGGACTCATCGACCTCATCCGCCAGATCCGCGACTCCGGCCTCACGGTCGTCCTGATCGAGCACGACATGGGTCTGGTCATGAGCGTGTGCGACCGGGTGGCGGTGCTCGACTTCGGGCAGAAGATCGCCGAGGGGCCGCCGGCCGAGATCCAGCAGGACGAGCGGGTCATCGCCGCCTACCTCGGGGTGGCCGACGATGCTTCTTGAGCTGGCCGACGTCGTCGTCCACTACGGGAAGGTGCAGGCCCTGAAGGGCATCTCCCTCACCGTGGAGCAGGGCGAGATCGTCACCCTGATCGGCGGCAACGGCGCCGGCAAGTCCACCACGCTGAAGACGATCTCCGGCCTGCGCCCGGTGACCTCCGGCCGCATCCGCTTCGAGGGCAAGGACATCGTGGGCACCCCGGCCCACACGCTGGTGGAGCACGGGCTGGCCCAGGCGCCCGAGGGCCGGGGCATCTTCCCCGGCATGTCGGTGATGGAGAACCTGGAGATGGGGGCCTACACCCGTACCAAGGCACCCAAGGCGGTGGCCGCCGACCTGGCCCGGGTGTTCGACCTGTTCCCCCGTCTCCAGGAGCGGCGCAAGCAGCCGGGCGGCACGCTGTCGGGCGGCGAGCAGCAGATGCTGGCCATCGGCCGGGCCCTCATGACGGGGCCCAAGCTGCTCCTCCTCGACGAGCCGTCGATGGGCCTGGCGCCCAAGCTGGTGGCCCAGATCTTCGACATCGTCACCGAGATCAACCGCCAGGGCACCACCATCCTGCTGGTGGAGCAGAACGCCGCCCAGGCCCTGCGCCGGGCCCACCGGGCCTACGTGCTGGAGACGGGCCGCATCGTGCGCAGCGACGCCGCCGCCGCCCTCCTCGACGACGACTCCGTGCGAGCCGCCTACCTGGGCGGCGACGTGGGCGAGAGGTAGGCGGTCAGGCCATTCCGGCCTGGGCCAGGATCTGCTCGATCTCGCCCACGAGGCCGGTGGTGAAGGGCCCGAACTCGGCGTAGACGGCCGACGCCTCGTCGAAGCGCATGGAGTGCACGCACTCCTTGAGGTCGTCGGGCCGGACGGCGAACAGGGTGACGCCCCACTCCCAGTCGTCGAGCCCGGTGGAGCCGGTGACCAGCTGGAGCACCCGGCCCTTGAACGCGCGCCCCGACGTGCCGTGCTCGAACATCAGCCGCTCGCGGTCGTCGTAGGGCAGCGTGTACCAGTTGCCCTCCACGGTGCGCCGCTTCGACATGGGGTAGAAGCAGATGGCGGGCATGCCCTCGGGGGGCAGCTTCGGGTAGAGCCGGGGGTTGAGCAGCTCGGCCGGCATGCCCTTGGCGTACTCGGACACCTCGGTGAGCGACACGTACGAGTCGGTCACCACCAGCCCGGCCGCCGTCAGCGCCGTCTGGAGGGCCCGCAGGCGCCACAGGTCGGGGCCCAGGGCGAGGAAGCCGAGGTCGGCCTTGTGGCCCAGCACGGCGAAGGACACGACCTGGTGGTCGTCGCCCTGGGCCGCCTTGACGGCGCCGACCACCGCTTCGGCGTCGACGGCCGGGCCGGCCTTGCAGAACAGGTGCAGCACGCCCCAGCCGGTGGCCGGGGCCACCGGTTCGGGGCGGGGGCCGCTACTCATCGGACTTGCGGGGGCGCCGGGCCGGGCGCGTGCGGGGCGGCTCGTCGCCAGGTGCCTCCTCGGGCGCGGTGGCCCGATCCTCGGCGGCGGGTTCGGGCGGCAGGTAGACCGGCACCTCGTCGACGACGTCCTCCACCTCCGCCGGCTCGACGATGGCCACCGGCCGCTCGAACGACAGCACGTGGCGGTGGCCGTTGCCGCTGGACCCGTTGCCGCTGGACCCGTTGCCACTGGAGCCGTTCGTCGACCAGCGGGGAAGGGGCAGACCGACCGGCGAATGGGCCTTGTGGGCGGCCACGACCTTGTCGTGATACTGCTCGGCCAGCGTCATGAACTCGGGATCGTGGTACGGGCGGCCGTCCACCAGCGGGCCCACGTGCCCTTCCACGATGGCCTCGATGTCCTCGCCGGTGAGGGTCTTGTACGCCTCGAGGGCGTGGGCGATGGCCAGGACCTCGCGCCGGTTCTCGATGAGGAGCAGTTCCGTGCGGTCCATGAGCTCGGCCAGCCGCGCCTCGATGCGACGCCCGAGCTCGGTCTCGAGCAAATTCCGCGACGTGCCGTCGACGATCGGCTGGGAGTTGGCGTCGGCCTTGACCACGCCGTGTGAGCCCACGGTGGAGCCCATGCCCCAGAAGCCTTCCATGTACATCGCGACACGCGTGGCCATCACCAGGTCCTGGCTGACGCCCGACGAGCTGTCGCCGTCGAAGAACATCCGCTCCCCCATCAGCGAGGCGATGCTGGTGATGACGTCGGCTTCGTAGTCCGACCGCCACGAGGTGAACTGCTCCTCGATGGGGATGGGCGACACCATGCCCAGGTAGTTCTGGCCCTTCTCGATGGTGGCGACGTCGATGGTGAGGTTCTTCTGGAGCCGGTAGGAGGCGATGGCGTGGCAGGCCTCGTGGATGGCGGTGGCGTGGCGCTCGCGCTCGATGTACTCGACGCCCTCGGGCGGCCCGAGGTTCTTCAGCAGCTTGGCCCGGACGACGTCTTTCCACGTGATGGTGTCGTGGCCTTCCCGGATGGCGACCACCAGCGACTCGTTGACGAGGTCCTTGATGGTGGCGCCCGTGGCGTAGGGCGTCATGGTGGCCAGCTTGTCGATGTCGGCGTCGGTGAGCTCGTGCTTGACCTTGTCGAAGTACCCCTGGTACGTGCGCTTGCGGCCCTCCTTGGACGGGTAGCCGACGCGGTAGATGCGGTCGATGCGCCCGGGCCGCAGGAGCGCCTCGTCGAGCGCCTGCGGCATGTTGGTGGCCATCATGACCATGATCCGGTACTTGGGCGGCGGCTTCGGCCGGAACCCCAGCGCCCGGCGCACGAAACGGTTGAAGAAGCCTCTGGGCTTCTTGAGGCCCGACAGCTCGGTGAGCAGCGCCTGGAGCGTGCCACCGCCGCCGCCCCCCATCCCGGGCATGATGATGCGCTTGACGCCGCCCGGGACGGGGCCGTCGGGGGCGCTGGGCAAGCCGTCCTGGAACAGGTAGTTCTGCGTCTGCGGCGCCAGGTAGGCCAGGCCGTGGCAGGTGGGGTTGTCGGCCCACTGGTTGGGCACCATGCCGTTCCAGCCGCCCTGGGCCAGCGCACCGCGGTTGCCGAGGGAGTCGGCCTCGTCGAAGAAGGCGATCACCCCGCCGTAGCGGACGGCCAGCTTCCGCAGCTTCCGGAAGAGGCTCTTCACCTTGAGGATGCCGACGCCCATGAACATGTTGATGAAGGCGCCGGGATCGACGAACACGTAGGGCTTCCCGGTCTCGCCGGCCACCGCCTCGGCCATGAGCGTCTTGCCCGTGCCCGGGGGGCCCCACAGCAGGATGCCGCCGGGGACGTAGCCGCCCTTCTTCTCGATCGACTGGGGATCCTCGAGGAAGACGAGGCTCTCCTTCACCCGCTCCACCACGTGGTCCTGGCCCCACACGTCGGAGAACCGCGTCTTGATGTCCTCGGGGAAGTAGGTGTCCACGCCGCCCCGCGACATGAACCAGAAGATGCCGACGAAGTAGAGGATGCCGAGGAGCATCGTGACGAAGATCTGGAGCACCAGCGGCAGGGCCGACCACAGCGCGGAGGGGATGTGGAACAGCCCCTGGACGGGCGAGACGCCGTACATCTTGGCGACCACCAGCGACAGGACCACCACGACGAGGATCCACTTGAACGCCCGGGCCATCCGGTAGCGGGTCCAGTCGTTCATCTTCCCGGTGCGCCGCTCGAAGGCGGCAGCCCGGTCGACCCAGAACTTGTGATAGCGCGCCGAGTGCTCGCTGATCAGGTAGTGGAACTGGCGCAGCGCCTCGAGGACGAAGAGCGCCACGAGCCACCCGTTGGACTTCAGGGCGGATCGCAGGCTCTCGCTGAACGGCAGGATCGGGTTGTCCGCCATGGCGGACCACACGAGGACCAGGAACGCCCCGCCGATGAGGATCAGGAACTTCACCCGGTCCCACAGGACCAGGGGCTTGCGGGTGGTGGGCTCGTCGCGGTGGCTCGCCGCGGTGGTGGGTGGCGGCACGGGACCCGAGTCGTGGTCGGGCCACGCCAAGCCGCCGCTCTGGCTCCGGTTCTCTTGGCTCAACGTTCCTTCACCTTCCACGAGGCAACGATCTTGTCGATCTGGGCCTTGTTCTCGAAGTAGCACTTGTCGCTACAGCTGATGGCGAGAACGTGAACCTTGTCGAGGATGCCGTCGGCCAGCGCCACCTGCCGCCACTTCACCCAGCCCGCGTCGGTCTTCAGGTTGAGCAGCAGCTCCATGCCGTGGAGCTTGCCGGGCCCGATGATCTGGTGGCCCTGCACCACCTCGACTTCGCCGCTCTTCAGCGCCTCGTCGGACAAGGGGTCGAAGCCGAGGAAGATGGAGCGCAGGCCGGCGAGGGACATCGTGTCGCGCTGATCCGGCTTGAGCGTGCGCGCCTGCACGATCCCCCACGGGTGGTTCAGGGCCACGACGCCGAGGACGTGCTTGAGCGACGGCTTCGGGTCGGCGTCGAAGGCCCAGGACCACGTGAGGCGCTTGGTCTCCGCCTTCTGCTCCGTCGAGTCGTCGCTCAGGGTGAGGAGGACGTCCTCGTCGTAGAGCTTCCAGTCGGCCGGCACCCGCACCCAGTTCGAGTCCGACCGGCTCGACAGGTAGTGGTAGTTCGGCGACCCGCACGCGGCGAGCACCAGGGACGCGACGAGGAGGCCGAGCACAGGGATGCGCGCGACCCGCAGGGGCCGGCCGAGAGCCACGGTTCCCAGGGTACCCGGTGGACTGTGACCGCCGGCACACGCGATTTTCGGTCAACCTGCCCGGTCGGGGAGAATGCTGGCCGTGCGTCGGGCCGCCCTCGTTCTCGGTGGCGCCGTCCTGCTCCTCGTGCCCCCGCTGCCGGCGGCCGCGGCCCCGGTCCCTGTGGTGGTGATCGAGGGCCGGGGCCACGGGCACGGGGTCGGGATGGCCCAGGACGGCGCGTACTGGATGGGGCGCTCGGGCTCGTCGACGCCGCAGATCCTGAACCAGTTCTACCCGGGCACCACCCTCGGGCGGTCAGGGGGCGAGGTCCGCGTCGGGGTGCTGTCGGCGCCCGGGAACGTCGCCGTGGTCCGGTTCCCGGCCGGCGGCGAGGTGCGGGACGCCCGCGAGGGCGCCCAGTCGCCGGGTTTCCCGGTGCGGGTGCGATCCGGCGGGGAGGCCCGCCTCCGCTTCGACGGCCGCCAGTACGTGGTGGAGGTCGCCGGCGGGTCGCTGGCGGCCGGCGGGACCACCTTCCACACCGCCTCCGCCCCGCCGGCGCAGCTGCTCGGGCCCACCACGACCACCGTCCCCGGCGCCCCCACCACGACGGCGCCCGGGCTCCTTCCGATCCTCACCCTCCCCTCGACCCCGCTGCTGACGGCGCCCACCCTGCCGCTCGCCCCCAGCACCACGGCGCCGCCGGCGCCGGCGCCGGCCGCCGCCCAGCCCGGGCGGGCCGCCTCCGCCCGGCCGCTGTGGGCCGTTCCGACCGGCGGCGGCACCATCGGCGTGGCCGAGCGCGGCGCCCAGTACCGGGGCGTCGTCGAGGCGGTGGGCGGGAGCCCGCTCCGCCTGGTCAACGCGGTCGACGTGGAGCAGTACCTCCGCGGCATGGGCGAGGTGCGCAACCCGTCGTGGCCGCCGGCCTCGCTGCGGGCCCAGGCGATCGCCGCCCGCACCTACGCCCTGCGCGCCGTCGCCGGCGGCGGCGAGCTGTGCGACACCCAGCAGTGCCAGGTGTACCTGGGGGCCCAGGCCGAGTACGCCGCCATGGACAAGGCGGTCACCGCCACCCGGGGCCAGGTGCTCCTGTACCGGCGGGCGCTGGCGTCGGCGGTGTACTCGTCGAACGGCGGGGGCGTCGAGGCCAGCCCCGAGGAGGGGTTCGGCACCCCCGGCACCGGCTACCCCTACTTGCGGGCCGCCGCCTACCCCACCAACGACCCCCAGCCGTGGACCGTCACCGTGGCCGTGCGCGACGTCGCCGCCCGCCTCGGCTTCCGGGGCCGGCTCACGGGCGTGCGCACGGCGGCGGGACCGTCGGGCCGGGTGGTCCAGGTCACCCTCGACGGCCCCGGTGGCTCGCGGTCGGTGCGGGGCGTCGACTTCGACCACGCCCTCGGGCTGCGCTCGACCCTGTTCACCGTGCGCCTCGACCAGGCCGCCACCGCACCCCCGCCCCCGCCCACCGACGGCGGGCCGGTCCAGGGCCTCCCCGGCGAGCCCACCGCCGCCCCCGACGCCGGCGCCGTCCCCTCCGAAGCCACCCCCGCCGCCCCCACGCCGGCCGCCGGCGCTGCACTGGTCCGTGCCGCGCCGGCCAGCGCCGGCACCGGCGCCGGCCGGCTGCTGCTCGGGTCCCTCGCCGCCCTGCTCCTGGCCGCCGCCTGCGGCGGCATCACCGCCGTCCGCTTCGGCCCCGCCGCCGGCGGCCGCCCCCGCCGGCGCCCGCCCCCGGGCCCACCCCCACCTGCGCCGACCTGACGGCCGAAGATCCGGGATATGAACGGTTTCCGTTCACATCCGCCTCCGGGTGCCGTCAGGCCGCCCGGCGGAGATGGGTGGCCACGACATGGCAGACCCACTCGGGGCGCTCGACCAGGTCGTTCCACACGAACCGGACGACGGTCCAGCCGAGGAGGCCGGCGTCGATGTCCCGCCGGCGGTCGCGCTCGACGTCGTCGACGCGGGTGTGCCAGCGCCGCCGTCGGCCTCGACGATGAGCCGGGCCGCCGGGTGGGCGGCGTCCCTGGGCCAGCGCCTGCCGGCGGGACAGCACGCCGTGCTGGCGGGCGGCGAGCCGGGCGGCGGCGGCATCGAGATCGGTCCTGGTCATGGCCGCCGATGATGCCGCTTGGGTGTGACAGCCGCAGCTGAGGCGACGGGCGCGGAGCGGCCCCGGCCGGAGGCCGGGGCCGCTCTCGGGATGCGTGACGGGGTGGAGCTAGAAGTCCTCCATGCCCCCGTGGCCGCCGCCGGCGCCGGCGCCGGCCGCCTTCTCTTCGGGCTTGTCGACGATGACGGCCTCGGTGGTGAGGAACAGGGCGGCGATGGAGGCCGCGTTCTGGAGCGCCGACCGGGTGACCTTGGCGGCGTCGATGACGCCGGCCGCGTAGAGGTCCTCGTAGTCGCCGGTGGCGGCGTTGAGGCCGACGCCGCCGGTGAGGCCGCGGACCTTCTCGACCACCACGCCGCCCTCGAGGCCGGCGTTGACGGCGATCTGCTTCAGCGGCTCCTCGACGGCCCGGCCCACGATGCGGGCACCGGTGGCCTCGTCGCCCTCGAGCTTGTCGGCCCGGTCGTAGATGTTGGCCTGGCAGCGCAGCAGGGCCACGCCACCGCCGGCGACCACGCCCTCCTCGACGGCCGCCTTGGTGGTGGACACGGCGTCCTCGATGCGGTGCTTCTTCTCCTTCAGCTCCACCTCGGTGGCCGCGCCCACCTTGATGACGGCCACGCCGCCCGACAGCTTGGCCAGGCGCTCCTGGAGCTTCTCCCGGTCGTAGTCGGAGTCGGTGTTCTCGATCTCGGCCTTGATCTGGGTGATGCGGCCCTTGATCTCGTCCTCGGAGCCGGCACCCTCGACCACGGTGGTCTCGTCCTTGGTGACGGTGACCTTGCGGGCCCGGCCCAGCAGCGAGATGTCGACGTTCTCCAGCTTGAGGCCGACCTCCTCGGTGATGACCTGGCCGCCGGTGAGGATGGCGATGTCCTGGAGCATGGCCTTGCGCCGCTCGCCGAAGCCGGGCGCCTTCACGGCAACCGACTTGAAGGTGCCGCGGATCTTGTTGACCACCAGGGTGGCGAGGGCCTCACCCTCGACGTCCTCGGCGAGGATCACCAGCGGGCGGGCCGACTGCATGACCTTCTCGAGGATGGGCAGCAGGTCGCGCACGGCGCTGATCTTGGAGCCGGCGAGGAGGATGTAGGGATCCTCCAGGACGGCCTCCATGCGCTCGGGGTCGGTGACGAAGTACGGCGAGATGTAGCCCTTGTCGAAGCGCATGCCCTCGACCAGGTCCATCTCCATGCCGAAGGTCTGCGACTCCTCGACGGTGATGACGCCGTCCTTGCCCACCTTG
>DASSMA010000023.1:0-37849 GCA_035689115.1 Acidimicrobiales bacterium
GTGCTGTTAGCGTTCACCTCGCGAGTGCCCTCCTGACTCGGGTCCCTGCTCTGTCGACAAGCGCAGTTTCCCTTGTCCGGCGGGCACTTTCGCGAATGGTCCGCCCTCAGCTCACCGGGCCGTGTGAACGATCGGGGTTAGCGGGTCTCTAGCGCAGCAGTGCCCTCGGGCAGGAAGCGCAGCCCCGACCCCGGCTCGGTGACGAAATACCGCGGGTGTGACGGGTCGGGCTCCAGCTTGCGCCGGATGGCCACCATGAACACCCGCACGTAATTGGTCTTCGAGTCCTCCATGCCCCAGACCTGCTCGAGCAGCTGGCGCTGGGTGACGAGCTTGCCGGGATTGCGGGCCAGCAGCTCCACGATCTGCCACTCGGTGCCGGTGAGGCGCACGTCCCGGCCGTCGCGCTGCACCCGGTGGGCGGCCAGGTCGATGGTGAAGTCGGGCGTCTCGACCACCGGCGCCTCGTCGCCCACCGGCGTGCGGAGGGCCACCCGGAGGCGGGCCAGCAGCTCGCCGATGCCGAACGGCTTGGTGACGTAGTCGTTGGCGCCGGCGTCCAGGGCGGCGATCTTCTGGGCCTCGGCGGTGCGGGCCGACAGCACGATGATGGGCACCGCCGTCCATCCCCGCAGGCCCCGGATGACCTCGAGCCCGTCGATGTCGGGGAGGCCGAGGTCGAGGACGACCACGTCGGGGTGGCGCCGGCCGGCCAGGGCGAGGGCCTGGCCCCCGGTGCGGGCCAGGGCCACGTTGTAGCCCCGGGCCCGCAGGTTGACGTCCATGGTGTGGAGGATCGGGACCTCGTCGTCGACGACGAGCACCGTGCGGCCGGGCCCGGTCACCGCACGTCCGCCCGCTGGAGGGAGAACACGACGGTGGTGCCGCCTCCCTGGGTGTCCTCGATGGCCACCCCGGCCCCGATGGCGTCGGCGAACCCGCGGGCCACCGCCAGGCCGAGCCCCACGCCGTTGGGGCTGGCGCCGGCCCGGTCGCCCAGGCGCTGGAACGCCTGGAACACGTCCTGCCGGCGGTCCGGCGGGATACCCGGGCCGTGGTCGACGACCCGCACCAGCACCCGGTCGGCCAGCACCTCGGCGCCGACCCGCACGGCCGTGCCCGGCGGCGACCAGGCGAGGGCGTTGTCGACGACGTTGGCCAGCGCCCGCTCCAGGAGCCCGGCGTCGGCCCGCACGAGGGGCAGCTCGCCCTCGATGTCGATCACCACGCCGCCGCTGGCGCTGCCCAGGCTCCCGACCGCGCTGTACACCACGTCCTCGACGGCGACGGCCCGCATGATCACACCCAGGGCGCCCGTCTGGATGCGGCTCATGTCGAGCAGGTTCGAGACCAGGTGGGTGAGGCGGTCGGCCTCGTCGTCGATGGTCTTGGCGAAGCCCCGGGCCTCCTCGGCGTCCCAGGTCACGTCCCTCGACAGCAGGCTGGTGGCCGCCGTCTTGATGGCGTGGAGCGGCGTGCGCAGGTCGTGGGACACCGCCGCCAGCAGCGCCGAGCGCAGCTCGTTGGCCTCGGCCAGGTCGGCGGCCGAGTCGGCCTCGGCCTGGAGCCGGGCCCGCTCCTGGGCCAGGCGCAGCTGGGCGACGAAGGCGTTGAGCAGCCGCCGGTCCTCGGCGTCGAGGGCGTCGCCGACCACCACGAGGACGGCGCCTCCGCTCAGCTCGGCCGTCATCGGTGCAGCCCTCGGTTCCGACGGCACGGGGGCGCCGGCCGCCGCCACCGCCTTCCACCCGCCCTCGACCGGCGCCAGCACGGCCACCGCGTCGAGCCCGAACGTCCGCCGCACCTCGTCCACCAGCTCGGGCAGTGGCTCGGCCCCGGTGAGCACCGCCCCGCCGGCCAGCCGGGCCAGCGCCTCCGCTTCCGCCCCCGACCGGGTGGCCTGGAGGGTGCGGCGGGCCAGCCCGTCGACGAGGATGCTCACCGCCACGGCGGCGGCGGCGAAGGCGGCCAGGTCGACCACGTCGATCCAGCTGGCCACGGTGAACCGGTGGTACGGCACGGTGAAGAAGAAGTCGGCGCACAGGGCGGCCACCACCACGGCCACCGCCGCGGGCGGCACGCCCCCCACCACGCTGACGGCAGTGACGCCGAGCAGCAGGAACAGCAGGGCGCCGGCGAACCCCAGCGAGTCCCGGAACGGCGACAGGGCGAGGGCCAGGAGCACGACGCCGGCCGTCGCCATGGCCCACGCCGCCTGCCGGCGGTGGACGGGGAAGGCGGCCAGCCGGTGCCGCCCCGGCAACCGCGGCAGGGCCCGGCCGGCCGGCCGCTCGTCGCCGTGGTGGGCGAGGATGTGGATGTCGACGGGTCCGGCCCGCCGGATGACGCGGTTGATCACCGAGCCGCCGGTCAGCTCCGACCACTTCGAGCGGGCGGTGGCCCCGAGCAGCAGCTGGGTGGCGTTCTCGGCGGCGGCGAAGTCGACGAGACCCTCGGCCACGTCGGTGGCGCTCACCTCGGCGTAGCGCCCGCCGAGCGACGCCAGGAGCCGGCGCTGGGCCTCGAGGTCGGCCCGCTCCTCGCCGGCCAGGCCGCTGTTGGTGCGCACGTGGACGCCGATCAGCTCGCCGTGCAGCCGGGCCGCCATGCGGGCACCGCGCCGCAGGAGGCGGTCGGCGCTGGGCGCCCCGGTGAGGGCCACCACGACCCGCTCCCTCGTCTCCCACGGCGTGTCGATGCCGTGGCGCTGCCGGTAGTCCTCCAGGCCCTCGTCGACGCGGTCGGCCAGCCACAGCAGCGCCAGCTCCCGCAGGGCGGCCAGGTTGCCCTCCCGGAAGTAGTTGGCCAGGGCGGCGTCGACCTTCTCGGGGGCGTAGATGTTCCCGTGGGCCATCCGCCGCCGGAGGGCCTCTGGCGTCTGGTCGACCAGCTCGATCTGGTCGGCCAGGCGGGCGATCTCGTCGGGGATGGTCTCCTGCTGGGTGATGCCGGTGATCTGCGCCACCACGTCGTTGAGCGACTCGAGGTGCTGGATGTTGAGCGTCGAGATGACCGTGATGCCGGCGTCGAGCAGCTCCTGCACGTCCTGCCAGCGCTTCTCGTGGCGGGAGCCCGGCACGTTCGTGTGGGCCAGCTCGTCCACCAGCACCACCTCGGGCCGGCGGGCGAGGACGGCGTCGAGATCCATCTCCTCGAACGGGTGGCCCCGGTAGACGAGGTTGCGCCGGGGGACGATCTCCAGGTCCCGCACCTGCTCCAGGGTGTGGACCCGGCCGTGGGCCTCGAGGTAGCCCACCACCGCGTCGGTGCCGCGCTCCTTGCGCCGCCAGCCCTCGTTGAGCATGGCGTAGGTCTTCCCGACGCCGGGGGCGGCGCCGAGGTACACGCGCAGGGTGCCGCGCGCCACCTCCGCTCGCTACTTCCCCTCGGCGTCGAGGGCGAGGTTGAGGTCGAGCACGTTCACGGCCTTCTCCCCGAGGATGCCCAGCGCCTGCTTGCGGGTGTGGGCCCGCACGAGGGCGGTGACGGTGTCCTCGGACAGGCCCCGGGCCAGGGCCACCCGGGGGGCCTGGGCCAGGGCGTTGGCCACCGAGATGTCGGGGTCGAGGCCGGAGCCGGACGACGTCACCGCGTCGACCGGCACCGGGGCGTCGGCGGCCAGGCCGTTGAAGTCCCGGTAGTCCGTGACCCGCTGGGCGACGGCGTCGAGCAGGTCCTTGTTCGACGGGCCCAGGTTGGTGCCGCCGCTCGACGCGGCGTCGTAGCCGTCGCCGGCGGCCGACGGCCGGGGCTGGAAGTAGGTACGCAGCGGGTGGCCGTCCTTGTCGTTCCAGGCCTGCCCGATGAGCGACGAGCCGACGACCTTGCCGTCGACGGAGACGAACGAGCCGTCGGTCCCGGCCTTGAAGGCGACCCGCCCCACGCCCCACACGGCCAGCGGGTAGAGCACGCCGAGGAGGACCACGAGGACGAGCGTGACCCGGAGGCCGGTGAGGAGCTGTCGGCGCATGTCAGTGCACCCCCAGGGCGACGAGGACCATGTCGATGAGCTTGATCCCGACGAACGGGGCGACGAGCCCCCCGAGGCCGTAGATCAGGATGTTGCGGCGCAGGATGGCGGCCGCCCCGAGGGCCCGGAACTTCACGCCCCGCAGGGCCAGCGGCACGAGCAGCACGATGATGATGGCGTTGAAGATGACGGCGCTCAGGATGGCCGTGTGCGGGTTGTCGAGGCCCATGACGTTGAGCGTCTTCAGCTGCGGGAACACGCCCTGGAACATGGCCGGGATGATGGCGAAGTACTTGGCCACGTCGTTGGCGATGGAGAAGGTGGTGAGCGAGCCCCTGGTGATGAGCAGCTGCTTGCCGATCTCCACGATCTCCAGGAGCTTGGTGGGGTTGGAGTCGAGGTCCACCATGTTCCCGGCTTCCTTGGCCGCCTGGGTGCCGGAGTTCATGGCCACGCCCACGTCGGCCTGGGCCAGGGCAGGGGCGTCGTTGGTGCCGTCACCGGTCATGGCCACCAGGTTCCCGCCCGCCTGCTCGGCCCGGATGCGGGCCATCTTGTCCTCGGGCGTGGCTTCGGCCAGGAAGTCGTCGACGCCGGCCTCGTCGGCGATGGCCTTGGCGGTGAGCGGGTTGTCGCCGGTGATCATCACCGTGCGGATGCCCATGCGGCGCATCTCGGCGAAGCGCTCGACCATTCCGGCCTTGATGGTGTCCTTCAGGTGGATCACGCCGAGGATACGGGGCCCCTCGGCCACCACCAGCGGGGTGCCGCCGTGGACGGCGATGCCGTCGACGACGGCGGTCAGCCCGTCGGGCGCCTTGCCGCCCTGCTCGGTGACCCACTTCCGGATCGAATCGCCGGCGCCCTTGCGGATGGAGCGACCCTGCCACTCGATGCCCGACATGCGGGTCTGGGCGGTGAACGGAACCAGCTCGGCGTCGGGCATGGGCATGGGCTGGAGCCCGTAGCGGGAACCGGCCAGCTGCACGATCGAACGGCCCTCGGGCGTCTCGTCGGCCAGCGACGACATCAGCACCACCTCGGCCAGGGCGTGCTCGTCGGCCCCGCCCACCGGGATGAACTCCGACGCCATCCGGTTGCCGTAGGTGATGGTGCCCGTCTTGTCGAGGAGGAGGGTGGACACGTCGCCGGCCGCCTCCACCGCCCGGCCCGACATGGCCAGCACGTTGCGCTGCACCAGCCGGTCCATGCCGGCGATGCCGATGGCCGACAGCAGGGCGCCGATGGTGGTGGGGATGAGGCAGATCAGCAGGGCCACCAGGACGGGCGTGGGCTGCTTGGCCCCCGAGTAGGCGGCGAAGGGCTGGAGGGTGAGCACCGCCAGGAGGAAGATGATCGTGAGTGCGGCCAGGAGGATGTTGAGGGCGATCTCGTTGGGCGTCTTCTGCCGCGAGGCCCCCTCCACCAGGGCGATCATCCGGTCGATGAAGCTCTCGCCCGGCTTGGTGGCGATCTTCACCACGATGCGGTCCGACAGCACGCGGGTGCCGCCGGTGACCGCCGAGCGGTCGCCGCCCGACTCGCGGATCACCGGCGCCGACTCCCCGGTGATGGCCGACTCGTCGACGGCGGCGATGCCCTCGACGACGTCGCCGTCGCCGGGGATCAGCTGGCCGGCCTCCACCACGCAGCAGTCGCCCACGTTGAGGTTGGCCGACGGCGTCTCCACCACCGACCCGTCGGGCTGGCGGACGTAGGCCACCGTCTGCGAGCGCGTCTGGCGCAGGGTGTCGGCCTGGGCCTTGCCCCGGCCCTCGGCCATGGCCTCGGCGAAGTTGGCGAACAGCACGGTGAACCACAGCCACAGGGCCACCAGGCCGACGAAGACGTTGTCGGAGGCGCTGGCGCTGCCCACCTCCTTGAGGAACAGGATCGTGGTCCAGACGCTGCCGACCAGCACCACGAACATCACCGGGTTGCGGGCCTGCGTCCGGGGGTTCAGCTTGACGAACGAGTCGACGACAGCCCGCTTGACGATGGTGCGGTCGAACATCGACCGCGTCTTGCGGGTGCGGACCTTGGGCGGCCGGGACTCGGGCGGCGGGACCAGGTCCTCGGCGTGCGAGCCGGGCGAAAGGACGGTCATCAAAACCTCCCGACCAGGTGCTCCACGACCGGGCCGAGGGCCACGACGGGGAAGTAGGTGAGGCCGACCACGATCAGCACCACGCCGGACAGCAGGCCGCCGAACAGCGGGGTGCCGGTGGGGAAGGTGCCGGCGGTGGCCGGGATCGGCTGCTTGCGGCCGAGCGAGCCGGCGATCGCCAGCACGGGGACCATGGCGATCAGCCGGCCCACCCACATGGTGATGCCGAGCATGGTGTCGTACCAGGCGGTGTTGACCGACAGGCCGCCGAACGCCGAGCCGTTGTTGTTGAACGCCGAGGTGAAGGCGTAGACGATCTCGCTCAGGCCGTGCGGGCCGTCGTTGAGCCGGGAGGCCAGCGCCCCCCTCAGCAGCACCGAGGCGCCGGCCAGGCCCAGGATGAGCACGGCCGGGAGGAGGATGTAGAGGGCGGCCAGCTTCATCTCCGTGCCCTGGATCTTCTTGCCCAGGTACTCGGGGGTGCGCCCCACCATGAGGCCGGCGATGAACACCGCCAGCAGGGCGAAGACGAGCATGGCGTAGAGGCCCGAGCCGGTGCCGCCGGGGCTCACCTCGCCGTACATCATGTTCACCATGGCCGCCCCTCCCCCGAGGGGGGTGAGGCTGTCGTGCTGGCAGTTGACGGCGCCGTCGGACGTGCTGGTGGTGGAGGCGGCGAAGTAGCCGCACGCCGCCGACCCGAGGCGCACCTCCTTGCCCTCCATGTTCCCGCCCGCCTGCTGGGCGGTGGTCGTCTGGTCGGCGCCGGCGGCGGTGAGCTCGGGGTTCCCCCGTGCCTCCAGCGGGGCGACGACCAGCAGCATGCCGAGCCACATCACGAACATGACGCCGAACACGACCCACCCCTGGCGCTGGTCCCTGGCCATCTTCCCGAAGGTGTAGGTGAGGGCGAAGGGGATGCCGAGCATCAGCCAGATCTCGAGCATGGTGGTGAGGGCGTTGGGATCCTCGAAGGGATGGGTGGAGTTGGCGCCGAAGAAGCCGCCGCCGTTCTGCCCGCCCTCCTTGATCGCCTCCTGGCTGGCCACCGGGCCGCCGGGGATCACCTGGGTCTTCCCGGCCACCGTCTGCACGCTGCGGCCGGCGTGGAAGTTCTGGACGACGCCCTGGCTCATGAGCACCACGGCGGCCGCGAAGGCCAGTGGGAGCAGGATGCGGGTGCAGGTGCGGATCATGTCCACCCAGAAGTTGCCCAGGGTGCGCGTCCGGCGGCGGGTGAGGCCGCGGACGAGGGCCATGGCCACGGCGGCGCCGGCGGCGGCCGACACGAAGTTGTGGAACGCCAGCCCCGTCATCTGCGAGAAGTGGCTCATCACGCCGTCGCCGTAGGCCTGCCAGTTCGTGTTGGTCATGAAGCTGACCGCCGTGTTGAAGGCCAGCTTGGGCTCGACCCCCGAGTAGCCGTCGGGGTTCAGGGGCAGGTGGCCCTGGAGCCGGAGCTGGGCGTAGAGCACGAGCACCGACACGAAGCTGAAGGCCAGCACCGACAGCATGTAGATGTTCCACCGCTGCTCGCCCTCGGGGTCGATGCGGCAGAGCTTGTAGATCGGCCGCTCGACGGCCGAGAAGAACCGGTCGCCCCGGGGCTTCCCCAGCGACGGGTCGTAGACCTTCGCCATGTAACCGCCCAGCAGCGGCGTGGAGACGGCCAGGGCGGCGATGAGGAGCAGCAGCTCCAGCCAGTTGGCCGTGGTCATTACAGGCGCTCCGGCGCGAAGAGGGCGTAGAACAGGTAGGCGATCAGGAGCACCGCGATCACCAGGCCGACGATGTCGCCGGCGGTCATCAGGCGGCCGCCTGCTTCGGCTCGTCGCCCTCCCCCCCGGCGGGGACGACCTCCAGGTCCGAACCGACCAGCCGGTCGCACAGCTTCACGAACGCCGCGGTCGCCGCGAACAGGGCGACCAGCAACACGACGAACACCAGGTCTGCCATGGCAACCTCCCGACCCCCGGGAAGGGGCGACATGACCGGTATACGCGCCCGGGGGCCGCCGTGCCAGAGGCTTAGCGCACCGGTAACGTCCTCTCGCGCCCTCTTGTCGCCGGCGTAACGCGCCCCTGCGCCTCGCCTACTCGTCGAGGTAGCGGCGGCGCTCCCAGTCGGTGACGTGGCTGCGGTACTCGTGGGCCTCCGCCCGCCGGCCGTCGGCCAGCCGCGACAGCAGCTCGGCGTCGAAGGCGTCGACCAGCACGTCGTCGGCGGCGAGGGCGTCGAGGGCGTCGTCGAGGTCGCGCGGCAGCGGGTCGAAGCGGATGGCGTCGGAGTGGTCGATCCCCCGCTCGTCCTCGTCGAGGGGGGCGTCCAGGTCCAGCTCGGACTCGATGCCGCTGGCGCCGGTGACCAGCAGGCCGGCGACGAGGAGGTAAGGATTGGCCGACGGGTCGGCGCCCCGGAATTCGAGCGAGGCGGCCTCGCCCAGGTACGAGCTCACCCGCACGAGGGCGGCCCGGTTGGCGTGGGCCCACACGACGGCACCAGGGGCCTCGGGCCCGGAGTGGAGGCGCTTGTAGGAGTTCACCGTCGGCGCCGCCAGGGCGCAGAGGCCGCGGGCGTGGGCCAGCTGTCCGGCCACGAACCACCGGCCGTCGGGGGTGAGCTTGCCGTCGGGATCGAGCAGCAGCGCCGACCGCTGGTGGAGGTGCATGCCCGACCCGGCCTCGCCGTCGAAGGGGCGGGGCATGAACGTGGCCCGGCACCCGTGTTCGCCGGCCACCTCCCGCACCACCTGCTTGGCGAGGATGAGGGCGTCGGCCAGGGCCACCGGCCCGAGGGGCGCCAGGTCGATCTCGTACTGGCCCGGGCCGGCCTCGTGGTGGCACGCCTCGACGGTGACGCCCAGGGTGGCCAGGCGCCCGGCGGCGGCCCGCACCACCGCCATGCCGGCGTACTCGCCCTGGTCGAAGTAGCCGCCCCGGTCGACCGGCCGGCCGTCGGCGTCGAGCAGGTACAGCTCCAGCTCGGCCGAGGCCGTCCACCCCGTGGACAGCTCCTCCAGCTCGCCGGCGATGCGCTCCAGGTTGGTGCGGGGGTCGGCGCGCCACGGCGAGCCGTCGCGGGTGAGCACGGTGCACACGGCCCGCGCCAGCCCGGTCGACGTCGGGACCACCGTGGCCGGGTCGGGCCGCAGCAGCATGTCGGCCTCCAGCCGGCGGGCGCGCCCCTCGAGGGCCGACCCGTCGAAGGGCTCGCCCCGCGCCACGGCGGCGTCGAAGCGGGCGGCCGGCAGCTGGAGCGAGTGCCCCACGCCGAACACGTCGACAAAGCTGAGCACCACCCACTCCACACCGTCCGGCACGGCCGTCATTTGAGCACCAGCGTGAGCACGATGGCGACGGCGACCACGGCGATGAAGCCCCCGGCGATGAGCGCCGCGTAGGCCCACAGCCGCCCGGCCGAACCGGCCGCCGCCATGCCCCCCATGGGAGCCTCGGGGGACAGGTCGTAGGTGCGCCGCGGGGGCCCGGGCGCGGTGGGCGCCCAGGCGGCGGGCGCTGGAGCACGGGCCGGCGGCGGGCCGGCCGGCACGGGCTCGGCGACCGCCGGGCGGGCCGGCGGCACCGGTTCGCTTCCCACGTGGTCCAGGTCGGCCAGCAGCTCGGTGGCCGACTGGTAGCGGTTCTCGGGGTGGCGACGCATGGCGGTGAGCACGACGCCCTCCAGGTCGGGCGGCACGTCTCGCCGCAGGTGGCGGATCCGGGTGGGCGTGCGCTGCAGGTGGCCCTGCATCACCGCCATCCAGTTGTCGCCCTCGAACGGCACCCGGCCGGTGAGGAACTCGTACATCATCACGCCCCAGGCGTAGATGTCGCTGCGGGGGTCGCCCCGCTCGCCCTGGATCTGCTCGGGGCTCATGTAGTCGGGTGTGCCCAGGCTCTCGCTGAGGTGGCGCCACGTGAGGCGGCGGGCGCCCCGCAGCATGGCCGTGCCGAAGTCGGCCACCTTGAGGGTGCCGTCCTGGTCGACCAGGATGTTCTCGGGCTTGAGGTCGCGGTGCACGATGCCCTGCCCGTGCAGGTAGGCGAGCGTCTCGGCCAGCTGCCGGCCCCAGTCGACGGCCAGGTCCAGGGGCACCGGCCCCCGCAGCTCCCGCAGCCGGTGGCGCAGGTTCACGCCGTCGACGTACTCCAGGACGAGGTAGGGCTCGCTGCGGTCCTCGCCGGCGTCGAGGCCGCGCTGCACGCCCCGGTGGTTCAGCTTGCGGGCGACCTCGGTCTCCCGGCGGTAGCGCTGGAACAGACCCGGGTCGGAGAACAGCAGCGGGTTGGCGCACTTCAGCACCACCACCTCGCCGGTCCGGGTGTCGCGGGCCTTGTAGGTCTCGGCGTAGGCACCCTCGCCGAGGGCGGCCACCACCTCGTAGTGGTCGATCGACTGACCGGGCTGGAAGCGCATCCCGTCCTCACCGCCGCCGGAACAGGGAGCGGCGGGCGCCCGCCCCCGGGATGGGGCGGTCGGACTTGACCTGGACCACGACGGCGGTGACGTTATCAGCGGTCCCGCGCTTCACCGCCAGGTCCACCAGGGCGGCTGCCGTGTCCGCCGGCGTGGGAGCGGCCCCGGTCGCGAGGGCACCGGCCGCCTCGGCGATGTCGGCGCGGCCGACCACGTCCCACAGCCCGTCGGAGCACAGCACGAACACATCGTGGCGCCTGATGTCCGAGCGGACCAGGTCGACCTGGACCGCCAGGTCGGCGCCCAGGCTGCGGGTGAGCATCGAGCGGGCCGGGTGGCCGGACGCCTGCTCGGGCGAGATCAGCTTCATGCGCACCATCTCCGCCGCCCGGGAGTGGTCGGTGGTGAGCTGGGTGCACTCGCCGTCGCGCACCAGGTAGGCCCGGCTGTCGCCGACGTGGGCGAGGTGGGCCTCGGTGCCGGCCAGGGCCAGCGCGGTGATGGTGGTGCCCATGCCCCGCTGCCCGTGCTCGAGGGCGGCGTCGTAGACGGCGACGTTGGCCGCCCGCACCGCTCCCCGCAGGGCGGGCGCCGGCCTCCCCGGCTGGCCCTCGGTCCATGTGTGCAGTGCGACCTCGGTGGCCAGACGGCTGGCGACCTCGCCGGCGGCGTGGCCGCCCAGGCCGTCGGCCACCACGAAGACCGGCGGTCGGTCCCAGCTGTCGTCGGGGGTGGTGGGGGCGTAGGCGCCGGCGAAGTCCTCGTTGTGGGGGCGCACGTCGCCCGGGACCGAGCACAGCGCCCACGAGATCTTGGCCAGCACGGCGCCGGCGCTGAGCGTGCCGTTCCCGGCCTCGGCCTGGTCGCTCACCGGAGCCCGGCGGCGGTAGCGTCGGCTGCGGTGCCGAAGTCGAGAGGGCGCAAGCAGACGAAGGGTCGGGCCGCCGGCGGGCGGGTCACGCCCAAGCCGGCCGCCGCGCCGGCGCCGGCCGCCGCGCCGCCCGCCCAGCCTGGCCGGCGCCCGTCGAGCCCCGGGTTCCTGCTGGCCGTGGCGGTGGCGTGGATCGCCGCCGGCGTCATCGCCCTGGTGCGCCTGGACGCATCGTGGAAGCTGATCCCCGGGGTCGTGTTCATCGGCATCGGCCTGCTGTTCCTGCGCGGCGCCGCCGCCACCGTCGTCCGCCGGGATGAGCGGGAACGGTGACGGCGGGCGCAGATACGGACGAGGTTAGGCGCTGGTGACCTGGGGCTGGGCCCGGCGGCCAGGATCGGCGATGAGCTTGACGCCCCGCATCTTGGGGTTCATGGCCACCCAGATGCCGCCGGCGACCACCCACACCGCCACCATCCCCAGGGCGATGTAGGCGTTCCGGGACGTGGCACCGCCGGACTTCACGGCGATGTAGATGACTCCGAAGAACTCGGCCAGGTTCATGAGGAAGCCGAGCGCCGGCGCCACCCGGTGCTTGAGGAACGCCTTGTCGTGACGGCTGGCGAAGGCCACGAGGGCGACGAGGCAGGTGAGCCCGTAGACGATGAACGTCCCGGTGTTGGAGGCCAGGGTGATCTGGGTGAGGGTGTTCACCGACTTCACCCCGTAGATCCCGAAGGCAGCCGACACGATGGTGAGCACCAGGATGCCGCCGTGGGGGGTGGCGAAGCGGCCGTGCAGCAGGCCGAGGAGGCCGGGCATCTCCTTGTCCCTGGCCATGGCGTAGGTGACCCGGACGCCGGTGTTGAGGCAGGCCAGCGTGGTGCCGATGAGGGCCAGCATCACGGTGGCGGCCATGATGAGGGCCAGGGTCGTCCCGGTGCCGCCCAGCGCCCTGTCGCCGACCGTCTTCAGCATGTCGCCCACGGGGGCGCCGCTCACCGCCGCCGCTCCGTAGCCGGTGACCTTGTCGGCGCCCGCCCCGCTGCTGATCGTGGCGCCGCCCACCGCGAAGTTGGTGGCGAAGTACTCGAACAGGTAGCAGATGCCGCCCTGGATGATGAGGCTCAGCAGCACGCCCCGCTTGATGTCCTTCTCGGGCTTGAGGGCCTCGGCGCCGAGGGCCGTCACCGACTCGAACCCGACGAGCAGCAGGATGGCGATGGTGGACTGGTAGATCAGGTTGAGCACGCTGTGGTTGGCGCCCACGAACACGTTGGCGGCACTCGACATCTCGTAGCCGCCGGCGGCGTGGGGATGGCCCAGCCGGTACCAGATGAAGATGGATGCCACCGCCAGCAGCGAGGTGATCTGGATCACGTTGACGGCGATGGCGGCCGACGTGGACCCGCTGATCCCCCGGAAGGCGATGTAGCCGGACAGGCAGGCGAAGCCCACCGCCACCAGGGCCAGGGCGCCGTAGCCCAACTGGTGGTGGAACAGGGTGAGCCAGATGTACCCGAACAGCGTGGCGGTGAAGGCCACCATGATCCCCGGGTAGATCCAGTAGTAGAGGTGGCTGATCCACCCGATGGTGAGCTTGGCGGCCCGGGCCATCGAGCGGTGGCTGGCCTTCTCCTTGTCGAGGAAGGCGGCCTCGGCGAAGTAGTAGCTGGAGCCGGCACCGGCGTCGGGGTAGATGCGGGCCAGCTCGGCGTAGCTGTACGCCGTCAGCAGGGCCAGGCACAGCGAGAAGAGGAGCCCGGTCCACATGTCGAACGCCGTGGTCGAGCTGCCCCGGGCCAGAGCCGACTGGGCCTGGAACGTGGTCCACAGGAACGCGCCTGGCGCGATCAGCGCCATGGCGTTCACGGTGATGCCGGTCAGGGAGAGGCTCCGCTTCATCTCCACCGGCGCCGCCATGTCACTCACCTGAGAGTCCTCCATCCTGGGCGCGCGCCACCAGGGTCGCCGCCCGATCGCCAACCGGCATGGGTGCCTGCCGCTGTCAGAGGACCGTAAGACAGCTTCGTTTCCCGAGCTCGACGGAATTGTGAACCGCGGGTTAACCGTCAAGAAAGCGCTAAGAAAGCGCTAAGAAACGCCCGGTTCGCCACCACGGCAGGCTGGCGCGGGCCACAGTGGCCCGATGGCGCTCGATCAGGCGTCGCCCACCGAGGTCAACGCCGGCGTGGCCGTGCTGCGCTGGCCGGACGGCGCCGCCGAGGTGGAGCGGCTGGTGGCGTTCGGCGTCCCCCGCCTGCTCCTGGTGCCCGAGGGGGTCGATCCCCCCGTCACCGGCGACTGCCGCCAGGACTGGCTCCGGATGCCGGCCGAGGCCGCCGACGTCGACCGCCGCGTCGCCGGCCTCCTCCGTCGAGCGGCCGCCCATCGGCCGGCCCCCACGCTCGACGGCGCCGGCCGGCTCGTCCACCGCAGCCGCTGGGTGGCCCTGTCGCCGGCCGAGGAGCGCCTGGCCGCCACCCTGGTCAGGGCGTTCGGTCAGGTCGTCCGGTACGAGGTCCTGGTGGCCTCGGCCGGCGCCGACGGCGGCCGCTCGACGGCCGCCCTGCGCCTCCAGCTCATGCGCCTGCGGCGCAAGCTGGAGGGGATCGGCCTCCATGTCCACGCCATCCGGGGATCGGGGGTGCTCCTCGACGAGGCGCCTCCTAACCTGGCCGGGTGATAACGCTCTACGGCGTCGTGGCGGTGAGCTTCATGATGGCGATGTACGCCCTCGAGAAGCGACATCCCCGCTACATCGCCCTCTTCGCCCTGGGCTGCGCCCTCTCCAGCAGCTACGGGTTCCTGTCGGGCGCCTGGCCCTTCGGCGTGGTGGAGTCGGTGTGGGCGATAGTCGCCCTCCAGCGCTGGCGCACCGAGTCGATGCCGCCGGCCCAGGCCTGACCGATCACCGGTCGTGGTATCGTATCGGGACCCCATGGGGGCCCGATCCGATACCTCGACGGGGCTGGGCTCAGCGAGATGCCCGGGCCAGCGCCTCCCTGGCCAGGCACAGGCCGATGATCGTCTTGGCGTCGACGATCTCGCCCGCCGCGATCAGGGCCGGCACGTCGGCCAGGGCCACCCGCTCGATCGTCATGTGGCGCTCCTCCACGCCCTGGGCCGACGCCTGGCACGGCTCCAGGTCGAGGGCGAGGTACACGTGGGAGTGCTCGTCGCAGAAGCCCGCCGAGTTGTAGAACTCGGCCAGCTTCTGGAGGCGCCCGGCCCGCATCCCGATCTCCTCCTCCAGCTCCCGGCCGGCGGTGACCTCGGGCGGCTCGCCGGCGACGTCGCGCTTGCCGGCGGGGATCTCGAGCAGGTCGCAGTCGATGGCCGAGCGGTACTGGCGCACCAGCACCGCGGTGGTCCCGCCGTCGACCACCGGCACCACTGACACGGCGCCGGGGTGGTGGACGACGTCGCGCTCGAACTCGTTGCCGTCGGGGTCCACGTGGGTGCCCACCGCCGCCATGACCATGGTGCCCCGCCAGACCTCCCGCTCCCCCAGCTTGCGGAATCCCGGCACGCGCTAGACGACCACCGGGAGCTGGGGGTTGCGGCCCTCGGCCCGGTCGAGGGCGGCGCCGACCAGCTCGAAGAACAGCGGGTGGGGGCGGTCGGGGCGGCTCTTGAACTCCGGGTGGGCCTGGGTGCCGATCCAGCACGGGTGGCCGGGCAGCTCGATGAACTCCACCAGCCGGTCGTCGGGCGACGTGCCGGAGCACACCAGGCCGGCGTCCTCCAGCCGGTGCCGGTACTTCGGGTTCACCTCGTAGCGGTGGCGGTGGCGCTCGTACACCACCGGCTCGCCGTAGGCCTTCTCGACCAGCGAGCCCGGCTTGAGCTTGGCCACGTAGGAGCCGAGGCGCATGGTGCCGCCCATGTTGACCACCTCGCGCTGCTCGTCCATGAGGTCGATCACCAGCTCGGGCGACTCCGGGTCGAACTCCCGGGAGTTGGCCTGGGTGAGCCCGGCCACGCTGCGGGCGTAATCGATCACCATCACCTGGAGCCCGAGGCACAGGCCGAGGCACGGCACGTCGTTCTCCCGTGCGTAGCGGGCGGCCGCCACCTTGCCGTCGATGCCGCGCTCGCCGAAGCCGCCTGGGATCACCATGCCGTCGAGGTCGCGCAGGCGCCCCTCGGCCAGCAGCCCGGTGACCTCCTCGGCCTGGATCCAGTCGATCTCGACCTTGGCGCCGAGGTGGAACCCGGCGTGGCGCAGGGCCTCGACCACCGACAGGTAGGCGTCGGGCAGGTTCACGTACTTGCCGATGAGGCCGATGCGCACCGGCCGGACGGCCGCCTCCACCAGCTGCACGAGCCGCTGCCACTGGCGCAGGTCGGGCTGGCGGTCGTCGAGGCGGAGGATGCGGCAGACCTGGTCGTCGAGCCCCTCGTCGTGCAGCACCAGGGGGATCTCGTAGATGTTGCGCACGTCGATGGCGCTCACCACGGCCTCGGTGGACACGTCGCACAGCAGCGACACCTTCTGCTTCAGGCCCTCGGAGATGGGCTTGTCGGAGCGGCACACGATGACGTCGGGCTGGATGCCCCGGCTGCGCAGCTCGGTGACGGAGTGCTGGGTGGGCTTGGTCTTCTGCTCGCCGCTCGGCCCGAGGTAGGGCACGAGCGTGAGGTGCAGGTAGCAGACGTTGTCGCGGCCCACGTCCTTGCGGAACTGCCGGATCGCCTCCAGGAACGGGAGGATCTCGATGTCGCCGACGGTGCCGCCCACCTCGGTGATCACGACGTCGACGTCGTCGCCGGCCAGCCGGGTGATGCGCTCCTTGATCTCGTTGGTGACGTGGGGGATCACCTGGACCGTGCGGCCCAGGAACACGCCGCGGCGCTCCTTGGCGATCACCGACTGGTAGATCGAGCCAGTGGTGGCGTTGGACTCCCGGTGGAGGGCCTCGTCGATGAAGCGCTCGTAGTGGCCGAGGTCGAGGTCGGTCTCGCCGCCGTCGTCGGTGACGAAGACCTCGCCGTGCTCGAACGGGTTCATCGTGCCCGGATCGACGTTGATGTACGGATCGAGCTTCTGCATCGTGACCCGCAGGCCCCGGCTCTTGAGCAGGCGCCCGAGGGCAGAGGCGGTGATGCCCTTGCCGAGCGACGACGCCACCCCTCCCGTCACGAAGATGTGTTTCGTCACGGGCCCT
This sequence comes from Acidimicrobiales bacterium, assembly GCA_035689115.1. Lineage (GTDB taxonomy): Bacteria > Actinomycetota > Acidimicrobiia > Acidimicrobiales > JAHFUS01. The sequence goes on from DASSMA010000023.1 coordinate 16,536, forward strand.
GAGACTACCCCAGGGCGTCCGGGACCCGGGTGGATCCTCCGGGGACTACTTCTCCTTCACCGCGCTGTCCGGCAGATCGCAGGTATCGGGCCCGACGACCGAGGCGGGCCGCAGGAACGGGGCGCGCACGTCGCCGGTGAGGCGTCGCACCACGGCGCTGCCCTTGCTCCCGGTGCCCGGGCGCACCACGGCGAGGGGCGTTGGGTCGGCGGCCAGGTCGTAGGGGGCGGCCACCTCGGGCGACACCCGCACCCGGTAGCGGTCGACCGCCACCAGGAACCGGGTGCCGCCGGCCGCCGGTACCACGCCGTAGGGCGTCACCGCGCAGTGCGAGTACCACGACATCATCGGCACGCCGACGGACACGGCGGCGCACGGCCCCCCGGCCCGGGCCCGCATCGCCCGCCCCGTGGCCCGGATCACCTCGCGCCAGGAGCCGGACTGGCGCGTCTGCGTCAAGGCCCGAGCCGAACCGCTCTGCAGCGCCATCGCCAGCAGCACCACGGCGCCGGCCGCCGCCGCCTGGCGTCCCGGCCGGGGCAGGGCTTCGGCCACACAGACGGCGGCTCGGGCGCCGGCGATGGTGAGCAGCGCCACCGGCAACAGCAGGAACCGGGCCTGGGCCGGCTCGGACATGCCCAGGGCCACGATCTGGATGGTGGCGGGCACGGCGAGGAACACCGCGCCCCGCCACGCCGGGTCCGGGCGGCCGCCCCGCCGGCTGCGCCACGCCGTGACCACGGCGAAGGCCAGGCCGGCCAGCATCAGGGTGCCGGCCATCCGCCCGAACAGGCGGGACGGCAGGCCGTGCACGTAGTCGAACAGGGCGTCGCCGATCCCCGTGCGGTGGGAGGCGGCGAAGCGCGAGGTGAACGACACGACGCCCCACGGCGTGCCGCACAGCCGCCAGGCGTAGACGGCGTGGGGCACGAGCAGGACGGCCAGCAGGCCGGCGGTGGCCAGCGGCCACCGCGGCCGACGCCGCAGCCGGTGCCACCACAGCAGCCCCCCTACGAGGGCGATGGCGCCGATGGGCAGGACCGAGCCGTAGCGGAGGTAGAAGGCGAAGGCGACCAGCGGGGCGACCAGCAGGAGCCGCCGGTCGGGCTCGGAGCGGGTCTCGAGCTGCCACCACAGCACGGCCATGGCGGCCAGCAGCACGGCGGCCGCGGGGACGTCGGTGAGGAACTGGCCCGAGCGGGCCTGGAGCTCGGCCGAGGTGGCGAAGGCGGCGGCCCCCACCACCGCCGTCACCGGCCCGTACACCGAGCGGCCGAGCCACCAGCAGGCGGCCACCGCGGCCAGACCGGAGAGGAGGCCGACGATCCGAAGGGCGTTGTCGCCGTTGCCGAACCACAGGGCCACGGTGCCGAGGGCCGACAGCGCCGGGCCCCGGTGCGGGTCCCAGCCGCTCAGGGGGGTGTGCTGCACCCAGCCCCGGGCCCGCACGGCGTAGACGGCCTCGTCGTACTCGAAGGCGGACCGGACCCGGAGCACGGAGACGACGGCGGCCGTGAACGCTCCCAGGATCAGGGCGAGGGCGACCGGCTCCCACGGCCACCGGCGGCCCGGCACGGCCGCTGCCATGGGTTCGGACCGGTCCCTGCCGTAGCCTGTTGTCAATGCGCAAGCGGGGCCGGCTCCTCTTCGCTGCCCTAGCTGCATGGGCCGCAACCGTAGGCGTTCTGGCTTCGCCGGCCGCTGCCGGCCAGGCCCACCGCCCGTCGGCCGTGATCGCCGTGTGGACGGCGCCGCCGGCGCGCAACCTCGATCCCCAGCCAAGGGGCGAGCCCCACGACCGGATCCTGCGGACGCTCGAGGCCGACGGCCTCGCCCCCGCGCTGCTCTCCGCCAGCCAGGGGACCTATGCCCGCATCCAGGCCCTCCTCGACATCTCCCAGGGCAGCCGCCAGCCGACGTCCCTGTTCGAACCGCACCAGCCGCCTCCCGTCACCCTCCGGCCGGAGGGCGGCGGCGCCGTCCTCGACGGGTGGGCCGCCTTCGGCCGGCGCGCCCACGACGTGTCCGTCACCCTCCGCCCCGGCCTCCTCGCCGAGTCGGTGCCCGGCGGGGCGGCGTTCGTGGGCGTGGAGGGCACCGACGACGTGGCGGTGGTGGCGGCCGACCGTTCCGGCCGGGTGGCCCGCCTCTCGTTGGGGGACGCGTCCACGCTGGCCCGGCGCACGGCCGAGGCGCTGGCCGGCTCGCGCCTGGTGGTGGTCGCCCTGCCCGACGGGCCCGACGGCGAGCAGGCCCTCGCCGACCTGGTGCGCGAGCGGGCCGCCGGCGACCTGCTCGTGGTCGCCAACCTCCCCCCCACTCCCCCGGCCGGCCCGGCCGCCCGCGCCCCGGCCCGGTTCTACGCGTTGACCGCCTTCGGCGTGGCCGGCGGGCCGGCCGGCGGCTCGGTGACGTCGTCCACCACCCGCCAGGCCGGGCTGGTGTCCACCATCGACATCGCCCCCACCGTGCTCCGTCACCTCGGGCAGCCGCGCCCCGCCGTAATGCGCGGCGACCCGATCCGCCGGGCCGGCGGCCGGTCGGCCGGCGGGCTGGAGGCGCAGCGCCGGCGCTGGAGCGACGCCCGCTCCGGGCGCCAGGCCTCGTCGCTCACCAGCACGATCCTGTGCGGGATGCTCCTGCTCATGGTGCTGGGCGCCGTACGAGGGGCGGCGTCAGCGTGGCGGCCGGCGCTCCGGATCCTCGGCCTGGCCATGCTGTGGTGGCCCACCGTCGTGCTCGCAGCCGCCGTCGTGGCGCCCGCCACCCGCGGCCAGGAGGTGGGGTTGATCGCCGCCGCCTGCTTGGCCGCCGGCCTCCTCACCGACGCCCTGCTGGCCTGGCCGCGCGGACCGATCCTGCCGGCGGCGGCGGCGATGGCCGCCTACACCGCCGACCTGGCCACCGGCGGGCACCTGCTCACCCGCTCGGTGCTCGGTCCGAGCATCGTGTCGGGCGGCCGGTTCTTCGGGGTCTCGAACGAGCTGGAACCGCTGCTCCCCGTCCTGGCCCTCGTGGGCCTGGCCGCCATCCCGTGGCGGCGGCCGGGTGGTCGGCGCCTGGCCGCCCTCTACGCCGGCGCCGGCGTGGCCCTCGGCGTGGTGCTCGGCTCGGGCCGCATGGGCGCCGACGTCGGCGGCGTGGTCACCGTCGCCGCCGCCTTCACCGCCGCCACCCTCGTGGTGCGCCGGCGCCCCCTCACCCGGCGGGCGATGGGGGTCGCCCTGGCCCTCCCGGTGCTCGGCCTTCTCGCCCTCGCGGCCATCGACCTCGGCCTGGGGGGCGGCGCCCACCTGGCCCGAGACCTCTCCCGCAGCCAAGGGCTGGGCGACCTCAGCGAGCTGGTCATCCGCCGCTACCAGCTCATCGCCACCACCTTCACCAACGCCGCCACGCCGCTGTGGATGGGCGCCGCCCTCGTGGCGGTGGCGTTCGCCGTCCGCAACCGCTCGGTGCTCTACGCCTCGGTCCACACCACGCCGTGGACGGCGGCGCTCGTGGGCGGCCTCGCCGGCGGCATCGTCGGCGCCCTCACCAACGACTCGGGCCCGGTCCTGCTCACCAACACCATCATCGCCCTGGCCGCCGCCACCGCCTACGCCCAGGGCCGGGCGCCCGCCACCGTCACCGGCGACCGGCTCCCCGACCCGCAGCAGTCTTTGGACATCTACGCCCACCCCCCGGACGCAGACGTCCAAAGACCCGTCGCCGGGCAGGTGACGGCGTGACGTTGGCGCGCCTGCTCGCGCGGATCGCCACCGTCGCCGCCGCCCTCTTCGCCCTCCTCGTGGCGGCGGTGGCCGTCCACCGCGGCCCGCTCCCGCTCGACGGCGCCGTGCGCGACTACTTCGCCGCCGTCGCCACCGCCGACAGCCGGCGCCTCGTCATCCCGCTGGCCCGGCTCGGCGCCAGGGAGGTCCTGCTCCCGGTGCTGGCCGCCGGCGGCCTGGTGCTGTGGTGGTGGCGGCGCTCGCCGGGACCCCTGGTGCTGCTGGCCGCCAGCTACTTCGGGATGGCCCTGGTGGTGGGCCCCACCAAGCGCCTGCTGCACCGGCCCGAGCCCTTCGACGTGGCCGGCGACATCGGGCGCAGCTTCCCGTCGGGCCACGCCGCCCAGGCGGCGCTCGTCTACGGCCTGCTGGCCGCCCTCGTCGCCTTCGGCCCTGTCGCCCGGCGAACCCGCGCCCTGGCCGCCGGGGCCGCCCTGCTCGCCTGTGCCGGCGTCGGCTTCGCCATGCTGCTGCGCAACTCGCACTGGGCGAGCGACCTGGTGGCCGGCTACGCGGTGGGCGTCGTGTGGCTGGCCGCGCCCGTGGCCCTGGCCCTGCGCGCCGCCCCGTGGCTGCTGGGGCTCACGCCCGGCGGCCCCAGCGATCCACCGTCCGCAGCGGGGGCACCGCATCGATCACCCGGCCGAACGACACCACTTCGCTCAGCAGGTTCAGACCGAACACGCCCAACAGCACCACGGTCCGGGTGACCGGCCCGCAGGCCAGCACCACACCCAGCCCGAGCACGCCCCCCACCGCGTTGGCGCCGGTGTCGCCCAGCATCAGCCGCTCCCGGAGGTCGTCGACCAGCAGGGCGGCCGCCGCCCCCACCGCCACCGCGACGGGCGCCAGCACGGCTCGGGCGGCGGTGCCCACCACGAGCACGGTGAAGGCGACCAGCGCCGCCTTGGCCACCCGGCCGGGCCGGCGGTCGAACAGGTTGCCCAGGTTGGCGGCCAGGGCCACCAGGGCGGCGTCGGCCACCAGCCGGGCCGCCGGCTGACCCGGGCGGCCGGCGGCCACCGCCACGACCGCCACCGCCAGCCCGCCGAAGAGCTTCACCGCCCCGGTGGTGAGCCGGCCCTGGGCCAGCGCGCCGAGGTGGCCGCGGAAGCCGCGGGCGTCGTCGCCGCCCAGCAGGTCGTCGAGCAGCCCGAGCAGGGCCATGCCGGCGACGAGGAGGGCCACCGAGGCGCGGGGACCGACGAGGGAGCGGGGCCCGGGACCCGACGCCCCGGCCACCAGCCGGCCGGCCTCGACGGCCACCACGGTGAGCGGGACGACGATCCCCGCCGCGGTGGGAACCTCCAGGTGCCGCCAGTTGCGGCGCAGGAGCACCGGGGCGTTCCACGCCGGCCGCAGGAGCAGCCACACCAGCCAGCCCACCAGGAGGCCGGCGGCCAGCCCGAGGAGCACCGTCACCGCCGCTCCCTCCTCATCAGGCGACGGGCGGCGAGGCCGGCGACGACGGCCAGGCCGGTGCCGGCCGCCGCCCGCTGGCGGACGGTGGTGAGCCGGGGCCACAGCGCCCGGGCGATGTGGACGCCCTGGGTGGCCCGGTGGCGGAAGCCGGCGAGGGAGCGCCCGGTGTGGCGGTGCTCGATGGGCAGGTCCAGCTCCACGACCCTCGCTCCCGCCCGCACGGCGTCGATGCTGAGCGCCGTCTCGAGCCCGAACCGGTGGGCCAGCGGCAGTGACCGCAGGAGGTCGCCCCGCACCGCCCGCTGGCCGGACAGCGGCGCCCGCGGCCGGAAGGCGCCGGCCGTGGCCCGCTCGATGCCGGCGCCGGCCAGCCGGCGCACGCCGCCGAAACCGGCCCGGCGCCCGGCCGACGGCAACACGGCGATGGCCATGTCGGCGGCGCCGGCGAGCACCGGGTCGAGCAGGGCGCCGGCCGACCGGGCCGTGGCGCCCAGGTCGGCGTCCACCAGCAGGTAGACCTCGGCGTGCGGCGCCGCCGCCAGCCCCGCCCCCACCGCGCCGCCCTTGCCCACGTTGGTGCGGAGGGCGACGACGCGGGCGCCGGCGCCGGCAGCGGCGGCCGCCGTGCCGTCGCTGGACCCGTCGTCGACGACCACCACCTCGCCGACCGCCGGGAGCGAGCGGAGGGCGGTGACAGTGGCGCCCACCGAGTCGGCTCGGTCCTTGGCGGGGACGACGGCGACCACCGACGGCTCGGCGGGCGCCGGCATCGTCACCGCGACACCCCGGCGCGGGCGAGGAGGGCGGCGACCTCGGGCGCCCGCAGCGCCCAGAGCACGGCGCCGGCCGCCGCCACGCCGAGCACGCCGCCGGCCCCGAGGTCGAGCAGGGCGGCCGCCCTTCCGGTGCCGTGGGCCAGGCCGGCGCCGGCCGCCGCCGCCGCCGCAGCGGCCAGGCCGGCGGCCGCCGCCCGCCCGGCGGCGGCGCCCACCCGCACGGGCGTGCCCACCGAGCGGCGCAGCAGCACCAGCAGGGCGACGGCGCCCACCGTCATTGCGGCCGAGTGGGCCAGTCCGAGCGCCACGACCCGGTCGCTGCCCGACGCCGCCCGCGAGCCGGCCACCATGAGCAGCGTCCCGCCGGCCGCCACCGCCACGCCGACGCCGGCCGCCAGCCGGGCCCGGTCGGCGGCGGTGGCCGCCCGGGCCAGGAGCTGGAAGGCGGCGTAGCCGCCGAGCCCGAGCGCGTAGGCGGCCAGCACCCGCGCCACCAGGCCGGCGTCGCCGGCGTCGAGGGCGCCGAGGCGCACCAGGTCCAGCGCCGGCCGGGCCAGCACGGCGAGCACGGCGGCGAACGGCACCACCAGAACCAGGGTGCGCCCGAGGCCGGCGGCCACGTCGGCGCCGAAGTCGTCCCAGCGGCGGGCGTGGGCGGCCGACGACAGGCGGGGGTGGAGGGTGGTGAAGATCGGGTGGGCCACCAGGGCGAACGGGAGCAGGAAGAAGGTGAAGGCGATCTGGTAGGCGACCACCCCGCCCTCCACCCGGTTGGCCAGCACCAGGGTGACGCCGACCAGCACCTGGACGGCGGCCAGCAGGACGGCGCCCCAGGCCCCCATCCGGGCCACCGACCGCAGGCCGGGGGCGGCCAGGTCGACCCGGGGCCGCAGGCGGCTGCCGGCTCGGGCGAGGGCCACCACCGGCACGGCGGCCATCGCCAGCACGCCGGCCGTGGTGCCCACGGCCAGTACCAGCCGCGACGCCAGCGGCAGCTCGAGCCCCCTCCGGCCCGTCGGGGTGACGGCGAGGAAGGCCGCCATCGTGGCGATCACCACCACGTTGTTGGCCACGGGGGCGAAGGCGGCGGCGGCGAAGCGGCGGCGGGCGTTGAGCAGGGCGGTGGCCACCGCGCCGGCGGCGTAGAGCAGCATCTGCGGGAGGAAGAACCACAGGAGGAACGCGCCGAGCCGCACCTCGGCGGCCCGCACGCCGGGCTGGTCGACGCCCGCCGTGAGCAGCTCCATCACCCACCGCCCGCCGACCGCCATCACCAGCGTGAGCGCGCCGAGGGCGCCCAGGCTGAGGCCGAGGAGGGTGCTCGCCAGCCGGTGGGCGGCCGCCTCATCGCCCCGGTCGAGCAGCCCCACGAAGGCGGGCACCAGCGGCGCCGACAGCAGGCCGGCGGCCAGCAGCTCGAAGGTGACCGTGGAGACCAGGTTGGCGCTCTGGTAGGTGTTGCCGAGGAAGGTGGCGCCCAGCGCCGCGCCCACCACCAGCACCCGCGCGAACCCCGAGGCGCGCGACACGGCGTTCCACCCGGACACGGCCAGGGTGGAGCGACCCAGTCGGGCGGCGGCGACAGAGGGTGCGGTGGCTGGCGTTGCCGCCGTCACCCGGTGGCCTCCGGCACCAGCCGGGTGGCGCCGGGGCCCACGCCGTAGTGGCCGACCTTGCCGGCACCGAGGTCGCGCAGGGCGTAGACGGCGGCGAAGCGGCCGCGCACGTCCTCGAGGTCGTCAACGGTGGAGAGCAGCGGCGACACCTGGTTGTCGGCCCGGAGGGGCCCCACGAACAGCGCCCGCCGGGCGGGGCGGCGGGGGCCGTCGGCGTCGTGACCGGGCTCGACGGCCAGCACCCGGCCCCGCGCCGTCTGGGCCAGCTGGGAGGCGAGGGGCTGGGCCAGCAGCTCGTTGGCCACCACCGCCCCGGCGTCGGACGCCACGACGAAGAGGGTGCCGGCAGGGGGCGGGGCGGTGGGGTCGACGGCGGTGCCGGCCGGGCTCTCGACCTCCACGAAGGCGCCGTCGCGCAGCCGGCCCAGGAGGCCGCTGCTCTGCGACTGCCCGGCCAGCTCGGCCGACAGCAGGTTCACCATGGACCGGCGGACGGGGTCGGCGCCGGCGGGGTCGACGCCGAGCAGCTCGGCCAGGGCGGCGGCGTCCTCCACCTTGCCCAGCTGGAGCTTCGACGTGAACCACACGGTGCCGGTGAGGGTGGCGCCGGCGGCGGCCAGCGACTGGCGGAAGTCGTCAATCGGCCGGCGGTCCATGCCGCGCGTGGCCAGCACCAGCACCGGCACGCCGGCCAGCCGGCCGGCCAGCGTGTCGTCGCGCGACTGCTCGGCGAAGGCGTCCCAGCGCTGGAGCTGGGCCCGCAGCTGGGTGTTCTGGGAGTCGGTGGAGTCGAGGCGGGCCTCGACCCCCTTGAGCCGCGTCTCCAGGAAGTCGACGGTGGCCTGGTCGACCACGGCGGCACCCACCGCGATGCCGATGCACAGGGCGAGGAACACCGCCGTGAGCGACACCAGATGGAAGCGGAAGTTGATCATGGCCTCAATGCGTGACGGAGCGCCACGCCTCGCGGACGAGCAGCCAGAAGCTCTCCAGGAAGACGCGCGGGAACACCGCCACGAACACCACCACGAAGCACAGCATGGCGGCGAGGAGGAAGAACATGAGGTCGCCCTTGCGGATGCGGCTCTGGTAGAGCTTGCTCACGCCCTTGGCGTCCACCAGGAGCTGGCCCACCTTCAGGCGGGTGAGGAAGGTGGAGGCCATGCCGGCCCGGCCCTTGTCCAGGAACTCCACCATCGACACGTGGGTGCCCACGGCCACGATCAGGTCGGCGCCCTTCTCGTAGGCGAGCAGCATGGCCGCGTCCTCGCTGGTGCCGGTGGGCGAGTACGTGACGTAGCGCAGGCCCAGGTCCTCGAGCCGCAGGGCGCCGGGCGCCTCGCCGTCCTTGTAGCCGTGCACGATCAGCTCGGCGCCGCAGCCGAGGGCGGCGTCGCTCACCGAGTCGAAGTCGCCCAGGATGATGTCGGGGCACAGCCCCAGCTCGAGGAGGGCATCGGCGCCACCGTCGACGGCCAGCAGGACCGGCTTGATCTCCCGGACGTAGCTACGCAGGTGGGCGAGGTCCTCGCGGTAGTCGAAGCCCCGGACCACGATCAGCACGTGGCGGCCCCGCAGGTCGACCCGCAGGTCCGGGAGGACGGGCGGGTCGAGCACGATGTCGTGCTCGTGGCGCAGGAACTCGAGGGTGTTGGCGGCGAACTTCTGGAGGGCGGCGCCCATGGCCTCCTTGGCCGCCTCGTAGTCCTGGCGCAGTGACTCCTCGTCCTGGCGCACGCCCTGCCCCACGATGGCGCCGGCGACCCACACCTCGCCGCCCTCGATCCGCAGCTCGTCGCCCTCGTCGACCAGGTCCATCACCTGGCTGCCCACCGAGTCGACCAGCGGCACCCGCGCCTCGGCCAGCACCAGCGGCCCGCTGTTGGGATAGCGGCCGGAGAGGGAGGCCGACGCGTTCACCACCGCGCTGACGCCCGCCCGTACCAGCGCCTCGGCGGCGACCCGGTCGAGGTCCTCGTGGTCGATGACGGCCACGTCGCCGGGCGCCAGCCGCTTCACGAGGTCCTTGGTGCGACGCCCGACGCGCGCGGTGCCGACCACGATCTCCGCCGAGGCGACCCGCCGGGCCATCAGCGCCCCCGGTCCCGGGCGGCGGAGGCCAGGAGCTCCTCCGCATGGCCCCGCGCCGCCGCGCTCTTGGGATGGCCCGACAGCATCCGCGACAGCTCCACCACCCGGGCGTCGCCGTCGACCGCTTCCACCTCGGCCACCGCCCGGCCGTCGCGCTCGACCTTCCGGACGGCCAGCTGGTGGTCGGCGAAGGCGGCGACCTGCGGCAGGTGGGTGACCACCAGCACCTGGCGCCCGCCGGCGGCCAGGGCGGCCAGGCGCCGGCCCACGGCCAGCGCCGCCTCGCCGCCGATGCCGGCGTCGACCTCGTCGAACACCAGGGTGGACGGCGAGGCGTCGGGACCGCCGGCGTCGAGGGCAAGGCGCAGGGCGAGCATCGTGCGGGCCAGCTCGCCGCCCGACGCCACCTTGGCCAGCGGCAGGGGGTCCTCGCCGGGGTTGGCGGCGAGCAGGAAGGTGACGTCGTCGCCCGGGCCGGCGCCGACGCGCACCTCGAGGCGGGCGTGGGGCAGGGCCAGCGTGCGCAGGTGGGCCTCCGCCTCGGCCGCCAGGCGGGGCGCCGCCTCGCGGCGCACCCGGCCGACCATCGCCTCGGCCTCGGCCACCCGGGCGGCCGCCGCCCGCCGGTCGTCCTCCAGGGCGGCGGCCCGCTCGGCGTGGTGCTCCAACTCGTCGAGACGGGCTCGGGTCTGCACGGCGAACGCCATCACGTCGGCCAGCGTGTCGCCGTACTTGCGGCGCAGCTCGCGCAGCAGCCGCCGCCGGGCCCGCACGGCGGCCAGCCGCCCGGGGTCGTCCTCCAGGCCCTCGGCCGCCTGGCGCAGCTCGCCGGCCACGTCGGCCGCCTCGGCCGCCAGCGACCGCAGCCGTGACTCGAGGTCGACCAGCGCCGGCCGCCCGGCCACCGCCGAGACCGCCTCGCCCAGCGCGTCGGTCCAGCCGTCGTCGCCGGCCAGCAGCATGGACGCCCGGGCCGCCGCCTCGCGGGCCGCAGCCATGTCGGCCAACCGGTCCTCCTCGGCCTCCAGGGCCTCGTCCTCGTCGGCGTCGGCGAGCCCGGCGCCGTCGAGCTCGGCGAGCTGGAAGCGGGCCAGCTCCGCCTCCCGGGCCCGGCTGCGCTCGTCGCCGCCCAGCTCCGCCAGCGCCGCGTCCAGCTCCCGCAGGCGGCGCCTGGCCTCGGTGACGGGCGAGTGGTCGACGCCGGCCCAGGCGTCGAGGGCCGCCCGCTGGGCGGCGGCGCCGAGCAGCGACTGGTGGGCGTGCTGCCCGTAGAGGTCGACGAGGGAGGCGGCCGCCTCGGCGAGAGCGCCCACGGGGGCCATCCGGCCGTCGACGTAGGCACGCGACCGGCCGGTGGCCGGCACCACCCGGGCCAGGACCACCTCGTCGTCGCTGCCCACGAACCGGCCCTCCACCCACGCCTCGGCGGCGCCCGACCGCACCACGGTGCCGTCGGCCCGGCCGCCCACGAGCAGCTCGATGGCCTCGACCAGCATCGTCTTGCCCGCCCCGGTCTCGCCGGTGACGGCGGTGAGGCCGCCGCCGAGAGTGACGCGGAGGTCGGCGATCACGCCGAGATCCCGGATGGCCAGCTCGGTGAGCGTCACCGACCCAGTCCGAACTTGGCCTGGAGGATCTGGTGGAAGTCGCGGTCGGCGAAGGTGACGAACCGGGCGTCGTGGGTGCCGGCCCGGACGGAGACCGTGTCGCCGGGCGCCAGGGTGCCGTGGTCCCGCCCGTCGAGCACGAGGGCGGCGGTGCGGCCCTCGAGCACGTGGAGCCGGATCGACTCGCCGGCGCCGAGCACCAGCGAGCGGTCGAACAGCCCGTGGGGCGAGACCGGCGTGAGGACGATGGCCCGGTGGGTGGGCGAGACGATCGGGCCCCGAGCCGACAGGTTGTAGGCCGTCGACCCGGTGGGCGTCGAGACGATGAGGCCGTCGGCCGCGTAGGTGGTGAAGAGCCGGCCGTTGAGGTGGGCGGCCACCCGGATGGTGTGACCCGACACCGTCTTCTCGAGCACCGCCTCGTTGAGGCACACGCACACCTCGGTGGACCCGCCGGCGTGCACCTCCACTTCGAGCGACATGCGGTCCTCGACGCGGAACTCGCCCGCCATGTAGCGCTCGAGGGCGGCGGCCAGGCCGTCGGGCTCGACCTCGGTGAGGTAGCCGAGGTGGCCGACGTTCACGCCCATCACCGGCACGCCGGCGTTGACCACCAGGTCGACCGTGCGGAGCATGGTGCCGTCGCCGCCCAGGCTCACCGCCAGGTCGAGGTCGGTGGCCAGCTTCGGCGCCGGGCACGCGTAGTGGCGCAGGTGGTCGGTGCGGGCGTCCTCGTCGGGGACGCGCACCTCGTGGTCGTGGGCCTCCAGCCAGGCGATGGCCTCCCCGGCCAGCTGGAGGGCCTCGGGCCGGAGGCGGTGGGGAACGAGGGCGACCGTGGCCATCAGCGGTCCTGTGCGGCGGCGACCACCGCGTCGAGGTCGACGGGAGCCACCGGTCCGCCGTGGTGGGCCCGGGCGTGGAGAAGGAACTCGACGTTGCCGTCGGCCCCCGTGAGGGGCGAGACCATCGCCCCCATCATGGCGGCTCCGCAACCCTCGATGGCGGAGCGCACCTCCTCCAGCACACGCCGCCACACGCCGGGGTCGCGGACGACGCCGCGCCCCTTGCTCGCCTCCGCCCGGCCGGCCTCGAACTGCGGCTTGACCAGCACGACGGCGTCGGCGCCGGGCTCCGCGTTCGGCCCCAGCAGGGCGGGTACCACCACCCGCAGCGAGATGAACGACAGGTCGGCCACCACCAGCGCGACCGGTTCTCCGAGCACCAGGGACCGCACGTTGGTGCGGTCGAGGACGGTGACCCTCGGGTCGGCCCGCAGCCGCTCGTGCAGCTGGCCGGTGCCGACGTCGACGGCCAGCACCGACGCCGCGCCCCGCTGGAGGAGGCAGTCGGTGAACCCGCCGGTGGACGCGCCGGCGTCGAGCGCGGCGCGCCCGGCCACGGGGACAGCGAAGCGGTCGAGGGCGGCGTCCAGCTTCTCGCCGCCCCGGCCCACGAACCGCGGCGGCGGCCCCAGGACCTCCACCGGCTCCCCCGCCGCGACCAGGCGCGACGGCTTGTCGGCCGGCGCTCCGCCGACGAGCACGCGGCCCTCGGTGACCCGGCGGTGGGCCTGCTCGCGGCTCGGGACCAGCCCCCGCCGCACCAATTCGGCGTCGAGACGCCGGCGAGTGCTCAGCGCCGTCCTCGCAGGCGGGGGCCGGTCGGCGGGCGGCTCGACGCCCGTGGCCAGCCCATGGTTCAGGTGGCCCCGCCCGGGCCGGCCGACCCGCCGGCGCCGGGCTCCGACCCGGCGTCCTTCCGCCGGCGTGCGGCTGGGCGGGGAGCGGCCGTGCTGGCCTTGGTCCCCTTCGTGGCGCTCGCCTTGGCGGCCGGGGCCCTGGGCCCAGCCGCCTTGGCGGCGGGCGTCGCCTCGCCGGCGCCGGTCTTGGCGGCCTTCGCCTTGGCCGCGCCCTTGGGGGCGGCCGCCTTGGCCGCGCCCTTGGTAGCGGGGGCCTTGGCGGCGGTGGCCGCCTTGGTGGCAGGGGTCGCCTTGGCGGCGCTCGCCTTCGCCGCCGGCGCCTTGGTGGCCCCGCCCGCCTTCTTGGCCTCGGCGGTCCCGGGGGGCTTCGGGGTGGGCGGCGGTGCGGGATCCGCCGCCGGCGCCGCCTCGGAGGCGGCGTCGCCCCTCTTCCCGGCCGGAGCCTTGCCCATCCAGGAGTCGAACCGGGCCCGCAGGCGCTCGACCTCGTCCTTGGTGGCGAAGCCCATCGCCGTCAGCTGGTCGCCGACCTCCTTGCGCACCACCTCGACCAGCGTCTCGGTGCTCTTGCGCCCCCAGTCGAGCAACTCGTCGACCCGGTCCTGGGTCTGCTCGCGCTGGACGTCGCCCAGCTTCACCAGTTCCCTCACGATTGCCTCCGCCCGGACGCGGGTGAGCTGGGTGAGGGCGATGCCGGCCTCGACGTACCGGCGCAGCAGGTCGTCGTCGGCCATGAGCCGAGTCTAGGACGGTGCGGCGACGCTCCGGCTGGCAGGTAGCGTGGCCCGGCCCGTGATCCCCCTCAAGGACGAGAACCCGACCGCCACCGCGCCAGTGCTCACGGTGGTGCTCATCATCGCCTGTGTGGCGGTGTGGATCCTCGTCCAGGGAGCGGGCCGGCGCACCGACAGCGACGCCTTCACGGTGCGGACGGCGGCGATTCCCTGCGAGGTGGTGAAGGCCCGGCCGCTGTCGAAAGAGGAGGTCTTCGACACCTTCGGCCCGCCGCAGGACAAGACCGCCTGCGAGGCCCACCCCACCACGCCGGCCGAGTTCCCCGGCAAACGGGTCTATCTCGCCCTGCTCTTCACCATGTTCATGCACGGCAGCTGGCTGCACCTGGCAGGAAACATGCTGTTCCTGTGGATCTTCGGCAACAACGTCGAGGACCGCATGGGCAAGGTGGGGTACCTGGCGTTCTACCTGGCCGCGGGCATGGTGGCCACCGGCGCCCACATCCTGGGCCAGCCGTCGAGCACCGTGCCCATCGTGGGCGCCTCCGGTGCCATCGCCGGCGTGATGGGCGCCTACTTCGTGCTCTGGCCGAACGTGCGCATCCGCTCCTTGATCTTCCTCGGCTACATCGTGCTGTTCCGCGACATCGCCGCCAAGTGGCTGCTCGGCATCTGGCTGGTGACCCAGTTCTTCATCAATCCCAACGAGGGAGTGGCCTGGGTCGCCCACGTGGGCGGGTTCGCCTTCGGCGTGCTGGTAGGGCTCGTGCTGCGCGCCTCGGGGGAGCCGGAGCGCCGGGCCGGTCCTGCGCCGACGCCCTGGCGCTACTCCTGAGCCCGTAGCCCGGCCCAGGCACCGACGACCGACGCCAGGTCGGGGGCCACCAGGTCGGGCTCTGGCTCGACCGGCAGGTCGGCGTCGGTGGTGACCCCGCTCAGGACGAGCCCGTACCGGGCACCCAGCTCCCGCGCCAGGAGCCCGTCGGTGTCGGGCCGGTCGCCGACCATGACCGCCACCGGGCCCACCCGCGCGGAGACCAGGGCCACCATGGCGGCGTTTGGCTTGCCCGCCACCGCCGGCGTGGTGCCGCTGGCGTAGGCGACGGCCGCCAGCAGCGACCCGCCGCCCGGGATGAGACCGTCGGCCGTGGGGTAGGTGGCGTCGTCGTTGGTGCCCACCAGCCGGGCCCCGCCCAGCACGGCGGAGACGGCGGCGGTGAGCCGGCTGTAGTCGAACTCGGCGTGCCAGCCCACCACCACGGCGTCGGCCGAGCCCTCGTGCACGGGCACCACGCCCACCGCCTCCAGGGCCTCCACCACGCCCGGCCCGGCGCACACGAGGGCGGTGGTGCCCGGCTCCAGCATCGAGGCGGCGGCCTGGCCGGAGGTGATGATCTCGTCGGCGGACGCCCGCACGCCGCAGCGCTCGAGCTTGGCCACGAAGGCGTCGACCCGGCTGTAGGAGTTGTTGGTGAGGAACACGAGCCGCTCCCCGCCGGCCCGCAGGGCGGCGACCGCCCCCGCCGATCCGGGAACGGGCCGGTCGCCGCGCCACAACACGCCGTCGAGGTCGAGGGCCCAGGTCACAGCGGCCATCGTGCGCACAGCCGGGCGGCAAGCAACAAACCGCCGGTTCCGCACGCCCCCCCGAGAGGGGCGGCCGGCGGTGTGCTAGCCATGCGCGGTGCCCAGCTTCCGCCCGTTCCCCGGGGTTCGCTACGCCGCGCCCGACGGCCGTCTCGACGACGTGCTGGCGCCCCCCTACGACGTCATCACCGCCGACGAGCGGCGGATGCTGGCCGAGCGCAGCCCCTACAACGCGGTGCACCTGGAGCTGCCGGCCGACGAGGGGGCAAGGAACCGCTACCAGGTGGCGGCCGGCCTCTGGCAGCAATGGCGAGCCGACGGCGTGCTGGCCACCGACGACACCCCGTCGTTCTACGTGTACCGGATGGGCTACCACGACGCCGCCGGCCAGCCCCGCCAGACCGCCGGCGTGCTGGGCGCCCTCGAGCTGACACCCCTCGACCAGGGCGAGGTGCTGGCCCACGAGCACACCACGCCCAAGGCCCGCGCCGACCGCCTCGACCTGCTGCGCGCCACCCGGGCCAATCTCTCGCCGATCTGGGCGCTCTCCACCGGCGCCGGCCTGGCCGAGCTGTGCGAGCTGTCGTCGCCGCCCGACGCTCGGGGCACCGACGACGACGGCGTGCACCACCGGCTCTGGCGGGTGACGCAGCCGGCCGTGCTGGAGGCGATCGAGGCGGCGGTGGGCTCTGTGCCGGCGATCATCGCCGACGGCCACCACCGCTACGAGACGGCCCTCGCCTACCGCGACGAGCGACGGGCCGCCGGCGACGCCCCGCCCGGGTGCGACGAGGTGCTGGCCTGGGTGGTGGCGGCGAGCGAGGACCAGTTGTCGGTGGCACCCACCCACCGCCTCGTGTCGGGACTGCCGGACGGCTTCGACCTGCTGGGGGCGCTGGCCGCCTACTTCGACGTGGAGCGGGTGGACGCCGAGCCCGCCGAGCTTCCAGCCCTCATGGACCGGACGCGGTCGCTCGGCGCCGTCAGCACGGCCGGCGCGTGGCTTCTCCACCCGACGGCCGCCACCGAGGCGGCCAGCGAGCATGCGCTCGACACCAGCCGCCTGGACGTCGCCCTGGCCTCGTTGCCCCCGCATGGCCTCGCCTATCAGCACGGCGTGGACGAGAGCGTGGCCGAGGTCCGGAGCGGGCGGGCCCAGGCCGCCCTGCTGGTGCGGCCGGCCACCGTGGCGCAGATCGTCGACGTGGGCCGTGGTGCCGCCCGGATGCCCCCGAAGACGACCTACTTCACCCCCAAGCCCCGCACGGGCATGGTGTTCCGCTCGCTCGACTGAGGGCCGCACGGTTCGTCACCCGGTCGGCTCGAGGCGGGCGGCCGCCCTGGCCAGGGCCGACTTCACCCGCCGGCCCTGCGCCGCCGGCACCACCACGTCGGCCACGACCTCGGTGCGGCTCTGGGTGGACCCGCGGGCGCGGAAGAACCGCCGGCGCACGCGACCGACGACGACCACCTCGTCGCCCACGTCGAGGGCGAGCGCCGACGCCGGCGCCCCCGTCCACACCACCGGGGCCGACTCGGCGCGGTCTCCCTCCCTCGGGATCGAGACCTCGAGCGCCAGCAACTGGTCGCCGGAGGGCAGGACCCGCATTGCGGCGGGGCGGGTCAACCGACCCCGCAGGACCACCACGTTCGTCACCACACTTCTCCTCACGGAATGGGTTGTGCACGGGGGAAGTGCGTGTGTCGTTCAGCATGACAGGGGGGTGCGACAGTCAGGCCGGCGACGGGTTCTCGCTCGACCACGGTGGGAAGATGGCAGGAGATGTACGACCAGCGGATCCGATGAGACCGGCAGGCGTCCGAGTGAGGTTGCTGACCGCCGTCCTGGCCACCGTGCTGGCCGTCATCCTTCCGAGCGCCGCGTCGCGGCCGGCGGCGGCCGACGCCGCGTCAGCCCGGGCCGCCCGCCTCGTCGCCCTTCCCGGTCACCTGGGACTGGGGCTTGCCGCCCAGCCGGACGGCGGCGGCCTCTACGGGTGGCTCCCGGCGTCGGGCGTGCCGTGGGACTACGCCTACGCCTACCTGGCGGGCGGCGTGAACACGGGCGAGGGGTGGCAGGGCTGGAACGACGAGGCCACCTACCCGTTGCACTACGCCCAGGGCGCGTCGGCCCGCGGCTACATCCCCGTGTTCAGCTACTACCAGCTCCAGCAGAGCAACGGGCCGTGCGGCGCGTGCGACGAGGACGAGCGCGACCTGGCGAACCTCGACTCGGCGCCGACGATGGCCGCCTACTACGCCGACTTCGCCACCCTGATGCAGCGGCTCGGGCCGGGGACGTCGGGCGGCGTGGCCGGGTTCGGCGGCACGGCGATCGTCCACGTCGAGCCGGACCTGTCGGGCTTCGCCCAGCACGCCGTCCTCAACCCGGCGCTGTGCTACGGCCACTGCACCGGCACCGGGAACGACCCGTCCCTGCTCCGGGCTGCCGTCGGGCGCTCCGGCTACCCCGGCGCCGCCGGCTTCCCCGACACCTTCCGGGGGTTCAGCCTGGCGCTCGCCCACCTGCGGGACGTCTACGCCCCGAACGTGCTGCTCGCCTTCCACGTGAGCCCGTGGTCGACGCTGGTGGACGTCGCCACGTCGACCGACCCGGCGGTCGACGCCGCTGCCCTCGGGTCCAGGGCCGGGGCGTTCGCCGCCGCCGCCGGCGCCTCCCCGGCCGGCGACCCCGGCACGCCCCGCTACGACCTGGTGTTCACCGATGTCGCCGTCCTGGACGCCGGTTACTTCAGCGCCGTCGAGGGCCGTGACGCCTACTGGGACCGCGACAACCGCACCGTGCCGAACTTCAGCCGGTGGGAGACCTACGTGCGCGGAGTCGCCGATGCCACCGCCGAGCAGGTCATGGTGTGGCAGGTGCCGATCGGCAACCAGGTGATGCTCAGCGAGAACAACACCGACGGCCACTACCAGGACAACCGGGTGGAGTACTTCCTCGCCCATCCCGGCGAGCTGGTGGCGGCCGGCGTCACCGGCGTGCTGTTCGGCCGGGGCGACGCAGGTGGGACCCACTACACCGACGACCAGGGCGACGGCGTCACGAACCCTCCGCCGGTGTGCAACACCGACGGGTCGAGCACCGGCACGGTTTGCACGCGAACCAGGGCGACCGTCGGCGACGACGACGGGGGGTACCTGCGGGCTACCGCGCAGGCCTACTACGCGGCGCCCTTCGCCCTCGGCGGAGCCAGCCCGTCCCCGTGGTGGCAGGTCGCCGCTGACGGCGGCGTCTTCGCCTGCGAAGGGGCCGCCTTCCACGGGTCCACCGGGGCCATCCGGCTCAACCAGCCGGTGGTCGGCATGGCGGCGACCCCGTCGGGACGGGGCTACTGGCTGGTGGCCAGGGACGGCGGCGTCTTCAGCTTCGGCGACGCTGCCTTCCACGGGTCGACGGGCGCCATCCGGCTCAACCAGCCCATCGTCGGGATGGCGGCGACCCCCTCGGGCCAGGGCTACTGGCTGGTGGCGTCCGACGGCGGCGTCTTCGCCTTCGGCGACGCCGCCTTCCGCGGCTCCACGGGGGCGATCCGGCTCAACCAGCCGGTGGTGGGCCTGGCCGCCAGCCCCTCCGGCGACGGCTACTGGCTGGTAGCCAGGGACGGCGGCATCTTCGGCTTCGGCGACGCCACCTTCCAGGGGTCGCGGGGCGGCGCCGCCCTGGCCGCGCCGGTGGTGGGCATCGCCGCCACCGCAGCCGGCGGCTACCGCCTCACCGCCGCCGACGGGGCGGCCTGGCTGTACGAGTCGGGCGCGACCCGCAGCTACCCGACGAGGGCGCTCACCAGACCGGTGGTCGGTCTGGCGACGTGACGCGAGCCCTCAGCCGCCCAGGGCGCTGATCCGCTCGGCCGTGTCGAACAGGCTCGGGTCGTGGTCGAGGACGGATCGGAACAGCGCCCTCGCCCGCGGCACGTCGCCGGCCCGCTCGTAGAGATCGGCCAGGGCGTACCACTGGCGGAGGTGGTCCAGCCGGGGTGACCTCACCTTTGCCCGGCTGCGCTCGAGCAGCTCGATGGCGCCCGCGAGGTCGCCGGCGTCCGCCCGGGTGGCGGCGACCACGATGCGGCCCTCGGCCAGCACCCCGGCGGGCGGTGACGCCCGGCGCAACTCCTCCCAGACCCGCTCCACCTCCCTGCGGTGCCCGGCCGCCCGGTGGCAGTCGGCCAGGACGGGGTGCTGGTCGTAGGAGCCGGTGAGGGCATGGAACGCCTCGAGCTCCTTGATGGCTGCCGCCCACCGCCCCAGGCGGTAGAGGGTGAGGCCGTACAGCTCCCGGACCGCTGGCGCCGTCGGGGCCGCCTCGGCCAGCGGCTTGAGGAGGCGCAGCGCGTCCCGGTAGCGGTCGCGCTCGTAGGCCGTGACCGCCTCCGCCATGCGCCGATCGGCCGCTTCCGCCCGGCGGGACCCCACCGCCTGGCGCAACTCGTCGTGGACGGGGGCCGGCACCGTGCGGTCCGGGCGGCCCTCGGCCCGCCGGCCCTCCGGTGCCGCTGCCGGAGCGGCGTGCTCCTCCACCCACACCTCGGGCTCCCACGCCGGCGGCTCGCCTCCCTGCCGGCTGGTCGGGCGGGCGCGGTCGTCGGGGCTCACGACCAGGCGGGCGCCCTTGCGGGCCACGCTTCCCCGGAGTCCCCGAGGGAGCTGCTGGTCGAACCGGGAACCTCCTGTCCGGCCCCGGACGACCGCGTCCCTGGCCGCGCCCGTGATGCCGGGTGCTGGGGTCGCGCGGTCGCCCCGGCGCTCCGGTCGGGGACTCGCTGGCCCTCCACGGTCGCGCCGGGCCGGGCCCGATGCCGGGCCGCCTCCCGTGCGAGGCGGCCTCTCTCCGGTGGTGGGGCCCGGGCGGCCACCCCGAGCCGGCTCGCCTCGCCATCCTCCCGAACGGCCGCCGGCCGGCGCCGGCCGGCCCCCGCCCGGGCCGCCTTCCCAGTTCCGCTGCCGGCTGGCACCTTGGGCTCCCTGTCCGCCGCCGCTCGGCTGGGTCGTGCGGTGGTTCCCGCCAGATCGGCT
This sequence comes from Acidimicrobiales bacterium, assembly GCA_035689115.1. Classification (GTDB taxonomy): domain Bacteria; phylum Actinomycetota; class Acidimicrobiia; order Acidimicrobiales; genus JAHFUS01. The sequence continues at coordinate 36,875 of DASSMA010000023.1, forward strand.
GCTCCACGGTGCGCCGTCCGCCGTCCCACCACGGGTCCCGCCCGAGGGCGGCCGGCGAGCCGTCGGCCCGTCGCCCGCCTCAGCGGCCGCTGGGCGCGACGGCCGAGGCGGACCGGCTCGCCCTACGGCCCCCGCCCTGCTCCAACCACCCTGGTTCTTGGGCACGGGACGAGGACCGCCCGGGGCCGACCGGCGACCGGTCCCCGACGCGCCGGCGTCGCCGTTCTCGCCCCGTCCAGCACGGGCGCCGCCCGCCGCCGACGTGCCGGCATACCCCGCCCCACCCTGCCCACCCCGAGCGCGAGCCGTCGCCGGCTTCTTGGGCGGCCAGTCGCCACCGGCCGAGCGCGACGGCCGCCCACCGCCGGCGGGCGAGCGGCCGCCGCCCTCCGGCTTGCCGCCGCCGCTCCGCCGCCGATCGGGCGCGCCGCCGCCGCCGGGGTGCGCCGCTCCCCCGCCGGTGCGGGCTCCAACGCCGCTGGTGCGGGCGGCGCCTCCGCCGGTGCGGCCACCGGTGCCGGCTCGAGCCGTTCCCGTCCCGCCGGAGCGGCCCCCGCCAGAACCGGCCCTGGAGCCCCGCTCGTACCGGGTGCTGCCCGCCGCCGCATCGGGGGCCCGCGAGGACCGGGTTGCGCCGCCTCCCCGGCCGGCGCCCGCCGGCTTGCCCCGCCCAGGCTTCGGACGCGCCGACGCTGCCGAGGGTGGCTTCCCTCGGCCGTCAGCAGCCCCGTTCCAGCCTTCCGGCGGCGGGGAGGTCCGCGGTCCCCGACCCGGCATGCCCCGAGGCTAGCCTGGACAGCACGAAGCCCCCGCCTCGGCGGGGGCTTCGATCGAATTATTCCGGCGGCGACCTACTCTCCCAGGGGGAATCCCCCCAAGTACCATCGGCGCTGGCGGGCTTAACTTCCGTGTTCGGGATGGGAACGGGTGTAACACCGCCGCTATGGCCACCGGAAACCGGTGCTCAGTTGTCAA
>DASSMA010000024.1:0-3702 GCA_035689115.1 Acidimicrobiales bacterium
TGAAGTTGTCAGCCGGAGCGATGACCCCTGCGACTGGCGGGGCTCTTCGAGGTGGCCTGACGCTCGGCGTCGAAGGCACGCGCCGAGAGGATCTCGAGCTTGGCGACGAGGTCTTTTAGCCGCCGGGCGTTGTCGAACCACGGCTGGTAGCGGGCTAGCTCGTCGTCGCTCAGGAAGCGGGTGACGGTCTTGCCGGCCACCGTCCGGGTCCACTGGGTGTAGGGGCCGTGGAGGGCGGGCGGATCGGCCTTGCAGGCGCAGCCCGCCTTGCCGCAGCGCATGCGGCGGACCACCACGCTGCCGGGCAGGACCCCGTCGATCTTGCCCAGTTCCTCGGCGAGCCCTCGGCGGGTCGCCGCCCACGGGCGCTGGTGCGGGTCGGGCTTGGCCATCGGCCCCCCTCTCGCTGCGGTGGCGGACGGTCCGCGCTGCGCCACCCTACAGCGTGAAGGCTGTAGGGGAAGGCGACAGCGTCCGCCGCCAGCAGGAGGAGACGATGACGGGGACGGATGACTCGCCGGCGTTCGCACGAGCCCGATCGGAGTTCGACGTGGTCGTCGGCTTCCTCGGCGGCGAGGCAGCGGCCGGGCTCACCCACGCCGAGCTGGAGACCGAGCTCGGGGCCAGGGGCCGGGAGCTGCTGCGCCAGCTCTACCAGGACCACCTGGACCTGCGGGCCGAGCGGGAGGTGCGCCTCCCCGAGGTGGTGGGAGCCGACGGCGTCGCCCGGCACTACGCCGAGGACGGCCACCGCCGGCCCCTGGCCACCGTCTTCGGGCAGGTCACGCTCGGACGGATCGCCTACCGGCGCAAGGGCGAGGCGAACCTGCACCCCGCCGATGGTGCCCTGAACCTGCCGACCGAGCGCCACTCCCACGGACTGCGCCGCCTGGCGGCGGTCGAGGCGTCCCGGGGCTCGTTCGAGGAGGCAGCCGGCGCCGTTGAACGCGCCACCGCCACCCGGGTGGGCAAGCGCCAGGTGGAGGAGCTGGCCGCCCGCTCGGCCGCCGACGTCGAGGCCTTCTACGAGGCGGTCGGGCGGGAGGGGGCCGAGGACGGCGACGTGCTGGTCATCTCCGCCGACGGCAAGGGCATCGTCATGCGCCCCGGCTCGCTGCGAGCGGCCACCGAGCGGGCGGCGGCGGGTGCCACGACCAAGCTCAAGGGCCGCCTGTCCAAGGGCGAGAAGCCCAACCGCAAGCGCATGGCCACCGTCGGCGCCGTCTACGACCTGGCGCCCGAGCCCCGCACCGCTACCGACGTGCTGGCTTCGGACCGGGACAAGCCATCGGCGCCCCGGGCCAAGGCCAAGTGGCTGACGGCCAGCGTGGCCGAGGACGCGGCCGAGGTGGTGGGCCGGGTCTTCGACGAGGCGCAGCGCCGGGATCCGGGCCAGCAGCGGCGGTGGGTGGCGCTGGTGGACGGCAACAACCACCAGATCGACCGCATCCAGGCCGAGGCCGCTCGCCGCAAGGTTTCCGTGGCCGTCGTGGTCGACCTCATCCACGTGCTGGAGCACCTGTGGGGGGCGGCGTGGTGCTTCTTCAGAGAGGGCGACTCCGCCGCCGAGGCTTGGGTGCACGACCGGGCCCTGGCCGTGCTGGAAGGAAGGGTCGGCGACGTCGCCGCCGGCATCCGTCGCCGGGCCACCACGGCCGGGCTCGCCGCCACCAAGCGCAAGAAGGCCGACGACGCTGCCCGCTACCTCACCAACAAGGCCCCCTACCTGGACTACCCGACGGCGCTGGCTGCCGGATGGCCCATCGCCACCGGCGTGATCGAGGGCGCCTGTCGCCACCTGGTCAAGGACCGGATGGACATCACCGGGGCCCGCTGGAGCGTGGTTGGCGCCGAAGCCGTCCTGAAGCTACGAGCTGTCCGCTGCAACGGCGACTTCGATGCCTACTGGAGGTTCCACCTCGACCAGGAGCGCCACCGGGTGCACGAGTCCCGCTACGCCGACGGGGCGATTCCGACCACCGCGTAGTCCCTCTCGCCGAGCCGCACCCTAATGACATCCCACGCGTCGCAGACGTCACCCAGCGCAAAGTCGCCCGTGAACAGGCGTCGCTGGCCGCGCCAGAACCTCCTAGCTCGGGCGCCCCTCGGCCCGGCGCCGCACAAAGCGGCGTGTCCTCGCCCAACCCGCCCACCAGCACGGCCCGGTCCCGATACTGGTCTTCGAGGGCCGCCGCCGCCAGGCCCGGCGGGGCGGGGGCCGGAGCGGACCACGACCTGGCCGCTCCTGGGCAATGTCCACCACCGGGGGTGGGACGTCCTCCTCCGTAGGGATGGACAATGGTGGAAACCTCCGTTGGTGGAGGGGGCACGACGGATTCGGGGATGAGGAAGTAGATCGCGTGAGTCTGCAGCAGGTAGATGCTGAGCTAGAAGGGGCGCGCCGTGACCGCCTGATCACCTTGGCCATCGGCCTGGGGGTCCCGGTGAGCGGACTTTCGCTGGGGGGGTGATCGGCACCAAGAGGTCCGGCGGCCTCGCTCGCCGACTCTTTGCTGTCGTGGGTATCGCGTCGTTGCGGGGAGGCCAAGCACCAGGCGGCGCCGTTCTCCAAGGGCCGGCGCACGCCCGATGCCGAGCGCAAGCGGGCGGGGCGGCGCAGCGGTGCCGAGCACGGCCGCCACGGGCATCGGCGCCCGCCCGAGGACTGCGACGAGGACCTCGTGGCCCCGCTGCCCGAGCTCTGCCCGCACTGCGGGTGTGCCGAGCTGGAGCTGCGCGACTGGGCCGAGCAGTTCCAAGACGAGCTGGTGGCAGCGGTGGTGCGCCGGCGGTTCGTGGTGGCCAAGGGGCGCTGCGCCTCGTGCAAACGCTCGGTACGGGGCCGCCATCCGAAGCAGAGCTCCGACGCCCTGGGGGCGGCCGGCACCACCCTCGGCCCCAAGGCGGTGGCACTGGCAGCGTGGCTGCATTACGGCTGTGGCGTGTCGGCCGTCAAGGTTGCCCGGCTGTTCGCCGAGCTGGGCCTGGCAGTGACCCCCGGGGGGATCACCGGTGCCCTCCTGCGCCTGTCGGACGACGCCGACGGCACCTACGACGCCTTGGTGGCCGCCCTGCGGGCCTCGCCTGTGGTCTCACCCGACGAGACGGGATGGCGCATCGACGGGGAGCGGGGGTGGCTGTGGGTGTTCGTGGGTGACGCCGTCACCGTCTACGACATCGCGCTGGGCCCCGGCGCCAGGGGCTTCGACACCGCCGCCAAGACCCTGGGCGAGGAGTACTCGGGGATCATCTGCCGCGACGGCTGGGCCCCCTACCGCCGCTTCACCAACGCCACGCACCAAAGTTGTGTGGCTCACTTGCTGCGGCGGGCCAATGAGATGATCGCCGACTCCGTCGCCGGCCAGGCCCGCATCCCCCACGCCGTGTGCCGGCTGCTGGGCGACGCCATGGCCCTGCGGGCCCGAAGAGACGCCGCCCAGATCGGCGGGCAGGCCCCGGAGGGCGCCATCGCCGAGCTGGAGGTCCGCCTCGATCGGCTGCTGGCCGCCAAGGTCACCCACCAGCCCAACCGCCGCCTGCTCGCCCACCTGCGCACCGAAGGCGACGCCCTGTTCAGCTTCTTGCGCCACGCCGGCGTGCCGGCCACCAATCACGAGGCAGAGAGGGCCATCCGGCCCCAGGTGTGCATGCGCAAGAACTGGGGCGGCAACAAGAGCGAGGACGGGGCCAGGGCCGCCGCCA
>DASSMA010000025.1:0-37909 GCA_035689115.1 Acidimicrobiales bacterium
CATCAACCGGGCCTACGGCTTCCACTCCGCCAGGGCCGCCCTCGGCCTCGTCATGCTGAGCCTCGGGCCGATCGAGCACGTCCTACCCCATGAACGAACGGGCGTTCCCTGATGCGACCCACATTCATGCCGGGAGGCCCCGTTTTCTCCGAGGAAGGAGTCCCTCCATGACCACCACGACCGCCGCCGCGCCGGAGCCGAACGAGCCGCCCGGTCTGATCGACGTCACCGCCCTGGCGAAGTGGCTCGGCGTCGAGCCCCGCCACGTCCGCCGCCTCCTGGCCGAACGGCGCATCCCCTTCATCAAGTGGGGCCACCTCATCCGCTTCGACCCCGTCGACATCCGCCGGTGGCTCGACAGCTTCCGCCACCACCCGGGCCGGCCGGCGTAGCCGTACGCTGGAAGTGCCCAGCGCCGTTTGGCGCCTCGCGGCCACCGCCGCCTCTGAAGCATCCGCACCAGCTGGTGCAGGAGGAGGACGGTCGTGTCGAAGAGGCGTCGCCAGGTGGGAGGGATCGACCGCCTGGCTTCGGGTCGCTACCGGGTCCGCGTCGCCGACCCGGCCACCGCCGAGCGAGTCAGCCTCGGCACCTTCCGGACGCGGGCCGACGCCGAGCACGCGCTGGGATCGGCCCTCTCCGACCAGTCCCGGGGCCGGTGGCGCCGGCCCGACAGCGGCGTGGTGCAGTTCGGCGCCTACGCCGAGCAGTGGGTTGCCTCGCGCCTGGGACGGGGCGGAGCGCCACTGCGCCCCCGGGTGCGGGAGCTGTACGAGGGCCAGCTGCGCCTCCACCTCCTGCCCACCTTCGGCACCGTCGCCATCGGTCGGCTCAGCGCAGCCATGGTGCGGCGCTGGTATGCCGGCCTGCTGGAGGACGGCCCGGGCGCCAGCACCGCCGCCAAGTGCTACCGACTGCTGCGGGCCATCCTCAACACCGCTGTCGAGGACGGGCTGCTCGCCGCCAATCCCTGCATGATCCGGGGTGCCGGCGCCGAGCGGGCCGACGAGCGGCCCCTGCCGACCATCGAGGAGGTCTTCGCCCTGGCCGACGCCGTCAAGCCCCGGTACCGGGCCCTGGTGCTGGTGGCCGCCTTCAGCGGGCTACGGCGCGGCGAGCTGTTCGGCCTCCGGCGGGAGCACGTGGACCTGGAGCGGGGAACGGTCACCGTCGCCCTCCAGCGCCAGCAGTTGGCGAGGGGCGAGCTCGTCATCGGCCCTCCGAAGTCCGACGCCGGCCGGCGCACGGTGACACTTCCGGCCGAGGTCCTCCGTGCCCTCGCCGCCCACCTCGACCAGTTCGCCGGCCCGGACCCAGCCGGGTGGGTGTTCACCGGCGACAAGGGCGGACCGCTGCGGGAAGGCGTGTGGCAGCACGAGTGGACCCGCGCCCGGGACGAACTCGGCCTGGGCCACCTCCATTTCCACGATCTCCGCCACGGCGCCGCCACGCTGGCGGCCGCCACCGGCGCCGGCGTGAAGGAGATCATGTACCGGATCGGCCACTCGTCTCCGCAGGCCGCCCTGCGCTACCAGCACGCCAGTACGAGCCGCGACCGCCGGATCGCCGAGGGCATCTCGGACTTGATCCGTCGGGAGCGGCGCACGACGCCGGCCGGCTCGTGACCGAGACGCCCTCACGAGGGACGGGCTGGCATCCTGAGTCGGTGGATGCCGTGGATCTGGGCCCGGCGGGCCACGGTGCGCTCGACACTGCTCCTCGTGCTCGCGCTGGTCGTGGGCGCCGTGCTGTGGCTTGCGCTCGTCCCTCACACCGGCCAGGGCGCCGACGCACGGAACCCGGCCTACTGGTGGCTGGCGATCGCCGCTGCCGCCGGCCTCGGAGCGGTCGCCCGGTCGCGCAAGTCGGCACTCGTCGGAGCAGCTGTAGTCGTGCCGGCACTGCTGCTCGCCGGATGGACGGCGCCACGAGGCGACAACGACGGTCTCTGGATCCTCTGGTTCCCGTTCCTGGCCGGGTTCCTGGTCCTGCTTTCGGTCGTGGCCAGTACGACCGCCACGCTGGCCGATCGCGTGACGGCCAGGCGCCGCAGTGCCCCGTCAGCGGACACCATGACCGATTCCGAAGGTCACGGTTAGGTCACGCCGGCCCCTGGGGACGACGAAAGCCCCGGCCCGGAGGGCTGCTGCAGCCTCCTGACCAGGGCTTTTGCGGAGAGCGGGCGACGAGAATCGAACTCGCGTTCTCAGCTTGGGAAGCTGATGTTCTGCCGCTGAACTACGCCCGCAGGTGGCCGCCAGGGTAGCAAGGGCGAGCAGGCCCCTGCGCCCTGGCGGCCAGGCCGACCGTTCAGCGGTACGCCGGCGTCGGGCCGGGCTCGGTCATCTTGCCGTGCTGGCGGAAGTAGACCGGGATCCCGAGCAGGAGGGCCGCGCCGGCCATGAGGAACGGAGCCCAGTAGACCCAGAAGCTGTGGCCGGTGTTGCGCGAGTACCAGATGAACAGGATCGAGAACACCACCGAGGCGACGGCGACGATCATGTCCCGCACGAAGCGGGGCGTCTCGAGGGTGCGGTGGTCCATGAGCCGCCACTTGATCTGGGCCAGGGCCGAGAACCCGTAGGGGATGGCGGCGGTGATGCCGGTCATCAGCACCAGGGTGGTGAAGACGGTGGCGCCGTTGGAACCCATGTAGTTCACGACCATGGCGACCGAGGCGAGCACGGTGGAGGCGATGATGCCGTAGGCCGGGATGCCGGCGTGGTTGAGCACCTTGAACCGGTCGGGGAACAGCCCGTCCTTGGAGGCCGCCATTGGCATCTCGGCGCAGATCATCGTCCAGCCGTTGAGGGCGCCGAAGCCGGAGATGATCACGGCCAGCGCCATCAGGTTGCCGGCCCACGTGCCGCCGAACATGAAGTCAGCGGCGTCGGAGAACGGGGCGCTGGACGCCGCCAGAGCGGACGACGGCAGCACGCCGAAGATGACCGTGAGCGACAGCATGTAGACGACGGCGCACGCCAGCGTGCCGAGGATCGTCGCCCTCGGCACGTTCCTGTCGGGGTCGCGCACCTTGGCGGCGGCCACGGCCGCCGTCTCCACGCCGAGGTAGCTGAACAGGGCGATGGCCATGCCGCCGCCGATGGCGGCGATGGCGCTCTCTCCTGAGACGTTCCAGGGCGTGTAGTTCGCCTTGGTGATGAAGAAGAGCCCGGCGATCGACATGAAGGCGAGCGCCGCGAACTTGATGATCGTCGTCAGCACCTGGACCGACGCGATGTTCTTCACCCCCGACAGGTTGATGACCGCCGGCACCCACAGCCCGATGAGCACGAGGATGATCGAGCCCAGCCGGTTGTGGCCCTTGTTGACGAAGTGCTCGACATAGAGCACCCAGCCGACGGCGATGGCGGCGTTGCCGGCCCACGCCGTGATCCAGTAGGACCAGGCGTTGGCGAAGCCCAGCCGGTTGCCGAAGGCCTGCCGGGCGTAGGCGTAGGGCCCGCCGTCGGCGGGCAGGCGCCTCGACAGGGCGGCGAACAGCAGGGCGAGGGCCACTGCCCCGATCGTGGTGAGCGCCATCGACACGAGGGTGATCGGGCCGTAGGACGACAGCGACGTCGGCAGGTTGAAGATGCCGACGCCGATGATGCTCCCCATGATCAGGGCGATGGCCTGGGGCAGGCCGAAGCGGTGACCGGGGCTGATCGGCGCCTGCTGTTCAGGCGGGACGAGCGTCTGGGACATCGGTTGCCTCCTTACACCGGGTCACGGAGGAGCGGGCACGTCATGCAGTGCCCGCCGCCGCGGCCCTTGCCCAGCTCGAAGCCCTCGATCTCGATGACCTCCACGCCGGCCTCGCGCATCTTCCCGATCGTGTGGGTGTTGCGTTCGTAGGCCACGACCACCCCCGGCTCGAGGGCGACGACGTTGTTCCCGTCGTCCCACTGCTCGCGCTCCTGGGTGTACTGGTCGCCCCCGGTCGGGACCACATGGAGCTTGTGGACGCCGAGGGCGTCGGCCACCGCCGTCAGGAAGTCGGGCTCCCGCGTCACGTGGAAGTCCCCCTCCCGCCGGCCGGGGCGCAGGCTGATCGCCCGGATGGAGTCGACGACCTTCGGGTAGGCCGTCGCCTTGTCCCGGTCGAGGAGGGTGAACACCGTGTCGAGGTGCATGTGGGCGCGGTCCTTGGACATGACCGCGGCGATGACCCGCTCGGCGGCGCCCTTGGTGAACAGGGCGTGGGCGATCTCCCCGATCATCCGGCCCTGGGATCGCTCGCTCATGCCGATGAGCACGGTGCCGTTGCCGATGGGCATCACGTCACCACCCTCGAGAGAGGCGAGGCCGAAGTCGACGGTGTTGAGCCGGCCGTCGTCGCCCAGCGCCGGGTACCAGAAGTCGAACGCCGCCTTCTGGAACATCGGGTGGCCCCGGTAGATGGCGCCGACGTTGTAGGCCTCCCGGCGGCGGGCCGGCCAGTACATCGGGTTGATCGAGACGCCGTTGTAGATCCAACACGACGAGTCGCGGGTGAACAGGGTGTTGGGCAGCGGCGGCAGCACGAAGGTGGAGGGGTCGTCGAGGGCGGCACCGATGAGGCTGATCTGGGCGTAGGCCGACAGGTCCAGCTCGGCCTCCGCCACCGTCAGCCCGCCCACCAGGTGGCGGGCCAGCTTGTCGGCCGGGAACTCCCACAGCACCTGGCGGATCTCGTCGACCAGCGACCAGCCCACGGTGTACTCGGACACCACCAGCTCGATGATCCGCTTGCGGTTGTCGTCGCTGGCGGCCAGCGCCTCGCCCAGAAGGTCGAGGAGGTGGAAGACCTCCACCCCTCGCTCACGCATTCGGGCCACGAACTGGTCGTGTTCGTACTGGGCCCGCTCGACCCACAGCACGTCGTCGAAGAGCAGGTCGTCGTGGTTGGAGGGCGTGAGGCGCTTGAGGCTCAGGTCCGGCCGGTGGACCATCACCTTCCTCAGCTTCCCGACCTCCGAATAGACACCGAAATCGCTCATGGCTGCTCCTTCCCTCATACGCGACCGAGGGCCGGAGCGGGGACGACGGTCGTCCCGGCGGCGCCCTCGACGATCTTCTCGATCTCGTCCAGTGACCCGATGGCCGCCCGCCGGCCGGTGGCTTCGACGAAGCGGCAGGCGGCGTCGACCTTGGGGCCCATGGAGCCGGCGGCGAAGTCCATGGCCCGCAGCTCGGCCGGCGTGATCTCGGCGATGCGGCGCTTGTCCGGCGTCCCCCACGCCTCGTAGACGCCGTCGACGTCGGTGGCCATCACGAACATGTCGGCCGCCACCTCGCGGGCCAGCAGCTCGCTGGCCAGGTCCTTGTCGATGACCGCCTCCACGCCGCCGAGCGTGCGCTCCCGGCCCGGCACCCACATGGTCGGGATGCCGCCCCCGCCGGCGCAGATCACGACCGTCCCCTGCTCCAGCAGCCACCGGATCGGGCGGATCTCGAAGATGCGCTTCGGCTTCGGGGAGGGCACGACCCGGCGCTGGTACTCGCCGTCGGCCTTGAACACCCAGCCCTTCTCGGCGGCCAGCTTCTCCGCCTCGGCCGCCCCGTAGACGGGGCCGACGAACTTGGTGGGGTTGGCGAACGCGGGGTCGTCGCCGTCGACCTCGATCATGGTGAGGATCGTGGCGAACGGCACCTCGGGCGGCAGGAGGTTTCCCAGCTCCTGCTCGATGATGTAGCCGATCATGCCTTCGGTCTGGGCGTCGAGGACGTCGAGCGGGTAGGGCTCGACCTCCTTGTAGGCGGCCCCCTGTAGCGCCAGGAGGCCGACTTGCGGGCCGTTGCCGTGCGACAGCACCAGCTGGTGGTGCTCGGCCACCGGCGCCAGGGCCCGGGCCGCCACCTGCACGTTGGCCCGCTGCGCCTCGGCGGTCATGGGCTCGCCCCGCTTCAGCAGGGCGTTGCCTCCGAGGGCGACCAGGATTCGCATGACCGCCTCCTCACGAACCGAGGGTCGCGACCATGACCGCCTTGATGGTGTGCAGGCGGTTCTCGGCCTGGTCGAAGACGATCGAGTTGGGCGACTCGAACACCTCGTCGGTCACCTCGAGACCGTCGAGGCCGAACTGCTGGAAGATCTGCTCGCCGACCGTGGTCTCCCGGTTGTGGAACGCCGGCAGGCAGTGCAGGAACTTGACGTTCTGGTTCCCGGCGCGCCGCACCACGTCCCCGTTCACCTGGTAGGGCCTGAGCAGCTCGATCCGCTCGCCCCATTTGGACGCCTCCTCCCCCATGGAGAGCCACACGTCGGTGTAGAGGAAGTCGACGCCGGCGACCCCCTCGTCCACGTCGTCGGTCAGGGTGAGCCGGGCGCCGGTGACGTCGGCGATCTCGTGGCACCGCTTCACCAGCTCGTCGGCCGGCCACAAGGTCTTGGGTGCCGCCAGCCGCACGTCCATGCCGTGGATGCAACCGGCGGCCATCAGGGAGTTGCCCATGTTGTTGCGGGCGTCACCGAGGTAGCAGTACGAGATCTCCGACAGGTGCTTGGGGCTGTGCTCGGTCATCGTGAGCACGTCGGCCAGCGTCTGCGTCGGGTGGAACTCGTTGGTGAGCCCGTTCCACACCGGGACGCCGGCGAAGCGGGCCAGCGTCTCGACCGTCTCCTGGGCGAAGCCGCGGTACTCGATGCCGTCGAAGATCCGCCCGAGGACCCGGGCGGTGTCCTTCATCGACTCCTTGTGCCCGATCTGCGTCCCCGAGGGACCGAGATAGGTGACCTGGGCGCCCTGGTCGTAGGCGGCCACCTCGAACGAGGTCATCGTGCGGGTGGAGCTCTTCTCGAAGATCAGAGCGATCTCCTTGCCCTCCAGGCGCCTGCGCTCGTACCCGGCGTACTTGGCGGCCTTGAGGTCGGCCGACAGTTTCAGCAGGAAGCGCAGCTCCTCGGGCGTGAAGTCGAGCTCCTTCAGGAAGCTGCGGCCGTGGAGGTTGAAGGACATGGTTGTCACCTCGTGTGTCGACGGACACCCCCATCGTCCGCTCGGGCACGGACCGCCTACGTCACCCGCACCGTGTGAAATCACGGTCATCCGTTCGGGGTGACGGGGTTCGGGACGATGGCCTTCGCGACGGTTCGCCCATCCCGGATGGAAAGGAACCGCCGGAGGCGGGCGCTAGGCCTTCGGGCGCTCCTTGACGCCGTCCGCCAGCAGGCGCACGACCTCGGCGATCCGCTCGGCCCGCACGTCGGGGCGGCGCTTGGTGGCGTCGATCCACCGGAGGTAACCCTTGCGGTAGAACTGGGCCAGGGCGTCGAAGAACTCGCCGGCGGCCTGGTTCTCGTCGAGGGCGGCGGCCAGGTCCGGCGCCAAATCGACGCGCTGCGGCCCCTCGGGCACGAGCGACACCTCGACTCGGTCGCCCACGCCGACGGCGCAGTCCCGCAGCCAGGACGGGCCGATGGCGACCGCCCAACCGCCGCCGTCGCGCTCGACGCGGCCCCGTACCCTGATCCCGGCCACCTGGCCGCCGACGTGATGCACCGCCTTCGGACCCCACGCCTCGTCGGGGTCGAAGGGCACCGGCAGCCTGGCCCTGCCATTGGGCCCGGCTTCGATGGTGGTGGTGAACGCCCGCGCCGTCATCGGCCCCCGGTTGCGGTCAACGGAGGGCCGCCGTAGTCGTCCCCGTCCTCCAGCAGGTGGCGGCGGCCCCAGGACGCCGCGAAGGTCGGTAGGCCGAGGGCGGCCAGCAGCGCCTCCTGACGGTCGCCGGCCAGCACGAAGTCGGCCCGGAAGACGTCCACAGCGGCTGCCCGGTCGCCGGTGCCCACCGCGTCGACGAACGCTTCCGGCCCTTCGGCCTGGGCTCGGGGCAGCGCCAGCTCGGGCGCGAACTCCGCCAGAACGCTGCTCAGCTCGGTGGCCACGTCGGCCCGCTTCTGCACCTCGGGCGCCGAGGCCTCGGCGACCAGCGAACCGCCCTGCCAGGCCTGGCAGTCGAGCACGCCGGCGCCATGGGCACTGAAGAACAGGAGCGGTCCGTGCAACGCAGCGGAGAGCGGCCCGGTGATCGTGAACGCCGGGCCGCCGCCCACCTCGTCGTGGAAGACGGCGACGACACCGTCGACCTCGTCGGCGACCAGCGCCACCCGTCCGCCCAGCGCCTCGAGCACGGCCGCCTTGGTGGTGCCGAGGACCAGCATGTTGGCGTACGACGACCTCATCGCTCACCTCTCCTGCGATCGCCCGCAGGCGCCATGGCCGCCCCAAGCCTGGCGGCCGCATCCTCGTCGAGTCGAATCGAAAGTGCCTCCTCGAGGGCGTCGAGCTGGGCCGGCCGGCTCGCCCCGACGATCGGGCGCACGCCGGGCTGGGTCAGCACCCAGGCCAGGGCCAGGCCGGCGGGTGAGGTGCCACGGGCGGCGGCCTCGGCGTGGAGCACGTCCAGGCGGTCGAAGACCTCGTCGGTGAGGGCCGCCGCCGCCTCGGGACGCAGGGACAGGCGCGAGCGCGCCGGCACCTCCTCCCCGCGGCGGTACTTGCCGCTGAGCACGCCGCCGGCGAGGGGCCCGTAGGCCAGGAACTCGATCCGGCGTTCGCGGCACAGGGCCAGCACGCCGTCCTCGACGTCGCGTGCCACGAGGTTGTATTCGTCCTCGACGAAGCGGGGTGGCGACACGGAGAGCCGGTCGGCCTCGTCGAGCCATGCGGCGAGGTCGGCGGCGTCGACATTGCTCAGGCCCCAGGCGCCGGCGTGGCCCTGCTCGACCAGCCCCGCCAGCGCCGCCAGCGTCTCGCCGATCGGCACGGCCCCGTCGGGGGCGTGGGTCATCACCACGTCGACGGCCTCGACGCCCATGCGCGCCCGGCCCTCGGCCGCGCAGCTGGCGATGTTCGCCGGCGACAGGTCGACGCCGAGCCCGTCGGCCCCCTCCACCACGCCCACCTTGTCGACGATGGCGACCCGGGCGCGGCGGGCCGGGTCCCCCGCCAGCCAGGCGCCGATCATCTGCTGCGACGCTCCCGCCGCGTAGCTGTGGGCGGTGTCGAGGATCGTGACACCGAGCCGGAGGCAGCGGTCGAGCACCTCGCCGGTGGCGCGCTCGTCGAGGCCCTGGCCGATCAGGTGCCGGGGGCTGCCGATGCCGCCGAAGCTGCCGCCGCCGATCGCCGCCGGGGCGTGGAGGGGGTCGGTGGCCGGTGGCTCAGTGGAGGGCGATGCTGCCACCTCCGAGGGGCTGGCGGGACGAGTTGGGCAACGTGGGCTGGGGCGCCACGGGCGTGTAGCTCAGCGTGGCGCCGAAGGTACCAGGCGTACCCTTCCCGGTGGCCGTGAAGGTGGCGGTGAATGCGACGGAGGCGGAGGCCAGCTGCCAGTCGCCGGCGCCGCCGTTCAGGGCCGGGTTCCACCACGAGAGGCTGCCCGTGCCGCTGGCCGTGCCCGTGCCGCCGGCCTTGGCGTAGGCGGTGATGGTCGCCTTGAAGCGCCAGGCACCCATGTTGACCAGGGCGAGCTGGCCCCGGTACTGGCCGGTCTTCAGGCGCTCGACCTCGAAGCCGACGTTGACCCGGCCGGCGCCGGCGACCGTGTACCAGCCGCCCCCCGAGGCACTGGCGCTGTTGGCGGCCACGGCGAGGGTGGAGTAGTCGACCGAGCCGGTGCACGAGGGCGTGCCGGCGAACCTCGCCGTGACGACGAACGCCCCCTCGACCCAGCCGCTGGTGCTGATCGGCGCGCCCGTTGCCACGCCTGTTGCGTTCGAGGTGGTGGTGCCGAGGGCGTAGGGGCCGGCCACGCCGGTGAGTGGGTTGGTGTCGAGGCTGAACGTGACCGGCAACCCACCCAGGCACATCGCCACCGCCGGGCTGCTGATGGCGGCGGCCGGCGTGAACGACGAGCCCGGCGCGACCAGCTGGGCGCTGGTGACCAGCAGGCTGGTCGGAGCCACGCACGTGGTGGCACCGGCGGTGCTGGTGGAGCCCGACGGGCACGGCGTCGGCGAGGTGGCGCCGGCGCTCGGGACGTACGTGCCCGCCGGGGCCGCCGTGCACGAGGTGCTGCCCGCCGTGGCCGAGTAGGCGCCGGGCGGGCAGAGGGTTGCGCTCGTTGCGCCCGTTGTGGCGACGTAGGAACCGGCCGGGGCGGCGGTGCAGGCGGTTGCGCCGGTGGTGGCGGAGTAGGTTCCCGGCGGACACGGCGTCGCGACGGTGCCACCTGTTGTGGCGACGTAGGAGCCGGCGGGGGAAGGGGTGCAGGCGGTGGCGCCCGTGACGGCCGAATACGAACCTGCGGGGCACAGGCTGGCGGCCGTCGCACCTGCTGTGGCGACGTACGAGCCGGCGGGAGCCGGGGTGCAGGCGGTGGCGCCGGTGGTGGCCGAGTAGGTACCGGGCGCGCAGAGCGTTGCGCTCGTTGCACCCGTGGTCGGGACGTAGGAGCCGGCGGGAGCGGACGCGCAGGCACTGGCGCCCGGGGTCGCCGAGTAGGTGCCGGGCGGGCACAGGCTGGCGGCGGTGGCGCCGGCGGTCGGGACGTAGGAGCCGGCCGGCGCGGGAGTGCAGGCGGTGGCACCCGGCGCGTCCGAGTACGAGCCGGCGGCGCACGGGCTGGCGGCGGTGGCGCCGGCGGTCGGGACGTAGGAGCCGGCCGGCGCAGGGGTGCAGGCGGTGGCACCCGGGGTGGCCGAGAACGAACCCGCCGGGCACAGGCTGGCGGCGACGGCGCCGGCGGACGCCACGTAGGAGCCGGCCGGCGCCGGGGTGCAGGCGGTCGCACCGGGGTTGGCCGAGTACGAACCGGCGGCGCACAGGGTGGCGGCGATGGCGCCCGCGGTCGCCACGTACGAGCCGGCCGGCGCCGGGGTGCAGGCGGTGGCACCCGGGTGGTCGGAGTAGGACCCCGCCGGGCACTGCGTGGCCGAGGTCGCCCCAGTTGTGGCGACGTACGAGCCGGCCGGCGCCGGCGTACACGAGGCGGCGCCGGCGAGGTCGGAGTAGGTGCCCACCGGGCAGGGGGTGGAGGAGATGGCACCCGTCGTCGGCACGTAGGAGCCGGGCGGGGCGGCCAGGCAGGCGGTCTGCCCGGCGAGGGGCTGGTACTGGCCGACCGGGCACGGGGTGGCGCTGGTGGCGCCCGCGTCGGGAACGTAGGAGCCGGCAGGCGCCGGCACGCAGCCGTTGGCCTCCGTCGAGAAGTACGTGCCCGCCTGGCAGGTGGTGTCGGCGCCGGCCGGTACCCGTGGGAAGCCCACGCCCCCGGCCACCGCCAGCAGCACGGCGACCGTGATCGCCAACAGCCTCCGGCGGCGGGGCGACGAATTCAGCGCCAGCGACTCCATCCCCTCGGCCTCCCCCGGTCCCGGTGCCGCGCTGCGAGCTGCGGCGGGATCATCCCCTTCGACAACAGCAAGACTCTCCCACAGCTTCGGCAGCGTCGCCAGGAACGGCCCTCCCACGCGGTCACAGGGCCGAAGGACGCTCCACCACGGCGTAGCGGGAACGGTTGACGATCTGGTCGACCCCGTGCTCGGCGATGTGGGCGGCGCAGCGGGCGCGGACGAGGGCGGCCCGCTCGGGGCCCAAGAGGTCGACGGCGCGGCGCAGCCCCGACCCGAGCACGATCCGCCACCAGTCGTCCTCCGACGGCAGCGGCAGCGTGTCGTCCTCCGTGTGGACGGCCGGCGGCGGCAGGCCGGCACCGGCGAAAACGGAGAGAAGCGTGTCCATGCGGTGGGTGCGCTGCCACGGCAGGACGACCTCCAGCCCCGGCGCCACCGACGCGACCGCGTCGACGAACACCGCCCGCAGGGGATCGAAGACCCGCTCCCCGAACACCGTCACCGCCACCCGGCCGCCGGGGCGCACCACGCCGGCAAGGGACCGCAGGACGGCAGGCATGTCGTCGACGAAGAAGATGCCGAGCACGCACAGGACCACGTCGTAGGGCTCGGCCGGCGCCGGCAGGTCTGTCATGTCGCCGAACCCGACCGACACGTTGGAGAGCCCCGCCGCCTCCACTTTGGAGCGAGCGATGGCGAGCATCCGGTCGGCCACGTCGAGCCCCACCACCCGCCCCGCCGGACCCACCAGCCGGCCGGCGGGGAGGAGCGCCGGACCCGTGCCGCACGGCACGTCCAGCACCCGCTCCCCGCTCCGGAGGTCCAGCCGCTCGACGGTGCGGGCGGCGAGGTACTGCCAGTAGTCGCGGGAGGCCGACTCGTAGTTCTCAGCGGCGGCGTCGTAGACCTGCTTGGCGTCGAAGCCACCCGCTGACGACATGAGGTCAGGGTCGCTGCATGGCGAAGGTGTAGGTGCCCGACCCGCTGTAGGACTTGACCAGGAAGTAGTAGTAGCCCGAGGTCCCCGTGTAGGTGATGTCCTCCGACGACGTGGTGGTGATGCTCTGCGCCACCGTCACCCACGACGAGCCGTTCCACTTCTTCAGGTAGAGGTCGAAGTCGGTGCCCGACGGCCCCCGCAGGCAGCCCTTGAAGGTGCCCCCGGTGCTGGAGAAGTAGGTGCCGTTCGGGTAGATGTCGGTGTCGTTCGTGCCCGAGAGCGAGCCCGTCCACGTCTCCGGGAGCGAGCAGCCGGAGGGCGGCGGGGGCGGCGGGGGCGGGGTGCCGTTGAGCCGGGAGTAGAGGAGCCGGTTGGGCGAGCCCGTCCCCGCGCTCGTCACCACACTCGGGGTGGCGACGGCGACAAGGGCGTCGCGCACGGCCGACGGCGTTGCCGTGGGGTTGGCCTGGAGGTAGAGGGCGGCGGCGCCGGCCACGTGCGGGGTCGCCATCGACGTGCCGCTGATGGTGTTGGTAGCGGTGTCGCTGCTGTACCAGGCCGATGTGATCGACGAGCCCGGGGCGAACAGGTCGAGGCACGTGCCGTAGTTCGAGTAGGAGGCCCGGGCGTCCGACGACGTGGTGGCACCGACAGTGACGGCCGCCGCCACGCGGGCCGGCGAGTAGTTGCACGCGTTGGCGTTGCTGTTGCCGGCGGCGATGGCGTAGGTGACCCCGTCGGCGATCGAGTTGGCGACCGCGGTGTCGAGAGCGCTGGAGATGCCCCCGCCAAGGCTCATGTTGGCGACCGCCGGCTGGCCGGCCTGGTGGTTCCCGGTGACCCAGTCCACGCCGGCGATGACCCCGGAGTTGCTCCCCGAGCCGTCGCAGCCCAGGACCCGCACGGCGACCAACGACACCTGCTTGGCGACGCCGTAGGTGCTGCCGCCGATGGTGCCGGCCACGTGGGTGCCGTGCCCGTTGCAGTCCGTGGTGCCGTTGCCGTCGGCGATGGCGGTGTAGCCGCCCGACGCCCGGCCGCCGAACTGGGTGTGCGTCGTGAGGATGCCCGTGTCGATGACGTAGGCGGTCACCGGGGAAGCGGTGTTGTCGTAGGTGTACGAGCCGTCGAGCGGCAGCGCCCGCTGGTCGATCCGGTCGAGGCCCCACGTGGCGCCGGCCTGGGTGTCGACGGCCTGCACGGTGGCGTCGGCCTCCACCAGTTCCACGTTGGGATTGCGCCGGAGGGCATCGACGGCAGCCGGCGACAGGGCGGCGGCGAAGCCGTCGAGGGCGTGGGTGTAGACGGCGGTGACGTTCGCGCCCCGGCCCGTCGCCTCGGCGCGGGCGGCGGCGGCCGCGGCGGCCGGCGTCCCCTTGCGGAACACCACGATGTAGCGCCCCGGGATGGCGCCCGGCCGGTCGGTGCCGGAGACCTGGGCGGGCCCGCCGGCGGCCGGCGGGGCCGGGGTGCCGCCGGCGACCGCGGGGCCGACGAGGCCGGCGGCGAGGGCGAGGGCGAGGATCCCGGCTGCGGACGCGCGGCGCGAAACGTGCGATGACAACTTCGCCTCCCAAGGTCAGGGCCGGCCGGTCGGCCGGCTGCCCGGTGCGGTACTTCTCGGCCGCAACCGTATGCAACGTGAGAGCTTCGGGCACCTTCGCTGATACCGGATTTCGTTCGTCGCTTGCTCCGACGACAGATCCACCTATGCTTGCCGACCATGCCCGGGGGATCTCGGCGGGGTCGGCGGCGGCGCCGGAGGAACGTCCTGGGTCTCGCCACGTGCGCGGTCATCGCCCTCTTGCTGGGGGGCTACGTCGCCGCCCTCGAGTACCAACGCCCCCACGTGTCCGGGGACCGCCTCCGCTTCGACACCTTCGTGCGCCTGGTCGGCGGGGGCCGGATCAAGCAGGCCCGGATCCTCGACGAGGACGCCTACGTCGTCGGTACCTACGTGAAGGCCCCCGGCCCGCTGCCGCCGCCCCCCGCCGCCCAGATCATGGTCAACGGCGCCCACAACATGGGTGGCTCGCCGAACCTGGTTATCAGCCCGTCCACCACGGTGCCGGCCGGCGACCCGGAGGGCGGCGAGCGCCGGCCGTTCGTCGCCCCACTGCTGAAGGCGAACACCAACACCAGCCCGGTGGCCGACCTGCTGGTCTACGCCGGCGTCCCCACCACCATCGACCAGCAGGTGGGCAAGCGCCTCGCCGAGGGCCTCGGGCTGGTGCTGCCGGCGCTGATCGTGGTGACGGTGTTCGTCTACCTGATCGTGTCCTACGTGCGGGGGACCGGGCTGTTCAACGTCCGCAGCGGCGCCCAGCGCGTGCGGCGGGGCGACACCACCGCCACCTTCGCCGACGTGGCCGGCCAGGAGCACGCTGTGCTCGAGCTACGCGAGATCCGCGATTTCCTCGCCGACCCGGGCCGCTTCCGCTCGGTGGGTGCGGTGGTGCCCAAGGGCATCCTGCTGTACGGGCCGCCCGGCTGCGGGAAGACGCTGCTCGCCCGAGCCGTCGCCGGGGAGGCGGGCGCCAGCTTCTACTCGATCTCCGGAGCCGACTTCGTGGAGCTGTACGTGGGCGTGGGCGCGGCCAGGGTGCGGGACCTATTCGCCGAGGCCCGGGCCAACACCCCGGCCATCGTGTTCATCGACGAGCTGGACTCCGTCGGCCGGCGCCGGCGGTCGGGCGGCGCCGGCAGCACCGGCGGCCAGGAGGAGCAGGAGCAGGCGCTCAACCAGATCCTCACCGAGCTCGACGGGTTCTCGCCCCTCGACGGCATCATCGTGATGGGCGCCACCAACCGCCCCGACATCCTCGACCCCGCCCTGCTCCGGCCCGGCCGCTTCGACCGCACGATCGGACTCGAGCGACCGGACGAGCACGCCCGCCTGGCGGTGCTCCGGGTGCACGCCCGGGGGAAGTCCCTCGACCCCGGCGCCGACCTGGCCGCCATCGCCAGCCGGGCGGTCGGCCTCAGCGGCGCCGACCTGGCCAACGTCGTCAACGAAGGCGCCCTGCTGGCCGCCCGCAGTGGCCGGCAGGCGGTGGCGCAGCCCGACCTGGAGAACGCCCTCGACCGGGTGCTCCAGGCCCCGGAGCGGCACCGGCGGCTGTCGATGCGGGACCGGGAGTTCGGCCGCGCCACCGGCTCCGAGGAGCGGGTCACCTTCGCCGACGTGGCCGGCATGGACGAGGCTATCGAGGAGCTGGCCGAGGTACGCGAGTACCTGTCCGACCCGGAGAGGTTCGGCTCGCTCGGCGCCCGCCCGCCCCGAGGATTCCTGCTGGTCGGCCCGCCGGGGTGCGGCAAGACGCTCCTGGCCCGGGCCGTCGCCGTGGAGTCCAACGCCACCTTCTTCTCGGTGGCCGCCACCGAGTTCGTCGAGGTCTTCTCCGGCGAGGGGGCGGCCCGGGTGCGGGACCTGTTCGCCGAGGCCAAGGCGGCGGCGCCCTCGGTGGTGTTCCTCGACGAGATCGACGCGGTGGGGGCCCGGCGGGGGGCGTCGGCCGACGGCAGCCGGGAGCGCGAGCAGACCCTCAACCAGATACTCGTGGAGCTCGACGGCTTCGGGCCCCGCACGGGCGTCACGGT
Source organism: Acidimicrobiales bacterium (assembly GCA_035689115.1). Lineage (GTDB taxonomy): Bacteria > Actinomycetota > Acidimicrobiia > Acidimicrobiales > JAHFUS01. Next base: position 15,822 of record DASSMA010000025.1, read on the forward strand.
GATCGCCGCCACCAACCGCCCCGAGATCCTCGACGACGCCCTCGTCCGTCCCGGGCGGTTCGACCGCACGATCGTGCTGCACGTCCCCGACCGGGCCGCCCGCCGGGAGATCCTGGCCGTCCACGCCCGGGGCAAGCCGCTGGCCGACGTCGACCTCGACGCCGTCGCCGCCGTCACCCAGGGCTTCTCGGGAGCCGACCTGGCCAACGTGGTGAACGAGGCCGCCCTCCTCGCCGGCCGCCGCCACCTCGCCACCATCTCCCGGCCATTGGTGGACGAGGCGGTGTCGCGCGTCGGCTCGGGCGTGGCCCGGGCCCGGCGGCTCACCGACGAGGACCGGGCCATGGTCGCCTACCACGAGGCGGGCCACGCCCTGGTCGCCCTCGCCCTGCCCGGGGCCGGCGCCCCGCACCGGGTGTCGATCGTGGCGCGGGGCCAGTCGCTCGGCTCCACCTGGCAGGTCGACGCCGGCGACCGCCTGGTGCTCACCCGGTCGGTGCTGACGGACCGCATGGCGGTGCTGCTGGGCGGCCGGGCGGCCGAGCGCCTGGTGTTCGGCGAGCCCGGCTCCGGCGCGGCCGACGACCTCCGCCGGGTGGCGGCGATCGCCCGCCAGATGGTCTGCGAGTACGCCATGACCGACGCCCTCGGCGCCGTGGCCTATCCGGACGCGACGCCGACCGCGGCCGTCGACGCCGAGGTCCGTTCCCTCGTCGACCAGGCGCTCCGGCGGGCAACCGCCGTGCTGGAGGAGCGCCGGCCGGCGCTCGACAGGGTCGCGAGCGCCCTGCTCGAACGGGAGTCGCTGGAGGGGGCCGAGCTGGAGTACCTCGTCGACGGACCGGCGCCGGCGCCCGCCGACGGGGTCACTGAGGCGCGGCGGTAGTCGTGCCGGCGCGCGGGGCTCGGGCGGCGAACCGCCAGAACGACACAGCGGCCGCCGAGCGGGCGGCGCTCGGCATCCGCCGGGAGCTGGAGGACCTCGGCCTCAGCCCCTACGAGGCCCGGGTGCTGCTGGCCCTGCTCCGCCTCGGGTCGGCCACCAGCGCCGAGCTGGCCCAGGCCTCCGGCGTCCCCCGCACGAGCGCCTACCAGGTGCTCGAGGAGCTGGGGCGCAAGCGCCTGGTCGAGCAAGTGCCGGGCGGCCGGGCGGCCGTGTGGGCCTGCCCGGGCGTGGACCTCGTGTTCGACCGCCTCGACGCCGCCCAGGAGGAGCGGCTGCGCGAGCACCGCACCGTCACCGCCCGGCTCCGCAAGGAGCTGGCCCAGCCGGCGCCGCCGACGGCGGCCGTCACGCCCCCGTTCGTGCACCTGATGCGGGGCGCCACCGAGGTGCGGGCGGTCTACGACCGGCTGCTGGCCGGCGCCAGGGACGAGGTGCTGGTGTTCAACCGCCCGCCGTACTCGACCACCGACGCCGAGACCCGTCTCACGCCGGACGACCGCACCGGCCAGGACGAGGTCAACCCGATCGTGCTGGCGGCGCTGCGCCGCGGCGTGCGGTTCCGGGTGCTCTACGTGGCGTCCCACTGGGAGGCGCCCGACGCCGAGCCGTTCCGGGCGGCCATGGCCACCTACCACCGGGCCGGGGTCGAGGGGCGGCTGGTCGACGAGCTTCCCCTCAAGCTGGCCGTGGCCGACCGGGCCGCCGTGCTCACGGCGCTGCCCGACCCGGTGCAGGAGATCGGGTATCCCACCAACCTCTTCATCGACCACGCCGGTTTCGCCGCCCTCCAGGCCGACGGCTTCGACCACCGGTGGACCTCGGCCCGGCCGATGGAATGAGAGAGCCGATATTGGCCGTTGACTTCCGCATCCGGGAGTCGTAGCTTCTCGCTACGACGGATCAGGGACGCTGGGGGACGTTCGCGGACGCCAGAGTGGGGAGGCCGGTGTGAGGATTCGGCGGGCGACGTTCTCAGGCGTGCTGGTGATGGGCGCCGTGCTGGTGGCGACCTTCGGGTCGTCGTGGGCCTGCTCGGGCGTGGCGATGCTCGACCCGCTCACGCCGGCGGCCGCCGCCCGGGGCTCCGAGGTGGTGGTCAGCGGGCGGGCGTGGTCGACGGTCCCTGCCGCGTCGCCGTCCACCGAGGGCTCCACCACCGCCGCCACGGTGGGCACCGTGGAGATCCGCTGGGGCGGCACCACCGGCCCGCTGCTGGCCACCGTCTCCCCGGTCCCCGACACGTGGTCCCAGAAGATCACCGTGCCCGCCGCCGAACCCGGCTTCTACCCCGTCGTGGCCGTCGGCCGGGCCGCCGACGGCACGGTCCTGGCCAGGACGACCGAGACGCTCGAGGTCCTTGGGTCGGCGGACGCGAGCACCGCCGCCGCGCCGGGCTCGTCGGGCGCCGACCCCGCACCGGCCACCGCGCCGATCCTCGGCACGGCAGCCCCCGCCGCCGCCGTCGCCGCCCCGCCGTCGGACCCGGCCGCCACGAAGGTGGCGGCGGGCGGCGTAGCCGACCCGGCCCGCCCGGCCCGGCTGCCGGCCGCCGGCGGGCGCCCCATCCATCTCGCCCCGCCGTCCCGCGCCCTCGCCGAGGGCGGGGTCCATCCTGGCGCCCCGCTCCCGCCCATGCCCGCCGCCGGCGCCACCGGACCGGCGATCTCGTCGGTGGCCCCGCTGCCCGACATCCTCGTCCCGCCCGCGCTGGCCCAGCCGGCACCCGTGGTCCGCCCGAGCCTGGCGGTCAGCAGCAGCGGTCGCGCCGGCTCGTCGTTCCCCGGCGCGGCGGCGCTCACGATCGGACTCCCGCTGGCGGCAGCCGGCGGGCTGGTCCTGGCCGCCCGCCGCCGGCGGGCCACCGCCGGGCGCCCGCACTAGTGCTCGCGCTGCCGGGGGGCCTCGCCGCTCCGCGCCCGTGGACGGGGCGCGTCCCCACGGTCCTGACCGCGGCGCTCCTGGTGGCCGCCACGCTGGCCACCGCCGGCGCCGCCCGGCGGATCGAGTGGCCGGCGCCGGCGCCCGCCCACCCGGCGGCCGGCCTCGCCCGCCTTCCCGTTCGGTTCGAGGCCAACCAGGGCCAGGCCGACCGGCAGGTGCGCTACACCGCCCGCGCCGCCGGAAGCACCCTCTTCCTCACCGACGACGCCCTGGTCCTCGCCACCGGGCAGGCCACCGTGCGCATGGCCCTGACCGGCGCCCACCGACCCCGCGCCACGGGCCACCTGCCTGGCGTGTCGAACTACTTCGTCGGCGACCGCTCGACCTGGGCCAAGGGGATCGCCGGCTACCGCGCCGTGCGCTACACCGGCGTCCACCCCGGCATCGACCTGGTGGTGCACGCCCCGTCGGGCGCCCTCGAGTACGACTTCGAGGTGGACGCCGGCGCCGACCCCTCGGCCATCGCCCTCCACGTCACCGGGGCCGATTCCCTCACCGTCGACGGAAAGGGCGACCTCGTCCTGGCCACCGGCGCCGGGACGATCGTCCAGCACCGCCCGGTCGCCTACCAGCGCGACGGCACCGGCGCCCGCCGGCCGGTGGACGCGTCGTTCGCGGTGGACGGCCGCCGGGTGGGGTTCCGGCTCGGCGCCTACGACCACGCCCGGCCGCTGGTGATCGACCCCACCCTCTCCTACTCCACCTTCCTCGGCGGCGAGGGGGAGGACGAGGCCAAGGCGGTCGCCGTCGACAGCGCCGGCAACGCCTACGTCACCGGCCGCACGGCGGCGCCCGACTTCCCCACCAAGCCGGCCCAGCCGCAGAACGCCGGCTCGGTGGCCTTCGTCTCCAAGCTGTCGCCGGACGGCTCGTCGCTCGTCTACTCGACGTACTTCGGCGGCACCGGGGGCGACGCCGGCAACGCCGTCGCCGTGCGCGACGGCGCCGCGTGGGTGGCCGGCTCCACGTCGTCCACCGACTTCCCCACCACCACTGGGGCATTCAGCCGCACGTGCGGCATCGACGGCGCCTGCGCCGGCGGCGCCGACGGCTTCCTCACCACCTTCACCGCAGGGGGCGCCATCGCCTACTCGTCGTACCTCGGCGGCAGGGGCGACGACCAGGTCCAGGGCCTGGCCGTGGACGGCGGCGGCCGGGCCCTGCTCACCGGCTCCACCAGGTCGCCGTCCTTCCCCACCACCCCGGGCTCCTTCGAGCCGCGGTGCGGCTGGGACGGCGCCTGCTACGCCAACGCCACCTTCAACGACGGCGTGGCGACCCAGGGCTCCACCACCTACACCTCGGCCGGCGCCGGCTTCACCGGCGACGACGCCGGCAAGGAGATCACCGGTGCCGGCATCCCGCCGGCGACCACCATCGCCGCCGTGTCCGACGGCTCCACGATCACCCTGTCCCAGCCGGCCACGGCGGACGGGACCGGCCTGGTGTTCAGCATCCTCAACGCGACGTTCACCGACGGGGCCGCGACCGGCGGCTCCACCACCTTCCACTCGGTGCTCCCCCATTTCACGGCCGGCGACGCCGGCCACCCGATCACCGGCGACGGCATCCCCGACGGCACCACCGTGGCCGCCTACGTCGACCCGACGACGCTGACCCTGTCGGCGCCGGCCACGCTCTCGGGATCCCGGCTCACCTTCGCCGTCGCCCGGGCGACCTTCGCCGACGGCGCCAGCGCCATCGGCACCCCGCACTACCGGTCGGCCACCGCCGCCTTCAGCGGCTCCGACGTCGGGCTGCCGTTCACCGGCGACGGCATCCCGGACGGCACGACGGTGGCGGCCGTGTACGACGCCACCACGGTGCGGCTGTCGGCCAACCCCACCGCCGACGGCACCGGCCTCACCTTCACCGTCGACCGCAACACCTTTCCCGGCTTCGCCCAGGCCGGCTCGACGACCTTCTACAACTTCGCCCGCACGTTCCAGGCGGGCGACGTGGGCAAGGGCATCAGCGGCGACCGGATCCCGGCCGGCACCACCATCGTCGCCGTCGCCGCCGGCGGGTTCTCGGCGACGCTCTCGCAGCCGGCCACCAGCCAGGGGTCGACGACGTTCACCATCGCCCGCAACACCTTCGCCGACGGCGCCACCACCACGGGGTCCGCCACGCTGACGTCGGCCACCGCCGCGTTCACGGCCGCCGACGCGGGCAAGGGCGTCAGCGGGGCCGGCATCCCGCCGTCCACCACCATCGCCACCGTCGGGACCGCCACGACGGTCACCCTGTCGGCCCCGGCGACCGCCACCGCCACCGGCGTCACCTTCACCGTCGCCCGCACCACCTTCTCCGACGGCGTGGCCACGACAGCGGCGCCGCCGTTCACGTCGGCCACCGCCGCGTTCGCGCCGAGCGACGAGGGACGGGCCATCACGGGCCCGACCCTCGACGAGGGCACCACCATCGTGTCGGTGAACTCCCCGACGTCGGTGCAGCTCTCCCCCAACGCGGCCGCAGACGGGACCGGGCTGGCGTTCACCGTGGACCGCGGCCGGCACCTGTCCGATCCCAGGCAGTTCGCCTTCCTGGCCGCCCTCACGCCGGCCGGTGGCGGCGGGGCCGACCTGTCCTACTCCACCTACCTGGGTGGCTTCGGCGACACGGCCGGCCGGGGCGTCGCCGTCTCGGGCGGCAACGCCGTCGTCGTGGGGTCGACCTCGGCCGCCGACCTGCCCGCCGGTGCCGTGCAGGGATCGCTGGCCGGGGAGACCGACGCCTTCGTGGCCCGGCTGGCCACCGCCGGCAGCGGCGGCGCCGACCTCCTGTCCTCCACCTTCCTCGGCGGTGGCCGCACCGACGCCGCCAACGCGGTGACGGCCGACGCCACCGGCATCTACGTCACCGGGTCCACCAACTCCACCGACTTCCCGGTGCAGGCCGCCTACGACAGCACCTTCTGCGACTCGTGCAACGACGGCCAGAGCGCGTTCGTCACCAAGTTGGCGCCCGACAACGGCAGCCTCGTGTACTCCACCTACCTGGGCGGCACCGCCGACGGCTCCTTCGACGCCGGGCTGGCCGTCGCCGTCGACAGCACGGGCGCCGCCACCGTGGCGGGCTACACCACGTCGCCCAACTTCCCGACCGTCCATCCCGTCCTCAACTGGCGGGGCGACCACGACGCCTTCGTCACCAGGCTGGCGGCCAACGGGGCCAGCCTGTCCTACTCCACCTACCTCGGCGGCGGCGGCTGGGACCAGGCCAACGGCGTCGGCCTCACGGCGGCCGGCGACGCCGTGGTCGCCGGCTCGACGGGGCCCAACGGGCAGTTCGCCGCCGCCGATTTCCCGGCCACGGCGGGGGCGTTCGACACGCTGTGCGGCCCGGCCGGCTCGTGCGAGCCCTTCGGTGTGAGCGACGCATTCGTGGCCAGGCTCGGCTCGGGCGACCTCTCCCTGATCGGCTCGGTCTCACCCCCCGGCGGCCCGATCACTGTCGCCACGCCCGTGCTGCTCGCCGGCGACGGCTTCACCGGCGCCACGGCCGTGCGCTTCGGCGGCGTGCCGGCGACGTTCACCGTCCTGTCCGACAAGCTGATCCGGGCCCTCAGCCCGGTTCGCGACGCGCCGGCGCTGGTACCCGTCACCGTCACCACCGCCGCCGGCACGTCACTGGTGAGCGGGGCGACGCAGTTCCGCTACGGCGAGGGGCTGTTCTCGCCGACGGCGCCCTGCACCGTCTTCCAGTGCGGCCAGGGCGCCGCCCTCCTGGCCAACGGCAAGGTCCTGGTCGCCGTCGGCGAGGGCGACGGCCCGGCCGAGCTCTACGACCCGGTGACCGGCACGTGGTCTCCCACCGGCTCGTGCGCCGACCTCCCTGGCCCGGGTGGCGCCCGCAGCTGCGGCAAGGGCTTCCCCATCATGCCGATGACCACGCTGTCGGGCCCACCGGCGAGCTGCGGGGCGAACTGCGGCAAGGTGCTGGTGGCCGGCGGCCTGGCCGGCAACACCCAGAACGACCCGTCCTCGAAGGCCGCCTTCCTCTACGACCCCGTGTCGGGCACGTGGAGGCGCACGGCCGACATGAACGTCGCCCGGTGGAACCACAGCCAGACCCTGCTGCCCGATGGCACCGTGCTCGTGGCCGGGGGCTGCCAGCTGCGCCTCCGGGGCTGCGGCCCGAGCGGCGGCCAGCCGAGCACGACGGCCGAGATCTTCCATCCGGACACCGAGACCTGGACGCCCACGGGCGAGATGAGCTTCGCCAGGGCCGATCACCCCGCCGTCCTGCTCGACCCGGCGGTGGGGCCGTGCGGGACCCTGTGCGGCAAGGTGCTCGCCATCGGCGGCGTGTCCAACGGCGCGCAGCTCGCCGGGGTCGAGGCGTACGACCCGACCACGCATGCGTGGTCGGTGCGGGCGCCGCTCCAGCTGGCCCGCTACGCCGAGCCCGCCCTCCAGGTGCCCGGCGGCGTGGTGGCAGTGGGGGGCTACAACAGCCAACGCACCACGTCCGAGGCGATGGATCCCGCGACCAGCCGGTGGTCGGACACCGGACCCATGGCCGTGGAGAGCGACAACGAGGGCAAGGCGGTGCGCCTCCCCAACGGCAAGGTGCTCTCGATCGCCGGCAGCGGTCCCGAGGCCCAGCTGTACGACGGTGCCAGCCGCACCTTCACCGCCACCGGCCCCGGCCCGCACTGGTTCGGCCACATGAACGCCGTGGTCCTGCCCGCCGGACCGGCGTCGGCGTGCGGCACCAACTGCGGCAAGGTGCTGATCGCCGGTCTCCGTCAGAACGGCAACGACACCGACACGGCGGCCGAGCTGTACACACCGCGGCCCACGGTCACCGGCGTGACCGCTGCGTCCGGCTCCACCGCCGGCGGGGCCACGGTCACTGTCACGGGCACCGGCCTCACCACCGTGGCCACCGTGACGTTCGGCGAGGTGGCCGGCACCAACGTGGCGCACGACCCCGACTTGCCCGACACCAGGCTCACCGTCACCGTCCCCGCCCACGCCGCCGGCGGGGTCGACGTCACCGTCACCGGCCCGGCGGGGCGCTCCCCCGTGGTGGCCGCCGGCCGCTTCTCGTTCGTCACGCCTGCCACCGGCGACACGACGACGGTCGCCGGCGAACCGGGTCCGGCGAGGCAGGGCTACGCCCTGGTCGGTGCCGACGGCGCCGTGTTCCCCTTCGGCGCCGAGGCCAACGCCGGCTCGCTGCTGGGCACCGCCCTGAACAGGCCGGTGATGGCCGTCGAGCACAGCCCCACCGGCAGGGGCTACTGGCTGGTGGGGTCCGACGGCGGGGTGTTCGCCTTCGGCGACGCCGCCTTCCGCGGATCCACCGGCGCCATGCGCCTCTCGATGCCGATCGTTGCCGTCCGGTCCACGCCGTCCGGCAACGGCTACTGGCTGGTGGGGTCCGACGGCGGGGTGTTCGCCTTTGGCGACGCCCGGTTCCTCGGCTCCACCGGGGACCGCCGGCTCAACGCGCCGGTGGTCGCCATGGAGCGCACCCCGAAGGGCGACGGGTACTGGCTGTTCGCCGCCGACGGCGGGGTGTTCTCCTTCGGGTCGGCCGCCTTCCTCGGCTCGACGGGCAACCTGCGCCTGGCCCGGCCAATGGTCGGAGCAGCCGGCACCGCCGGTGGTGGCGGGTACTCGATGGTGGCCGCCGACGGCGGGGTGTTCGCCTTCGGCGACGCCGCCTTCCGCGGGTCGGCCGTACCCTTCCACCCGGTCGCGCCGGTGGTGGGCATGGCGGCGACCCCGTCGGGCGGCGGCTACTGGCTGTGCGGCAGCGACGGTGGCGTGTTCGCCTTCGGCGACGCCCAGTTCCTCGGCTCCATGGGCAGCGCCCTCCTGCGCCGGCCGGTGGTGGCCTGCGGCGCACCGAGGGGCAGCGGGTCGTAGGCGGTCAGCCGGCGGCCCAGGGCGGGGCGGGCGCCGTCATCGGGTGGAGGGGCGAGCGCACCTGGCCGAACCGGCCGTCGCCCTCGGTCCACGCCCGGTGGGCCTCGGTGATCTCGGCCGGCGTGCGGGCCACGTAGTTCCACCACATGAGGAGCGGTTCGTCGAACGGCCGCCCGCCGAGGAGCATTGCGCGGGCCGGCCCCCCGGCGTCGATGGGAACCTCGTCCCGGCCGGTGCCGAGGTAGGCGAGGCGCCCGGGTCCCAGGCGGTGGGGGCCCACGGCCACCGAGCCCTCCAGCACCACCAGGCCGTACTCGGACGCGGGGTCGAGGGGCAGCACGGCCCGGCCGGCCCGCAGGGCCAGGTCGACGCCGGTGTGGTCGGTGTCGCGCCGGGCGCCGGAGGCGGCGCCGAGCAGCGAGCCGACGAGGACGGTGGCGACGGCCTCGCCGACCTCGACCTGCGGCAGGACGGCGTGGTGCTCGAAGGCGGGGCCGTCGTCGCGGGTGGCCGACGGCTGGGCCACCCACAGCTGGACGCCGTGCAGGGTGCCTGCCCCCTCCTCGGCGTGGGCGACCCCGCGCCCGGCCGTCATCAGGTTCAGCTGGCCGGGGCGGATCACCTGCTCGGAGCCCAGGCTGTCGCGGTGCAGCACGGCGCCCTCCAGCAGCCAGGTGACGGTCTGGAGGCCGATGTGGGGGTGGGGGCCGATGCCGAGCCCGGCGACCGCCGGCCCGAGGTGGTCGACGAAGCACCACGCCCCAACCGTGCGGCGCCGGCGGCGGGGCAGCAGGCGGCGCACGGCGAGGCCGCCCACGTCGACGGCGCGACCCTCCAGGACCTCGACGTCGCACGCCTCGGGGTGACCGGCGGCCGGCGCTCCCGGGGCGTCGTCGGTCGAGACGGGCCCGCTCACACCCCGAGTTCTACTGCGGCAGGTGGGCGACCCAGAGGTCCTCCGCCGGCCACCGGCTGGCCCAGGCGGGGTCCACGATGTCGTACCACTCGGGGGAGGGCGCGCCGGCGGGGGCGTACACCTCGTGGAGGGCGTCCACCACGAAGCCGGCGGCCCGCAGCGAGCGGATCCATTCCCCGTGCCCGGGGTGGTGCTCGACGCCGCCGCCGGGCCACTCGACCGGGTCGAGGTCCCGCTGGCCGCGCAGCAGGCGGTCACCGGCCGGGCCGCCGTCGGCGGGCACGCACAGCGCCGCCAGCACGCTGTTGGTGAGGAAGACGAGCCGCCCCCCCGGCCGCAGGAGGCGGGCCGCCTCGGCCAGCCACCGGGCCCGGTCGCACCACGGCCCGGTGCCGTACTCGCTGACGGCGAGGTCGAAGGACCCGCCCCGGAGCGGCACCGACTCCGGCGTCGGCCTCCACCAGCGGGAAGGCGAGGCGGTGGCGGTCCTGGCAGCGGCGGGCCGAGGCCAGCTGGGCCCGGCTGAGGTCGACGGCCACCGGCCGGGCCCCGGCCCGGGCCAGGGCGGCCGACAGGAACGCCGTCCCGCACCCCAGTTCCACGACGTCGAGGCCGTCGACGTCGCCCAGCACCCCGAGGTCGGCCTCGGGCCGGGCGAACAGCCCCCAGGTCACCCCGGGCGCCTGCCACCGGGCGTCGGCGTCGGCGTCGGTGAACTGGCCGTTCACCAGGTCCCACAGCTCGCGGTTGCGCGCCAAGGCCCGGGTCATGGCGCCAGGGTGCCCGTCCAGGAGGCGGCCGTCGTCCCCCGCCGGGGGTGAGCGCCCTTTCACCCCGCCCGGGTGACGCCCGCCGGCCGGCCCCGGCCCAAGGTTGAAGGCATGGGGCACGCCCGGCGTGCGCAAACCACCGACAAGGAGCCTGGAGTCATGACTGACATCGACCTCACCGAGACGACCGACACCCCCGTCCTCGACACGCTGGCCGCGCTGACCGCCGTCTCGATCGAGCGCTGCACCCTCGATCCCCGCGAGCTGCTGCTCACCAGGATCGCCGCCCTGGCCGCCGAGGGCGCCCCGCCGGCGTCCTACCTGCTGAACGTGGGCGCCGCCGCCGAGCTCGGCGTCGAGGCCGCCGACGTGCAGAACGTCCTGATCGCCGTCGCCCCCATCATCGGGACGCCGCGGACCTTCCTGGCCGCCCGCAACATCGTCGAGGCCCTCGGCCTCGCCATCGCGCTGGCCGAGTCCGAGGAAGAGGAGACGGACTGACCGTCGCTGCTCGCTGCGTGCGGCGCCGGAATCGGCGCCGCACGCCGCAGGTGCCGGAGTCGCCTGCTGGCGGGCGCCACTTGTAGCGTTGCCGGCGCATGATCCTGTCCGACCGCACCATTCGCCAGGAGTTGGAGGCCGGTCGGATCGTCATCGATCCCCTGGGCGAAGGATGCATCCAGCCGTCCTCGGTCGACCTCCACGTCGACCGCTACTTCCGCGTGTTCCGCAACCACACCATGCGGGTCATCGACGTGAAGGAGGACCAGGAGAACCTCACCGAGCTGGTGGAGATGCGCGACGGCGAGGCGTTCATCCTCCACCCCGGCGAGTTCGTGCTCGGTTCCACGGCCGAGCGCGTCCGCCTGCCCGACGACCTGGTCGCCCGCCTCGAGGGCAAGTCCAGCCTGGGCCGGCTGGGGCTGCTCATCCACAGCAGCCTGCCCGGCAGCGAGCGGGTGCTCGTGCGCGACGCCGGCGGCCTGCGCCTTCGGCCCGTGGGGGAGATCGTCGCCAAGCGCCTCGAGGGCGAGGTCGTGGGCTTCGACCCCGACTCGCTCGACGTGGGGTACCACCGCATCACCGGCTGGTACGAGGGCGCCCCCGACCGGATCTACGAGGTCGCGCTGGCGTCGGGCCGGCGGGTGCGGGTCACCGCCGGGCACAACCTGTTCACCCTCGACCGCGACGGGTGCGTGCGCAAGACGCGCACCGCCGGGCTGGCTCCCGGCACGCGGGTGGCGGTGGCCCGCCGCGTCCCCGACCCCCACGGCGCCGTGGCCGAGCTGCGCCCGCTCGACCTGGCGCCCGAGGCGGCGTGGGACGAGCTGGTGGTGCAGGGGCCGGTCGTCGACCTGGCCTTCGCCCACCACCCGGCCGACGTGGCCGACCTGCTGGCCGCCGGCGGTTTCGCGCCGCCCGCCCGGTTCCGGCGCGCCGCCCGGCTGCCGGCGTCGGTGCTGCACCTGCTTCCCACGGTGGCCGCCCGGTTGGGGCCGGAGGACCGCGTCGCCGTCCGCGGCGGCCGCAGCTCCATCCCAGCGGTCCTGCCGGTCGACGACGACCTGGCCTGGCTCCTCGGCCTGGCCGTCGGCGCCGGCCGGCGGGGGCACCTGGCGATCCGCGACGACCGGGCGGTGCTCGACCGGGTCCAGGCCGTCCTGGGCGGGCTCGGCGTCGTCGCCCGCCGCAACGCACGCGCCGTCAGCGCCGGCTCGGCCGTGCTGGCCCTGGTCCTCGGGTGGCTCTCCCCCGACGGCGGCGTGCCGGCGGCCGTCCTCGGGTGGCCGCGGCCCCTGCTCGCCGCCTTCCTCGACGGCGTCGGCCGGCGCACGGCCGAGCCGGGCAGCCGCCTGGCCGACGACCTGCTGTACCTGGAGGCGCGGGCCGGGCGCCGGCCGGCGCCGGTGCCGCTCCCCGACCGGCTGCTCGTCGACCTGGCCCGGGAGGCCGGCCTCGACCCGGTCGCCGCCGGCCGGGCCATGCTGCGTCGCAAGGGCGCCGACCTCGGCCCGGCCGCCCTCGACCACCTCCTCGAGCACTACCGCGCCTTCGCCCCCGGGTCGGGCGCCCTGCCCCGGTTGGAGCGGCTGGCCGAGGGCGGGCTGCTCTGGGACACCGTCGTCGAGGTGCGCGACACCGGCGAGGTGGAGACGGTCTACGACCTCGAGGTCCAGCCCGGCGGGCGCAAGGTGGAGAACTTCCTCGCCGGCACCGGCGGCGTGTTCGTGAGCAACACGGCCGGCTTCGTGGACGCCGGCTTCGAGGGCCACCTCACCCTGGAGCTGTCCAACGTGGCCAACCTGCCCATCACGCTGTACCCGGGAATGAAGATCGGCCAGATCAGCTTCCTGCGCATGACCACGCCGGCCGAGACGCCGTACGGGTCGAAGGCGGCGGGGTCCAAGTACCAGGGCCAGCGGGGCCCCACCCCCAGCCGTTACTCCGAGAACTTCCGCTCGCCGTCCTGAGCGTCGAGGGCCTCCACCAGGTGGAGGGCGATGTCCTGCACCACCACGTCGTCGCGCCCCACCTCCTTCACGCCGTCGTCGAGCATCACCGTGCAGAACGGGCAGGCGGTGGCCACCCGGCCGGCGCCGGTGGCCAGCGCCTGCTCGGCCCGCTCCACGCCCACCTTCTTGCCGGTCCGCTCCTCCATCCACATGCGGCCGCCGCCGGCCCCGCAGCACATGCCGTCGGCGCCGCTCCTGCCCATCTCGACGATCTGGATGCCCTTGAGCGAACCCAGCACCCGGCGGGGCGCCTCGTACACGCCGTTGTGGCGGCCCAGGTAGCAGGAGTCGTGGTAGGTGACCCGCTCGTCGAGGCGGGCGCCGGCCAGGTCGAGGCGGCCGTCGGCGATGAGCTGCTCGAGCAGCTGGCTGTGGTGCACGACCTCGTAGGTGCCGCCCAGCTGGGGATACTCGTTGGCCAGCGTGTTGAAGCAGTGCGGGCACTGGGTGACGATCTTGCGTACCCCGATGGCGTCGAGGGCGGCGGCGTTCTCCCCGGCCAGCATCTGGAACAGGTACTCGTTCCCGGTGCGCCGGGCCGGGTCGCCGGTGCAGCGCTCCACCGGGCCGAGGATGGCGAAGTCCACGCCCGCCCGCTGGAGCAGCCGGGCGGTGGCCGCCGCCACCTTGCGGTTGCGGTCGTCGAACGACCCGGCACAGCCCACCCACATGAGGTACTCGTGCTCGAACGGCGCCGCCGGGTCGGCCACCACCACGCCCTCCGGGAGGCCGGCTGCCCATGAGCCCCGGTCGGCCTGCGACATGCCCCACGGGTTGCCGCTGTTCTCCATCGACCGGTAGGCGCGGCCCAGCTCGGCCGGGAAGTCCGACTCCATCAGCGTGAGGTAGCGGCGCATGTCGAGGATCTTGTCGAGGATCTCGATGCCGACCGGGCAGGCCTCGTCGCACGCCCGGCACGACGTGCACGCCCACAGCTCCTCGGCGGTGATCCGGGCGAACAGGTCGGGCGCCCGCACCGTGAGCTCGGGCTCGTGGCCCACCACCGGCGACAGCGGGGCCGGCGCGCTTTCCGCCATCACCTGGCCCACCTTCAGCACGATCTCCCGGGGGTCGAGCGGCTTGCCGGTGAGCTGGGCCGGGCACACCGCCGTGCAGCGGCCGCACACCGTGCAGGCGTCGGTGTCGAGCAGCTGCTTCCAGGTGAAGTCCTCCACCACGCCGGCGCCGAAGCGCTCGAGGTCGGTGGTGGCCAGGTCGGGCATGGGGCGCATGGCGCCCGTGGGGCGGTCGCGCTCGGACAGGTAGAGGTTGAGCGGCGACGTGACCACATGGCGGAGCTTGGTGTCGGGCAGGAGGAGCAGGAAGGCCACGAACCCGAGCACGTGGACCGACCAGGTGGTCTGGTGGGCGGTGGCGAGGGCGCCGTGGGCCATCCCGTCGAAGAGGGCGGACAGGGGCCAGCCCACGACCGACCACCGCTCGAACGAGGGCCGCCCGTCGAGGGCGATCCGCATGGCCTCGACCAGCGGCCCGGTGACGGCGATGACGAGGAACGTGCCGAGGACGGCGGCGTCCTCGGCCCTGGTCTTGGTGCGCAGGCGGAACGGCGGCCGGCCGTAGCGCCGGGCCAGCGCCCACACCACGCCGGCCAGGAAGGCCAGCCCGGCCACGTCGCCCACCAGGCTGTAGGCCCGGTACACGTCGCCGTGCAGGAACGAGAGGCGCTCGGGCAGGAGGTGGTCGACCTCCAGGGTGGTGGTGACGGCCAGCAGGACGAGGAACGGGAAGTAGAGGAGGGCGTGCATGGCGCCGGCCGCCGGGTCGCGCATCACCGTGCGCATGAGCAGCCCGTCGACCAGCCGGCGCCTGGACTCCGGCCGCGACTCCGCCGAGCCGCGCTTCCAGTTGGCCACCCGCCGGGCCAGCTGGGCGCCGGCGGCCACGACGGCGACCGTCGAGACCGCGTAGAAGGCGGCCCGCAGCGGGTCCGGGATGTCGTCGAACACCACCCGGCCGACGGCGTGCCCCTCCTCGTCCCGGAACGCCAGCAGCCCGGACGCGGCGACCAGGGCGCCGGCCGCGAGGGCCGCCCCCAGCACCAGGGATGCAGGCCTGCTCTTCACACGGCGCGCCATCGGAAGACGCACCGTAGGCCCTCGCGAGTTCATATGCAGGCAACACTCGTGCAATCTCGGCCCTTTACGGTGACGGGCGATGGATGCGCCCGTCGACGTCGTGCTCCTCCGCTGGCCCCTCGAACGCGAGCGGCGTGACCTGCTGGCCCGCATGCGCGCCGCCCGACTCCTCCTGGTCGAGAACGGCGACCCGCCTCCCGAGCCCGAGGACTGCGTGGAGGACTGGATCCGGCTGCCGGCCCACGAGGACGACGTGAAGCTGCGGGTGCGGGCCCTCGCCCTGCGGGGCCGCGCCCACAGCACCACCGTGCCCGTGCTGGACCGGGACGGCGTGCTGCGGTTCGGGGCCCAGTGGGTGCCGCTGCCGCCGGTCGAGAGCCGGCTCACCACCGCCTTCCTCGACCGCTTCGGCGCCGTGGTCAGCCGCGACGCCCTCGCCCGGGCCGGCTGGCCCGACGGGTCGCCGGGCCGCAACGCCCTCGACGTGCACGTGCTGCGCCTCCGCCGGCGCCTGGCCCCCCTGTCGCTGGTGATCCGCACCGTGCGCTCGCGGGGCTACCTGCTGGAGGCCGGCGAGTCAGATTGGCAACAGGTTCAGGCGTTCGGCGGCGCTAGTCGCTGAGGCCGTGCAGCAGGGCCCGCTCGATCTCGGCCCGGAGGAGCGGGTCGGTGAGGGGTTGGCCGTTGCGGTCGCGGACGTAGAACGCGTCCACCGCCTGGTGGCCCAGCGTCTGCACCCTCGCCGAGCGGATGTCGATGTCCATCTCGGCCAGGGCGCGGGTGATGCGGTAGAGCACGCCGGGCCGGTCGGGCGCGTGGACGTCCACCACGGTGAGGTCGGCCGAGGCGTCGTCGTCGAAGGTGACGGCGACGGCGACGGCGGGCGGAGCCGGTCGCTTCCTCGCGTAGGAGCGGGCCCGCTCGGCCAGCCGGGCGGGGATGGCCAGCCGGCCGTCGAGGCCTCGCTCCACGTCGGCCGCGACCTTGGCCCAGGGCGTCTCCCGGCGCACCGGGTCGACCACGCGGAACTCCGACAGCGCCCGCCCGCCGTCGCTCGACCACGCCGACGCCGACACCACCGTCAGGCCGTGCAGGGCCAGCACGCCGGCGACGCGGCTGAACGTGCCCGGGCGGTCGTCGGAGACCACCGTCACCACGCCGCCCTTGGCCTCCACGTGGCGCCCGGGCTCGGCCAGCCGGGCCAGGTGGGCCGGCGACGGGAACTGCGGGACGGTGACCACCTCGACGTCGCCGCCGGCCAGGACGTGGGCGACCCGCTCCACCAGTTGGGCCACGAGGGCGGCCGTGGTGGGGCCCCACGCCGCCGGGCCCGTGGCCCGGGCGTCGGCCTCGGTGAGGGCGGCGAGAAGCGCCAGCCGGGCCGTCGACCCGACGGCCGTCGCCACCCGCTCGATGGTGGTGGCGTCGTCGAGGTCGCGGCGGCCGGCCACCTCCGGTAAGAGGAGGTGCTGGGCCACCAGGAAGGCGAGGGTGTCGACGTCCTCGGGCGGGAACCCCATCCGGGAGGCGATCACCCGCACCATGCGGACGCCCGCCTCGGTGTGGTCGCCCGGCTGGCCCTTGCCGATGTCGTGGAGCAGGGCGCCGACCAGCAGCAGGTCGGGGCGGTCGACCCGGCCGGCGAGGACGGAGGCGTTGGCCACCGCCTCGAGGAGGTGGCGGTCGACGGTGAAGCGGTGGTAGGCGTTGCGCTGGGGCCGGGCCCGCACCGCCTGCCACTCGGGCAGGACCCGGGCCCAGGCGCCGCGCTGGTCGAGCGACTCGACGACGTCGACGGCCCGCGGGCCGGCCGCCAGCAGCTCCACGAAGAGGGCGCGCATGGACGCCGGCCACGGGACGGGAGGGTCGCCGGCGCCGGCCGCCAGCCGCTCCAGCGACGGCCGGTCGATCACCCCGTCGTGGGCGGCGGCGGCGGCCGCCGCCCGCAGCAGGACGCACGGATCGCCGGCGTCGGCGTCGGCGGCCAGGTGCACGTCGCCGTCGCGGACGACGACCCCGCCGCCCAGGTCCTTCGTCCGGCGGTTGAGCCGGCCGAGCGGCCCCTGGAGGGCGGACCGGATCCGGCGCCAGGTGTCGTCGCTCGTCCACGCGATCGTGCGGGCCGCCTCGGCCACCGCCGCCATCAGCTCGTCGTCGCCCGACCGGCCGAGGGCCCGGGCCACCGCCGCCTGCTCCTGGAGGGCCAGCACGTTCCCCGGCCGGCCCGTGAGCCGCTGGAGCTCGACGCGGGCGTCGAGGAGGACGTCGTAGGCGGCCGACAGCGTGGCGTCGTCGTGTTCGAGGATGACTCGGTGGGCCTGCTCCGCCCACCGCAGGGAGTGGACGTCGCGGAGCCCGCCCCGGCCCTCCTTCAGGTCGGGCTCGAGCCGGAACGCCACCTCGCCGGCCGCTTCGTGCCGGGTGTCGACGCGCGCGCCGAGCTCGGTCAGCATCCGCCGCCACTGCTTCTCCCACTGTGCCCGCGCCGCCACCGCCAGCCGGCCGGCCAGGTCGCCGTCGCCGGCCACCGGCCGGGTGCTCAGCAGGGCAGTGGCGGTGTCCAGGTCGTCGGCGGCCAGCGCCAGCGCCTCCTTGACGGTGCACACGCTGTGGCCGAGGTGCAGCCCGCGGTCCCAGATCGGGTACCACACCCGCTCCGCCACCTGGCCCACGTCCCGGCGGCCGGCGTGCACGAGCATCAGGTCGATGTCGCTCTGCGGGCACAGCTCCGAGCGCCCGTACCCCCCGACTGCGACGAGGGCGACACCCTCGGCATCCAGGCCGGCGGCGTCGGCCAGCAGGCCGGCGATCCAGTCGTCCACGAGCGCGCTGTGGGCGGCGCACCACGCCGTGCCGGTGGCCGTCCTGTCGGCGAGGAGAGCGGCGCGGTCGACCATGGCGGGCCAAGGGTATGGGCGTGCGCCGGCGGTCGAAACGGGCGCGGGACGTTGTTCACGAACACGAAACTCAGAGAGAACGAAAGTGAAACGGCGCGCCCGTAGGTTCGGCGCATGCGGACGAAACTACGGAGATTCCGAGACAAGGACACCCGGCGGCTGTTCGGGGTGCTCCTCGGAGGCAAGATGCTGGGGATCCTGAGCCTGCTTGGGCTCATGAAAGGGTTCGCCTGGTTCTTCGACTCGGCGGCGGGGGCGCAGGCGGCGACGCCGATCGTCCACAAGGCCAACGACATCGTGAACCCCATAAACACGGTGTGGGTGCTGGTGACGGCCTTCCTCGTGTTCTTCATGCAGGCCGGTTTCATGGCCCTGGAGGCAGGCTTCGCCCGCTCCCGGGAGACGGTGAACGTCCTCCTCGAGTGCGTGTTCGACACCTGCCTCTGCGGCCTGCTGTGGTGGGCGATCGGGTTCGCCTTCATGTTCGGCGCCGGCAACGGCCTGATCGGCCACCAGTACTTCTTCCTCAACGGGATGCCCGCCACCTACGGCTCCACCGGCGTGGCGTTCCTGGCCTTCTTCCTCTTCCAGTTCGCCTTCGCCGACACCGCCTCGACGGTGACCTCGGGGGCCATGGTGGGCCGGACGGGGTTCAAGGGCGACATCCTCTACTCGATCATGGTGTCCGGCTTCATCTACCCGATCTTCGGCCACTGGGCCTGGGGACCGGGCGGCTGGCTCGGCAACACCATGGGGTGGTTCCACGGCCTGGCCGGCGGGACGGTGTTCCGCGACTTCGCCGGCTCCACGGTCGTGCACACGGTGGGTGGTTTCATCGCCCTCGCCGGCTGCATCACCCTCGGGCCCAGGCTGGGCCGGAAGTTCAAGAAGGACGGCGGCGGCCCAATGCCGCCCCACGACCTCACCATGGGCGCCATCGGCGGCGTCATCCTGTGGTTCGGCTGGTACGGGTTCAACCCGGGCTCCACCCTGTCGGCGATGGACTTCGTGGGCATCGGCCGGGTGGCCGCCAACACCACGCTGGCCGCCTGCGCCGGCGGCATGGTGGCGGTCCTGTTCGTCTACCCGAGGTCGAAGAAGTGGGACCTCGGGATGTCGGTCAACGGCTTCCTCGGCGGCCTGGTGGCGATCACCGCGCCGTGCTACTGGGTGTCGCCCCTCGGCGCCATCATCATCGGCGGGGTCGCCGGCGTCGTGGTCCCACTCGGGGTCGACTTCATGGAGTCACGCCGCTGGGACGACCCCATCGGCGCCGTCGCCGTGCACGGCTTCGCCGGCATCTGGGGGACGCTGTCGGTGGGCCTGCTGGCCACCGGCCAGTACGGCATCCCGACCGCCGACGGGGCCGACACCTCCACGGTGGTGAAGGGCCTGTTCTACGGAGGCGGCACCAGCCAGCTGATGAGCCAGGCCATCGGCAGCCTCACCTGCGTGGTGGTGGTCTTCACGGTGGCCATGGTGGGCATGAAGATCATCGCCGCCATCCGGGGCTCCTGGGCGCTGCGCATCTCCAAGGACGGCGAGCTCGAGGGCCTCGACATCCACGAGCACGGCACGCCCGCCTACCACGTCGAGTTCGGCTACGGCATGACGTACTCCACGCCGGCCAACATCGGCGGGAGCAACGGCCCGCCGAGGCAGGTGGTGCTCGACGACGACCGCGTGGACGCCCCGTCCGGCGACGACGCCGACGAAGAGCTCCCGGTCTAGGGGGAGGAGAGAACCCATGCCCCATCTCGTGACAGCCATCATCAAGCCGTTCAAGCTGGAGGAGGTGAAGGAGGCCCTGCGTCTCTCCGGGATCCTCGGCCTCACGGTGTCGGAGGTCCAGGGCTTCGGCCGCCAGGGAGGCAAGACGGAGACCTTCCGGGGCTCCGAGTACAAGATGGAGTTCGTCCCCAAGGTGAAGATCGAGGTTCTCGTGGACTCCGACCACGCCGACAAGGTGATGGACCTCATCGCCGAGGCCGCCCGCACCGGCAAGATCGGCGACGGCAAGATCTGGTCCTTCGACCTCGACCGGGTGATGCGGGTGCGCACCGGCGAGGAAGGAGACGACGCGGTCTAGGCCCACGCCTCTCGGCCCACCCCGGTCCCCACTCGGTGACCGGGGTGGCGTCGCGTCTACGCCAGCAGCCCGTCCTTCACGACACCGAGGTCGTCGCCCAGCTCGAACACCCACGGCACGCCGGTGGGGATCTCCAGGGCCGGGATGTCGGCGTCGGCGATGCCCTTCAGGTGCTTCACCAGCCCCCGCAGGCTGTTGCCGTGGGCGGCCACCAGCACGGTGGCGCCCGACGCCAGGTCGGGGACGATGGCGTCGTACCAGTAGGGCAGCATCCGCACGACGACGTCGCGCAGGCACTCGCCGGCGGGCAGGACGTCGGGGGCCACGTGCCGGTAGCGGGGGTTGTGGCTCGGGTGGCGGAGGTCGTCGAGGGCGATGGGCGGCGGGGGCACGTCGTAGCTGCGGCGCCAGATCTGCACCTGCTCGGCGCTGTGGAGGGCGGCCGTCTCCGCCTTGTTGCGGGTCTCCAGGTCGCCGTAGTGGCGCTCGTTGAGCCGCCAGTGCCGGCGCACCGGCACCCACGCCCGGTCGAGCGCCTCCAGGGCCAGGTTGGCGGTGGCGATGGCCCGGTTCTGGAGCGACGTGTGGGCGAGGTCGACCTCCACGCCGGCCTCGGCCAGCAGCCGGCCGGCCTGCTTGGCCTCCTCCAGCCCCCGCGGCGACAGCCCGCACTCCTGCCAGCCGGTGAAGACGTTCTCCAGGTTCCACGTGCTCTGGCCGTGGCGCAACAGGACGAGTCGGCCCATGCCGGTCACCGTAGCGCCGCGGGAACATCGCGGCCGTGGCCGGGGTTGACAAGCAGGCACTCAACTTTGCTAGAGTCGCCCTGTCAGCTAGACCCAAAGATTTCGGAGGCACCCCCATGCCCAAGGCCGTAGGGATCGACCTCGGCACCACCAACTCCGTCGTGAGCGTCCTGGAGGCGGGCGAGCCCGTCGTCATCCCCAACGCCGAGGGGAACCGCACCACTCCCTCCGTCGTCGGCTTCTCCAAGTCCGGCGAGGTGCTGGTGGGCGAGGTGGCCAAGCGCCAGGCCATCACCAACCCCGACCGCACCATCCGGTCGGTGAAGCGCCACATGGGCACCACGTGGAAGATCGACATCGACGGCAAGCGCTACACCGCCCAGGAGATCTCGGCCCGCATCCTCCAGAAGCTCAAGCGCGACGCCGAGGCGTTCCTCGGCGACACCGTCAACCAGGCGATCATCACCGTGCCCGCCTACTTCAACGACGCCCAGCGCACCGCCACCAAGGAGGCCGGCCAGATCGCCGGCCTGGAGGTGCTGCGCATCATCAACGAGCCCACCTCGGCCGCCCTGGCCTACGGGCTCGACAAGGAGAACGTCGAGCAGACCATCCTGGTGTTCGACCTCGGCGGCGGCACCTTCGACGTGTCGATCCTCGAGATCGGCGAGGGCGTGTTCGAGGTCAAGGCCACCCACGGCGACACCCATCTGGGCGGCGACGACTGGGACCAGAAGGTCATCGACTGGCTGGTCAAGGGCTTCAAGGACACCGAGGGCGTCGACCTGGGCAAGGACAACATGGCCCTCCAGCGCCTGAAGGAAGCGGCCGAGAAGGCCAAGATCGAGCTGTCGCAGGTCACCGAGGCCACCATCAACCTGCCGTTCATCACCGCCACCGACACCGGCCCGAAGCACCTCGACGTGAAGCTGTCGCGGGCCAAGTTCCAGGAGCTCACCTCCGACCTGGTGCAGCGCTGCCGCGGCCCGTTCGAGCAGGCCATCAAGGACGCCGGGCTCACCAAGGGCGACATCCAGCACGTCATCCTGGTGGGCGGCTCCACCCGCATGCCGGCCATCGTCGACCTGGTGAAGTCGATGACAGGCAACGATCCCCACAAGGGCGTGAACCCCGACGAGGTGGTCGCCGTGGGCGCCGCCGTCCAGGCCGGCGTCCTCAAGGGCGACGTGAAGGACATCCTGCTCCTCGACGTCACCCCGCTGTCCCTCGGCATCGAGACCAAGGGCGGCATCATGACCAAGCTCATCGAGCGCAACACCACCATCCCCACC
>DASSMA010000026.1:0-87554 GCA_035689115.1 Acidimicrobiales bacterium
CATCGCCTCCGCCCGCTCCCACTTGCGGTCGACGGCCTCGGCGGCGTCGGCGAAGCACTCGAGCAGGCCGGCCTCGGCCGCGTCGGGCCACGCCTGGTGGGAGTGCCCGGTCAGCAGCAGCCGCTCGGCGACACGGAACCGCGAGTAGTGGGCGGCCAGGGCGTTGGGCGCCGTCACAGCCGGCTGCGGATGGCCCACAGGTCGGGGAACGCCGGCCGGAACAGCGTGGTGCGCAGGTAGGCGACGCCGGCCGAGCCGCCGGTGCCGGGGAGGTCGCCGATGGTCCTCTCCACCATCTTCACGTGCCGGTAGCGCCACTCCTGGAGGCCCTCGTCGAGGTCGACCAGCCGCTCGGCCACCTGGGCCGGCTCGCCGTCGTCGCGGTAGGCGGCCAGCAGGGCGGCGTGCAGGTCGTCGCCGGCCGGGTAGCCCTGACCCTCGAGATAGGCGACGAACGACGAGAACAGCGGCGGGCCCACCGTGCGCTCCAGCTCCCGGAACTGGGCCGACTGGAACCCGCTCGACGACTGGAGCCGGGCCCGGAAGCCGGTGAACTGGCGGGGCGTCATGGTCTCCAGCACGTCGATCTGGGCCACCGCCACCTTGAGGATGGTGAGGATGCGCTTGAGGGTGTGGAGGGAGTGGGCGGTGTCGCCGTCCTCCAGCCGGGCCCGCAGGTGGGCCAGCTCGTGGAGCAGCTCCTTGAACCACAGCTCGTACACCTGGTGGATCACGATGAACAGCAGCTCGTCGTGCTCGTCGGACAGCGGCCGCTGGGCGGCCAGCAGCTCGTCGAGGGCGAGGTAGCGGCTGTAGGTGAGGGCGCGGTCGTCGTCGGGCGTCCCGACAGGATGCCGCCTCCGCGTCTCTACTGCTGCCGCGAGCCCCGGAGCGCCTCGTCGGGGCCGAGGCCGTACCAGCGAAGGCGGTTGTACATCTCCAGCTCCGCCTCGGTGTCGAGGGCGGCCGGTGGCAGCGGTACGAACACCACGGGCATGGCGGGGTCGAGGCCCAGCGGGAACGGGCTGCCGGCCGGGTCGGCACCGACGTAGACGCTCACGCGGTCGGGGCCGGCGATCTCGATCATCTGCTCGATGGGCGGCATCCCCGGCGGCGACTCGGTGGCGGCGGGCAGCACCGTGAGCCCGGCCACGGCCGGCGGATCGGCCTGCTGCTCGGCCGCCAGCGTCGCCAGCAGGTCGGCGGTGACGACCAGCCCTGCGGCCTCGCCGCCCTCCATCCGCTCGGCCTCCCGCACCCACCGCTCCAGCGCCTCAGTGAGTGTCATGCGTGCCACACTGCATCACCGATGACCCCCGGTACCACACGGGCCGCCCGGGCGGCGGGGACCCGCTCGCACCTGGTCGCCGTCGGTCGCGAGCTGTTCGCCGAGCGCGGGTTCGCCGCCACGTCGACCGAGGAGCTGGTCGCCCGGGCGGGGGTCACCCGCGGCGCGCTCTACCACCACTTCGCCGGCAAGCAGGAGCTGTTCCGGGCGGTGTTCGCCGAGATCTCCGAGGAGGTCTTCGAGCGGGTCAACGCCGCCGCCATGGCCGACGGCGAGCCGTGGCCCGGGCTGGTGGCCGGGTGCGCCGCCTACCTCGACGCCGCCCTCGACCCGGCCGTGCAGCGGATCGCCCTGGTCGACGCCCCGTCGGTGCTCGGCTGGCAGGAGTGGCGGGAGGTCGGCGCCGGCAACCTGTTCGGGTTGCTGGCGACCGGCCTGCACTGGGTCGCCGCCACCGGCGAGATGCCGGACCAGCCGGTGGCGCCGCTCGCCCACCTCCTGCTCGGCGCCCTCAACGAGGGAGCGCTGTACATCGCCGGTGCCGCCGACCGCCGGGCGGCCCGCGACGAGGTGGCCGGCGTGGTGGCCCGGTTCCTGGCCGGCGTCCGCACACGAGGGCCCGATTGACCGTTGCCCACCGGGCGATTCACATACATACTGTCTGTATGTCAACCTTCTCGCTGGGCCGCACCGAGCAGTCCACCGCCACCGAGTTCCACCTGAGCCCGGTGGCCGGCGCCGCCGCCGGCCTCGGCCTGGCCGTCGTGATGCTCGCCCCTCTGCTGCTCGTCTCCAAGGAGGCGGGCCTCCAGTTCCTCGCCGTGCAGCTGGGCTTCATCGGCGCGATCTACTTCGGTTTCGGCATCGCCGACCGGCGGGTGGCGGCCCTGCTGCCCGAGTTCCTCCAGGCGGGCGCCTTCCTGATGGCCGGCACCGTCGCCCTGTGGGCCGGCTCGCCCGCCTTCCTGGCCGCCGCCTACGCCGCCCACGCCGGCTGGGACCTGGTCCACCACCCCCGCGGCGTGCGCACCAGGGTCGAACGCTGGTACCCGCCGTTCTGCGTCGTCTTCGACCTCGTGTGCGTCGCCTTCATCGTCGCCTGGCTGCCCCTCCACGGCATCGGCTGACCGGCGCGAACGGCGGGTCAGGCCTCTTCCAGCTCGTGCCGGCGCTGGAAGCCGGCGAAGACCCCGCCCAGGCCCACGCTCCGGCGCTCGGCCGGCGCCGGCAGGGTGTCCGCCGACCAGCGCCGCATCCACTCGCCGGCCTGGTGGGCGTCGAGCGGGCGGCAGAAGTGGAAGCCCTGGGCCACGTGGCACCCGAGGGCGCCGAGCTCCTGCAGCTGGGCGCCGGCCTCCACCCCCTCGGCCACTGTGCGGAGCCCGAAGGCGTTGGCCAGGTCGACGATCCCGGCCACGATGGCCCGATCCTGCGGCGACGTCTCGCCGCCCAGGCCGCCGACGAAGGACTGGTCGATCTTGAGCACGTCCACCGGCAGCCGCTTGAGGTAGGACAGCGACGAGTACCCGGTGCCGAAGTCGTCCACGCCGAGCTGCACGCCCAGGTCGTGGAGGGCGTCCAGCGACCGGGCGCACGCCTCGGTGTCGTCGAGCAGCACTGTCTCGGTGATCTCCAGGCACAGGGCGGAGGGCGGCAGGCCGGCGGCGGCGAGGGCGCTGCCCACCTGCTCCACCAGACCGGGGTTGAGCAGCTGGTTGGCCGACAGGTTGACCGACAGCGTGAGGTCGCCCAGCTCCGGGGTTTCCTGGCGCCACAGCGCCACCTGGCGGCACGCCTCGTGCAGCACCAGCGCGCCCAGCCGGATGATCAGGCCGGTCTCCTCGGCCACCGGGATGAACTCGCCGGGCGGCACGGGCGCCCGCTCGTCGGGCTGCCAGCGGGCCAGGGCCTCCACGCCCGCGAGCCGGCCGGTCTCGATCTCGACGATGGGCTGGTAGTGGACCTGGAGCTCGCCGCGGTCGAGGGCCCGGCGGAGGGCCCGCTCGGTGGCCAGCCGCGAGTCGGCCGCCTCGCGCATGGCCGAGTCGAACAGGACGCAGCGGTCCTTGCCCTGCTCCTTGGCCCGGTACATGGCGGCGTCGGCGTCCTGGAGCAGGGCTCCGGCGTCGGCATCGGACCCGGCGATGGCGACGCCGATGCTGACCGTCGTCACGACGTCGGCGTCCTCGACGCGGGCGGGGACCGAGAGGCCCTCGGCGATGCGGGCGGCGACGGCCACGGGGGCGTCGTCGGGCTCCCAGTCCTCGGTGACGACCACGAACTCGTCGCCGCCGAAGCGGGCGACGGTGTCGCCCGGGCGCAGCATGGCCTGGAGGCGCTGGGCGACGGTGCGCAGCAGCTCGTCGCCGGCGCCGTGGCCCATGCTGTCGTTGATGATCTTGAAGCGGTCGACGTCGAGGAAGAGGGCCGCCACCCGCGACCCGTTGCGGCGCGACCGGGCCAGCGCCTGCTCGACCCGGTCCTCCAGCAGCACCCGGTTCGGGAGGCCGGTGAGGGCGTCGTGGGTGGCCTGGTGCCGGAGCTCGGCCTGCGAGCGGCGCTGCTGCTCGGCCAGCACGCAGCGGTCGAGGACGATGTCGGCGAAACTCCCGAGCCACTCGAGCATCGCCATGTCGTCGCGGCCGAAGAACGGGGCGTAGGCGCTGGTCCACAGCAGCAGCTCGCCGGCGCCGAAGGGGAGGCGCTGGAAGGCGGGCGCCGCGCCCTCGCCGGGACCGTGGACGGCCAGGATCTCGCCGTCCCGGGAGACCAGGGCGGCGCTCCGGGCGCCCACCAGGCGGGCGGCCAGGGGCAGGAGCACCGCCGTCAGCTCGTCGCACGTCTCGGCCCGCAGCATCGTGCCCATGGCCCGCTGGAAGGCCTGTGCCTCCGGCCAGCGCCACATGCGCATCAGCCACGCCGGGGGGACCAGCCCGACGAAGAACAGCACGGCGGCGGCCAGCGACAGGACCTGGGTGGTGACGACGACGGCCGGCGGGGGCCGCGACACGACCACGCCGCTCAGCAGCACGGCGGCGTTCAGGCCGGTGGTGGCGTAGGCCAGCGTGCGCATCCGCGATCGCACGACGCCCGCCTCGTTCCGGCTGGCCAGCCACAGGCGGGCGGCGACGGCGGTGAACAACACCGACCACTGGACGACGAAGAGAGCCCTGTAGGCCTGCCACCAGACCGGCAGCGGCGCCCTCGGGAGCGGGAGGTACGGCAGGGCGATGGTGGCGACGACGACGGCTGCCGTCGCAACACCGGCGAAGACGGACATCGCCCGGGTCGGTCGCTCGAACGCGATGGCGAAGCGGAAGATGCAGTACGGGAACACCACCAGCACCACCAGGATCGCCCGGACGAACCAGGTGGCGTAGTGCGTGGTGGGCGACGCGCGAAGCACCAGCGAGATGACGCTGACCATCGCCAGTGACCCGAAGGCGACGGTGGCCCACCGGGTGGTGGCGTCGCCGACCTTGCGCCACCGGATGCAGCAGGCCAGGGCCAGCGTCACGAAGGCGGCCACGTTGACGTAGCGGAGGACGTCGATGACGTCCGTCATGGAACGGCGGGGAGCAACCCTC
Source organism: Acidimicrobiales bacterium (assembly GCA_035689115.1). Lineage (GTDB taxonomy): Bacteria > Actinomycetota > Acidimicrobiia > Acidimicrobiales > JAHFUS01. The sequence continues at coordinate 4,876 of DASSMA010000026.1, forward strand.
GGCTCACCATGCCCAGGATCCATCGGCGCGCCGCCCGGCGATGTGAGCTAATTCGAGCGGTCGTTTGTCACTACGTGCAGTTGACGCCCTCGGCCGGGCGGTAGAGGGCGCCCACCGTGTCGACCTTGACGGTGCCGTCGAGGAACCGGCGGGTGCGCTCGGTGGTGACGTGCGTGCACGGGCCGCGCGGCTCGGTGGTCTGGTTGGTCTGCTGGGCGTCCACCCACTTGGTGGAGTAGAGGGTGACGGTGAGCGACCGGCCGGTGTAGGTGGGCCAGATGAGCACCCCGTAGGGGCTCGGGTTGCGGATCTTGAGGTCGGGGTGGGGGTAGGACAGGGTGGCCTCCCGCCCGTAGGGGTACCGCGAGATGTACAGGCTGTGGGACTGGTACTCGCCGAACTCGAGGCCGGCGAAGAACGCGGCGTTGAACGTGGTGGTGGCGAACTGGGAGATGCCCCCGCCCACCGACTCCGAGAACTTGCCGTCCTCGATCACGTGGTCGACCACGAAGCCCTTCTCCTCGGTGCGCTTGCCCACGAAGTCGTTGACCGAGAACGTCTTGCCCGGCGGGATGACCTGGCCGCGCACCAGGTCGGCGATGCGGTGGATGTTGGTGACCCGCGGCTGGTTGGGCGCGTGGTTGGTGGTGAAGGTGGCCACCGGCTCCTTGACACCGAGGGCGGCGGCCTGCTCGGCGGTGAGCTCAGGGTCCCGGCGCCGGGTGGGCAGGGCGACGGGCTCGCCGGCGGTGCTGCCGGCCAGCCGGGCCTGCACGGCGGCGTCGACGCGCGCGCCGGCGTCGGGGGCGCAGCAGGTCGTCCCCGGAACGCCGGGCACGACCTGCGGCACGTTGTTCACCACCGTGAAGGTGGTCTCGACGGCCGGCGTGCCCAGCTTCGCGAACAGGGTCTCGAGGTCGGCGCCGGCTCTCACCGTGTTCACGCCGAGGCGCAGGCCGCCGCCGTCGGCCACCGACCGGAGCCAGGACCGCAGCTTGGCCGCCGGCACCTCGCCGGCCTGGCCGTCCACCGTGACCTCGAGGGGCTTGGCCGTCGCCGCCTCCCCGGCGTCGACCAGCCGCTGGGCGTCGACGATGTCGAAGCGGGGCGCGATGGGTCCCCGCCCGACCTGCACGTGGACGGGCGGGCCGGCGGCGGCGGCCAGCGGCAGCGCGTTCAGCACGTCGGCCGGGTCGACGCCCTTGCCGGAGACGCCGCCCACCGCCTCCAGCCTGCCCTTCTCCATTTTCACCGTCGGCTCGGTGGGCGGCGTGCGCCCGCTGTCCCGCTCGACGACCATCCGCTCCACCTTGGAGCGGTCGACCCGCACCGCCACCCGCACGTCGCGCTCGTCGAAGAAGGAGCGGGCCCAGTCGGCGACCCGGCGGAGGGGGTTCCCCGACCGGCCGGCGGCCAGGGCGGCGGCGGCGGTGGCCCCGTCGTCGAGGCGCAGCCCGATCTCGTCGGGGCCCAGCGTGAACCCGCCGCCGGGCGCGTCGACGTGGATCGGCTCGGCCTGGTAGGCGCCTCCCACGCCGGCCACGACCTGGCCGAGGCGGGCCCGGTCCAGCCCGCCGACGGGGTGGCCGGCGAGCGTGGTGTTGCGCACCACCCGCCCCGACGACCGCTGCATGTCGACGGCCCACGCGGCGCCGAGCACGACGGCCGCGCCGGCGACCAGGAGCAGGGCCGCGACGAACAGGCGGCGGGCGCGGCGCATGCACCCAAGATCGCGCGTCCGGCGCGCCCTGCGGGCGCGCCGGGCTACCGCCCCCGCTCGTCGCCCCAGAGGAGCAGGTGGAGCCGGGGGGTGAGGTTCCAGCGGCGGGCGATCACGTGGGGGGCGAGGAGGCGCAGGCGGGCGAGCACGGTGGCCTCGTCGGTGCCCTCGGGCATGACCCACACCGGGGCCAGGCCGCACTCGGCGACCATGGCGTCGACCTCGTCGAGGTCGGCGGGCTCGGCGACCACGAACTTGAACACCGCCCGCCCGCCGGCCTGGAAGGCCCGCAGCACGTCGGGCTTGTAGCGGCGGGCGGCCTCCATGCCCGAGTTGGCGAGCTTCGGGGAGACGTTGAAGCGGTCGACCAGGCCGGCCAGCGCCTCGGTGGGCGCCAGCGTGCCGGCGGTCTCCACCTCGACGGCCAGGCCCCGCTCCTTGGCCCCCTCGAGCAGCGCCGGCAGCCGTCGCTGCTGGAGCAGGGGTTCGCCGCCGGTGACGACCAGCAGGCCCACCCCCATGGCGTCGACGGCGGCGAGGACGTCGGGCACCGCCATGGTGGTGAGCTCGGCCGCCGGGTCGTGCCGTTCCCAGTCCCAGGTGTAGGGGGTGTCGCACCACGAGCAGGAGAGGTTGCACCGGCCCAGCCGGACGAACGCCGCCGCCTGCCCGGCCGAGGGGCCCTCGCCCTGGAGGGTGGGCCCGAACACCTCGGACACCACGAGCGTCGGGGTGTCAGAGGCTGGGATCCGGAACCCCCGCCTCGGCGAAGCCCATGGCCCGCAGGGCGCAGGCGTCGCACGCCCCGCACGGAGCCGGGCCGCCCCGGTAGCAGGACCAGGTGAGGTGCAGCGGGGCGGCGAGCTCGACGCCGAGGCGGACGATCTCCGCCTTGGTGCGGTCGATGAGCGGCGTGCGCACGTCGACGGGACGGCCTTCCACGCCCCGCTTGAGGGCGAGGGCGACGGCCGCCCGGAAGGCGTCGACGAACTCGGGCCGGCAGTCGGGGTAGCCGCTGTAGTCGAGGGCGTTGACGCCGAGGTACACGGCGCCGGCGTCGCGCGCCTCGGCCACGGCGGCGGCCAGCGAGAGGAACACGAGGTTGCGGCCCGGGACGTAGGTGACGGGGATGCCGGGGCCGTCCGAGGGCGCAGGGACGTCGACCGAGGGGTCGGTGAGGGCCGAGCCGCGCCAGCCGCCCAGGTCGACGCGGACGAGCACGTGCTCGGCGCCGGCGGCGCCGGCCACCGCCGCCGCCCGGTCCAGCTCGATGCGGTGGCGCTGCCCGTAGTCCACCGTGACGGCCAGCAGCTCGGCGGCGCCGTCGCGGCGGGCGACGGCCGCGCAGACGGTGGAGTCGAGCCCGCCCGAGAGCAGGACGACGGCCCTCAACCGGCGACGAGCTCCACGGACGACGTGGGCGTCTCCCACAACCGCATCCACGCCATGGTCAACCCGGCCGCCTCCAGATGTCTCCACGCGTCGGCAGCGATGATTTCTGCGGTCGGGTTGTCGAGGAAATCGTTGAGAAAGGTGTGGTCATAGCGCTCGACAACTTCCCGCTGCACGATGGCCTTGAGATCGGCGAAGTCGATGACGACGCCGTTCTCGTCCAACGGGCCCTCCACCGCGATCTCCAACCGGTAGCCGTGCCCGTGCAGCCGCCGGCAGGCGCCGGTGTGCCACCGCAGCTGGTGCGCCGCCTCGAAGGTGAACGACCGCACGACCCGGGTCCGCACGGGCCAACGGTAACCCCTGTCACCGCATCGCCCGCGCCGCCGTAGGCGGCCCTCCGACTGCCGGCCGGGGGGTGCGGGGGCTCGCCCTCCGCAAGAAGGCGGCCGATCCGGCTTTGCCGGTCGGCCGCCACCAGCGCCGCCCGTAAGGGCGGCACCTTCAACCCGCAGAGCAAGCTCTGCTTGCGAGGCGAAACTACGAAGGCGCCCCGTAGGGCTGGTCGGCCTCGGTGTAGCACTTGGCGTGGTAGTGCTCGACCCGGTCCCAGACGCCGTTCACGTAGACGTTGGCGATGACCTGGCGGAGCTGGGCGCGGGCGACGAACTTCACGGGAGCGCCGCAGTGCGCGCACATGGCAGAGTTCCCGGGCTCGACAGGGCGATCGACGGCCCGGCTCTTCATCACGGTCGAGTTCGCCATGCCTTCATATCGGCAGACCCCGTGGTCGCTTTGAGCGTTTGCGTGCCCGCTGATCGCGAGCGTAGGGGAAAACAGCGGTCGTGGGATTGACTCTTGGCCCAGAACGTGTGAAGTTGTGTCTAGCGCCGGGGTGTGGGTGCGTCCGCCGTGCACCTGCCCCCGGCGTTCCTATTTCTTCCATTTCATGGGAGACGGGGCCGCTCCCCCCGACCGAGCCTCACCGCCTCGCCCACCAGGGCGCGCACGGCCGTCTCGTCGGCGCCCCCGGCCACCAGGTCGCGCACGCGGTCCTCCACCACCGCCGCCTGGGCCTCGTCGGGCGCCGGCACCGCGGGGGTCGCCCGGGAGACGGCGGTGGCCACCACCAGGCACAGCACCGCGGCGGTGGTGATGAGCCCGAAGGTGACGGCCGCCCCGTCGTGCTCGGTGACCGACGAGACGATCATGCCGGCGATGCCGGCCGCGCAGACGGCCACCACCACCCGGCGGACCGCCCGTGCCGTCACGCTCTTTGGAGCGGCTTGTACTTGATGCGGTGGGGGCGGTCGGCTTCGGCGCCGAGGCGCTTGTGGCGGTCGGCCTCGTAGTCGCTGTACGAGCCCTCGAACCACCGCACCTCCGACTCACCCTCGAAGGCGAGCACGTGGGTGGCCACCCGGTCGAGGAACCAGCGGTCGTGGCTGATCACCACGGCGCAGCCGGCGAACTCCAGGAGTGCGTCCTCGAGGGCCCGGAGGGTGTCGACGTCGAGGTCGTTGGTGGGTTCGTCGAGGAGCAGCACGTTGCCGCCGGCGGTGAGGACCTTGGCCAGGTGCAGGCGGTTGCGCTCGCCGCCGGACAGCTCGCCGACCTTCTTCTGCTGGTCGGATCCCTTGAACCCGAAGCCGGCCACCCACGCCCGTCCGTGCAGCTCCCGGCCGCCCACCACCAGCCGGTCCTGCCCGCCGGTGATCTCCTCGTACACGGTGCGCGAGGCGTCGAGGCTCTCCCTGCTCTGGTCGACGTAGGCGAGAGCCACGGTGGAGCCGACCTTGAGGTCGCCGCCGTCGGGCTTCTCCTGGCCCACCACCATCCGGAACAACGTGGTCTTTCCCGCCCCATTCGCGCCAATGACGCCGACGATGCCGCCGGGCGGCAGGGAGAACGTGAGGTCCTCGATCAGCAGGCGGTCGCCGTAGCCCTTCGAGAGGTGCTCGGCCTCCACCACCACGTCGCCCAGCCGGGGCCCGGCCGGGATGGCGATCTCCAGCTTGTCGGGCCGGGCGTCGGCCGCCTGGGCCTCGGCCAGCAGGCTCTCGTAGGCGTTGAGGCGGGCCTTGCCCTTGGCCTGGCGGGCCCGCGGCGACATGCGGACCCATTCCAGCTCCCGCTGGAGGGTGCGCCGGCGGGCCGAGTCGGACTTCTCCTCCCGTTCCAGGCGGGCCTGCTTCTGGTCCAGCCAGGACGAGTAGTTGCCCTCCCACGGGATGCCGGCGCCGCGGTCCAGCTCGAGGATCCAGCCGGCGACGTTGTCGAGGAAGTAGCGGTCGTGGGTGACGGCGACCACCGTGCCCGAATAGTCCTTCAGGAACCGTTCCAGCCACGCCACCGACTCGGCGTCGAGGTGGTTGGTGGGCTCGTCCAGGAGCAGCAGATCGGGGTGCTGGAGCAGGAGGCGGCACAGGGCCACCCGCCGGCGCTCGCCGCCCGACAGCGTGCCGACGGCCGCGTCGCCCGGAGGCAGGCGCAGGGCGTCCATGGCGATCTCGAGGGTGCGGTCGAGGTCCCAGGCGCCCGCCGCGTCGATGGCGTCCTGGAGGGTGGCCTGCTCGGCCAGCAGGGCGTCGAAGTCGGCGTCCGGCTCGGCCATGGCGTTGCACACCTCGTCGTAGCGGTCGAGCAGGCCCCGGGTGGCGGCCACGCCGTCGGCCACGTTGCCCTTCACGTCCTTGGCGTCGTCGAGGCGCGGCTCCTGGGGCAGATAGCCGACGGTGAAGCCGGGGCTGAGCCGGGCCTCGCCGGTGTACCCGTCGTCCTCGCCGGCCAGGATGCGCAGCAGCGACGACTTCCCCGAGCCGTTGGCGCCGATCACGCCGATCTTGGCGCCGGGGAACATCGAGATGTTGATGCCCTTCAGCACCTCGCGGTCCGGCGGATAGAAGCGCCGGAGGTTGCGCATGGTGTAGATGAACTGCGCCGTCATCGGCCCGACCGTAGTGGACGGGACCGCCGGAGCAGGCCGGTAGCATCGATGAGGACATGCCGGAGGACCAACGCGCCGCCGCCTCGTTCGGGGCCAACGACTGGCTCGTCGACGAGATGTACGAGCAGTTCCGGGAGAACCCCGATTCGGTCAGCGAGAGCTGGCGCGAGTTCTTCGCGGACTACCGGCCGGAACGGGTCAACGGCGGCACCCGGCCGCCGGCCGAGGCGCCGCCCGCGCCGGCGCCGGCCGTCGAGGGCCCGCCGGCCGCGCCGCTGCGGGGTGCGGCGGCCCGCATCGCCGCCAACATGGAGGCCAGCCTCGGCGTCCCCACCGCCACCAGCGCCCGCACCGTGCCGGCCCGGCTGCTGGAGGTCAACCGCACCATCCTCAACAACCACCTCACCCGCGCCCGGGCCGGCAAAGTGTCGTTCACCCACCTCATCGGCTGGGCGGTGGTGCGGGCCCTGGGCGAGGTGCCGGCCATGCGCTCGGTGTTCGTGCGCCGGCCCGACGACACGCCGGCGGTCGCCCGCCCCGAGCACGTGGGCCTCGGCATAGCCGTCGACGTCGAGAAGACCGACGGCACCCGCACCCTCGTGGTGCCGTGCATCAAGGACGTCGACACCCTCGACTTCCACGGGTTCTGGTCGCGCTACGAGGACCTCATCCGCAAGGTCCGCACCAACAAGCTCTCGCCCGACGACTTCGCCGGCGTCACCATCACCCTCACCAATCCGGGCACCATCGGCACCGTCCACTCGGTGCCGCGGCTCATGGCCGGCCAGGGCGCCATCGTCGGCGTGGGCACCATCGACTACCCGGCCGAGTACCAGGCGGGCGACCCGCGGGTCCTCGCCCAGCTCGGTGTCAGCAAGGTCGTCACCCTCACCTCCACCTACGACCACCGCGTGATCCAGGGGGCGGAGTCGGGCCTGTTCCTGGGCCGGGCCCACGCCCTGCTGCTGGGCGAGGGCGGCTTCTACGACGAGGTCTTCCGGGCCATGGGCGTCCCGTACGAGCCGGTGCGCTGGCGGCGGGACGTCAACCCGATGGACCAGGAGCGGGCCCAGATCGCCAAGCAGCTCCAGGTCCACACCGTCATCAACATGTACCGGGTGCGGGGCCACCTCATCGCCGACCTCGACCCGCTCGGGGCCAAGGAGCCCCACACCCACGCCGAGCTCGACCCGGCCACCTACGGCCTCACCATCTGGGACCTCGACCGCGAGTTCATCACCGACGGGCTGGCCGGCCGGGAGGTCATGCGGCTGTCGGAGATCCTCGGCGTGTTGCGCGACGCCTACTGCCGCACCGTCGGCGTCGAGTACATGCACATCCAGGAGCCCGACCAGAAGCGCTGGATCCAGGAGCACGTGGAGGGGGTCGACACGGTCCTCGGCCACGACGAGATGCGCCACATCCTCCTGCGGCTCAACGCCGCCGAGGCCTTCGAGCGCTTCCTCCACACGCGTTACGTGGGGCAGAAGCGCTTCGGGCTGGAGGGCGGGGAGTCGGCCATCCCGCTGCTGGACGCCCTGCTCGACGACGCCGCCCGGGCCGGCCTGGCCGAGGTCGTGCTGGGCATGGCCCACCGCGGCCGGCTCAACGTGCTGGCCAACATCGTGGGCAAGTCCTACCGGGAGCTGTTCCGCGAGTTCGAGGGCGACATCGATCCCGACACCGTCCAGGGCTCGGGCGACGTGAAGTACCACAAGGGCGCCAGCGGCGTGTTCTGCGGCCTGTCCAACATGGAGATCCCCGTCGCCATGGCGTCGAACCCGTCGCACCTGGAGGCGGTCGACCCCGTGGTGGAGGGGATGGCCAGGGCCCGCCAGGACCAGCTCGACAGGGGCACCGCCTACCCGGTGCTCCCGGTGCTGATCCACGGCGACGCCGCCTTCGCCGGGCAGGGCGTGGTGGCCGAGACGCTCAACCTGTCGGCCCTCCGGGGCTACCGCACCGGCGGCACCGTCCACGTGGTGATCAACAACCAGCTCGGGTTCACCACCAGCCCCGAGTCGGCCCGCTCGTCGGTGTACGCCACCGACGTGGCCAAGATGGTGCAGGCGCCCATCTTCCACGTGAACGGCGACGACCCCGAGGCGTGCGTAAGGGTGGCCCGCCTGGCCTTCGCCTTCCGGCAGGCGTTCCAGAAGGACGTCGTCATCGACATGGTGTGCTACCGGCGGTTCGGGCACAACGAGGGCGACGAGCCGAGCTACACCCAGCCCCAGATGTACGAGCGGATCGAGGAGCGGCGCTCGGTCCGCAAGCTCTACACCGAGATGCTGGTGAAGCGCGGCGACATCACCCTCGAGGAGGCGGAGAAGGCGCTCCAGGACTTCTCGGCCCGGCTCCAGGTGGCCCTGGAGGAGACGCGCCAGTCGGCGCCCCCCAAGCCGACGCGGCTGGTGAACCCGCCGTCGTCCACCGTCGAGCGGTCACCGGAGACGGGCGTCGAGCGGCGGGTGCTCGACCGCATCGCCGGCGCCCTGCACTCCGCCCCGCGCGGCTTCGCCGTCCATCCCAAGCTGGCCCGCCAGCTGGAGGCCAGGACCAAGCTCTACGCCGCCGGCGAGGTCGACTGGGCGCTGGGCGAGGCGCTGGCGTTCGGCTCGCTGCTGCTGGAGGGCACCGACGTGCGCCTGGCCGGGCAGGACACCCGCCGGGGCACCTTCAGCCACCGCCACGCCGTCCTCGTCGACTACGACACGGGCGCCGAGCACGTGCCGCTGGCGGGGCTGGCACCGCCCGGCCGCCAGGGCCGGTTCATGATCTACGACTCGCTGCTGTCCGAGTACGCGGCGATGGGCTTCGAGTACGGCTACTCGGTGGTCCACAAGGACGCCCTCGTGGCGTGGGAGGCGCAGTTCGGCGACTTCGTCAACGGCGCCCAGATCATCGTCGACCAGTTCGTGGTGGCGGCCGAGGACAAGTGGGGGCAGACCTCGGGCCTGGTGCTGCTCCTGCCCCACGGCTACGAGGGCCAGGGCCCCGAGCACTCGTCGGCCCGCATCGAGCGCTTTCTCACCCTGGCCGCCGAGGACAACATCCAGGTGGTCAACGCCACGTCGGCCGCCCAGTACTTCCACCTCCTGCGAAGGCAGGTGCGCCGCGAGAAGCGCAAGCCGCTGGCCGTGTTCACCCCGAAGTCGCTGCTCCGGGCCCGGCAGGCCCGGTCGCCGGTGGACGAGCTGGCCTCGGGACGCTTCCGCGAGGTGCTGGACGACCCCACCGTCGAGGACCCTCGCGCGGTGGAGCGGGTCGTGGTGTGCTCGGGCAAGATCGCCTACGACGCCATGGCCGCCCGCGACGAGCACAAGCTGCCGGCCGCCGTGGTGCGGGTCGAGCAGCTGTACCCCTGGCCGGCCGAGCAGGTGCAGGACGCCATCGCCCGCTACCACCGCGCCGGCGAGGTGGTGTGGCTCCAGGAGGAGCCGGAGAACATGGGCCCCTGGACCTTCGTCCGGGCCCGCCTCCTGGCGCTCCTGCCGGCGGAGGGCGAGCTGCGATCGGTCACCCGCATCGAGTCGGGCAGCCCGGCGTCGGGCAGCCACGCCCTGCACCAGATGGAGCAGGAGGACCTGCTCCACCGCGCCTACCAGGGTCTTTGAACGCAGGCATCCCCTTGTGACAGGCCGCTGTCACCTACGATTCCGGCGCTAATGCCTGCACGCCACGTCGTCGTCGACGGCTCGAACATCGCCACCGAAGGGCGGTCACTCCCCAGCCTCGTCCAACTCGACGAGGCAGTCCGGGAGTACCGCCGCGAGTTCCCCGACGACGTGATCACGGTGGTGGTCGACGCCACCTTCGGCCACCGCATCGATCCCTCCGAGCGATCCGACTTCGACGACGCCGTCGCCCACAACGAGATCGTGTCCCCGCCGGCGGGCGCCATCGGCCGGGGCGACGCCTTCCTGCTCCGGGTGGCCGAGAAGGTCGGCGCCACCGTGCTGTCCAACGACTCGTTCCAGGAGTTCCACGGCGAGCACGAGTGGCTGTTCAACAACGGGCGGCTCATCGGCGGCAAGCCGGTGCCCGGCGTGGGATGGATCTTCACGCCCCGCACGCCGGTGCGGGGGCCCAAGAGCCGCGACTCCATGCGGGAGGCCCGCCGGGCCAAGACGGGCCGCAAGGAGGAGATCAAGAAGGTCCAGAAGGCCATCGAGGTGGCCACCGAGGAGGCCGTCGAGCCCGACTCGGAGAAGGTGAAGCGGCGCCGCCGCCGGCGCGGTGGTGCGCCGCCGGCCGAGCCGGTCAACGAGCCCCTGCCGTTCATCGAGTTCGTCGGCGCCCACGCCCTGGGCTCGCCCATCGAGGCCGAGGTCGAGTCGTTCTCCTCCCACGGGGCGTTCGTCACCTGCGAGGGGGTGCGCTGCTACATCCCGCTGAGCGGGCTCGGCGACCCGGCGCCGCGGGCGGCCAAAGAGGTCCTCAAGCGGGGCGAGCGCCGCACCTTCGTGCTCCAGGCCCTCGACCCGCCCCGGCGCGGCATCGAGCTGGCCCTGCCCGACTTCGCCCAGGTGTCGGGCGCCCCCACGGCCGAGACCGTCGAGGAGGAGATCAAGGAGGGCGTGGCCAAGAAGCCCCGCCGCCGGCGCGGTGGTCGGGGCCGCGGCCGGGGCGCCGAGGAGTCGACCGCCGCCGACGAGGCGGCCCCCGACGTGGCGGCGGCGGTCGCGGCAGCGGCGGCCGAGGTGGCGCCCGAGCCGGCGCCCGCAGCCAAGCGGGGCCGGGGCCGCAAGGCGGCCGCGCCCGTCGTCGAGCCGGCCGCCGAGGCGCCCGTCGCCGAGCCAGCACCCAAGCGGGGCCGGGGCCGCAAGGCGGCCGCGCCGGAGGTCGAGCCCGCCGCCGAGGCGCCCGTCGCCGCCCCCGCCGAGGCTGCCCCCGCCAAGCGGGGCCGGGGCCGGAAGGCGGCCGAGCCGCCGGCGGCCGAGGCGCCGGCGGCCGAGGCGCCGGCCAAGAAGGCGACCCGGGCCACGAAGGCGGCCGCTGCCGCCGCGCCGGCAGCCGAGCCGGCGCCGGCGCCGGCCAAGAAGGCGGGCCGGCCGACCAAGGCCGCTGCTGCCGCAGCTGCCACGGCCGCCGGCGACGGCGCCGAGGCGCCCCCCGCACCTGTGCCGGCGGCCAGGAAGGCCACCCGGGCCACGAAGGCGGCCGCTGCCCCTGAGGCCGAGGCCGCCCCGCCGGCGCCGGCCAAGCGGGCGCGGGCCAAGAAGGCGGCGCCCGTGCCGGCGGAGCCCCCGGCCCCAACCACCGCTCAGGCCCCGGCCGAGGCGGCTCCCCCGGCGGCGAAGAAGGCGGCCCGCGGTCGCAAGGCGGCGCCGGCACCCGAGGCGCCCCCGGTCCTGGCGCCCGCCCCTGCCGAGCCGGCGCCGGCCGCCGCCGCCGAGAAGTCCCGCTCCCTCAGCGCCAAGGCGCCCGCCCCGGAGCCGCCGGCCGCCACACCGGCGAAGGCGGGCGGCCGCAGGTCGCCGGCCAAGAAGGCGGCCCCCGCCCCGGCACCGGTCGAGCCGCCGGCCGCCGCCGCCCCCATGGCCGCCGGCCCGCGCAAGCGCCCGGCCCGCCCCCGCGCCGGCGCCCCCCGCGCCCAGCCGATGCCGCCGCCGCCAGCGCCCGAAGCGCCGGCGCCGGCCAAGAAGGCGCCGGCCAAGCGGGCCAAGAAGACCGCCGGCTGAGCCCCCGGCGTCTTTGGACGTCGACGACCGCCAGGTGGCCGCCGATGTCCAAAGAAGGCCGCGTAGGGTTGCGTCGCCCATGCGGATCGGCACCTGGAACGTCAACTCGCTGAAGATCCGGCTCCCGCGGGTGGAGGAGTGGATCGCCGAGGCCCGGCCCGACGTGCTGTGCCTCCAGGAGACCAAGCTGGCCGACGCCGCCTTCCCGGCCCTGGCCTTCGAGGCCCTCGGGTACCGGTCCGCCCACCACGGCAGCGGGCGCTGGAACGGCGTGGCCATCGTGAGCCGGGTGGGCGTCGACGACGTGGTGGACGGGTTCTGCGAGGGGCTGGAGGCCGACCCCGACACCCGGCTGCTGTCGGCCACCTGCGGCGGTGTGCGGGTGCACAGCGTGTACGTCCCCAACGGGCGCAGCGTGGGCAGCGACCACTACGCGTACAAGCTGTCGTGGTTCGACCGCCTGCGCCGCCACCTCGACAGCACCACCGACCCTGCCTCGCCCGTGGTGGTCTGCGGCGACTTCAACGTGGCGCCCGAGGACCGCGACGTGTGGGACCCGGCCGCCTTCGCGGGGTCCACCCACGTCACCGCCGAGGAGCGCCAGGCGCTGGCCGGCCTGGAGGAGTGGGGCCTGGTCGACGCCTTCCGCCTGCTGCGCCCCGAGGAGCGGCTGTTCTCCTACTGGGACTACCGGGCCGGCGACTTCCACGAGGGTCGGGGCATGCGCATCGACCTGGTGCTGGTGTCCAAGCCGCTGGCCGACCGGGTGACCTTCGCGGTGATCGACCGCAGCGCCCGCAAGGGCAAGCTGCCGTCCGACCACGCCCCCGTTGTGGTGGACGTGGCCGACTAATGGCGGACTGACATGCGGATCGCGGTGGAATTCACCACGTTCTGCATGCCACTGCCGCCTTGGCCCGCTCGATCTCGCGCGGGAGGGCCCGCCACACGTCGTCCTCGAGCGCCTCGATCAGCGGGATGGGGAGGGCGGCGGCGCCCGAGCCGCTGAGCAGCGGCCGCCGGCGCGGGTCGCGGGTGCCGGCGCTGCCGCCCCGGCCCCGGGAGATGATCAGGCCGAAGTTGGGGTCCGGCACGGCGTCGAGGGCGGCCTGGACGCCGATGAGCGACCGGTAGCGCTCCCACGCCTCCTCGTCGGCGAAGGCGACCTCGAACACCACGCCCCAGGTGTGGCGGTGCCACGCCCAGTCTGACGCGCCCGAGGAGAGCGCCGCCTCCACCAGGGCGTCGCCGTGGGCATCGGCCCATCGAGAGGCGGAAAAGACCCCGTCGAGCACCTCGATGGACATCCACTGCGGCATGGGCGCTCCTGGTGCGTTTCGGCGGCGAGCAATACTAGCTCAGACCCGCTGCCAGTCCTTCCACACCGGGTCGTAGCCGGCGGCCCGCAGGGCGGCGGCCACCTCCGCCGGCGCCCTGGTGTCGGCCACCTCGAACTGGGGCTCGGCGCCGTCGGGGGCGGCATAGCCGCCCGGCTCGGTGGAGGACCCGGCCGACAGGTGGGTGACCCCGAGCGGGACGAGGGCGTCGCGCAGGGCGGCCGGTTCCCGGGTGGAGAGCAGCAGCCCCACGTCTGGGAGCAGGATGCGCAGGGCGCACAGGAGCTGCACGAACGAGCGGTCCGAGACCGGGTGGGCAGGGACCACGTCGCCGGCCGCCGGCCGCAGCCTCGGAAGAGACAGCGTGACCTCGCAGCGCCACCAGCGCCGGATGAGGGCGCGGGCGTGGGCGGCCACCGCCAGCGCCTCGCCCCGCCAGTCGGGGTGCAGGCCGAGCAGGGCGCCGATGCCGAGCCGGCGCATTCCCGCCTCGGCGCCCCGGTCGGGGGCGGCCAGCCGCCAGTCGTAGTTGCGCTTCTTGCCCTTGCGGTGGACCTCGGCGTACAGGTCGCGGTCGTAGGTCTCCTGGTACACGACCAGCCCGTCGCAGCCGGCGTCGACCAGCCGGCGGTAGGTGGCGGTGTCCCACACCTGCACCTCGAGCGACAGCGACGGGACCTCCGGGGCCAGCGCCGCCACGCACTCCACCAGGTAGTCCTTGCTGACGACGCGGGCGTGCTCGCCGGCGACCAGGAGCAGGTGGCGGAACCCGCGGCCGGTGAGGACACGCGCCTCGGCCCGCACCTCGTCGACGGACAGGGTGCGCCGGGCCACCTCGTTGCCGGCCGAGAACCCGCAGTACGTGCACACCGAGACGCACTCGTTGGACAGGTACAGCGGGGCGAACAGGTGGATGGTGCGCCCGAAGCGCCGGAGCGTGGTGGCGTGGGCCCGGGCCGCCAGGTCCTCCAGGCGGCCGGCGCCGGCGGGCGAGATGAGGGCGGCGAAGTCGGCGACCGAGGGGCGGGCGGCGGCCAGGGCCCGGTCGACGTCGGCCGGCGTCGCACCGGCGGCCAGGGCGCGCAGCGCGGCCAGGTCGGTGGCCTCGAGATCGGCGGCCGCCGTGCCCGGGGGAACCCCCGCCGGCCTCGACTCCAGCTCGACGACCGCCGTCACGACGACAGGAAGCCGGTGAGAGGGGAGCTGGCCTCGGCGCCGGGCCGGACGGCCGGCAGGCCGGCCCGGTAGCCCCGCCGGCCGGCCTCGACGGCCAGGCGGAAGGCGGCGCCCATGGCCGGCGGGTTGCCGGCGGTGCCGATGGCGGTGTTGACGAGCACGGCGTCGGCGCCGAGCTCCATGGCCTCGGCCGCCTGCGACGGGGCGCCGATGCCGGCGTCGACGACGACGGGCACCAGCGACTGCTCGACGATGATCTCCAGCGCGGCCCGCGTGCGCAGGCCCTGGTTGGAGCCGATCCACGACCCGAGCGGCATCACGGTGGCACAGCCGGCCTCCTCGAGCCGCTTGCACAGCACGGGGTCGGCGCTGCAGTAGGGGAGCACGGTGAATCCCTCGGCGCAGAGGATCTCGGCCGCCTTCAGCGTCTCCACCGGGTCGGGCAGGAGGTAGCGCGGGTCGGGCGTGACCTCGAGCTTGATCCAGTCGGGCAGCTCGGCGGCCCGGGCCAGGCGGGCCAGGCGCACCGCCTCGTCGGCGTCGACCGCCCCGCTGGTGTTGGTGAGCAGCAGCACGCCGGGCGGGACGGCGTCGAGGATGTCCTCCTCGGCGGTGGGGTCGACGCGCCGCAGGGCCACGGTGACGACCTCGGTGTCGCAGGCGACGATGGTCTCCCGGAGCGACTGGTTGGACGGGAACTTGCCGGTGCCCAGGAACAGCCGGGACCCGAACGTCCTCCCGGCGATCACCAGCGGGTCGTCGCTCATCCTCACGCCTCCTCGGCCCGCATTACCGGGCCGGTCGTCACCGAAAGGGTCGCGAGCCTCCGCCCGCCTCTCAGCCCGGATCGCCGAGCTCCCCTGCGTTCTTCTGCCGGTAGCCTACAGGGGTGGGACGGAAGCCACGGTGAGCACCTGGAAGCTGATCATCGCCGCTCTCTGCTGCGGCTTGGCCATCCTCCTGGCCGGCGCCCTGCAGTTCATCCTGGCCCGCTAACGCACCAGCTGGATCCCCACCACGTCCACGGGCGCGGCGGTCACCGCGGCCGCCTCCACCACCGCGTCGCCGAAGCCGGCCAGCTCGCCGGCAGCGGAGACGACGAGGTAGCCGCCGGCCGTCGGCGTGGCCGTCATCGACATGACCGGGGCCGCCATGCTTCCGGCGGCCGAGCCGGCGTAGCGGGCGTCGCCGAAGGCGAAGACGCCGCCGTCGGCGGCCACGAACCAGTAGCCGTTGCCCGTCGAGCTGGCCGTCATGGCGCCGATGGGCTGAGCCAGCTCGAGGTCGCCGGTGGAGCCGAAGAAGCCGGCATCGCCGAAGGCGAAGATCCCCCCGTCGGACGCCACCAGCCAGTACCCCCGCCCGGTGGGGCTGGCGGCCATGCCGACGATCGGCTTGTTCAGCTGGAGGGCGCCGGTGGAGCCGTAGAAGGCGGCGTCGCCGAAGGCGAAGATCCCGCCGTCGGACGCCACCAGCCAGTAGCCCCGCCCGGTGAGCGTCGGCGCCATGCCGACGATCGGCCGGGTCAGCGCCAGCCCGGCCAGCGAGCCGTAGAAGCCGGCCGACCCGAAGGCGGCCACGTCGCCGGCGGCGGTGACGGTCCAGAAGCCCTTGCGGGGCAGGACGGGAAGCGGCCCGGGGGTCCGGGGCGACGGCGGCAGGGCCAGGACGGCGCCGGCCCAGGCCTCGGCCAGCTTGGCGTAGCCGGCCTCGTCGGGGTGGATGCCGTCGGCCAGGTCGGCGAGCGTCACGGCCGACGTGTCCACGAACGACACTGGCTCGCCCAGCTTGGCCCGGGCTGCCACGAGGCCCTTGACGGCGGCGTTGTAATCGGCGACGCGGGCGGTGCAGTCGCACCATTCCGACGAGATGGGCGGTATGGCGGCCACCACCACCGACGCCGTCGGGGCGGCGAGGATCACGGTGTCGATGAGCACACCCATACGGGCCGGGGCGTCCTCGGTGTCGTAGTTGCCGAGGAAGTCGTTGGTGCCGGCCATGAGCAGCACCACGCCGGGCCGGGCCGCGCTCACCCAGCCGGCGGCGCCGGCCCGCAGCTGCTCGATGCGGTAGCCGCCGTGGCCCTCGTGCTGGTTGTCGGCGAAGCCGAGCGCCCCGTTGGCCTGGCTGCCCACGAAGTCGGCCTGGTACCCGGCGCCCGCCAGGCGGCCGGCGAGGGCCTGCCGGTAGCCCGAGGCGGTGGGGTACCCGAGCGTGATGGAGTCGCCCAGCGGGAGAATCCTGGTCGTGGCGGCGGCTCCCGCCGAATGGGCCGGCACGAGCAGCGAGGCGAGGACGACCACGACCGCGACCAGGAGGAGCGCGGGGGCGGGGCGAACGGGCGCGGCGTCGTCGGCCATACCGAAGTGATCGCCCAGTACCGTCCGGGCCGGATGGGGCCTTCGTCACAACCGGGGTGGCCCGATCGGCTCATTCGTAGTGGCCGGATTCGGCGGGAACAGGTCCCTCGGTAGGCTGGGCTTGATCGAGGAGGTGGTCCCCACGGCCCAGGAGTTCGACATCGTCGTCATCGGAGGCGGTCCCGGCGGGTACGCGGCCGCGCTCTACGCGGCGGGGGCCGGCCAGTCCGTGGCCGTGGTCGAGAGGGACAAGGTCGGGGGCACGTGCCTGCACCGCGGCTGCATCCCGGCCAAGGAGTTCCTGGAGACGGCGACCGTGTTCCGCACGGTGGCCGGCGCCAAGGAGTTCGGCGTCCAGGCCGAGCAGCCCACCGTCGATTTCTCGGTGAGCCAGCAGCGCAAGCAGAAGGTGGTCGACCAGCTCTGGAAGGGCCTCCAGGGGCTGATGAAGCGGCGCAAGATCACCACCTTCGCCGGCACCGGCCGCCTCGGTCCGGACCACACCGTCGAGGTCGACGACGGCACGGTGCTCACCGGCAAGGCGGTGATCCTGGCCGCCGGTTCGGTGCCCCGCACCATCCCGGGGTTCGACGTCGACGGGCGCATCGTCCTCACCTCCGACGAGGTCCTGGCCCTCGACCACCTCCCCGCCACGGCGGCGGTCATCGGCGCCGGCGCCATCGGCTGCGAGTTCGCCTCGATGATGAGCGACCTGGGCGTGCAGGTCACCGTGCTGGAAGCGCTGCCCAAGATGCTCCCCGGCTGCGACGCCGACGTGGTGGAGGTCGTGGCCCGCTCGTTCAAGAAGCGGGGAATCGACGTGCGGCTCGGCGTCCAGGTGTCGGGCCACAAGCCCAACGACGGCGGCGGCACCACGGTCCTGTTCGGGGAGGGGGAGCAGGTTTCGGTCGACGTGGTCGTCGTCTCGGTGGGCCGGCGCCCGCGCTCGGAGGGGCTGCTGGCCGAGGGCACGGCCGTCGAGGTCGACGAGCGGGGCTTCGCGAAGGTCGACGAGCGGTGCCGCACGGCCGAGCCCGGCGTCTACGCGGTGGGCGACCTGGTGGCCACGCCGCAGCTGGCCCACGTGGGCTTCGCCGAGGCCATCGTGGCGGTGAAGGACATCCTCGGTGAGGACCCCGTCCCCGTCGACTACAGCCGGGTCCCGTGGTGCATCTACTGCCATCCCGAGGTCGCCTTCGCCGGCATGACCGAGGAGGCGGCGCGCGACGCCGGCTACGACGTGGTCACCAAGAAGGACCCGTTCGCCGGCAACGGGCGGGCCATGATCGTGGGTGACACCGAGGGCCTGGTGAAGGTCGTGGCCGAAAAGGGGCCCGACGGCCGGCCGGGCCGCATCCTCGGGGTGCACATGGCCGGGCCCTGGGCCACCGAGCAACTCGGCCAGGCGTACCTGGCCGTCAACTGGGAAGCCACCGTCGACGAGGTGGCCGCATTCGTCCAGCCCCACCCAACCCTCTCCGAAGTGTTCGGGGAGACGGTGCTGGCGCTGACTGGAAGGGGGTTGCACGCCTGATGGCCGACATCACGATGCCGCAGCTGGGCGAGACCGTCACCGAGGGCACGATCACCCGGTGGGCCAAGCAGGTGGGCGACAAGATCGAGGAGGACGAGGTCCTGTTCGAGGTGTCCACCGACAAGGTGGACTCCGAGGTCCCGTCGCCCGTGTCGGGGTACCTCACCGAGATCCTGGTGCAGGAGGGCGAGACGGCCGACGTCGGCGCCAAGCTGGCGGTCATCGGCGACCAGGCCTCGGGCGACGGGTCGGGCGCCGCCCAGGAGAAGACCGAGCAGCCGGCGGCGGAACCGGAGCCCGAGCCGTCGGTGGCGGCGAACGGGTCGGCCGCCGAGCCGGCGCCGGTCGCCGCCGAGGAGCAGGAGGCGGCGGCCGAGGAGCCGGAGGCGCAGCCCGAGCCGGAGCGCCGGCCGGTGCCGGCCGAGGCGGCCGCCGGCGGAGGCGCCACCCAGGCCCGGGTCCTGTCCCCGGTGGTGCGCAAGCTGCTGAACGAGCACGGCCTGTCGGCCGACGAGATCGCCGCCACCGGCAGCGGCGGGCGTATCACCCGCGCCGACGTGCTGGCCCACATCGACCGCGGATCGGGCGGGGGCCGGCCGGCGCCGGCACCGCCCGCCCGCCCGCCCGCTCCCGCTCCCTCACCTGCGGCTGCCGGCAACGGGTCGGCCGCCGCCGGCCCCAGGGGCGACGAGGTCGTCCCCTTCACCAACATCCGCCGGCGCACGGCCGAGCACATGCGTCGCTCGCTCGACACGTCGGCCCACACCCTCGTCGTCGTCGAGGTCGACTACGACGGCGTCGACAAGGCCCGCCAGCCCGCCCGCGCCCGGTTCAAGGAGGAGGAGGGCTTCGGCCTCAGCTACCTGCCGTTCGTGGCCCGGGCGGTGATCGACGCCATCCACGACTTCCCCCTGGTGAACTCGTCGGTGGGCGACAACGAGCTGATCGTCCACCACTCGGTGAACCTCGGCATCGCCGTCGACCTCAACCTCGAGGGCCTCATCGTCCCCGTGGTCCACGGCGCCGACGACATGCGCCTGCGGGCGCTGGCCCGCCGGATCGCCGAGCTGGCCACCCGGGCCCGGTCCAAGAAGCTGGCCGCCGACGAGATCCAGGGCGGCACCTTCACCATCACCAACCCGGGCGGCTACGGCACGTTCCTCACCTCGCCCATCATCAGCCAGCCCCAGGTGGCCATCCTCTCCACCGACGGCGTCAAGCCGAAGCCGGTCGCCGTCGCCCTGCCCGGCGGCGGCTACGGCGTGGCCGTGCACCCGGTGGGCAACCTGGCCATCGCCTTCGACCACCGGGCCATCGACGGCGCCTACGCGTCGGCGTTCCTCGCCCGGGCGAGGGAAGTGCTGGAGACGAGGGACTGGGGCCAGGAGCTGGCGTGAACGACAGCCCGCTCCGGGCCCGGTGGCTCGGGCGGGTCTCCTTCGCCGAGGCCCATGCCGTCCAGACGGCGCTGCACGGACGCTCGTCGGGCCGCCACCTGCTGCTGCTCGAGCACCCTTCCGTGTACACGATGGGCGCGCGGGGGACGCTCGACCACGTGCTGGTCCCGCCGGCCGAACTGGCGGGCGGGCTGGTGCGCACCAACCGGGGCGGCGACGTCACCTGGCACGGGCCGGGCCAGCTGGTGGGCTACCCGGTCGTGCCCGTGCCGCCGGCGCCGGGCGCCGTCACCGCCCACGTCCACGCCGTCGAGCAGGTGGTGATCGACGCCCTTGCCGACCTCGGACTGCCCGGGGCCACGCGCTCGCCCGGCTACCCCGGTGTCTGGGTCGGCGACCGCAAGATCGCCGCCGTCGGCATCCGGGTGACGCGGGGCCGCTCCATGCACGGCTTCGCCCTCAACGTCGATCCCGACCTGTCGGCGTTCGACGCCATCGTCCCGTGCGGGCTGCACGGGCGGGGCGTCACGTCCCTGGAGGCCGAGGGGGTGGCGGTCGGGATGCGCGAGGTCGCCGACGCCGTCGTCGCCCGGGCGGCCGAATGCTGGGGTGCCGGCGGGTTGGAGCGCCAGGACGTCGCCTGGCGGGCGGCGCCCGACGTCGCCGCCCTGTCGGGGGCGTCGGCCGGCGTGCCGGTGCGGCTGCTGGGCCGCCTGGCGGCGGCCGGCGTCGACCCCGGGGCCGGGCTCCCCGTCGACCAGCGGAAGCCGGCCTGGCTGCGGGCGCCGGTGCGCCTCGGCACCGAGTACCGGGCGCTGCGGGGCGAGCTGCGGCAGCGGTCGCTGGCCACCGTGTGCGAGGAGGCCGGCTGCCCGAACCTGTCGGAGTGCTGGTCGGCCGGCACGGCCACGTTCATGATCAACGGGTCGCGCTGCACGCGGGCGTGCGGGTTCTGCCTGGTCGACACCCGCCACCCCGAGGCGGTCGACGCCGGCGAGCCGGCGCGTGTCGCCGATGCGGTGGCCGCCATGGGGCTCGGGCACGCGGTGGTCACCGCCGTCGCCCGCGACGACCTTCCCGACGGCGGGGCGGCCGCCTTCGCCGCCACCGTCGACGCCGTGCACGCCCGGTGCCCGGGCAGCGACGTGGAGGTCCTGATCCCCGACTGCAAGGGGAACGCCGCCGCCCTGGACACCATCTTCGCCGCCCGTCCCGAGGTGCTGAACCACAACCTGGAGACCGTCGCCCGGCTCCAGCGGGCGGTGCGCCCGTCCGCCTCCTACGCCCGCAGCCTGGCCGTGCTGGCGAGGGCCAAGGACGCCGGCCTCACCACCAAGTCGGGGCTGATCCTCGGCATGGGCGAGAGCGAGGACGAGGTGCTCGGCGCCCTCGCCGACCTGCGGGCGGTGGGCGTCGACATCGTCACCCTCGGCCAGTACCTGCGCCCAACCGCCGCCCACCTGCCCGTCGCCCGCTGGTGGGACCCCGACGAGTTCGCCGCACTGGCCGCCGCCGGTCGGGCCATGGGCTTCGCCCACGTGCAGGCGTCGCCGCTCACCCGGTCGAGCTACCACGCCCGGGAGGCGGCCGCGTCCTCCCGCCACTAATTCGTTTTGCGATCCCGGCCGGGGGTGGTAGTTCCATCCGGCCGGGATGCGGCGGAGGAGGGCGGGATGGAGCGGGTCGGAACTGGTCGTCGTCGGTTGCACGCCGGAGTGGCGGCCGCCGTGTGTGCCGTCCTGCTCCCCTTGGCCGGGTGGTCGGGCCCGGCGTGGGCCGCGCCCGGCAACCTCGACACCACCTTCGGGGGGACGGGCAAGGTCACCACCGAGTTCGGCTCCGGCGACGACGCCGCCACCGCCGTGGCCGTGCAGCCCGACGGCAAGGTCGTCGCCGCCGGCTTCGCGTTCAACGGCACAGACGACGACTTCGCGCTGGCCCGCTACAACGCCGACGGCTCGCTCGACACCACGTTCGGCACCGCCGGCAAGGTGACGACCTCCTTCGCCGCCGGCGACAACGAGAACGTCGAGGCGGTGCTGATCCGTCCCGACGGCAAGATCGTCGCCGTCGGCACCTCGTACGCAGCCGACGACGACGTCGCGCTGGCCCGCTACAACCCGGACGGGTCGCTCGACACCACCTTCGGCAGCGGCGGCAAGGTCGTCACCGGCCTGCCGGCGAGCGACGACGACGCCTACGCCGCCGCCCTTCGGCCCGACGGAGGCCTCGTGGTCGCCGGCGCCGCCGGGCCGGCGAACGGCGTCACCGCCGCGTTCCTGGTACTGGCGTACACGGCGGGCGGCGCCCTCGATCCCGCCTTCGGCAGCGGCGGCGCCGTCACCACGCCCATCGGTCCGACCCTCGACACCGCCTACGGTGTGGCCGTCACCGCTTCCGGCGGCGTGGTGGCCGCCGGTTTCGCCACCTCCGCCACCGACGCCGACTTCGCCCTGGTGCGCTACACCCCGACCGGGTCACTGGACACCACGTTCGACGCCGACGGCAAGGTGACCACCGACTTCGGCAGCCACGCCCCCGACGTGGCCTTCTCGGTGCTGGTCCAGCCCGACGGCAAGGTGGTGGCCTCGGGCTTGGCCACGGTGGCCACGGCCGACTTCGGCGTCGCCCGCTACAACGTCGACGGGTCCCTCGACGTCTCCTTCGACGGCGACGGCCGCGTCGCCACCGACCTGAGCGGCGCCGCCGACGTCGCCGCCGGCGCCGTGCTGCAGGCCGACGGGAAACTCGTCGTGGCGGGCGGCAGCGGAGCGCCCAACGCCCAGTTCGCAGCCGTCCGGTACACCGCCACCGGCGCCCTCGACACCGGCTTCGACGACGACGGCACCACGGTGGCCGACGTCACGGGCGGCAGCGACGGCGCCTACGCGGTGGCGCTCCAGCCCGACGGCCGGATCGTGGCCGCCGGCGTCGCCAGCGCCGACGCCGGCAGCGCGTTCGCCCTGGTGCGCTGGCAGAACGACCCGGCGGTCACCATCGACGACGTGAGGATCGACGAGCCCAACTCGCGAGTCGCGAGCGCCGCCGCCATCTTCACCGTCTCGCTCACCGCCCCCTCCCCGCTGCCGATCACCGTGTTGTACGCCACGGCCCCGGGCACCGCCCTCAGCGGCGTCGACTACGTGCCATTCGGCGCCACGCTCACCTTCGCACCGGGCGAGACGGCCAAGCAGGTGCCCGTCCACGTCAGGGGCGACCTGGAGTTCGAGCGCGACGAGACCTTCTTCGTGAACCTGTCCAAGCCCACCAACGTGTCGGTGCTCGACAGCCAGGGCGTGGGCACCATCGTCGACGCCGGCTACTGGCTGGTGGCCTCCGACGGCGGCATCTTCTCCTACCACGAGCCGTACTTCGGCTCGGCCGGCGGCATCAAGCTCAACAAGCCGATCGTCGGCATGGCGGTGACGCCCAGCGGCCACGGCTACTGGCTGGTGGCCACCGACGGGGGCATCTTCAACTACGGCGACGCCCAGTTCCTGGGCTCCACGGGGTCTACACGGCTCAACCAGCCCATCGTCGGCATGGCCGCCACGCCCACCGGCAACGGCTACTGGCTGGTCGCCGCCGACGGCGGCATCTTCGCCTTCGGCGACGCCCAGTTCCGCGGCTCCACCGGCAACCTCAAGCTGAACAAGCCGATCGTCGGCATGACCTCCTCGCCCACGGGTAACGGCTACTGGCTCGACGCCACCGACGGTGGCATCTTCGCCTTCGGCGACGCCGGCTTCTTCGGCTCCACCGGCGCCATCAGGCTCAACCAGCCGATGGTGGGCATGGCGGCCACGCCCACCGGCAACGGCTACTGGCTGGTCGCATCCGACGGCGGCATCTTCGCCTTCGGCGACGCCCAGTTCCTCGGCTCCACCGGCGCCATCAAGCTCAACAAGCCGGTGGTGGGCATGGACGCCACGTCCACCGGCAACGGCTACTGGCTGGTGGCCACCGACGGCGGCATCTTCGCCTTCGGCGACGCTTTCTTCCGGGGGTCGGCCGGAAACCTCCCGCTGAACAAGCCCATCGTCGCCATGGCCTCGCCGTAGACCGTTTGCCCGGCCCGCCGGCGCGGGTAGGAACGCCTTCACCTTTGGCCGAAGGGGAGGACCCGCGCGTGCACAGATTGAGCTCGTTGCTGCCCACGATCGCCCGGCGGGCGCCGCTCGTCGCTGCGGCCGTCGTGGCGGCCCTGCTCCCCGTCGTCGGTCTGGCGAGCCCCGCCTCGGCCGCGGCCGGCAACGTCGATCCGTCCTTCGGCTCCGCCGGGAAGGTCACAACGTCGTTCGGCGCGGGGGATGACGAGGCCAACGGGGTCGCCGTCCAGCCCGACGGCAAGATCGTCGTGGCCGGGTTCGCGTCCAACGGGTCGAACGACGACTTCGCGTTGACGCGGTACAACGCCGACGGGACGCTCGACGCCACCTTCGGCACGGGCGGGAAGGTGCTCACCGACTTCGGCACCACGACCGGTGACCAGGCGAATGCCGTCGCCCTCCAGCCCGACGGCAAGATCGTCGCCGCCGGCATCTCGACCGGCACGACTGACGACGTGGCCGTGGCCCGGTACAACAGCAACGGCACGCTGGACACCACCTTCGGCACGGGCGGGAAGCTGGTCACCGACGTCGGTGGCGGCGCCGACAGCGGCAACGCCGTCGCCCTCCAACCCGACGGCCGCATCGTCGTGGCCGGCGACACCTTCCCGCCGAGCAGCAACAGCCGGTTCCTCGTCGTCAGCTACAAGCCCAGTGGTGCGCTGGACACGTCCTTCGGCAGCACGGGCGTCGTCACCACCGACGTCGGCTCAGGCGACGACCAGGCGCTGGCCGTGGCCCTCAGCTCCGGCGGTGGGGTGGTTGCGGCCGGGTACGCCACCAACGCCGGCACCGGCTCCGACTTCGCCCTGGTGCGCTACACCGCCGCCGGCGCACCCGACACGTCCTTCGGCACCAACGGCAAGGTGACCACCGACTTCCCCACCAACGCCGGCGATGTCGCCAACGGCGTGGTCGTGCAGCCCGACGGCAAGGTCGTGGCCGCCGGCTCCACCGACGCCGGCACCGGCGACTTCGCCGTCGCCCGGTACCTTGCGAACGGCGCCCTCGACAGCTCGTTCGGCACGGGCGGCCGGGTGACCACCGACATCGGCGGGGCGGAGGACGCCGGCACGGCCGCCGTGCTCCAGGCCGACGGGAAGCTCGTCGTGGCCGGCGTCGACGGCGCCGCCGACCCCAACGACGGGTTCGCCGTGGTGCGGTACAACACCGCCGGCGGCATCGATCCCAACTTCGACACCGACGGCAAGAACGTGACGAGCCTCACGAGCGGTGCCGACGGGGCGACGGCCGTGGCGCTCCAGCCCGACGGCAAGATCGTCGCCGCCGGCTACGCCAACCTCGGGGGCACCGCCGACTTCGGCGTGGTGCGGTACCAGAACGACCCGGCACTGGGCGTGAACGACGTGGTCGTCAAGGAGGGCAACTCCGGGAACTCCGCCGCGACCTTCACGGTCACGCTGTCGAGCGCCTCCACCCTCCCAATCACCGTGTCCTACGCCACGGCCAACGGCACGGCGACGGCGGGCACCGACTACGCCGCCACCGCCGGCCTGCTCGCCTTCGCCCCGGGGGAGACCTCCAAGAAGGTGATCGTCAGCGTGGCGGGGGACACCCAGGTCGAGGGCGCCGAGTCGTTCTTCCTCAACCTCTCCAACCCCACCAACGTCGCCGTCATGGACAGCCAGGGCGTCGGCACCATCGCCGACGACGACGGCGGCTACTGGCTCGTCGCCTCCGACGGCGGGATCTTCGCGTTCAACGAGCCGTTCTTCGGCTCCACCGGCAACATCCGGCTCAACAAGCCCATCGTGGGCATGGCGCCCACCCCGTCGGGGCTGGGCTACTGGCTGGTCGCCTCCGACGGCGGCATCTTCTCCTTCGGCGACGCCACCTTCTTCGGCTCCACCGGCAACATCAGGCTGAACCAGCCCGTCGTCGGCATGGCGCCCACGCCCACCGGCAAGGGCTACTGGATGGTGGCCTCCGACGGCGGGATCTTCGCCTTCGGCGACGCCGGCTTCTTCGGCTCCACCGGCAACATCCACCTGAACAAGCCGATCGTCGGCATGACCTCGTCGCCCACCGGCAAGGGGTACTGGCTCGACGCCAGCGACGGCGGGATCTTCGCCTTCGGCGACGCCACGTTCTACGGCTCCACCGGCAACATCAGGCTCAACCAGCCGATGGTCGGCATGGCGTCGACACCCACCGGCAAGGGCTACTGGCTGGTGGCCTCCGACGGCGGCATCTTCGCCTTCGGCGACGCCGGCTTCTTCGGCTCCACCGGGAACATGCGCCTGAACAAGCCGGTGCGGGGCATGGAATCCACCCCCTCCGGCCAGGGGTACTGGCTGGTGGCCACCGACGGCGGGATCTTCTCGTTCGGCGACGCCGTGTTCGAGGGGTCCACCGGCAACATCAGGCTCAACCAGCCCATCGTGGGGATGGCCGCGCCGTAGCCCGTGCGCCCCGGGCGCTTCGTGCCCGGGGCACGCGTCCCCCTACGCTTGTCCGGTGGGCAGAGCGGACCGGATGGCGCGGGTGCAGGCGCGGATGGGGGCGCTGGAGGTCGACGCCCTGCTGCTGTCGGTGGGCGCCGACCTGCCGTGGCTCACCGGCTACGAAGCCATGCCGCTGGAGCGCCTCACCATGCTGGTGGTGCCGGCCGGGGGGGACGCCACGCTCGTCGTCCCCCGGCTGGAGGCGCCCCGGGTGGACCACGACCCGGCGCTGTTCGACCTGCTCCCGTGGGGCGAGACCGACGACCCGGTGGAGCTGGTCGCCGGGCTGGTGGGCGGCCGGCGCCGGCTGGCCGTCTCGGACCGCACGTGGGCCACGTTCGTGCTCCGCCTCCAGGCCGCCCTGCCGGCCGTTTCCTGGCTGGCCGGATCGGCCGTCACCGGGCCGCTGCGGGCGGTGAAGGATCCCGACGAGGTGGCTGCCCTGCGCCGGGCCGGGGCCGCCGCCGACCGGGTGGCGGCCGCCCTCCAGGCCGGCGAGGTCCCCCTCGTGGGCCGCACCGAGGCGGAGGTGGCCGCCGACCTCGACGCCCGCCTGCGGGCCGAGGGCCACGCGCGGGTCAACTTCGTGATCGTCGGGAGCGGGCCGAACTCGGCCAGCCCCCACCACGAGCCGGGCGGCCGGCGCATCGGGGCGGGCGAGGCGGTGGTGTGCGACTTCGGCGGCACCGTCGACGGCTACTGCTCCGACATCACCCGCACGGTGTTCACCGGCGAGCCGCCGGCAGAGTTCCGCGATCTCTACGCCGCCGTGCAGCGGGCCCAGGCGGCCGCCGTCGACGCCGCCGAGGTGGGCACGCCCTGCGAGGACGTGGACGGGGTCGCCCGCCGCCTCATCGAGGAGGCGGGCTACGGGCCCCACTTCGTCCACCGCACCGGGCACGGCATCGGCCTGGAGGAGCACGAGGACCCCTACCTGGTCGGCGGCAACTGCGAGGCCCTGGTGCCCGGCCACGCCTTCTCCATCGAGCCGGGCATCTACCTCGACGGCCGGTGGGGCGCCCGCATCGAGGACATCGTGGTTGCCACCGACGCCGGTCCCGAACCGCTGAACACCGTCTCCCACGAGCTTCTCGTGGTTGCCTGACATGAATCTCGGGTTGGAGGGGCGGGTGGCGCTGGTGACCGCCTCGTCGAAGGGGCTGGGGCGGGCCACCGCCGAGGCGCTGGCCGCCGAGGGCGCCAGGGTGGCGATCTGCGCGCGCGGCGAGGACGCCCTGCGGGAGGCCGAGAAGCGGCTGGGGGAGAGCGGCGCCGACGTGCTGGCCCTGGTCGACGACGTCACCGAGCCGGCCGCCCCGGCCCGCCTGGTGGCCGCCACCGTCGAGCGCTTCGGCCGCCTCGACGTGCTGGTGGCCAACGCCGGCGGCCCGCCGCCCGCCCGGGCCCTGGAGACCGACGACGAGCGCCTGCTCGCCGCCCTCAACGACAACCTGCTCACGTCCGTCCGGCTGGTGCGGGAAGCCGTCCCCCACATGCGGGCCGGCGGCTGGGGCCGCATCTGCCTCATCGCCTCGTACTACGTGCGCCAGCCGGCGGGGCACCTGGCCCTGTCCAACACCGCCCGCACCGGGCTGTGGGCCTGGGCCAAGACGGCGGCGGCCGACCTGGCCGGCGACGGCGTCACCCTCAACCTGGCCCTGCCCGGTCCCCACCGCACGGACCGTATGCGGGCGCTGGGCGCGTCCAAGGACGACCGGATGGGCGATCCCGCGGACTTCGGGCGGGTCGTGGCGTTCCTGTGCTCGGAGCCGGCCGGCTACGTGAGCGGCGCCGCCCTCACGGTGGACGGGGCCGCCACCTCCGCCCTCTCGTGATCCGCCTCGACGCCGCCACCGTCCTGCTCCAGTGGGCCACGGGCGGCCTGCTGTTCCTGTGGGTCACCACCCGCCGGCGGGAGGTCGGCATCGGCTACGGGTGGCTGCTGCGGTCCACCTACCTGGTGATGGCGCTCGGGGCGGTGGCGGCCGGCCGCATCCTCGGGCCGGTCGCCGTCCGCGACGCCGCCGCCCTGGGCGTGGCGGTGGCCGCCGGCGTGGCCCTCGTCCTGTCGATCGTGCGCCGGCGGGCCGGCGTCCGCGGCGAGCGGGCCCGCCGGGAGCGGCGCACCGCCCGGGTGGCCGCCATGACCGGCATCGAGCGGGAGCCGGCCCCGCTCGACGAGGACGTGCGCGAGTTCCCGCCGGCCGCCGACCTCGTCGCGCCGGTCATCGGCGCCGTGGGCCTCGTCGCCGCCGGCCTGGCCGCCGGCGGCCCCGACGCCCTGGCCGTGGCCCGCACGCTGATCGGCGCCGCCTTCCTCGGCGCCGTCACCGACGCCATGCTCCTCGGCCACTGGTACCTGGTGCAGCCCGGCCTCGGCCGGGCGCCGCTGCTGGAGCTCAACCGCTGGCTCGGGATCGTGTGGCCGCTGGAGGTCGCCGCCCTGCTGTGGCCGGTCGGCATGCTCTCGGTGCTGTCGGGCTCGGTCGACGACGGCTGGGGCGGCCTCCTCGGGTGGTTCTGGGTCGCCTGCGCGGTCACCACCATCGTGCTGGTGGTCGTCACCAAGGCGGCCCTCAAGGAGCGGGCCTACTCCGCCGTGATGGCCGCCACCGGCCTCCTCTACCTCGCCATCCTCACCGCCTTCGGCACCGACCTGGTCGCCCGGGCCGTCCTGGCCTCCGGGTAGCGGCGGTCTGTGGACGCCGCCGGCCCACATGGCGGTCGCCGGCGTCCAAAGAGTCCTCGGCTACGGCGCTCGGCGCACCAGGGTGGCCGCCTGGCGGTTGCCGCACGCCGGGCACTCCACGTGGGCCTGGGCCAGCTGGGGAGCCTCCGGGACGGGCGTGAGGTCGGCCTCGGTGACGGCGATGACCGCGCCGCACGCCCGGCACGGGAAGGCGAGCGCTGCGCCGACCGGCGACCGGCTGAACAGCTCGGGCGGGACGAGGATCGCCGGCGCCGGCGTGCAGCGCACGGCGAGGGCGATGGAGTCCGACGGCCGCCAGTCGAGATGGCGCTCGTCGCCGCCGGCGAGGGCGATGGTGACATCGGCGGTGAAGGTCGACGGCGGGTCGAACCCGAGGACGATGCGCGCCAGCCGCCCGCCCAGGGCGTCCACGACTTGTTTCAGGGCGTCGTGGGTCATCGGCCGCCGCATCTCGACGCCCCTGAGGCCGAAGCCGATGGCGTTCGCCTCCGCCGCCCCGACGAACACGACGACCTGCCGCTCGCCCTCGCGCTCGCGCAGCAGCACGAAGGGGTTGGGCACCTGCGTGCCGACCAGCTCCACTGTGACCTCGACCAGTTCCATGGATGGTTCCGTTCGCTTGGCGAGGAGGGCGCGGCGGGCCGACACGTACGACTCGCCCGTGCGGGCGGCGCGCTGGCGCACCAGGCGCTTGAACCGCTTGCCGGCTGTCATCGCTCCTCCACGGCCCGGAACGAGCCCCAGCAGCTTGCCCCGGACCGGGCGGGCGAACAGCGGCCCGAGGACTCGGAGGTCCCCTCTGCCTCGGGTTGGAGCCCGCTGGGAGGGCTCCGGTGAGGTCGGGCGGTGGGCCTCGCCCAGCCTTACAGCTATCGCGGCCGGCCGGCCCTGTCAAGGGTCGCCGGCGCCCGGGCCAGCACCAGGACAGCGGCGAGGACGAGGGCGCCGCCGACGACCTGGAGGGCGGTGAGGCCCTCGCCCAGGAGGGCCCAGGCCAGGACGACGGTGACGACCGGCTCGAGGGTCGAGAGCGTGGAGGCGTCGGCCGCGCCGAGGTGGTCCATGCCGGCGAAGAAGGTGCTGATGGCCACGACCGTGGACACGAGGGCGATGGCGACGACGGCGATCCAGGCGCCGGCGGTGGACGGGAAGGCCGGCCGCTGCACGGCGACGACGGCGGCGTAGACCACGGCGGCGGCGCTGATCACGACGGCCGAGGACGCCAGCGGCCCGCCGCTGCCGGCCATGCGGCTGCCGGCCAGGATGTAGACGGAGTAGATGAGGGCGGCGCCCAGTCCGAGGGCCACGCCGAGGGGCCGGCCGGAAAGCGCGGGGCCCACGGTGAGGCCGGCGCCCACGACGGCCAGCCCGAGGGCGCCGGCCCGGGCCGGCGTGAGGCGGGTCCCGAGCAGGAGCGCCGACAGCACCACGACGATCGCCGGGTAGGCGTACAGGAGCAGCGCCACGAGGCTGGCCGAGGCCATCGTCAGGGCGGTGAAGTAGCACAGCGACTGGCCCACGTAGCCGACGCCGCCCAGGGCCACCAGGCCGGCCAGCACCCGCCCCTGCGGCCATGGCTGGCGGCGCAGGCGCACCAGGGCGACCATGCAGGCGGCGGCGATGGTGAAGCGGAGGAACAGGAGGGCGGTGACGTCGGTCCCGCCGTCGTAGGCGGCACGGGCGAAGATCGGCATGGCGCCGAACGAGGCGGCCGACACGGCGATCAGGGTCACGCCGGCGGCACGGGCGGGTCGGGGGGCGTCGGCGATCCGCACACTCTTGCCGCGCCCGGGGCCCTACCGTTTGCAGCATGAGGCGGCGGCTGCTCGGGACGTTGGCGGTGCTTGCCGTCCTGGCGGCCGGCTGTGGCGGGGACGGGAGGCCGGCGCCCTCGCCCGTGGCAGCGACCGCCACCACCACGACCTCCGCCGCCCCGGCCACCACGACGACGGCGGCCCCGACGACCACGACGGCGGCGGCGACCACCACGACCACCCGGCGCACGACCACCACCGTCGCCCGCCCTGCCGCGACCACCACCACCGCGGCGGCGCCGGCGGTCGAGGGCTTCGGCGGCTCGGTGGGCCCGGTCGACCCCGCCCGCCTGACCGCGTCGTGGCATCCCGGCTGCCCGGTGGGGCCGGACGGCCTGCGGCTCGTCACCGTCACCCACTGGGGCTACGACGGGCAGCGCCACCAGGGCGAGCTGGTGGTGGCCGCCCGCTACGCCGACGCCGTGCTCGGCGTGTTCCGGAGCCTGTACCAGGCCCGGTTCCCGGTCAAGCAGGTCCACCTCGTCGACGAGTACGGCGGCGACGACGACGCCTCGATGGCGGCCGACAACACCTCGGCCTTCAACTGCCGCACCGTCGCCGGGTCGACCAACTGGTCGGAGCACGCCTACGGGCGGGCCGTCGACCTCAATCCTCTGGTGAACCCCTACGTCACGTCGTCGGGCGTGTCGCCGCCGGCCGGCGCCCCCTACGCCTCGCGGGACACCTCGGTGCCCGGGCTGATCACCAGGGACGGCCCGGCGGTGCGGGCCTTCGCCGCCATCGGCTGGGGCTGGGGCGGGTCGTGGTCGTCGGGCAAGGACTACCAGCACTTCTCGGCCAGCGGTCGGTGACAGCCGGGCCGCGGCGCGGCCATCATGGTCCGGCGATGCGAGCCTGGGGAACGAGGATCGGGTGCGTGGCGGCCGCCGCCGCGGTGCTGGCCGCCGGCGTCTTCGCCGTCGCCGGCCACGCCGGCGGCCCGTTGCGGTACGTGGCGCTGGGCGACTCCTACACCGCCGGCCCGTCGATCCCCAACCAGCAGGGCGACCCGCCCGGGTGCAGGCGCTCGGACCGCAACTACCCGCACCTGGTCGCCGCCGCCCTGGGCGCCGAGTTGCGGGACGTCAGCTGCAGCGGCGCCACCACGACCGATCTCCGTTTCGCCCAGAAGGTGAGCGGCGGCGCCAACCCTCCCCAGCTCGACGCCTTGGACGCGGGTACCGACGTGGTCACCCTCGGCATCGGCGGGAACGACATCGGCTTCGGCGAGATCGTCACCCAGTGCCTGTCGCTGCAACCGCTCGGCCACCCCTGCCAGGACCGCTTCGCCGGCCCCGCCGGCGACGAGGTCAGCCGGCGCATCGCCTCGGCCGCCCTGCGGGTGTCGGGCGCGCTGGAGGAGATCCGCCGGCGGGCGCCGGCCGCCCGCGTCTTCGTGGTGGGCTACCCGGCGATCCTGCCGCCGTACGGCGCCGGGTGCTGGCCGGTGATGCCGTTCACCTTCGACGACGCCCTCTACCTGCGGGCCAAGGAGCAGGAGCTCGACGCCATGCTCGCCGGCCAGGCGGCCGCCGGGGGAGCCACCTACGTCGACGTGTACGGCCCCACCGAGGGCCACGACGCCTGCCAGCCGCCCACCGTGCGGTGGGTCGAGCCGGTCGTCCCCGTCGCCGCCGCCGACCCGGTGCACCCCAACTCGCTCGGGATGCGGGCCATGGCCACGGCGGTGGCCACGGCGGTGGCCGGCCGGTCCGTCACCCTGCCCGCCGATCCGGGGATCACGGTGAAGGTGGGCGGGCCGTAGCGCCCGTTTGGCGCGCCGCGGCCAGTTCTTGCCATCCTCCTCACGCGGCGCCTCCCCCCGCCGAACTGCATCCAGTCCGAGTCGGCCGCCGCCGCCCGGGCCGAAAGGAACCATGACCCTCACACTGCCGGAAGCGGGCCTGCCGCCCGCTGCCGCCCCCGCGCCCAAACTGTGGCAGCGCGGAATCACGGCCGCACTCGTCGTTGCCCCCCTCGTCGCCGTCGCCCTCGCCGTCTCGCTCCTGTGGGGCCGGGCCCTCCACCCCCGCGACGTCGTCCTCGGCGTGGTGCTCTACGCCGTCACCGGGCACGGGGTCACCGTGGGCTTCCACCGGATGTTCACGCACCGGAGCTTCAAGCCCAGCCGGCCGCTGAAGATCGCCCTCGGCGTGGCCGGGTCGATGGCCCTCGAGGGCTCGATCGTGAGCTGGGTGGCCAACCACCGCCGCCACCACGTGTTCAGCGACCGCGACGGGGATCCGCACTCGCCCCACGCCTTCGGCACCGGCGTCGTCGCCCAACTGCGGGGCTTCGCCCACGCCCACGTGGGCTGGCTGTTCTCGACCGCCGACTCGCCGCCCGAGCGCTACGCCGCCGACCTCCTCCGCGATCCCGATATCACCCTGCTCAGCCGCCTCTTTCCCGTCTTCGCTGTGGTGTCGCTGGCTATTCCCTTCCTCGCCGGCTGGGGTCTTTCGGGGCAATTGATGGGTGGGGTGACGGCGCTGGTTTGGGCGGGATTGGTGCGTATGGCGCTGCTGCACCACGTCACCTGGAGTGTGAACTCGGTCTGCCACATGTTCGGCCGACGGCCGTTCGCCGCTGACGACCGCAGCAGGAACTTCGCCCCGCTCGCCATCCTCTCGATGGGTGAGTCGTGGCACAACCTCCATCACGCCTACCCGTCGTCGGCGCGCCACGGCGTGGGCAGGGGCCAGATCGACACGTCGGCTGCTGTCATCCGGGCGTTCGAGCGCCTCGGCTGGGCCACCAAGGTGCGCTGGCCGACCGCCGAGCGCCTCGCTTCGGTGGTTATGCCCGGAGGGTGAAGCAGTAAGAATAGGAGTGCGTCGGGATCCGTCTCTTTGTGGCGAAGAATTCCGGCCCGATAGGACTAGTCAAGCCTCCATCGGATCGCTACCTTCCTCGACAGGACGGCGGTATGGCCCACCGTGGCCGCCGCCGGAGGCGGACAGGAGCGAGCATGCAGAAGTTCCATTCGGCGCGCCTCGGCGAGCGAGGGCGGCGGACGGTGCGGCGGGCGGGGGCCTTCGCCGCCGTGGCCGTCCTGGCCGCCGGGGCCGGGGCCCTGCCGGCCGGGGCCAAGGGGGCGCCGTCGGGGGGCGGCACCAGCGGGTCCTTCTCCTGCCGGGCCAGCGTGGTGCGCGTGACGGGCGCCGGCCTGCTGTCCGGCACGGACGTGGACCTGAACACCGCCAACCCGGCCGGCACCCCCTGCGCCGACGCCAGCGCCGGCCTGCTCAACCAGCAGGTGTCGGTGGACGGCGGCACGACCCTCCAGCTCAGGGCCGACCTGCTGGTGTCGACCACGGACGGGCCGGGTCAGGGGTACGCCCACGCCGGCGTGGCCAACCTGTCGCTCGACGTGCTCGGGCTGCACATCGCGGCCGACGTCCTCTCGGCCGAGGCGACCGCCGGCCCCTGCCCGGGCACCGGCCTGGCCTCGGAGTCGGTGGTGGCGAGGGTGAACGTCACCGACAGCCTGGGCGTGACCACCACGGTGGACGTGCCCGCCGGCCAGCAGCACGTCGAGGTCAGCCTCACGGCGCTGGGCCTGGGCGTGCTCCAGCTGCACCTCAACGAGACGACCACGACGGGCAGCCAGGTCACCCAGCGGGCGCTGTGGCTGCACTCCGATCTCATCGGCGACGTGGTGGTCGGCGAGGCCATGGCCGGCGTGCAGGGCAGC
Source organism: Acidimicrobiales bacterium (assembly GCA_035689115.1). Lineage (GTDB taxonomy): Bacteria > Actinomycetota > Acidimicrobiia > Acidimicrobiales > JAHFUS01. The sequence goes on from DASSMA010000026.1 coordinate 39,215, forward strand.
CCGTGCGGCGGCTACACGCCCCCGCGCAATCCCAAGCGCTTCATGACCGGCGGCGGCTCGGTGGACTCGGCCGTCGGTCGCGTCACCCACGGCGCCCACCTCCAGTGCGGCGCCGCCGACGGCCCCTCGAACCTCCAGGTCAACTGGGGCGGCAACCGGTTCCACCTCGACGCCGTGAGCACCGCCTCGTGCAGCGACGACCCGGCGATCAGCCCGGGCCAGCCGGCCGCCAGCTTCGACACCCTCACCGGGACGGGCACCGGCTCGTGCAACGGCGTGGCCGGCGTGCAGGTCGCCTGGAAGCTCACCGACGCCGGCGAGCCGGGCCGGGCCGACCGCTTCGAGTTCCGTATCGTCAACGCCGGCACCAGCGGCTGCTCGCTGAACGCCGCCGGCACCCTGGCCGAGGGGAACCACCAGGCGCACCAGGCCACCTGATCCTTCGCCGGCCAGTCCGAACCGATCCCGCCCCGGCGCCGGGTATCGCCTCGCAAGCGGAGCTTGCTCGGCGAGCTGGCCGTGCCGCCCTCCAGGCGGCGCTGAGGCCGCCGACCGGCAAAGCCGGCCGGCGGCTTTCTGCGGGGGGCTTGCCCCCCCGCACCCCCCATGCCGCCAGCAGGAGTGGCCGCCTCCGGCGGCGAGGCGCTGCCGCCGGCAAATCTCATCGGCCGAGGTTCGCTCCGCCAGGGGCGGGAACTTCGGCGCGTATCAGGGCCCGGGTTCGGGTCTCTCCTTCGACGTCGTGACAACCGTTGCGAACTTCCCGGCGGGCGGTCCGGCGGCGCCCCTGCCTCGTCGAAAGGAACCTCTTCATGCTGCGCAAGCGAACCGTCGTGACGGCGCTGTCCCTGTCGGCACTGGCCCTCGGCCTCAGCGTGTCCCCGGCGTTCGGCGCCGACGCCAAGAGCCAGGTGACGCCCGGGTCGTCCGACCAGGCCGTCCTCCAAGCCGAGGCCAACGCCCGATTCGCCGCCCGGCCGGCGCCCGGGGCCGCCGCCGCGCTGGCCGCCCTCCAGGGAAGGATCGGCCACTTCGTGCAGGCCAACGGCACCCGCCACTCCTTCGCCAGCTTCATCGACTCCAACACCGGCCGGATCGTGCTGAAGACCAACGCGCCCGGCCAGGTCGTGGCCTCGCTCGTGGGCGCCGACAAGGGCCTCGTCGACGTCCAGGCGTCGGCGACCCAGGACCTCTACAGCCGCAAGTCCGACACCCAGGCCTACTGGGGCGGCGCCGGCATCACCGCCAGCGTCGGCACGCCGTGGTGTTCGTCGGGGTTCGCCGTGAAGAACGGCGCCGGCACCCGCTTCATGGTCACCGCCGGGCACTGCTTCTCCACCGGCCAGAACGTCTACACCGAGCTGGGCGGCGCCTACTACGGGACCGTCGGCGTGCGTGGCCTCGCCAGCGGCTTCGACATGGAGCAGATCGGCGGCGCCTCGTACTGGAGCTACATCTACACCGGCGGCACCAACAGCTCGACCGGCCTGCCCGTGGTGGGCGCCGGCGACCCGGTCGTCGGCTACAGCAACTACTGCCACAGCGGGCGCACCACCGGCGAGAACTGCGGCCACACCGCCCAGAGCAACTTCGCCCAGGTGTGCACCCAGACCGGCTGCAAGTACCCGGTCATCGCCTTCACCGGCGGCAACCTGCCGCAGGGCGGCGACTCCGGCTCGCCCTTCTACGTCAAGGACAGCAGCAGCAGCTGGATCCGGGGCATGGTCATCGCCGGCGACGGGACCACGTCGTACGCCGAGAAGTACAGCCGCATCTCCTCCTACCTCGGTGCCACCGCCGTCACCCAGTAAGGAGCCCCTCGGGGCGGAAGGAGGGGGCGGCTGGTGCCGCCCCCTCTTTCGCGCGCTCCACGGGCGTGAGTCCGACTTGCTTGGTAGGTTCGATCTGTCGCAGTTCCGGCACGGGGAGGGGATCCATGCGAGTCCGACGGTCGCTCACGGACGTGCAGGCGGACTACGAGGACGGCGACAAGGCCGAGCTCGAGGCCCTGTGGCGGGCCTGGAAGGGCATCAAGGAGCTGCCGCCCGACGACCCGTTCTCGTTCTTCACCATCGGCGGCTACCACGGGGAGCCCTTCCGGGGCGCCGGCTGGGGCAGCTCCGCCTACTGGGGCGGGTACTGCAACCACGGCAACGTCCTGTTCCCCACGTGGCACCGCGCCTACCTGGTCCGCCTGGAGGAGGCGCTGCGCTCCATCCCGGGGTGCGGTGACGTCACGCTGCCGTTCTGGGACGAGACCAGCGACGAGTCGGCGTCGAGCGGCATCCCTTGGGCGCTCACCGTGGAGAACGTCGAGCTCACGGTGCCACCATCCCGAACCCGTTGCGGTCGTTCGTGTTCAACAAGGCGATCGTCGACCACCTCGACCCGTTCCCCGATGCCGACTACAGCAAGCCGATCGGCTACGAGACGGTCCGCTACCCGCTCTCGGGGCTGGTGGGCCCGGCCGACAAGGCGGCCACCGAGGCGCACAACGCCAAGTTCGCCGACTACTCGCTCAACGTGAAGCTGCTGAACCTGAACATCGTCTCCTGGCTCACCACGGGCATCACCGTCCAGGGGACGTTCCACCCCTACAACGTCGGGCGGGAGTACCGGAACTGCCTCGACGCGCCCAACTACACGGTGTTCTCGAACACCACCTCGGCGACGGAGTGGAACGACCACACCGACACGCCCGCCGTCCCGCTGGAGAGCCCGCACAACCACATCCACCTGGCTGTCGGCGGGTATGAGGTGCCCGGCCAGGGGGACTTCTCCCCGATCGACGGCGCCAACGGCGACATGGGGGAGAACGACACCGCCGGCCTCGACCCGATCTTCTTCTTCCACCACTGCCACGTGGACCGCATGTTCTGGCTGTGGCAGAAGCGGCACGGGTGCACCGGCTCGCTCGAGATCATGGAGGGGTACCCGGGCACCAACTCCGTCGACAGCCAGGGGCCGACCCCGGGCGTGGCGCCCAACTCGTGGCTGAACGTCGACTCGCCGCTGGCCCCGTTCCGCCACCCTGACGGCCGGCCGGTCGTCTCCCGCGACCTCGTCGACATCGAGCAGCAGCTGGGCTACACCTACGGGCCCGGCTCGCTGGACGACCTGGCTGCGCCCGCGCTGGCGGCCGAGGCGCCCCAGCCGCCGGCCGGGGTGATCAGCATCCGCGGCGTCAACCGGGCCGCCATCCGCGGGTCGTTCCTGCTGTCGGCCTTCGGCACCGTCGACGGCACCCGGCAGCACCTGGGCACCGAGGCCATCCTCAGCCGCTGGCACGTCGAGGGGTGCATGAACTGCCAGACCCACCTCGAGGCGAGGGGCCACATCCGCCTGCACGACGAGGTGGCGGCCGCCCTCGACCCCGACAGCGTGGAGGTCGAGGTGCGCACGCGCGGCCGCGAGCACCCCGGCGCCTCGGTGGCCGGCGGCCCGGGTGTCCCCGCCGCCAGGTTCACGGTGCGGCTGCGGTAGGAAATCCGGTCCCGCTGTCCACGGGCGGGACCGCTCCGGCGTCTGTCGGGGTGATGATGGCGGTGATGAGCCTGGAAGAGGCGCCCGGGGCGGAGACGGGCCTCGCCGCCCTGCACCGCGACCACTACCGGTCGCTGGTGCGCCTGGCCGCCGTGCTCGTCGACGACGTGGCCACGTGCGAGGAGCTCGTGCAGGACGCGTTCGTCGCCGTCCTGGCCCGGCGGTCCGCCGTGGGCGACGCCGCCCGGCTGCCCGCCTACCTGCGCAGCGCCGTGCTGAACAGGGCCCGCAGCCACCTCCGCCGGCGGCGGACGAGCGAGCGGCCCCGGCCCCTCGCCCTGGTGCGCACCGAGCCGTCGGCGGAAGCCGGCGCGCTGCTCGACGAGGAGCACCAGGAGGTGCTCGCCGCCCTGCGGGCCCTGCCCGAGCGACAGCGTGAGGTGCTCGCCCTGCGGTACTACATCGATCTCAGCGAGGCGGACATCGCCGCCACCCTCGGCATCGGCGCCGGCACGGTGAAGACCCACGCCCAGCGGGGCCTGGCCGCCCTGCACCAGACCCTGGGGGAGCGCCGATGACCGAGAGCACCGAGCAGGAGCTGGAGAGCGTCGAAGCCCGCCTCCGGGCCGCCATCGCCGGCCGCACGGCCACCGTCCACCCGGCCGACGAGGACGCCGCCCTGACCCGCATCGAGCGGGGCCTCGATGTGGTGCGCCGCCGCAAGCGGCGCACCGTCCTCGCCGGGCTCGCCGCCGTCGCCGCCGCCGCCCTGGTCGCCGTCGCCGTCCCGGTGCTGCGCAGCGACGACGGGGGCCAGCAGGTCCGGGTGACGGCGTCGACCGAGGTCACCACCACGACGACGACGACGGAGGCGGTGGGCCCCGCCACCCTCGCCGAGGTCGTCTGGCCGCCGCCCGGTCATCCCCGGTTCGCCGACCCGGCGGAGGCCGTCCGCTCCTTCGCCGAGGGCTACGTCGGGCTGGCCCACGCCGCCCTCGGGCCGTTCCGGTCCACCGGACCGTCGGCCGGCGAGGTGGACGTGCTGCCCACCGCCGAGGACGGCACCGTCCGGCCCGGGGTGCGCAGCACGGTGTCGGTACGGAACCTGGAGGGGTCCTGGTACGTCACCGGGGCGCGCGCCGCCGACATCGTCGTGGACCGGCCGGCGGCGCTCGACCAGGTCGGTTCCCTCGTGGTGGTCGACGGGCGGGGCAGCGGCTACGAGGGCACCATCGTGGCGACAGTGCGCGACGCCGGCATGGGCGCCGGCGGGGAACTGGCGAAGCAGGTCGTCACCGCCGGGTGCTGCGAGGAGCTGCTCCCCTTCCATGTGGAGCTGCCGGTGGGCAGCCCCGCCCACGCCAGCGGCTCGCTCCTGCTCAACAACGACAGCGGGCTGGAGGCGGTCAGCAGCTTCACCGTGGTGCCGATCCGCTTCGGCGGGACCGGGGCCCCTTCCGACGAGACAACGGTCCAGGTCTTCTTCACCCAGCCGGGCGGCCAGCCGGCGGCGGTGCCCCGCACCGTCAGGAAGTCCGCCGGCGTGCTCAGGAGCGCCCTCACGCAGCTGCTCTTCGGGCCGACCAGCGAGGAACGGGACAAGGGCCTGTCCTCGGGGCTGGAGAACGCGGCCGCCGGGAGCGCCCCTGTGTCGGTCGTCATCACCGACGGGCGGGCGGTCGTGGACTTCGGCGCCGACCTGCCCAGGCTGAGTCCCGGCACGTCGGCGGCGGACGCCAGCGCCCGCTTCCTGCGCCAGCTGCACGCCACCGTGTTCCAGTTCCCCGCCGTGCGGGAGGCCGAGTACCGTGCCGGGGGCAGCTGCGCCGCATTCTGGTCGTGGTTGCAACGGGCGTGCACCACGGTGACCCCCTCCAACCCGGGGATCTGACCTCGCCTCAGGCCGTGCTCTGCTCGCGCTCGGCCACCCGGTCCTGGTGGGCCACCGCCTCGTGGTGGGCGGCCGCGCCGGCCGGGCCGGCGGGCCGGCGCGTCAGCTCGGCGAAGCGGCCGTCGCGGCCGTAGAGGATGAGGGTGTCGCCCTCCTCCACCGTCGTGTCGCCGTCGGGCACGCCGAGGTACGGGCCGTCGGCCCGCACGACGCCGAGCACCAGCACGCCCTCGTCCCTGAGCCGCAGGTCGGCCAGCGACCGGCCCGCCATCCACCCGCCGGCGACCACCAGCATCTCCTTCACCTCGTACTCGCCCGACACGTGGAGGATGGCTGCGTAGTCACGCACGTCGAGGTCGGTGTAGCGGGCCAGGGTCCGCCCGATGACGGTCGACAGCCGGCGGTCGACCCGCTTGGAGCTGGACGCGGCGTAGACGAGAGCCAGGCCTGCGATCAGCACGAGCAGCCTCGTCGCCCGCGAGCCGGCGCTGGCCGCCCCGACCACGCCGCCCAGGATGCCGGCGATGCTGGTGGCCAGCCCGACGCTGCCCACGAGCATCAGCGCCATGATGATCCGGCGCCGGGCCGGGTGGCCCACCACCGCCTCGGACTCGGTGGTCGTGAAGCCCACGCCCGTGAGCGCCGAGCGGGCCTGGAAGCGGGCCGCCGGGCGCGGCATCCCCGTGGCAGTGAGGGCGATGGTAGCGATCCGTGTGATCAGCAGCGACATCATGGCGACCAGGAGCAGGAGCGCGATCCCGTACACGACGGTTTCCTACCCACACCCGCCGCTCTACACCTCCGCGAAGCGCCGCCAGGTGTGGGTGTCGAACTCGTACAGCTGGCACGTGCGGAAGATGCGCCGCACCTCCCGGGCGCGCAGCCGGTACTGCACGACGTCGGCGCCGTACCGCCGGCGCAGGTCCTCCCACGCCAGGGGGAGCCGGTAGAAGGGGATCCGGCTGTCCACGTGATGGGGCGCGTGGATGAAGATGTTGTGGGACAAGGTTTCCACCACGGGGTTCGAGCGGATCACGGTGCTGCACCTCACGCTGCCGAGGGCCGGGGACCACTCGTCCCGGTCGGCGAAGAACGGCACGTCCGGGTGGGTGTGGTGCAGGTAGACGACGAGGGCGATGATCCACGTGAAGACGAGGAACGGCACGACGACTGCGGCGGCGACGCCGGTCCAGCTCCCCGTGGCGCGCCAGGCCACTGCCGAGAGCGCGACGGCGAAGGCGACCGTGCCCGCCTTCGCCGCCCGGAACGAACGTCGCCGCCGGTCGTCGGGCCGGAAGCGCACCATGCCCTTCCACCAGACCTGGACCAGGTAGTGGAGACCGCAGCCGGCCCAGTGCCGCTCCGCCCGGTAGGCCGCCCGGCCCCACCGCGACCGTGACCGGTACTCGTCGGGAGTCAGGGGACGCCAGATCCAGTCGATGGGCGACAGGGCGGTGAAGCCGTGGTGCACGCGGTTGTGACCGTAGACCCACGGCCGGTACAGCTGGAGGGACGGCAGCATGGCGGCCGTGCCGAGCACCTCCGCCCACCGGCCGCTGCGGAACAGCGCGCCGTGGGCGGCGTCGTGGGCCCAGACGAACAGCACCGCCACGCCGACGCCGGCCAGCCCGCCCCACGCCAGCCGGGCGACGGGGGAACGGGCGAGGAGGGCCCCGGCGAGGGGAAGGGCGTAGAGCGCGAGGTCGACCAGCAGCCAGGCCACCGCCAGTGACGGGCGGCGGCGGTAGCACCCGTCTGAGAAGCCGGCCCGGACCTCGCCGATTCGCGGACGCGGCAAGGCGATGGGGAGAGGCACCACCCTGACATCTGGGTCCTCGGCGAGGTGGCCGGGCATGGAGCGAACGGTACGAAAGGGCGCGTGGCGACGGCAGGGACTTTCGGCCCTAACGAGGGGGACCGAACGGCCCTTGGCGGACTAGTCAACTAGCTGGGTACACTCGTGAAAGTTTTCACAAGGAGCCCTGACCAACGTGCGTACCGTCGACCTGGCCCGCTGGCAGTTCGGGATCACGACCGTCTACCACTTCCTTTTCGTCCCCCTCACCATCGGGCTGGCGTTCTTCGTGGCCATCCTCCAGACGCTGGCCCACCGCACCGGCAACGACGTCTACCGGCGCATGACCGCCTTCTGGGGCAAGCTTTTCTTGATCAACTTCGCCCTGGGCGTCGTCACCGGGATCGTCCAGGAGTTCCAGTTCGGGATGAACTGGTCCGACTATTCGAGGTTCGTGGGCGACATCTTCGGCGCCCCGCTGGCGGTCGAGGGCCTGCTCGCGTTCTTCCTGGAGTCGACGTTCCTCGGGCTGTGGATCTTCGGCCGCGACCGCCTGCCGGATCGCCTGCACCTGCTGTCGATCTGGATGGTGGCGATTGGAACGACGACCTCGGCGTACTTCATCCTGGCCGCCAACTCGTGGATGCAGCACCCGGTGGGCTACACGGTCAACCCGGTGACGGGGCGGGCCGAGATGCACGACTTCCTGGCCGTGCTCACCAACATCACCGCCCTGGCCGCCTTCCCCCACACCATCTTCGGCTCCTGGCTCGGCGCCGGGATGCTGGTCCTGGGCGTGAGCGCCTGGCACCTGCTGCGGGGCAACGAGGTCGACCTGTTCCGCCGCTCGGCCAGGATCGCCCTTGTGCTCGCCTTTCCCGCCGCGGTGGGCGCCGCACTCACCGGCCATTTCCAGGCCCAGATCATGAGCAAGCAGCAGCCGATGAAGATGGCGGCCGCCGAGGCGCTCTGGAAGACCGAGAAGCCGGCCGCCTTCTCGCTCTTCGCCGTCGGCGACATCCGGAACGGGCGCAACCGCTTCAACCTGGCCATCCCGCGGGCCCTGAGCTACCTGTCGACCGACTCGCTCGACGGTGAGGTCAAGGGCGTCAACGACCTCCAGTCGCAGTACGAGAAGACCTACGGGCCGGGCAACTACCGACCGCACGTGGGCCTCGCCTACTGGAGCTTCCGGGTGATGATCGGCGCCGGCCTCCTGTGCATCCCCCTCACCGGCTTCGGGCTCCTGCTGCTGCGCCGCCGCCGGCTGGAGGAGTCCCGGCGGTTCCTCAAGGTGATCCTGGTGGTGGGCATGGCCCTACCGCTGCTGTCGAACGTGGCGGGGTGGGTCTTCACCGAGATGGCCCGCCAGCCGTGGGTGGTGTTCGGGCTGCTGCGGGTGGAGGACGCGGTGTCGCCCTCGGTGAGCGCCGCCTGGGTGGCCACCACCCTCGCCGGCTTCACCCTGCTGTACGGGGTGCTGGCCGTCGTGGAGGGCTGGCTGATGCTCCGCTACGCCAAGGCGGGGCCGGCGCCCGAACCGGAACCGGGCTCCTACGTCGAGTCCCAGCTCGCCCCGATCCTCGCCTACTGAGAGGCCCGTCAACGTGGACTACACCAACCTGAACACGCTCTGGTTCGCCCTCGTCGCCGTGCTGTGGCTCGGCTACTTCTTCCTGGAGGGCTTCGACTTCGGCGTCGGCATCCTCCTGCCCTTCCTCGGCCGCGACGACACCGACCGCCGGGTCCTCATCAACACCATCGGCCCGGTGTGGGACGGCAACGAGGTCTGGCTGCTCGTCGCCGGCGGCGCCACCTTCGCCGCCTTCCCCGGCTGGTACGCCACGCTGTTCAGCGGCTTCTACCTGCCGCTCTTCCTCGTCCTCGTGGCCCTCATCGTCCGCAACGTGGCCTTCGAGTACCGGGGGAAGCACGACAGCCAGGCGTGGCGGGCGGCCTGGGACACGGCCATCTTCGTGGGCAGCCTGGTCCCGGCCCTCCTGTGGGGCGTGGCCTGGGCCAACATCCTCCACGGCGTGCCCATCGACAAGTCGGGGAACTACGCCGGCGGGTTCTTCACCCTGCTCACCCCCTACGCCCTCCTGGGCGGCGTGCTGTCGCTCGGCCTGTTCACGCTGCACGGCGCGGTGTTCCTCACCCTGCGGACGGGGGGCGACATGCCCGAGCGGACGCGGCGGGTGGCCGCCGCCCTGTCCGTGCCCGTGCTCGCCGTGGTCGGCCTCTTCCTCGGCTGGACGCTGCTGTTCGCCCGCGTCCACGGCCGGGGCGTCGTGCCCGCCGTCGTGCCCGTCCTCGCCCTGGTGGCCGGCGCCGCCGCGGTGGCGCTGGTGCGGCTGCGCCGCGACGGCTGGGCGTTCGTGGCCACCGGCATGACCATCCTGGCGACCTTCGCCACCGTGTTCCTGAACCTCTACCCGCGGGTGATGCCGTCGAGCATGGCGCGGGCCTTCGACCTCACCATCTTCAACACGTCGTCCACGCCGTACACCCTCGGGATCATGACCATCGTGGCCCTGATCTTCACGCCCGTCGTGCTGCTCTACCAGGGCTGGACGTACCACGTGTTCCGGGCCCGGGTCTCGCGGGACCGGTTCGAGACGAAGGTGGGGAGCCCGATCGACGTGCTCGCCGCCGTCCTGCGCCACGAGCCGTACGCCTACCGGGGCAACGTCAGCAGCGGTCCGGCCCGCCGGTGAAGCCCGTCGACCGCCGCCTCCTCCGGCAGTCCAGGGGCACCAGGCGCCTGCTGGTGGCGTCCGTGGCCGCCGGGCTGGCCGCCACCGCCTGCGTGATCGCCCAGGCGACCCTCGTGGCCGGCATGGTCACCCGGGCATTCCTGGACGGGGCCGGCGTGCGCCAGCTCCGAGCCCCGCTGGCCGCCCTGGCCGCCGTGGCCGTGGCGCGGGCGGTGGTGGCCTGGGCCGGCGAGGCGGCCGCGGGGCGGGCAGCGGCGGCCGCCACCGGCGAGCTGCGGGTCGCCCTCGTGGAGCGGGCCGGCCGGGACGCGGCCGGCCGCCGGGCCCTGCCGGCCGGCGAGGTCGCCGCCCTGGCCACCACCGGCCTCGACGCCTTCGACACCTACGCCGCCCGCTACCTCCCGGCCCTGGTGCTGGCGGCCTCCGCCCCGCTCGCCGTGGTGGCGTGGATCGCCGGCCTCGACCGGCCGGCCGCCGTCACCCTCGCCCTCACCCTGCCCCTGGTGCCGCTCTTCCTCGCTCTCGTCGGGTGGGCGACGGCCGGCCGGGCGGCGTCCCGGCTGGAGGCGCTGGCCGCCCTCGGCGCCCGGTTCCTCGATGCCGTCCAGGGCCTCCCCACCCTGCGGGCCTTCCGCCGGAGCCGGGCCCAGGTCGAGGCCGTCGGCCGCCTGGGGGACCGCTTCCGCGGCGAGACCATGGCCGCCCTCAGGGTCGCCCTCCTGTCGGCCCTCGTCCTCGAACTGCTGGCCACCCTGGGCACGGCGGTGGTGGCGGTCACCGTCGGGCTGCGCCTCGTGCACGGCGGGGTCGGGCTGCGCACGGCCCTGGCCGTGCTGATCCTGGTGCCCGAGGCCTACCTCCCCCTCCGCTCGCTCGGCTCCCAGTTCCACGCCGCCGCCGACGGCGTGGCCGCGGCCGGGCGGGCCCTCGACCTCCTCGATGCGCCGGGCCGCGCCGCCGCGCTCCCGCCGGCGGCTCTCGGTCCCGCCGGCTGGACCATCCGTCTGGAGGGCGTCACCGTCGCCGACGAGGGACGCGGCCGGCCGGCCCTGGACGCCGTCGACCTGGAGATCCGGGCCGGCGAGCGGCTGGCCCTGGTCGGGCCCAGCGGCTCCGGCAAGTCGACCCTGCTGTCGGTGCTGCTCGGCTTCACCGTCCCGACCTCGGGCCGGGTCGTGGTCGAGCGGCCCGGCCAGGCACCTTTCGACCTGGCCGGTGCCGACCACGACGGCTGGCTGGCCGGGCTGGCGTGGGTGCCCCAGCAGCCCCGGTCGTTCGCCGGCACCGTGGCCGACAACGTGCGGCTCGGCCGCCCCGGCGGCGGCGACGCCGACGTGTGGTCGGCGCTCCGGGCCGCCGGCCTGGCCGGCGAGGTGGCCAACATGCCGGGCGGGCTCGACGCAGCGGTGGGCGACGAGGGCGCCCGGCTCTCGCACGGCCAGCGCCAGCGCCTGGCCCTGGCCCGGGCCCTCCTGCGCGACGCCCCGCTGGTCCTGCTCGACGAACCGACCGCCAGTCTCGACCCCGCCGCCGAGGCCGCCGTCGAGGACGCTCTCGCCGGCCTGGCCGCCCGGCGCACCGTCGTGGTGGTCGCCCACCGGCTGCGCCTCGTGCGGGCCGCCGACCGCGTCGTCGTCCTCGACCGGGGACGGGTGGTCGGCGACCACAGGGCGGTCGTGGGAGTCGTCGCGTGACCGGGCTCGGGGTGCGGCTGCCGGCCCGCCCGCTGGCCCTCGCCGTCCTCGCCGGCGCGGGCGCGGCAGCCTGCTCGATCGGCCTGCTGGCCACCTCGGGGCTGCTGCTGTCGCGTGCCGCCCTGCACCCGCCGGTGCTCGACCTCATGGTGGCGATCGTGGCCGTCCGCGCCTTCGGGCTCGGCCGGGGCGTGCTCCGCTACCTGGAGCGGCTGGCGACGCACGACGCCGCCCTGCGCTTCCTGCGCGACGTGCGGGTCCGCTTCTTCGAGCGCCTCGAGCCGCTGGCGCCCGGCGGGCTCGAGCCGCACCACCGCGCCGACCTGCTGGCCCGGGCCGTCGGCGACGTCGAGACCCTCCAGGACCTGCTGGTGCGCGGCGTGGTGCCGCCGCTCGTCGCCGCCGTCGTGGCCGTGCCGGCGGTGGCGGTGGCGTGGGCCATGGCGCCGGCCGCCGGCGCCGCCCTCGCCGTCGGGTTGGGGTTGGCCGTCGGGGTCATCCCCGCCGTCGCCGCCGCCGCCGCCGGGCGGGCCGGGCACCGCGAGGCCGAGGCACGCGGCCGGGTGGCGAGCAGGGTGGTCGACGTCGTGCAGGGCGGCCCCGAACTGCTGGCCGCCGGCCGCCTCGGTGACGCCGTGGCGCAGGTGGCGGAGGCGGACCGGGAGGTGCTCCGCCTGGCGCGGGCCGACGCCGCCGTCGCCGCCGCCGTCACCGGCGCGGGCGTGCTCGTCGCCGGTGCCGGGGCGTGGGTCGCCCTGGTGGCCGGCGTGCGGGCGGTGTCGGCCGGCACCCTGAGCGGCGTCTCGCTGGCGTCGCTCGTGTTCCTCGTGATGGCCACCTTCGAGGTGGTCGCCCCGCTCGGCCCCGCCGCCCGGCGGGTGGCGGCCGTGCGGGCGGCCGCCCGGCGGCTGGGCGACGTCACCGGCGGCCCGCCCCCGGTCGTCGACCCGCCGTCGCCCCGAGCCGTGCCGGCCGGCGCCCCGACCATCCGCCTCGACGGGGCGACGCTCCGGTACGGGCCGGGCGGGCCGGCCGCCCTCGACGGCGTCGACCTGGTCCTCGAACCCGGCCGGCGGGTGGCGGTGGTCGGCCCCAGCGGCGCCGGGAAGACCACCCTGGCCAACGTTCTGCTCCGCTTCCGGGAGCTGGACGGCGGGTGCTACACGGTGGCGGGGATCGACGCCCGCGAGCTGGCCCAGGACGACGTGCGGGCCGTCGTCGGCCTGGCCGGCCAGGACGCCCACCTCTTCGACACCACGATCGGCGAGAACGTCCGCCTGGCCCGCCCGGGGTCCACCGACGACGAGGTACGGGCCGCCCTCGACGCCGCCCGGGTGGGGGACTGGGTCGCCTCGCTCCCCGACGGGCTGCGCACCGGCGTGGGGGAGCGCGGCGCCCGGGTCTCGGGGGGCCAGCGCCAGCGGATCGCGCTGGCCCGGATCCTGCTCGCCGGCCATCCGGTCGTCGTCCTCGACGAGCCGTTCGCCAACCTCGACGGGCCCACCGCCGCCGGCCTCCTGGCCGACGTGCTGGCCGTCACCGCCGGCCGGTCGCTGCTCCTCGTGACCCATCGCCTCGCCGGCCTCGAGGCCTTCGACGAGGTGGTGGTGCTCGACGCCGGCCGGGTCGTGGAGCGCGGCGCCCACCACGCCCTCGTCGCCGCCGGCGGCCTCTACCGGCGGTTGTGGGACCTCGAGCGCGACACCGACGGCGTGGCGTCGTTGTGGGAACGGCTGGAGCCGGCGGCTTCGTAGGAGGGTTCCCGCCCCCGCTCGGGCCGGGGTGGAATGCTGGACGGCGGTGGCCCGCACCGTCTCCGACATCCTGCGGCGGTTCCGGCCCGCCGTGGCCCCCGGCCCGGCGGCGCCCGCCGGCGTGCCGGTCGACCGGGTGGCCGAGGCTGAGGCGGAGCTGGCCGGCGTGTTCGCCGCCCTGGAGCCGGCCGTCCGGGAGGCGCAGGCGGCGCGGGACGAGGCCACTCGGGAGGCGGAGCGGCGCCGGCAGGCGGCCGCCGAGGAGGCCGACCGCGTGCTCGCCGCCGCCCGCGCCCGGGTCGACGCCGTCCGGGCGGAGGCGGCGGCCGCCCGCCTCGCCGCCCTCGACGAGGAGCGGGCCGCCATCGAGGAGGAGGCCCGGGCCGAGGTCGAGCGCATCGGGCGTGTCGCCGGCGAGCGGCTGCCGGCGGTGGTGGCCCGGGTGCTCGAGGGGGTGTGGGCGACGGCCGGGCTGCCGCCGGAAGGGGGGTCGTGAGCGCCGGCTGGGTGTCGGGCTCGGTGCGGGGGCGCTTGCTGGCCAGCCGGCGGCTGGGCCTGGCGGGGGCGCGGGAGGTGGCGGCCTCGGGCGGCGCGGCGGCCGGCGTGGCCCGCCTGGCGGCGTCGCCGTACGGGCGTGACGTGCGCTCCGGCATGGCGCCCGACGCCGCCAGGCGGGGGATCGGCACCGTCGCCCTCTGGCACCTGCGCGTCCTGGCCGGCTGGCTGCCCCCCCGGGCCGGCGACGTGGTGCGGGTGTTCGGCGCCCGCTTCGAGCTGGCCAACGTGGCCGACCGCCTGGCCGCCCTCGAAGGCTTCCCCGTCCCGCCGCCCTACGAGCTGGGGGCGCTGGCGGTGGCGTGGCCCCTGGTCGCGGGAGCGGCCGACGCCGGCGAGGTGCGCCGGGCCCTCGCCGTGTCGCCCTGGGGCGATCCCGGCTCGGCCGAGTGGCCGCCGGCCGCCCTCGCCCTCGAGGCCCGGTGGACGAGCTGGCTGGCCGGAGCGGTGCCAGGCGCCGCCGAGTGGGCGGCCGGGGCGGCGGCGATCGTGGCCGCCCGCCGGCTGGTCGCCGGCCCCGCTGCCGGGCCGGCCGGCCTGGCCGACCTGCGCCGCCAGCTGGGCCGGGCGTGGGAGGGGGCCACCAGCCTCGGCGACCTGGCCGCCCGCCTGCCGCGCGCCGCGGCGTGGGCTTTGGACGGCGTGGACGAGGCCGCCGACCTGTGGCGGGCCGAGGGCCGGTGGTGGGCCCGGGTCGACCGGGACGCGGCCGGCACCCTGCGGGCCGGCCGCCCGGGCCCGGCGGTGGCGGGCGCCGCCGCCGCCCGCCTGGCCGCCGACGCCTGGCGGGCGAGGGCCGCCCTGGAGGCGGCGTCGTGGGGGCCCGAGGGGCTGGAGGCCTTCGATGCCGTGGCGTGACGACCTCGTGCCCCGGCGTATGGCGCGCGTGGCCGTGGTCGCCCCCGAGACGCGGTGGCGCCGGGTGCTGGCCGAGGTGGCCGCCGCCGGCGTGGTCGAGCCCGAGGCCGACCGCGGGTCCGGCGGGAACACCGGGGCGCTGGACGACGAGCTGGACCGGGTCACGGGTGCCTCGGCCGGGCGGCCGCCGCTGCGGGCGGTGGCGGGGTGGGCGCCGCTGGCCGCCGTGGCGCCTCTCACCGAGCGGCTGGCGCCCCTCGGCGGCGCCGTGGTGGTGCTGCCGGCGCCGCCCGGTGCCGAGCCGCCCACCCTCCTGGCCCAGCCCGAGCAGTCGTCCGGCCGGGCGCTCGTCGACACCTATGCCACAGTGCCCTACCGCGACGTGGACCCCACCTGGTTCGCGGTGGGCGCCTACGTCGTGATGTTCGGGATGATGTTCGGCGACGCCGGCGACGCCCTCCTGCTCGTCGCCGGCGGGCTGTGGCTGTGGCGGACCCGCAGCCCCAAGCTGGCCGGCGTCCGGCGGGTGTGGCCGCTCATGGTCGCCATGGGGGTGGCGGCCGGCCTGTTCGGCGTCCTGTACGGCGAGCTGTTCGGCCCCACCGGCGTGATCGAGCCGGTGTGGCTGGAGCCGCTCGACCAGCCCAACCGGCTGCTGGCGGCGGGCGTCGTCGTCGGCGCCACGCTGCTGGCGGTGGCGTTCGGGATCGGCGTGGTCAACCGGTGGCGCGAGGGCGGACCCGGCCTGGCCCTCTACTCGCCCAGCGGGGCGGCCGGCGCCGCCCTCTTCGTGGCCTTCGCCCTGGTGGCCGGGGGCGTGGTGTGGGACGTCACCTGGATGTGGGCGGCCGGCGCCGCGCTCGGCCTAGTGGCCCTCGTCCTGGCCGGCGTCGGGCTCAAGACGGAGGCCGGTCCGGGCGCCGCCGGAGGGCTCCAGACCGGCGTGGAGTTGTTCGACGTCGTCATCCGCCTCGGGTCCAACCTGGTGTCGTTCGCCCGCCTGGCCGCTTTCGGTCTCACCCATGCGGCGCTGGGCATGGTGATCTGGGACGCCGTCACCGTGCTGTGGGCGTCGGGGCCCGGCAAGCTGGCGGCGGTGGCGGTCTTCGCCGTGGGCCACGCCGTGGCCTTCGGCCTGGAGGCCCTGGTCGCCGGGGTCCAGGCGCTGCGCCTCGAGTACTACGAGCTGTTCTCCCGCATCTTCGCCTCGACCGGGCGGCCCTTCCGCCCGTGGCACGTGCCGCTCGAACCGGAGGACCCATGATCGCCTGGCTGATCGCCCGGCCCGTCCTCGGCGCGGTGTGCGCCGCCGTCGTCGCCGTGCTCCACCGCCGGCCCCGCCAGGGGCTCCGGTGGCTGTACGCCGTCAACGCCCTCCTGCTGGTGGCGGGCGGCGCGCTCCTCGTCGTGGCCCTCACCGCCGGCCCGAGCGCGGCCGCCTCGGCCGCCCAGAGCTCGTCGTCCTCGGCGGCCGGCTCCGCCTTCATCGGCGCCTCCATCGCCGTCGCCGGATCCTCGCTCGGGGCCGCCCTGGCCGTGGCCTACACCGGGTCGGCCGCCCTCGCCTCCATCAGCGAGCGGCCCGAGCTGTTCGGCCGGGCCATGGTGATCGTCGGTCTGGCCGAGGGCATCGCGATCTACGGGCTCATCGTGGCCGTGATCCTGATCGGCAAGGCGTGAACGGTCGCGTCGCCGTGCTGGGCGGGTCGCCCCGGGTCGACGGCTGGGCCCTGGCCGGCGCCGTGGTGGTGCCGGCGGAGGGCCCCGACGCCGTGCGGCGGGCGTGGGACGCCCTCCCCGACGACGTCGCCGTCGTGATGGTCACGCCCGAGGCCGCCCCGCACGTCGGCGCCGGCGACCGGCTGGTGGTCGTCCTGCCATGAACCTCGACGCCGTCGCCGCCGCCCTCCTGGAGGACACCCGCGCCGGCGCGGCGGCGGCGCTGGCCGAGGCCGGCCGCGAGGCGGCGGCGGTGGTGGAGGCGGCCAGGGCCGAGGGCGAGCGGCTGCTGGCCGCCGCCCGGGCCGACGGGGAGGCGGAGGCCCGGGCGGTGGCGTCGGCCGAGCTGGCCCGGGCCCGGCGGGAGGCGCGCCAGGTCGTCCTGGCGGCGCGCCGGCGGGCGTGGGAGCAGGCCCGTTCCGCCGGCCGGGAGGCGGCCGCCGCCCTGCGGGACGGGGGCCGCTACGGCGAGCTGGTGGCCGGCCTGGAGGCGGTGGCCCGGGACCAGCTCGGAGAGCGGGCGGCCGTCGCCGTCGACGAAGGGGTCGGGGGCCTGGTGGCCACCGCCGGCTCGTCCTCGGTCGACTACCGCCTGCCGGCCATCGCCGACCGCTGCTTCGCCGCCGCCGGCCCCGGCCTCGACGTGCTGTGGTCCTGAACGCCGGCCGGGTCGTCCGGGTGGCCGGGCCGCTGGTCGAGCTGGACGGCCTGGGGGACGTGGCGGTGTTCGACGTGGTCGACGTGGGCCCCGACCGGCTGCCCGGCGAGATCGTGGCCATCGAGGGCGGCCGGGTCACCGCCCAGCTCTACGAGCACGCCGGCGGCCTGTGCCCGGGCACGCCGGCGACGGCCCGCCGGGAGCCGCTGTCGGGGCGCCTGGGCCCGGGCCTGCTGGGCGGCGTGTTCGACGGCATCCTGCGCCGGCTGGCCGCCGGCGACCCGTGGCTGCGGCCCGGCCAGCGCGGGGGGGACGCGTCGTTCCGCTTCCGCCCGGCCGTCCGGGCCGGCGACGAGGTGGCGCCGGGAGGGCCGGTCGGCGTCGCCAGCGGGACCGCCGGCGTGGAGGAGGCGGTCGTCGCCCCGCCGGGCGTGGCCGGTCCGGTGACGTGGGTGCACGGCGAGGGCACGGTGGCCGGCGACGCGGTGGTGGCGACGGTCGGCGGCCGGCCCGTGCCCCTCGCCTCGCCCTGGCCGGTGCGCCGGGCCCGCCCGTCGGCCCGGCGGCTCGACGCCACCGTGCCGCTCACCACCGGCCAGCGCGTGCTCGACCTGCTCTTCCCCGTGGCCAAGGGTTCGACGGCGGCGGTGGTGGGCGGGTTCGGCACGGGCAAGACGGTGCTGCTCCAGCAGGTCGCCAAGTGGTGCGACGCCGACGTCATCGTCTACGTGGGCTGCGGCGAGCGGGGCAACGAGCTGGCCGACGCCGTCGACGAGCTGCGGGCCCTGGAGGACCCCCGCACCGGCCGGCGCCTGGCCGAGCGGACGGTGATCATCGCCAACACGTCGAACATGCCGGTGATGGCCCGGGAGGCGAGCATCTACACGGGCATGACCGTCGCCGAGTACTTCCGCGACCAGGGCAAGGACGCCGTCCTCATCGCCGACTCCACGTCGCGGTGGGCGGAGGCGCTGCGGGAGTTCTCCTCGCGGAGCGGCGAGCTGCCGGCCGAGGAGGGGTTCCCCGCCGGCCTGGCGTCGGCGCTGGCCGCCTTCTACGAGCGGGCCGGCCGGGTGGAGACGCAGGGCGGCGCCGAGGGCTCGGTCACGGTGATCGCCGCCGTGTCCCCGCCGGGCGGCGACATGACGGAGCCGGTGACGGCCCACACCCAGCGCTTCGTGCGGTCGATGTGGACCCTCGACCGCGACCTGGCCTACGCCCGCCACTACCCGGCGGTGTCGTGGCGGGCGTCGTTCTCCCGGGACGCCCCCGGCCTGGGCACCTGGTACGCCCGGCACGGCGACGTGGCGTGGGCCGGCCGGCGGGCCCGCATCCAGGCGGTGCTGGCCGAGGCCGACCACCTCCAGTCGGTGGCCGAGCTGGTGGGCTCGGCGGCGCTGCCCGGCCGGGAGCGGGTCGTGCTGCTGGCCGGCCGCCTCGCCCGAGAGGGCGTGCTCCAGCAGAGCGCCCTCAGTGCCAACGACGCCAGCTGCGGCCGGGCCAAGCAGGCGGCCCTCGCCGACGCCGTGCTGGCCGTGCACGACCGGGACCAGGAGGTGGTGGCGGCCGGCATCCCGGCCACCCTCGTCGAGGCGGTCGACTACACGCCCCTCCTGCGGGCCGGGCCCGAGGTCGGGCCCGACGACGCCGCTGGGGTGGCGGCCCGCGCCGACGCCGTGCTGGCGGCGGTGGAGCAGGTTTCGTGACGGTTGGCCGGGCGCCTGTCGCCCACCACGACCTCCGCCGGGTGCAGGGACCGCTGGTTGTGGTGGGCGGCGTGTCGGGCGTCGGCTGGGACGAGTACGCCGAGGTCCGTCTCGACGGGGCCGGCACCCGCCACGGCGTGGTGCTGGAGGCGGCCGGCGACGTGGCCGTCGTGCAGGTGCTGGAGGGCACCGAGGGCATCGTCCCGGCCCGGGCCAGCGTGGCCTTCACCGGCAGCCCCCTGCGCATCCCCGTCGGCGAGGGCTGGCTGGGGCGCACGTGCAACGGGCGGGGCGAGCCGCTCGACGGCGGGCCGCCGGTCACCGGCGAGATCTCGGCCGACGTGAACGGCACGCCGATGAACCCGGTGGCCCGGGCCACCCCGCGTGACCCGGTGCTCACCGGGGTCTCGGTGATCGACGCCCTCACGACGCTGGTGCGGGGTCAGAAGCTGCCCATCTTCTCCGTCGGCGGGCTGCCCCACTTCGAGCTGGCCACCCAGATCGCCGCCCAGGCCCACGCCGCCGGCGAGCCCTTCGCCGTGGTGTTCGCCGGCATCGGCATCACCCACGCCGACGCCACCGCCGTGCGCGACGCCCTCGAGGGCCGGGCCGCCCAGGGCGAGCTGGCGCTGTTCCTCAACACGGCCGACGACCCGGTGATCGAGCGCATTCTCACGCCCCGCCTCGCCCTCACCGTCGCCGAGCACCTGGCCTTCGCCGGCGGCCGCCACGTGCTCGTGGTGATGGCCGACATGACGAGCTACTGCGAGGCCGTCCGCCAGGTGGGGGCGGCGCGCCGCGAGGTGCCGGGCCGGCGCGGCTACCCCGGCTACCTCTACAGCGACCTGGCCTCGCTCTATGAGCGGTGCGGTCGCCTGCGCGACCGGGAGGGCTCGGTCACCGAGGTGCCCGTGCTCACCATGCCAGCCGGCGACCTCACCCACCCGGTGCCCGACCTCACCGGCTACATCACCGAGGGCCAGGTGGTGCTGACCGCCGACCGCCACGCCGCCGGCGTGTACCCGCCCGTCGATCCCCTCCAGTCGCTGTCCCGCCTCATGCGCCGGGGCGCCGGGCCCGGGCGCACCCGCGAGGACCACCTCGACCTGGCCGCCCAGGCGCTGGCGCTGCTGGCCCGGTCACGCGACCTGGCCGAGCTGGCCGACCTGCTGGGCGCCGACGCGCTGTCCGAGGCCGAGCGCCGCTACCTCGACTACGCCGGCGCCTTCGACCACCAGCTGGGCCAGCGTCCCGACGAGAGCCGGTCCCTGGACGAGACCCTCGACCGGGTGTGGGAGGCGGTGTCGGTGCTGCCGCGTCGGGAACTGGGCATGCTGGACGCGGAGCAGCTGCGAGGGCGCTACCGGGGCGGGCCGGGGGTGGCGGGGTGACCGGGGTGACCGGCCCGGGAGGCCGGTCCATGCGCAACTCGCCGGTGCGACAGGCCGAAGGGCTGGCGCGCCGGTGACGGGGCGGCCGCCGCCGGGTCGGGCGGGGAGGATCTGGCTGGCCGAGCGGATCGCCACCGCCGGCCGGGCGGCCGAGCTGCTGGAGCACAAGCAGGAACTGCTGCGCCGGGAGCGGCGCCGGCTGGCCGAGCTGGCCGAGCGCACGGAGCGGGAGTGGCGGGCCCGGGCGGCGACGGCCGACCGCTGGAACGCCCGCGCCCTGGTCGCCGGCGGCCGGGAGGAGCTGCGGCGGGTGGCGGGCCGGATGGGCGGGGCCGAGGTCCGACTCGAGTGGGCCAGCCGGGCCGGCGTCGCCTACCCGGCCACCGCCGCCGTTTCGTCACCGCCGGCGCCGGCCGCCCTGTCGCCGGCCGTCGCGGCCGCCGCCGAAGCCTGCCGGCGGGCGCTCGACGCCGGCGTCCAGCACGCCGCCACCGCCACCGCCCTGGGCCGGGTCGACGCCGAGCTGGTGGCCACCGTTCGCCGGCTGCGGGCCATCCGCGACCGCTGGCTGCCCGAGCTGCGCGAGCGGCTGGCCGCCCTGGAACTCGGCCTCGAGGAGACCGAGCGCGAGGAGGTGACCCGCCTGCGGTGGGCGGGGGCCACGTGACCGGCCCGGGAGGCCGGTCCATGAGCGACGCAGTGGCCCACCATCCCGTAGGGATGGTGGGCCAGTGATGTACGAGCGCATCCTCGTGGCGGTGAACGACTCGCCGGCCGGCCTGGAGGCGGCGCGGGTGGCCGTCGCCCTGGCCGCCCAGCACGGCGCCTACCTGCGGGCCGTCACCGTGCTGCGCGACCACGTGCTGGAGCACGCCCTGGGCGGCCAGCCGGGCGTCGCCCACCGCCGCCTGGCCATGGGCGGCAAGGGCGTGCTGGCGTGGGTCCGCCTGCGGGCCGACGAGCGCGGCGTCGCCAGCGACGGCATCGAGCGCGACGGCGAGCCGTTCCGGGCGATCCTCGACGAGGCCGAGGAGTGGGACGCCGACCTGATCGTGATGGGCCGCTCGTCGCGACGGGGCGTGTCCTCGCCCTACCTCGGCAGCGAGACGGCCCACGTGCTGGAGTTCACCGACCGACCGGTGCTGGTCGTCCCCCACGAGTCGTGACCGGTGCGGCGTCAGTCGTCGAGGTCGCCGGCGTCGTCGTCGGTGAGGGGGCCGTCGCCGACGACCTCCCCGTCGCGGAAGACGATGCAGCGGGGGACGGCGGCGGCGTAGTCGAGCTGGTGGGTGGCGACGACGACCGCCGTCCCGGTTGCCGCCCTGTCGGCCAGGAGCGAGCGCAGCGCATGGCGGCCGGCGGCGTCGAGCCCCACGAACGGCTCGTCGACGAGCAGCAGACTCGCCGGCCGGACGAGGGCGACGGCGATGGCCGTCTTCTGCCGCAGGCCCCGGCTGAACGTCGACGGGAGGGCGTCGGCCCGGCTGGCCAGGCCGAGCGCGGCGAGCAGCTCGTCGGCCCGGTCCTCCCATTGCTCGACGCCGTGCAGCCGGGCGACGTACTCGAGGTGCTCGCGCACGCTGAGGTCGTCGTAGAGCGCCGGCGTATCGGGGATGAACGACACCTCGGCGCGCGCCGCCAGCGTGCCGGCCGGGTGGCCCAGCACCAGGATCTCCCCGGCCGTGGGGTCGAGCAGGCCGGCGGCCAGGCGGACCAGCGTGGTCTTGCCGGAGCCGTTGGGGCCGACCAGGGCGACGTGCTCGCCGGCGTCGACGGCGAGGCTGATCCCGTCGAGGGCGCGCACGTCCCCGTAGTCCTTGGTGAGCGCCTCCAGGGCCAGGACGCTCACGTGAGCTTCCAGGTCGAGAGCACGCTGAGGGCGGCGGCGGCGAGGATGAGCACGGCCACGCCCGACTGGGCGGCGGCGGCGACGGGGTGCCCGCCGGTGGTGGCGGCGTGGTGGGCGGCGACGAATGGGATGAGCCCGGCGGTGGCCAGCGCCGGCGGGATGGCCTCGCGGAAGACGAGGCTGAAGCCCGAGAACTCCGGCGCCAGGTCGGCCATGAAGCCGGTGCCGGGGAGGTGGGCGCCGCGTGTGGTGGTGACCACGGCGCCGACGATCGCACAGGCCGCCGCCGGGACCGCCGCCGTGACGGCGAGGGCGGCGGCGATCGGCGTGGCGCCCGTCGCCAACGCTCCCGCGAGGGCCGCCGGCATCACGAGGAGAAGGACGGCGGTGGACGCCGGCAGGTGGCGGGCCAGGAGGGACCGGCCGTCGAGCGGCAGCCGGGCGGTGGCATCGGGGTGGTCCCGCTCCTGGGCGAAGCCCTCGACCGCTTCGAGGGCCACCAGCCACACGGCCGTGCCGGCCACCAGCAGCAGCGCGGCCGTCCCCGACCACATGCCGTGGAGGGCGACGCCGGCCGCCGCCATCAGGGCGAGGGCGCGCAGGATGCGGGCGGCCGGCCACCTGAGCACGCCCTGCACGTCGCGCTTCCAGACGGCGAGGAGGCGCCCCGACCCGGGACCGAGCCGGATCCAGGGCCGGCGGCGCGGGCCCTCCTGGGCCAGCTGGCGACGGAGCAGGAGCACGGCCCGCAGGTCGCGCACCGTCGCCGCGAAGCGCAGCTCGCTGACCAGCGCAGCCCGCCGCGACGCCGCCTCCAGCGACAGCCCGCCGATCGCCGCCAGTCCCCACGCGGCGAGGAGCGCCGGTATGCCGAGGACCAGGTAGGCCAGCGGCTTCGGCGCGCCCAGCGGGAACATGCCCACCTCGCCGGCGGCGGTGAACGGCGACGTCGTCCGGCCGGCGACCAGGTCGGCGATGGGCCAGGCCAGGGCGGCGAATCCAATGGCGGTGGCCGCCCGGCGGCCGACGCGACGGCCCGACACCACGAGGGCGGCGCCGACGCAGACGAGCCCGGTGACCAAGCCGGCCAGGGCGCCGGCCACGATCCACGGCGGTGCTGCGCCGGGCAGGCGGTGGCTCGCCACCACGCCGATGCCCGCCCCCGCGGCCAGGCCGGCGCCGGCCCCCGAGCGCAGCTTCCCGAGGGCGGGGCGCCGGAGGACCTCCGTGCGGTCCAGGGGGGCGAGGAGCAGGTGCAGCACGTCCGGCGGCTCGAGGGCGAGGGGGC
Source organism: Acidimicrobiales bacterium (assembly GCA_035689115.1). Classification (GTDB taxonomy): domain Bacteria; phylum Actinomycetota; class Acidimicrobiia; order Acidimicrobiales; genus JAHFUS01. Next base: position 62,573 of record DASSMA010000026.1, read on the forward strand.
CGCCGTGGCCGCCGGAGCGGCATCCGAGCAGCACGGCGAACCCGATCAGGACGCCCACGGCCGCCGGCCCGTGCTGGCGGACCGCCTCCAACTGGCTGCCGGTCACCGGCTTGTCCCCCACCATGTCCGAGAGCACGAGGACGGCCGCACCCGAGAGCAGGGCGGTCAGGTACACCTGGTAGAAGACCTCGAACAGGTCGAGCTGCGCGGTCCGCCGGCGGAGGCGGGCCCGGCGCAGCGCCGGCAGTGCGTCCCGTCGGGTGGCCGTCAACTCGGGCGTGGGGCGGGCCGGTCGACGCCCCAGTGGCGGGCGGCCTGCGCGTACCAGCCGCCGTCGCCGGCAGGCAGCACGACGAAGCGGCTGATCGTCCGCTGGCCGCCGTCCTGGTCGCCGTAGAGGAGGTCGACGGCGAACGGCTCCCGCTCGGCGAGCGCCGTGGTGAAGGCGGGCAGCGCGGGGTCGTCGGCGCTGCGGATGGCGCTCTCCCAGTAGCCGGTCCCGCCCGGCGGCACGTACAGGTCGATGGTGAGCGCCCGGAACTCCTCCGGCGCGGCGTGGGAGTTCTCGCCGAAGATCCCGGTGCGGGGATACCAGGCGTGGAGCACGGCGATGCCGGAGCCGACGTTGCGCAACCCGATGGCGAGGTAGACCACCTCCCCCTCGGATTCGGCGACGGCCCGCCCACCCTCGATGCGTGCCGTGTGGCGGTCGCTCCAGAGCGCCTTGTGGGTGGGATCGCCGGCGAGGGACTGCACGAGGAGCGGCCGCATCCCGGCCAGCAGCGCCCGCTCGGCGACCCGGGCCGAGCGGTTGCCGGAGCGGACGGACCCGAACGTGGCGACGGCCAGCACCAGGGTGCCGGCGCCCGTCGCCAGCGATGAGACGGTCTGCCAGTCGACGGCCACCCGGCGACGCTAGCCAGTCGCCGCCGAGGGGTCCCTGCGCGTCAGCACGCCTCGCTGGACCGACCCCACACGATGATCGACGGGTCGTCGCCCCCACCAGCCGAGAGCTGAGCGCCGGGGGCACCGGGGGAAAGCTCGATGACGGCGTCGGCATGCCAGGTTCCGAAGTCCTTGCGGAACGCGACACGGCCCCGTCCGAGGAGCGCCCTCGCTTGCTCCTCCGAAAGTGGCCGCCAACCCGCCGTCGGCATCCAGGCTCGGTACTGCTCGACCGTCGCCTGGGCCGGCTGGCTCGACGCGAGATGGCGGACGAAGACCAGCGACGTGTCATCCTCGGAACTCGCCTGCCCGGTGCACGACAGGCGATCATCGGGCTCCTCCCGGAATCTGACCCCTGGCAGCGGCGCGGCGAGGAGTGGATCATCCTCGAGGACCTCGAACCGTTCCTCAGGCGGAGGCTGTTCCGTCGGAGGCTTCCTCGACAAGGAACCGGCCCCCCACACGAGGCTGGCCAGCGCCGCAGCCAGCACCACCGTCGCCACGAAGGGGCCCGATGCCGGGAGCCGATGATCCTCCTTGTCGCCCGATGCGTCTTCCACGGCGACGTGGTGACGCCGGCGGCCCACTCGACAAGGATAGTTCCGACCTACCCTGACGGGCCCTCATCGCCCGAGTCCCCGTCCCGTTCGAGCGAGTTGGCGATCTGCCGTAGGAGACCCGCAAGTTGCTCGGGGCGAAGTGGCCCTTCATTTCGGAACGAGCGCCATGAGTAGCCGGTCGTCACCGGAAAGCCCTCGGGGATCGCGACGAAGCGCACGGTGACGTCATCAAACTCGCCAAGTGAGCGGAGGAGCGCCTGACGTCGATCGAACATCGGGGATCCGTACGCCCACGCGGACCTGAGGGCCCGGCGAAAGGCGGGATTGTGTCGGGCGAGATCTTCGATCCGAGGCCACAGGGTCCCCTCGAGGCCGCCGTGGAACAGAGACTCCAGTCGGCCAGCTCCGATGCTCGCGATCTCGGTCTCGTCCTCGCCTGCTTCGCGCAGCGCATCAAGCACGCCATCGAGGAGTGTGTCCGGGTCGTTGGACAAGGACGAGAACTTCCGGCGCTGGGGATCGGATTCCTCCGTCACGACACAAGGATGCATCCGAGCTGACGCACATGGGATCGACGGGCGGCACCGGCCCGGCTCTTCGCTCTCGCCGAGCCATCGAGTGGGTTTGGGCACCGGCATCCCAGGATCTCGTCGTCATCGAGGCTGAGCACCGATGGGCCGCCGTTCTCGATCACGAAGAGGTCTTCGCCTCCGGTTGAACTGACAAACCGCTCTGCCGGTCGCGGTTGCCGTCGCGAGCCGGCTACCTGGGTGGTGTGGCCCACGACGCTGGCGACAAGATGGTTTCGAATGTCCGAGCCCACCACTCGCCGGGTCAGCTTCGAGCATCAGCGCGACGTCCCGTCTGCGGGCCTGACCATCGGTGACGCCGAGGAGCGGGTCGAGGTTCCCGCTCGCAAGCGCCGGGTCGCCGTCGCCCTCGATGATGAGAGGCACCCGGAACACGTGCATCTGCCGTGCCCCGCGACGAGCAACCAGTGATGTATCGGCCGTGGTTCGCCTCCTCGTCTCCTTTGTCGGGCTCGTTGTCCTGGCGGTCGCGATTCTGATCACATGGATACGGCGTGGGCGTCGTCGGTAGAGGCTCTTCGGAAGCGGGCGAGAGCGTCTACTTCCTCGCCTGGGACCAAGCTTTCCGGCCGTTGGCGACGGAGGAAGCAGCGATCGCTGAGTTCACGGCACTCGGACTTGCGCGAGGCGAGCGCCTGCTTCAGGAGTGGAACGCTCCCACGGTCTGGCGGAGCAGGGAAGCTGAGTTCGCCGGTCTCCGGGATGGCGCCTTTCCGCTGCTCCTTCCGGGGTTGGCCGTCTTCCGCAGCGATGTGGCTCGCGACCTCGCCGAGCACGTACCGAACGCCCAGAGGCTGCCGCTGGTCTCCGAGGACGGCGAGGACTTGGAGATCCTGCACGTGTCCTCGTTCGTCGACTGCCTCGACGTGCATCGCTCGACGATCAGGCGGTTCTCCTCCGGTCGTGTCCGGCACATCGATCGAGCCGTCCTCGACGGCGCGAGAGTGGGCGGGCCTGATGCGATCTGGCGGATCCCAGAGGCCCCGTATCTGCTCCTCGTCCACGGTGAGCACCCCACCGTGAAGACGCTGCTCGGTCTCCCTGGGCTGTCGCTTGAGTGCTTCGGCGAAATTGTCTGACTGCCGATGGGTGCTCGGGGCACGGCGACAACCTCGGGCGTGACGCTCTCTTCAGCGCATGCGCCTGGCGCAATGTTGCGTCCACGCGGCCTCGAACTCTTCCTGGTCGATCTCCCGCACGTCGTCGGCTATCGCATCCATGTCGATGTTGACGGGATACTCGTCGTATCCGGTGCAGTGTGCCCCGGTCCCGTCCAACTCGATCCTCCGGCGCATCGTCCCGTCGACGACTTCAGCGATGATCTCGCCCTTGCCACCTGGTTCGTCGGCACCTCTGTAGTAGCCGGTTCTTGTCACCGCGCACCTCCGAAAGTCGGTGCAGCAGGAGATCGTAGGCATCCTTCCAGATATGGGCAACCACGCATCCGGGGCACTTGCGAGACCCAACCGTTCGCACTACCTCGACTTCCTCAGGCGCTCGGCAACGGCCTCGTGCCCGTTCTCGACCGCCACGTCGAATGCGAGAAGTTGGCTTCCCGTTCCCAAGGAAGGATCTGCGCCGGCGTCGAGGAGGGCGGCGACGTTGCCGGAGTAGCCGTATGCCGCCGCGAAGTGAAGCGGCGCCCACCCTTGATCATCCAGGGCGTCGGGGTCGGCGTGGAGGCGCAAGAGCAGCCGGAGCGCATGGCTGGCATCTCCGGCGGAAGCCGCGCGGTGCAGCGGCGTGCGACCGTCCTTGTCCCGCTCCTCGAGGCGGGCACCGTGGCTGACGAGCAGTTCGAGCATCGGGAGGTCCCCTCGACGGAGAGCAACGTCGAGGATCGGCGTGCCGACGACGTCGCCCGAGCCGCCCGGGTCGGCCCCAGCGAGGAGAAGCCTGGCGGCTCCGTCGACGTCACCCGTCCATGACTGCCGTCTCCAGCGCGACCTGTTGCCGCAGATCCCCGATCGGGTCGTCCCTGGACATCGAGGCATGGTGTACCGTCACCGCTCAATCCGCCTGCAAATTGTCGGCTACGGCGCCGTCGCAAGGCTTGGCCCTCGTGGTCACCGGTCGTCAGGGCTGTCGCAGCGATGCACCCCGGCCTAGCCTCGAAGGATGGTCGAGTCCCTGGAGGAGGTCCTCGCCCGGGCTGAGGTGGCACGGACGGAGATAACGGACCTGTTGGCCGAGCTGGCGGCGGAGCGGGAGGCCCTGAAGGCCGTCACGTCCGAGGCCCATGAGGCGATTCGTGATCTGCGTACCGCCGCTCGAGAGGCGAAGGAGGAGATGCGTCAGTCGGGGAAGGCCGAAGCCCGCAAGCATCTCGCCAAGCAGATGAGAGCAGCAGCCGAGATCCTTGCGAGGGACTCCTAGCGCCCGTCCGGGGAGGCCGGCCTGCTTCTTTGGACGGTGACGGCGCCTATGTGGCCGCCAGTGTCCACAGAATCGTCGACCCCTCGTTCGAGTCCGTGGACCGGACGGGGTCACTGTGGGCTCAGGTCACGCCGCTGGCCTCGGCCGAGGACGCAGACGCCCCGTTCGAGAACCTTCCGCGCCTGCTCACCCACCTCCGGGCCTCGGTCACCCTGGTGGCCGAGCGCGACGTGGACCCTCCCGCCGTGCCTGGTGTCCAGCGTCCGTGGGCCCGTGAACACGACACCACGGGGCGGGCGGGACCCGGCACGACGTTCGGCCTGGGCATGTGCGTGGGGCCTTTCATCGCCTGCGTGTTCAGCGCGGGCGAGGGCCATGTGCCCGGGTGGGAGGGCGTGGGGTCGGTGGCCGGCGACCTGGCCGCCCCGATCAACGCCGCGCCCCTCGGGTAGACCGCCGGGCTGGCCGACGGCACCGTGGTCGACGAGCCCGCCGGGCCCTGAGCCCGCCCTACGGTGGCGCCCGTGCACGGCCACGACCACAACCAGGACCACGACTTCTCCACGCCGGAGATGGCGGCCCACATCGAGCTGGAGGGCGAGGTGCTGTCGGGCCTCGTCACCGAGGCGCTGGAGGTGCTCGACGCCGCCTGCCGCCGGCAGTCCCTGAAGGTGGGGCGGGTGGTCGACCTCGGGAGCGGGCCGGGCGTCGGCGCCTGCCTGCTGGCCGAGCGGTTCCCGCAGGCCACGGTCGTCGCCGTCGACGGCTCGGCCGCCATGCTGGAGCGGGCCGCCGATCGCGCCCGACGGCTGGGTCTGGGCGGGCGGGTGGAGACGCGCCAGGTGGACCTGGCCGAGGGCCTGCCCAGCGTCGGACCTTCCGACGTGGCGTGGGTGTCGATGTCGCTCCACCACCTGGGCGACGAGGCGGCAGCGCTGGGCACGGTGCGCGCGCTGCTGGAACCGGGCGGCCTGCTCGCCCTCGTCGAGCGAGCCGACCCCGTCCACGTCGGCGGCGTGGAGGTGGAGGGGCGGCCCGGCGTGTGGGAGCGCCTGGAGGACGCCTGGGCCCGCTGGTTCGAAGACATGCGGGCCGGCCTGCCCGGGGCCACGGCATCGGCCACCTACCCGGAGATGCTGGCCGCCGCCGGCTTCGAAGTGGTCGACGACCGCCGGCTGGAGCTCGATCTGGCCGCCCCGCTCGGGCCCGACGCCCGCCGGTTCCTGCGGCACCACGTCGAGGGCTCCCTCCACCGCCTCGCGGCCTACGCCGCAGCCGACGACCTGGCCGCGGTCGCCCCCTTTGCCGGCGCCGCCGACGGCCGTTGGGACGAGGCGTCGATCAGCGCCAGCCGGCTCCTGTATGTCGCCCGCCCCGGAGGTCGAGCGTCGTGACCCGGCCCCCGGCCACGTCCACGACCGCCAGCGGCAGGTGGTCCTCGCCGAGGACCTGGTAGGCGCCCTCCACGACCTCGGGGAAGAGCGCAACCGGTCCGAGGTGGCCGGCGACGGGGCGGAGGTGCACGCCGGTGTGAAACCTCCGCCCCGGCCGGCCGGCGGGCTGAGCCTCGAGCTCGCCCCCGGCGGGCACGGCGGCGAGGTGGACCACAAGGGCGCCCACCTCACCGCCCACGTCGAGCACCGGCCAGTCGCCGGGGCCGTGCCCAGATGTCATGCCGCCGGCACCTCGTAGCCGCTGTAGGGCGTGCCCACGTACGGGAACGAGCCCAGCAGGGTGCGGCCGGGGTGGCCGTAGGTGCCGTCCTCGACGATCGACGCCGCCCCGTCGGGCACGTAGCCCGGGCTCACCAGCGGGTAGGTGAGTCCCGCCACCGCCCGCAACTCGATGGTGACGACGTCGTCGGCGAGTCGCCGGCCGTTGGGGAAGCCGGCCGGGTCGCCGCCGACCAGCCCGAGCCGGTTGGGTGAGGATGCCGGCGGGATGGCCAGGTTGAGCCGCAGCATGTCGGCCGGCGTGGGCCCGGTGTAGTTCTGGAACCCGGGCACGATCCCGGCCGGGATGCCGGTCAGCAGCACGGCCAGCAGGTCGGCCCGGTCGGCGTGGAGCCCGGCCAGGTTCGGGAACACGCCGGGGTAGAGCACCGGCAGGAGCCGGGCCAGCTCGGGCTGGGCCACGTACTTGGCGAACTCGCCGTCGCCGTCGGGGCCGACGGCGTTCCAGCGGTCCTTCTCCGCCATCGGGACGATGACCTCGTTGAACAGCGGGTTGCCCAGCCGGGACACCTGCACCCACGGGCCGGCGTGGACGCCGGCCGAGGGGCCGCCGAGGATCGTCGCCTTGCGCCTGCTGGCCGCCCCCCACACGCCGATCACCGAGCCGGCGGCCATCGGGTCGGACGGCACCGAGCCGTCACGGGTCACCTGGGCCATGGGCACCTGGAGGGCGATGGTGTGGACGTTCGCCGCCTTCAGGCTGTCGACGCCGGCGGCGTTGGCCGTCGGGATGAGGTGGAGGGCCTCCACCGGGCGGAGGGTACCCAGGTCGAACACCGAGCCGAGGTCGACGAAGAACGGGTCGGCCCGCTGGCCGGCGAACAGCTTGGTGCCGTCGGGCAGCGTCTTCACGGCGGCGGCCGCCAGCGCCGGGTAGTTCGGCGTGGACCGGGGCCCGATGTTGCAGGGCGGGCACGGGACCCCCGAGGCGACCGGCGTTTCGACGACACCCCGGCGCCGGTCGACCCTGGTCACCCGGTAGCGCTGCCGGCGGTTCCACGACGGCGAGTCGAGCGACGTGATGGGACCGGTGTTGTAGAGGAAGGTCTCCTCGTCGGCGACCGTGGTCTCGAACTGGAACCGCCACGTGACGTCGGGCCGGCCGTCGCCGTCGGTGTCGACGTGGATCTCGTAGAGCACGTCGTCGCCGAACTCGTAGAAGTTGGGCCCGCCGGCCGGCGCCTGGGCGGGCACGTAGTTGGTGACGATCGTGACCGTGTGGCCCGGCGTGACGAACGCATAGGTGTCGGTGTTGTCGGCCACCGGGTCCTTCGAGATTCCCGGTGCCTCTCGGTGCGACGACATGGCGGTTACCTCGTCGCCCGCAGCAGGCGGGCGGCCAGCCGCTTGTCGCGGAACACGATCGACTTCTCGTCCACCAGCAGCTCCAGCTCGCCGGTGTCGACGTCCCGCAGGTGCAGGACGAACGGCCGGGCCAGGGCGGCCCGCTCGGCGTCGGTGAGCTCGGCGTCGTCGATTCGGGCGGCGGCGCGGGCCACCCCCGGCACGGCCAGCACGCCCACCGCGCCGGCGACCCCCACCGATCCCCGCTTGAGCAACGTGCGTCGGCTGATCTCCCCCATGGAAGTCCTCCCCTCTGACGGCATCAGTGCGCCGTCACGTCGTGGGTTCGGCGCCGGGCCCGGGGACGGATGGCGACGGTCGGGATGTGTGAAGATCGGCGTGTGTTCGACCACTTCCGCCAGGCCCACGCCACCGTCCACGGCATCGAGGCGTCGGACGAGGAGCACCTCGCCGTCCTCGAGCTGATGCTGCTCGTGGCCCTGGCCGACGGCCTCCTCGCCGTCGACGAGCTGGACCGCATCCGCGACGAGGTCGAGGGCGGCGAGTGGGAGACCTCCACCTTCAACTACCGGTCGAGCCTCGGCCCGGCGATGGCCCACGTGCGGGCCGTCGCCACCGGCGACCGGCCGGCCGAGGTGCGCCGCCTGGTCGGCGAGATCCGGTCGCCGGCCCTGCGGCAGGAGGCGGTCGCCGCCTGCCGGGCGGTCGCCGGCGCCGACGGGCAGGTCACAGGCGACGAGGCGTCCCTGGTGGCCGAGGTCGAGCGGCTGGCAGGTGCCTGAGCGGGTGTAACGCCGACCGCCGGCGGCGGACTGTTCCGGCGACGAGACGACAAGGGGGCGCGCATGACCACGCACGGGACCGTCGAAGGACCGGACAGCGCCACCCCGGCGGGGCCGGCGGCCTGGGTGAAGGTCGACCCCGGGGGGCTGGAGGTCGGGCGGGTCACCACCGTGGTCGCCGCCGGCCGGGCCCTGTGCCTCACCCGCACCGAGGCCGGCTACGGCGCCCTCGACAACCACTGCCCGCACCAGGGAGGACCGCTGGGCGACGGGCAGATCGCCGACGGCTACGTGATCTGCCCGTGGCACGCCTACGAGTACGACCCCGCCACCGGCAAGCCCCCGCCCGGCTTCAGCGACGGGGCGGTGGCCTACCCGGTCGAGGAGCGCACCGACGGGCTCTACGTCGAGGTGCCGGTGGCCGAGGAGCGCGTCTCGCTCATGGACCAGCTGGTCGACGTCCTCTGCGACTGGGGCCTGGACACGGTGTTCGGCATGGTGGGGCACTCCAACCTGGGCCTGGCCGACGCCCTCCGCAAGGCCGAGGAGGACGGCCGCATCGTCTACGTCGGCATCCGGCACGAGGGAGCGGCCGCCTTCGCCGCCTCGGGCTTCGCCAAGGTCTCGGGCCGGCCGGCCGCCTGCCTCACGATCGCCGGCCCCGGTGCCACCAACCTGCTCACCGGGCTGTGGGACGCCAAGGTCGACCGGGCGCCCATCGTCGCCCTCACCGGCCAGGTGAAGTCGCAGGTGATCGGCCCCGGCACGTTCCAGGAGGTCGACCTGGCCTCCGCCTTCGCCCCGGTGGCCGAGTGGAGCCAGACGGTGCTGCGCCCGGAGAACGCCACCGAGCTGGCGGCGCTGGCCATGAAGCACGCCGTCGTCAACCGCGACGTGGCCCACCTCATCTTCCCCGACGAGGTCCAGGAGCTGCCCGGCGTCGAGCGGCCGGTGCCCCGGCCCCGGGCCGGTCGGGTGGCCCCGTACCGCATCGCCCCGCCCGAGGACGAGCTGGGCCGGGCGGTGGAGCTGCTCTCCGCCGCCAAGCGGCCGGTCATCATCGTGGGCAACGGCGCCCGGGGCTGCGGCGACGATGTGCTCGCCCTCGCCGAGCGCCTCGACGCGCCGGTGGTCACCACCTTCAAGGCCAAGGGCCTGGTGCCCGACGACCACCCGCTGGCGTGCGGCGTGCTCGGCCGCTCGGGCATCCCGGTGGCGTCGATCCACATGGGCCGCAGCGACTGCCTGCTGGTGCTGGGCGCGTCGTTCTCCGACCACACCGGCATCGCCACCTATGTCCCCACCATCCAGGTCGACTTCGACCGCATGACGCTGGGCAAGTTCCACCCGGTCGACGTCGCGCTCTGGGGGGAGATCGGCCGCACCCTGGAGCTGCTGGGCGCCGCCGTCCCCGCCGCCGAGCACCCGGAGCAGCGGGAGTCGGTCGCCCGCCAGTGGCGGCGGTGGCGGGCCGAGAAGGACGCCCGCTCGGTGCTGGCCGACGGCCGGGGCCGCATGCACCCGGCCCTGGTGTTCAAGCACCTGAGCGAGGTGGTCCCCGAGGACGCCGTGATCCCCGTCGACGTGGGCAACAACACGTACTCCTTCGGCCGCTACTTCGAGACCAAGCGGGGCCAGACGGTGGTGATGTCCGGCTACCTCGGCTCCATCGGGTTCGGGTTCCCGGCCGCCATGGGGGCCTGGGCGGCGACCCGGGGGACGGGGCGCAAGGTCGTTTCCGTCAGCGGCGACGGCGGCATGGGCCAGTACCTGGCCGAGGTCACCACCGCCGTGCGCCACCGCATGCCCATCACCCACGTGCTGCTGAACAACGACGAGCTGGGCAAGATCACCAAGGAGCAGGTGGGTGCCCTGCGGCCGGTGTGGCAGACCGCGCTGGTGAACCCCGACTTCGCCGCCTACGCCCGGCTGTGCGGCGCCGCCGGCTTCCGGGTCGAGCGCCCGGACGACCTGCGGCCGGCGCTTGAGGAGGCACTGGCGGTGGAGGACGGGCCGGCGCTCGTTGAGGTGGTCACCTCCGCCCGCGACGTCTGAGCGCCGCCCCTGTCACAATTGGTACCGAGGTCGCCTCGGGGGTGCAGATGGCAGACGTCGACACGGAGCCGGTCGAGCAGGCCCCTCGACGGCGGCGCCGCGCCGTGCGCGGCGCCCTCCTGGTCGCGCTCGCCGCCGGGCTGGCGGCGGCCGGCGTCGCCGTGGCCGGCCGGCGCTCGGGCCCCAGTGAGCCGGCAAGGACGGCGGCGGACGCGCCACCCGGCACCGGGTCCGACGGGACGGGCGGCGCCACGTCCTCGACCACCTCGGGGCGCCTCGTGCGCCGCTCCTACCAGCCGGGCGATTGCGTCGACTGGAGCGACAGCGGCACGCAGTTCCTGGCTGGGCGGACCGAGGTCGTCACGTGCGACCGACCGCACGTCCTCGAGGTGACCGGGCGTTACCAGGTCGTCGAGCCGTCGCTGTCCTACCCGAAGCCGGACTACTGGGACGCGCTCTTCGCGTCCGGCGCCTGCCACCGGCTGGGCGAGGCCTACCTCGGGGCCCCGCTCGACCCCGAGGGCAACTACTACGTGCACGGCCTGCTGCCGACCGCCGACGGCTGGGCCCACGGCGACCGGGAGGTCTGGTGCGGGCTGGGCGTGCGGCCGTACGACGCGCAGCAGCTGGCCACGGGGGGGAACGTCCCGTCCACCGGCCGCGTCGAGGCCGGCGGGCAGTACCGCCTCTACCCGGCCGGCTCGTGCCTCGGGGATGTCCCTGGCACCGACGGCCCGGTGTACGGCGTCGTCCCGTGCGAATCGCCGCACGACCAGGAGGTCTCGGGCTACGTGGACATCGCCGGGCGGGCGCAGCAGCTGCCGGGCGCCGACGGGTGGTACGCCGTCGCCGGGAAGGACTGCGAGCGCGTCGGCAGGGCGTACGCCGGCGCCGCCCTGCGCGACCCGGTCGTGGCCGTCCCTGTCCCCTTCGGTGCCGCCAGCTGGGACGCCGGCCGCCGGCAGGTCATGTGCGTCCTGGCCCAGTTCCACGGTCAGGACATCGTCACCGTCACCCGCCGCATCCGGCCCTGACGGCGCTCCCACCCCGCCCACCCGGCGGCGACGAGGAGAACCCACAGGTGGAAGCCGGCGGCCGGCACGGCCTCGGCCAGGACGCCCAGGTGGGCACGGGACAGGGCGACGCCGGCCGCGCACGCGCCCGCCTCCACCCACGCCAGGACCGCCCACCGGCGGCCGTCCGACCCGTGGGCGAACAGCCCGAGGGCCACCGGGAGCGACGCCCCCAGCAGCAGCCCGGCGGCGACGTGGAGGCCGTGCCAGGGACCGGCGACGGACACGGTGGCCACCACCGCCTGGCCCGCCATGCCGGCGACGAACACGGGCAGGAACGGGCTGCGGGGCGGCAGCCGGCGGCCGATCCCGACGGCGAACAGCACGAGCAGGGCGGTGGCCACCAGCAGCCCGGCCCTGAACAGCCCGGCCGTGGCGGGGACGGTGCCGAGGAGGCTGATGGTGCGGTCGTCGCCGGCGTGCAGGCCGGCCCGGTGCATGCCCGCCGCCACCGTCGCCCAGAGCACGGCGACGGCCACCGGGCCCGCGGCGCGCTCGCTCATCACCCGGTCTACGGCGCCGCCGCCGGGTGCGGGTGGGGTCACCCGCCCAGGTAGGCGCCCGACAGCTCGTCCTCCAGGTCGGCCGGCTCGCCGACCGCCGTCACCCGGCCGTTCGCCATGAGGGCCGCGTACCCGGCGACGCGCCGGACCACCCGGGCCGACTGCTCGGCCAGCAGGATGGACACGCCGCCGGCGGCCACCTCGGCCACCGTGTCGTAGAGGCGGGCGACCACCGCCGGTGCCAGGCCCATCGACAGCTCGTCGAGCAGCAGCAGGGCCGGCCGGGCGGCCAGGGCCCGGGCCAGGGCCAGCAGCTGCTGCTCGCCGCCCGACATGGAGCCGGCGAGCTGGTGGCGCCGCTCGGCGAGGATGGGGAACCGGGCGAAGGCGTCGGCCTCGACCTCGGCGGCGCCGGGGCCGGCGTAGGTGGCCATCCGCAGGTTCTCGGCCACCGTGAGGTTGGGGAACACGCCGCGGCCCTCGGGAACGGTGGCCACGCCGATGCGGGCCAGGTCCTCGGGCCGGGCGCCGTTCACGTGGCGGCCGGCCACGTGGATGCACCCGGCGGTGGCCGCCATGACGCCGCTGACCACCTTCAAGGTGGTGGACTTGCCGCCCCCGTTCGGCCCCACGAGGGCCACCACCGAGCCGGCGGGGACGGCCAGGTCGACGCCGCGGAGCACCTCGATGCGGCCGTAGGAGGCGCGCACGCCCCGCACCTCGAGGGCGTGGGTCACTGGGTCGTGCCGAGGTAGGCGTCGAGCACGCCCGGGTCGGCCCGGACCTCGGCCGGCGTGCCCACGGCGAGGACGGCCCCGGCGTCGAGCACGGTGACCGTCGAGCACACCTGCATGACCAGCGCCACGTCGTGCTCCACCAGCAGGACGGCGGTGCCGGCCCCGGCCACGGCGGCCAGCAGGGAGCCGAGGGCGTCGGTCTCGTCGTCGTCGAGGCCGGAGGCGGGCTCGTCGAGCAGCAGCACCCGCGGTTCGGTGACCAGCGCCCGGCCCACCTCCACCAGACGGGCCCACCCGGTGGGCAGGGCGTCGGCCCGCTCGCCGGCGACCGGCGCCAGCCCCACCTGGGCGAGGACGGTGTCGACGGCGCCGGCCCGCTTCCCGCTCATCTCGGCGGCCACGACCAGGTTGTCGCGGACCGACAGCGAGCCGAAGACCTCGAGGCGCTGGAAGGTTCGGGCCAGGCCGGCCCGCGCCCGGCGGTGGGGCGGGAGGCCGGTGACATCCCGCCCGTCGAGCACCACGGTGCCGGCGTCGGGCCGGCGCAGGCCGGTGACCACGTCGAACAGCGTGGTCTTGCCCGCCCCGTTGGGGCCGATCAGGCCGGTGACCCGGCCGGCGTCGACGTCGAGATCAATCCCCCGCAGGGCCCGGTGGCCGCCGAAGCGCACCTCGATCCCCCGCAATTCCAGCCGCGCCACCGCGGCCACGGTACCTGCAACTGTCCGGTACCTTTCATGCTCGGCGGAGTTCGGTGCAGGGGGTTCCACATGCGACAGCGCTGGTGGGCGGTCGTGGCGGTGGCCGCGCTGGCTGCCACCGCCTGCGGCTCCCGGCTGTCGGACGCCCAGCGGGCGGCCCTGCGGGCCTCCGCCCAGGCGCCCCTCACCACCACGACCGGCGCCGTGGCCACGACTGCTCCTCCGGGTCCGGCCGCCGCGACGCCGGCGGAGGCCGCCCCGGCCGCCGCCCCCGCCACCACCGCGCCCCGGGCCGCCCAGGCGCCCGCCGCCCCCCCGGCCGCCTGCGCCCCGGCCGCCGCCCCCCCGCAGCCCGGCCTGTCGGCCACCGAGGTGAAGATCGCCAACGTCTCCACCATCAGCGGGCCGGTGCCCGGTTTCGGGAAGACCGGCCAGAACGGGGTGAAGGCCTACCTCAACTACCTGCGCAGCCAGGGGGGCGTCTGCGGCCGGCAGGTCACCCTCGTCACCAGCGACGACCGCCTCGACTCGGGGGTCAACCGGTCGGAGACGGAGCGGCTCTCGCGCGAGGTCTTCGCCTTCGTGGGCGGGACGGCGCCCACCGACGACGGGGGCGCAGCGGCGCTGGCCGGGACCAACATTCCCGACGTCTCGTTCGCGCTCAGCGAGCCCAGGAACGCCCTGCCCGACAACTTCTCCCCCAATCCCGTCGATCCGGCGTGCCGCTGCAACGGCACCGACCACATCCTGCGCACCCTGAAGCAGACCTACGGGCTCAGCCGGGCGGCCATCGTGTACCCGGCCCAGGCCGTGGCCCGGACCCGCGGGCTGGCCTACAAGAACGACCTGGCGGCGGCCGGCATCGACCTCGTCGCCCTGTACGAGGCGCCGCTCACGGGCGCCACGTACACCGGCTTCGTCAACGACATGCGCGACAAGCAGGTCGACCTGGTCATCACCACCCTGGAGGTGAACGGCATGGCCGATCTGGCCAAGGCGTTCGCCACCGCCGGCTGGCAGCCGAAGGTCAAGTACTTCGGCGCCCAGGCCTACGGGCGGGAGTTCCTCTCGCTGGCCGGCCCGGCGGCCGAGGGCACCTTCGCCGGCCTGACCCTCGCGGTGGTCGAGGACCGGGCGACGAACAAGGCGGTCGACACCTTCGTCTCCTGGTACGAGCGCACCAACCCCGGCGCCGACATCGACTTCTTCGCCATGCTCGGGTGGGCCTCCGCCGACCTGTTCGCCACCGCCCTGCGGGCCGCCGGGCCGGCGCCCACCCGCGACAGCGTCCTCCAGGCGCTGCGGGCCCAGACCAAGTGGGACGGCGCCGGCCTCCTGGCGCCCCGGAACCCGGCCGGGAAGCAGCGCCCGTCCTGCTACCTCATCGCGACGGTGAAGGGCGGCGGCTGGCAGCGGGCGACGCCGGCCTCGGGGTTCACGTGCGGGTGAGCGCCCGCACCTCCGCCGGCCTGGCCGTGCTGGCGGCCGTCCTGGTGGCCGCCGTGCTCCGCGCCGGCGACGGGTCGACGTTCCTCCGCTTCACCGTCATCGGCGTGGCCGACGGCTGCGTGCTCGCCATCGCCGCCACCGGCCTGGTGCTCACCTACACGACCACGGGGGTGTTCAACTTCGCCCACGGGGCGGTGGGCATGGTCGCCGCCTACGCCTACTACAGCCTGCGGGTCGATCTCGGCGTCCCCGTGCCCCTGGCGGTGCTGGTGGTCGTCGCCGTCCTGGCGCCGGTTCTCGGCCTGGCCCTGGAGCGGCTGCTGCGCCCGTTCCGGGGGGCGCCGGCCACCGTCAGCGTGGTGGTCACCATCGCCGTCACCGTGCTGCTCATCGGCGTGGTGCAGGTGCTGTACCCGGCCACCGGCGCCGGCCGCCCGGTGCCGGCCCTGCTCGGCGACCGCTCGGTGTCGGTGCTGGGCGCCCGGATCAGCTGGGACAAGGTGCTGTTCCTCGTCGTCGCGGTGGCCATGGCCGCGGCCCTGCGCTGGCTCCTGCACCGCACCCGCACCGGCACGGCCATGCGGGCGGTGGTGGACGACCCGGCGCTGGCCGCCCTGAACGGCGCCCCCACCACCGGCATCGCCCGGGCCAGCTGGGTGGCGGGTTCGGTGCTGGCGGCCGTGGCCGGCGTGCTCGTGGCCGGCGGCACCGGGCTCGAGCCGATCAACCTCACCTTCGCCATCGTGGCCGCCTACGGGGCGGCGGTGGTGGGGGGCCTGCGCAGCCTCCCGCTCACCTTCGCCGGAGCCGTGGTGCTCGGGCTGCTGCGCTCCTACGCCCTGTTCGTGCTGCCCGCCGGCGCCTCCTGGCAGCGGTTCGGCACGGCCATCCCCGGGCTGTTCCTGTTCGCCGCCCTGCTGCTCCTGCCCGAGGCCCGCCTGCCCGCCCGCCGACCGGCGGCCACCAGGCGCCCGCCGGCGGTGCCGGGTGCCGCCGCCTCGGCGGCCGGTGCGCTGGCCTTCGTGGCGGCCGCCGCCGTCGCCGCCCAGCTGGTGCCGGCCCGGTACCTGCCCGACCTCACCCGGGGCGTCATCTACGGGCTCGTCGGCCTGTCGCTGGTGCTGCTCACCGGCCTGAGCCGCCAGGTCTCGTTGTGCCAGTTCCTCTTCGTCGCCCTCGGCGCGTGGGCCATGGGCAACGTCCTCGGCGGCCACAGTCCCCTCGGACTGGTGGCGGCCGGGCTGGTGGCGGTACCGGCCGGCGTGCTCGTCGCCCTCCCGGCCATGCGCCTCCAGGGCCTCTACCTGGCCCTCGCCACCTTCGGTGTGGCCGCCTTCTCGCGCGAGCTGGTCCTGCGCGACGACCGCGTCTTCGGCCTCCACCCGCTGGCGGTCGGGCGTCCCCTGGGCGCCTCCTCCGATCCGTCGTTCCTCGTGCTGTGCGCGGCCGTCTTCGCCCTCTTCGCCGTCGCCCTGCTGGCCCTGCGGCGGGGCCGCTTCGGGCGGCGGCTGGCGGCCATGGGGGACAGCCAGACGGCGTGCGCCACCCTCGGGCTCGACGTCCGCCGCACCAAGCTGCTGGTGTTCGCCCTGTCGGCCATGGTGGCCGGCGTGGCGGGAGCCCTGCTGGGCGGGCTCAACGGGTTCGTCAACGAGATCACCTTCGAGCCGGTGAACAACGTGGTGCTGCTGCTGTTCGCCGTCGTGGGCGGCATCACCACGGTCACCGGCGCCCTCGTGGGCGGCCTGCTCTTCGCCCTCCTCCCGCTGGTGCAGAGCCAGCAGCCGGCGCTGGCCGGGCTGGTCGTGGCCGCCGTGGCTGCCGTGGCCATCGGGTTGGGGCGCCAGCCCGACGGCATGGCCGGCATCCTCTACGGCGGCCTGGCCGGGTGGCGGTGGCGCCGGCCCGAGCGCGCCCTCGCCCCGGAGGTGGCCGCCGATGTGGCGTAGGGCGCTCGTGGCCGTGTTCGCCCTCGTCCTCGCCGGGGCGGCACCGGCCGGGGCCGACTCGGACCGCTTCGGCGGCTACGAGCTGCTGGCGCGGGGCAACGGCCTCCAGGTGACCTACGACAGCCCCGGGCTGGTGCCGGTGGGCCCCGCCTTCCAGGCGTCGGTGCCCGAGGCGCTGGCATCCAGCAGCAGCGGCACGAACTACGCGCTGGCCAGCCTCGCCTACCCCGGCCCGGTGCTGGCCGACCTGTCCACCGTGCTGGCCCAGAGCAACCCCGACCTGCCGCGGGTGGTGCCGCCCTACCCCGTGCGCACGCAGGCCTTCTACCCGTCGGGTCCCACCACCGAGGCTCAGTCGGGCGGGACGGCGGAGATGCGGTCGGCCACCGACGCCGACTCCTCGCTGGCCACTGCGTCGTGGTCCGGCACCGACGTGGGGCCACTCGTGCAGACCGGCTCGGTGAAGGGGGCCAGCGAGACGAGGGTCGATGACGCCCGCGTCACCAGCCGGACGCGGGTCACGGTCAGCGGGGTCGACCTGCTCGGCGGTCTCGTCCACGCCGACGCCGTCGTCACCGACCTGGTGGCGGTGAGCGACGGGAAGGCGTCGTCCAGCGACGGCCACACCACGGTGCAGGGCCTCACCGTCCTCGGGCTGGCCGCCACCGTCGACGGCACGGGGCTCCACGTGGCCGAGCGGCCGCCCGACCCGGCCCGCCCGCCCGGGGCCCTCGACCCCGTGCTCGGCCCGGTGGTCGGCTCGACCACGACGCTGCCGCCGGGGGTGACGGACGCCGCCCGCCCGCTGCTCGACAACCTCGACGCCGTGCTGGCCAAGCTGGGTCCCGACGCCACGGTCACCGACGCGCTGGCGGCGGCCGGGATCACCCTCCGCCTGCTGGAGCCGGCCGCCCACGCCGACAAGGCCACCGCCACCCGCGCCGCCGGCGGGCTCGAGCTGGAGGTGAAGTACTCGGCCGCCGGCGACCCGCTGGCCGGACCCTTCCTGAAGGCGCTGGTGCCGCCCGGCTCGCTGCCCAAGGACTGCCCGGTTCCCGGTGCGCCGGTCGACTGCAGTCCCGAGGGGCTCGTCTCCCTGCTGACGAGGACGCACATCGGAGCGTTGGCCGTGGCCCCGGCCAGCGTGCGGGCCGCCGCCACGCCGCCGTACGAGGCGCTCGACGCGACCTTCACCGCGCCGCAGCCGCTGCCGCCGGGGCAGGGCGAGCCGCTGGCCCTGCCGCCCGGCACCCCGCTCCCGGCGCCGGCCTTCGCCACCCCCGCCCCTTCCCTGCCCTCGTCCGGCGGCGCCGGCGGGGGCCTCCTGGCGTCGGCCTTCGGCCGCGCCGTCCCCGCCGCCCTGGTGGTGCTCCTGCTGCTGTCCGCCCCCCTCTGGGCCGCCGCCTCCCGGCGCCTGGCCGCCGCCGCCCTGGCCGAGGGCGGAGGTCACTGTCCCGACGGCCTCGACCGTCAAGGGGGTGGCTGACGTGCGCGCCTCCGCCCGCCCGCTCCCGAGGCCGATGCCTCCGGGATCCGGACCCATCCGCCTCGACGCCACGGGAGGCGGCTGACGTGGCCCGCCGCCGCCCGCCGCAGACCGCCGGCGACCCGTCCGCCCGGCTGGCCGCCGGCGCCCGCGACCTGCCGGTGGGGGATCGCCCGGAGCGGAGCCTGCTGCTGCTGGCCGGTGCCCTCGTCCCCCTCGGGTTCCTGTGCATCGTGATCGCCTGGCTCGGGGCGGCCCGCACGGCGAACGTCTACGAGCAGGTGCCGTACCTGATCTCCGGTGGCCTCGTCGGCCTGGGCCTGGTCTTCCTCGGCTCGTTGCTGTACTTCGCCCACTGGCTCACCCGCCTGGTGCACGAGCAGCGGGCCCAGACGGCCGCCGTGGTGGCCGCCGTCGACCGCCTGGCCGGAGCCCTGGAGCACCGCGCGCCCCCGCCCGCGCCGGTCCTGGTCGCCACCGGCTCGGGCTCGCTGGCCCACCGGCCCGACTGCCGCATCGTCGCCGGCAAGGCCGACCTGCGGGCCGTCAGCGCCGGCGACGGCCTCGCCCCCTGCCGCCTCTGCCAGCCCTGGTAACGGAGAAACGCCGGTACCCTCGACAGCAGTGGACCTCCTGGTGGTGGTGGGCGACGTCGAGGTGCCGGAGCGGCTCCTCGCGAGGGCCGGCCACGTCATCCGGGTGGCCGAGTTGGCCGCCGCCGACATCGCCCACGCCCGGACCCACATCCCCCGCAAGGTCGCAGTGGTCGGCTCGGCCGAGTCGGCCGTCGCCCTGCGCCGGAGCGGGCTGGCCGTCACCCTCTACACCGACGAGGACGTCACCCTCCCTGGCATCCCGGTGCTGCCCCTCAACGACCCGGGCCCGCCGCTGGAGGCCGCGCCGTCCCTGCTCGAGCTGATCGGGCGCACGCCGCTCGTCCGCCTCGACCGGGTCGGCCGCGACCTCGACTGCCACCTGCTGGCCAAGCTGGAGTTCCTCAACCCGGGCGGCAGCGTCAAGGACCGGCCGGCGCTGGCGATGATCGAGGACGCCGAGCGCCGGGGGCTGCTCCAGCCGGGCGGCACCATCGTCGAGCCGACGTCGGGCAACACCGGCGTCGGGCTGGCCATCGTGGCCGCCCGCCGGCGCTACCGCTGCATCTTCGTGATGCCCGACAAGATCGCCGCCGAGAAGGTGGCGCTGCTGCGGGCCTACGGCGCCGAGGTCATCGTGTGCCCGACGGCGGTGCCGCCCGAGCACCCCGACTCCTACTACTCGGTGTCGGACCGCCTGGTCCGGGAGACGCCCGGCGCCTTCAAGCCCGACCAGTACTCCAACCCGATGAACCCGGAGGCCCACGTCCGCAGCACCGGGCCGGAGATCTGGGCGCAGACCAAGGGGCGCATCACCCACCTGGTGGCTTCCATCGGCACGGGCGGCACCATCACCGGGTTGTCCCGCTACCTGAAGGCCCAGAACCTGGACGTGCAGATCGTGGGCGCCGACCCCGAGGGGTCGGTGTACTCCGGCGGCACCGGGCGGCCGTACCTGGTCGAGGGCATCGGCGAGGACTTCTGGCCGACCACCTACGACCCGTCGGCCGTCGACCGGGTGATCATGGTCAGCGACCAGGACTCGTTCACCACCGCCCGACGCATGACCAAGGAGGAGGGCATCCTGGTGGGCGGCTCGTGCGGCACGGCGGTGTGGGCCGCCCTCCAGGTCGCCCGGGGATTGGGGCCCTCCGACGTGGTGGTGGTGATCCTCCCCGACTCCGGCCGGGGCTACCTGTCCAAGCTGTACAGCGACGCCTGGATGGCCGACTACGGCTTCCTGCGGGCGTCGGGCCAGACGGCCGGCGAGCTGCTCCAGCGCAAGGACGGCGACATCCCCCGCCTGGTCCACGTCCACCCCGAGGAGACGGTGCGGGACGTGATCGCCGTGCTGCGGGAGTACGAGGTCTCCCAGGTGCCGGTGGTGAGCGCCGAGCCGCCGCTGGCCTTCGCCGAGGTGGTCGGGGCGGTCGACGAGCGGGAGCTGCTGGAGGCCGCCTTCGACGACCCCCACCTGCTCGACAAGCCGGTGGGCGCGGTGATGGGCCGGCCGCTGCCCACCGTGGGGTCGGGCGAGGCGGTGGAGCTGGCGGTGGAGCGCATGGAGGGCGCCGGCGCCGTCGTCGTCGTCGACGCCGGCCACCCGGTCGGCGTCCTCACCCGGTCCGACCTGCTCGGGTTCCTGGCTTCGCGGTGACCAGCCCGGGAGGCTGGTCCATCAGCAACTCACCGGCTCGACAGCCCGAAGGGGTGCCGGGCCGGTGACCGGCCCCACCGGGTGGGGGTTCGAGACCACCGCCGTCCACGCCGGCCAGGACCCCGACCCCGTCACCGGGGCGGTGGTACCGCCGATCAGCCTGGCCACCACCTTCGCCCAGCCGGCCGTCGCCCAGCCCCGCGGCTACGAGTACGCCCGCAGCGCCAACCCCACCCGCACCGCCCTGGAGGCCTGCCTGGCGGCGCTGGAGGGGGCGGCCCACGGGCTGGCCTTCGCCAGCGGGCTGGCCGCCGAGGACGCCGTGCTGCGCACGGTGCCGGACGGCAGCCACGTGGTGCTGGGCGGCGACGTCTACGGCGGCACCTGGCGGCTGCTGTCCCGGGTCCACTCGACCCGGCTGCGGGTGACGACATGCCGGCTCGACGACATGGCCGCGGTGGAGGCCGCCTTCACCCCCGAGACCCGCATGGTGTGGCTGGAGACGCCCAGCAACCCGCTGCTGTCGATCGTCGACATCGCCGCCGTCGCCGCCCTGTGCCGCCGGCGTGGCGCCCGCTGCGTGGTCGACAACACCTTCGCCACCCCCTACCTCCAGCGGCCGCTGGCCCTCGGCGCCGACGTGGTGGTGCACTCGACCACCAAGTACCTGGGCGGCCACTCCGACGTGGTGGGCGGCTTCCTCGCCCTCGACGACGGCGGCCTGGCCGAGCAGCTGCGGTTCCTCCAGAACGCGGTCGGCGCCGTCCCCGGCCCGCTCGACTGCTACCTCGTCCTGCGGGGGGCCAAGACCCTGGCCGTGCGCATGGACCGCCACTGCGCCAACGCGGCGGCCGTGGCCGACCTGCTGGCCGGCCACCCCGCGGTGTCCACCGTGCTGTGGCCCGGCCTGCCGGCCCACCCCGGTCACGCCGTGGCCAGGGCCCAGATGGCCGGCTTCGGCGGCATGGTGTCGTTCCTGTGCGCCGGCGGGGAGGCGGCCGCCCTCGAGGTGGCCCAGCGCACCAGGCTGTTCACCCTGGCCGAGTCCCTCGGCGCCGTCGAGTCGCTCATCGAGCACCCCGCCCGCATGACCCACGCCAGCGCCGCCGACTCGCCCCTCGCCGTCGATCCCGCCCTGCTGCGACTGTCGGTCGGCATCGAGACGGCCGACGACCTGGTCGCCGACCTCCGACAGGCGCTCGCCGTGTAGCCAACACATTCGTTGCCAACAGATCTGTTGGCAACTACCCTGACGGCGGTGCACACCCTGGCCGTCCACAGCGTCGCCCAGCTCGGCGACGCCGACGTTCGCCAGCGCTTCGTCGTGCGGACTCGGGAGCTGGCCCAGCTCCTGGCCCACCTCGGAGACGGCGAGCCGCCCGGCCACGCGCTGGTGGTCGGCGCCCGAGGAATGGGCAAGTCGCTGCTTCTGCGCCGGCTGGTGGTGGCGGTCGCTGACGAACCGGCGCTGGCCGCCAGGTGGCTCCCGGTGGTCCTGCCCGAGGACCTCTACCAGGTGACCTCGGCCGGCGAACTGTGGCTCAGCGCCCTCGGGCAGGTGGCGGCCACCACGGGCGACAGCGAACTGGCCGCGCAGCACCGGGCGCTCCTCGGTGAACCGGACCCCTCCCGCCTGGAGGAACTGGCGCTCCAGCGGCTGCTGGACGCCGGCCGGCGCGCGGGGCGCAAGGTGCTCCTGCTCCCCGAGAACCTCGACGTGCTGCTCGGTGAGCAGGGGGGTGGCGCTGACGCGTGGCGCCTGCGGCAGGTGCTGGAGGCGGAACACGACCTGCTGCTCGTCGGCAGCGCAGTCACGACCTTCCACCAGCTCGACGACGCCGGCCGGGCGCTCTTCGGTGTGTTTCACCGGATCGACCTCCGACCCCTCGGCGACGACGAGGTGCGGGCCGTGTGGCTGGCCGTGACCGGCGTGGACCTGCCCGTCGAGCGGGCGGCCGCCGTCCGCATCGTCGCCGGCGGCAACCCCCGGCTGGTCACCGTGCTCGGGCGCTTCTCGCGCCATCCCGATCTCGGCGACCTGCAGAGCGCCCTGGGCCTTCTGATCGACGGGTACACGCCGTACTTCAAGGCCATGGCCGAGGCCCTCCCGCCGGCCGAGCGCAAGGTGTTCGCCACGCTGGCCGACAGGTGGGTGCCCGCCACGGCCGCCGAGGTGGCGGCGCACGCGCGCCTCACCGCCAGCCAGGTGAGCGCCCAGCTGGCCCGCCTGGTGCGGCGCGGTGTGGTGGACGTGGTCGACGACTACGGCGGCAAGAGGCGCTATGAGCTGGCCGACCGCCTCTACAACCTGTACCACCTGCTGCGCCGACCCGACGGCCGGGTTCGGGTCGAGGCGCTCGTCGACCTCCTCACCCACCTGGACGGGCCGGAGCAGCTGGACGCGGTGATGTGGCCCGGCGTCGCGCGGTGGGACGACGACCCGGCGTCCGAGCTGCATCGCCACCTCGACGCCGCCGCCGCCAACGAGCAGGGCGATGTGCAGGAGGGCCTGGCCGCCGAAGAGGCCCTGCTCGCCGGCCAGCTCGCCGAGCTGGGCGCCGGCCACCCGGACACGCTGCTCACCCGCCAGAGCATCGCCTTCCTTCTCGGCCTCTCCGGCGAATGGGCCGAGGCGCTGCGCCGCTACCGGGCCGTGCTGGCCGATCAGGAGCGCACCCTCGGCCCCGACCACCCCGACACCCTCGTCAGCCGCTACGGGATCGCCTACTGCACGGCGGAGACGGGCGACCCCGCCGGTGCCCTGCAGCTGTACCGCCAGGTGGCGGCCGGCAGCGAGCGGGTCCTCGGTCCCGACCACCCCGACACCCTCGCCAGCCGCCACGAGGCCGCCTACTACGCCGGTGTGACGGGCGACCCCGCCGGCGCCCTGGAGCTGTATCGGGACCTGGCCAGGGACAGCGAGCGGGTGCTCGGCCCCGACCACCCCGCGACCCTCGCCAGCCACCATCAGGTCGCCTCTTACACCGGGCGCACCGGCGACGTCGTCGGCGCCCTGGAGATCGAGGAGGACGTCCTCCGCCGGGCGGCGCCGTCGTTGGACCCGGGCGATCGGCTGCTGGCTGCCTCCCGCCGGCTGCGCGACGACCTGCGGCGGCGGGTCCTGCTGGAGGCGGGCGGCCCGGCGCCCCGGGAGCTGCGCGAGGTGCGGCACCTCCTCGAGCGCCGCGGCGTCAGGCGATGAAGTACTTGGCCTGGGGGTGGTGGAGGACGATGGCCGACGTCGTCTGCTCGGGGTGGTACTGGAACGCGGTCTCCTCGCTCACCTCCACGCCGATGCGTCCGGCGTCGAGCAGCCGGGCCACGGTGACGTTGTCGCCGAGGTCGGGGCAGGCGGGGTAGCCCCACGAGTAGCGCCCGCCGCGGTACTGCTGGCGGAACAGGCCGGTGAGGGAGGGCCCGTCCTCGGCGGCGAAGCCCCACTCCTCCCGGATGCGCCGGTGCCACAGCTCGGCCAGCGCCTCGGCCATCTCCACGCCGAGCCCGTGCAGCAGGAGGTAGTCCTGGTAGCGGTCCTCGGCGAACAGCCGGGCGGTGGCCTCGGACACGGCGGCGCCCATGGTGACGATGGAGAACGCCACGTAGTCGGGGTCGGTGCCCGGCCGCACGAAGTCGGCGATGCACAGCCACGGGTCCTTGCGCTGGCGGGGGAAGCGGAAGCGGGCCGCCTCGGCGGTGCGGGACTCGTCGTCCCACACCACCACGTCGTCGCCGTCGGCGTTGGCGGCGAAGAACCCGTAGACCACCTGGGGGACGAGCAGGGCGTCGGTCTTCGCCTCGGCCAGCTGCTCGCGCAGCAGGGAGCGGATGCGCGTCTTGAAGGCGTCGTCGGTCTCGCCGCCCTCGGGGCGGAACTGCCACTGGTTCCGGAACAGCGCCGTCTCGTTGATCCAGCCGGCGATGTCGTCGACGGCCACGCCCTTCACCACCCGCGAGCCGAGGAAGGGCGGCTTGAAGACCTCGTTGTCGGCGGCGACGGACGGCGCCCGGGCAGGGACGGGGTCGGCCGGCTCCTCGACGGCGACGGCGGCACGGGGGCGCCCGGTGGGCACGCGGCCGAACTCGGGGTCGTCGGTGCCGGAGCGCTTCAGCTCCATGAGCCGGTCCATGGTGCGCAGGCCCTCGAAGGCGTCCTTGCCGTAGAAGACCCGGCCCTCGTAGACGCCCCGCAGGTCGTGCTCCACGTAGCGCCGGGTGAGGGCGGCCCCGCCCAGCACCACCGGGATGTGGGCCAGGCCCCGCACGTTCAGCTCCTCGAGGTTCTCCCGCATGATGAGCGTGCTCTTCACCAGCAGCCCGCTCATCCCGATGGCGTCGGCCCCCACCTCCAGGGCCTTGTCGATCATCTCGGTGACGGCCACCTTGATGCCGAGGTTGTGCACCTCGTAGCCGTTGTTGGAGAAGATGATGTCGACCAGGTTCTTGCCGATGTCGTGCACGTCGCCCTTCACCGTGGCCAGCACGATGCGG
>DASSMA010000027.1:0-27009 GCA_035689115.1 Acidimicrobiales bacterium
TCTAGGAGACTGTTGAACAATCGGCCGTAGGTGCTCGCGATTTGGGGGCCAATCGCTCACACTGACCCTATGCAGGGCAAGAGCGATCCGAACCGGGGGCTGCTGGACGCCGCCGCGCTGTGCCGCCAGCTGGTTCACGAGGGCAGCGTCGAGGCGTTCCTGGCCGACCACCGTCGCCGGCTGTTCCCCGACGAGGCCTTCGCCGACCTGTTCCCCTCCGGTCGGGGCCGGCCGTCCATCCCCGCCGACGTGGTGGCCACCGTCATGGTCCTGCAGGCCCTGGAGGGACTGTCGGACCGGGAGGCGGCCAGGGCGCTGCGGGACCGCATCAGCTGGAAGGTGGCCTGCGGGCTCGCCCTCGACGACGAGGGCTTCGACTACTCGGTGCTCACCTACTGGCGCACCCGCCTGCGGGCCAGCGCCGCCCCCGAGCGCATCTTCGACGCCGTGCGGGCCGTGATCGACGCCACCGGCGTGCTGGCCGGGCGGCGCCGCCGGGCTCTGGACTCCACCGTTCTCGACGACGCGGTGGCCACCCAGGACACCGTCACCCAGCTCATCTCGGCCATCCGCCGGGTGCGACGCCTGGTGCCTGCCGCCGCTGCGGTGGCGGTGTCGGCCCACGACTACGACTGCGCCGCCAAGCCGGTCATCGCCTGGGACGACCCGCTGGCCAAGCAGGCCCTGATCACCGCCTTGGTCGCCGACGCCTTGGCCGTGGTCGAAGCGGTGGAGCACCTGGTGCTCGGCGACGAGGCGGCCGACGCGGTGGGCCTGCTGGCTCTGGTGGCTGGCCAGGACGTGGAGCCCGGCGACGAACCGGGCACGTGGCGCATCGCCCGGCGGGTGGCGCCCGACCGGGTCATCTCCACCGTCGACCCCGAGGCCCGCCACACCCGAAAGAGCCCGTCCCAGCCCCGCGACGGCTACAAGGCCCATGTGGCGGTGGAGCCCGAGACCGGCCTCGTCACCGACGCCGCCTTGACCCCGGCCAACGTGGCCGACGCGGCGATGGCGCCGGCCCTGCTGGCCGACGAGGAGCCGGGTGCACAGGTGCTGGGCGACACGGCCTACGGGTCGGGGCAGCTGCGCTCCAAGCTGGCCGACGCCGGCCACCACGCCACCATCAAGCCCATCCCCGCCAACCCATCCATCCCCGGTGGCTTCTCCCGCGACGACTTCGTGGTCGACCACGAGACCAACACCGTCACCTGCCCGGCCGGGGTGACGGCGGTCTTCGGTCTCACCCTGGTGGCCCGCTTCGGGGCCGCCTGTGGCTCCTGCCCGCTGCGCCCTCGTTGCACCACCTCGGCCAAGGGCCGCAGCCTCTCGCTCAACCTCTACGACCTCGAGCTGGAGGCGGCTCGGCGCCAAGCCGAGACCAGGGCCTTCGGGCGGGAGTACCGGCGGTGGCGGCCACTGGTGGAGCGGACCATCGCCTGGCTGGTGGCGGGCGGCAACCGGCGGCTGCGCTACCGAGGGGTGGCCCGCAACCAGCAATGGCTGATGACCCGCACCGCCGCCCTCAACCTGCGCCGCCTGGTCCGCCTCGGCCTCGACCACGACGGCACCTGGGTGCTCGCCGGCGCATAGACGGCGGCTGCTCACCGGCTCGTTTCGTGCGAGCCCGGGTGTCTCAACGAGGGAACCGCACCTTACGGACTCCAGGCCCTCCAAGGCGGCCGGCTTGCACCCTCAGATGCCGGCTCTTCGGTCCGAGCTTGCCCGGGCTCGCACGACGACGCTACAGCCGGTTGTTCAACACACTCCTAGTCCCTGAGCTCCGGGACGCCCATGGCCCGGGCGGCGGCCGTCCACGCCTCTTCGTTGGGCCACACCACGATGTCCTTGCCGTCGGCCACCTCGGGCTCGAGGGTGAACATCACGACCCGGCCCTCGTGGCCGTGGCGCCACATGTCGGGGGGGAAGGGCATGACGCCGACCCAGTAGGCGCACACCCGGCTCCACGGGACCTCGAGGGAGATGCTGCGGACGTCGACGTTGCCCCGCCGGTCGCGCTCGACGTCGTCGCACATCACGATCCGCCGCTCGGTGGCCAGGGTGTAGCAGGGGGCCGAGATCTCGCTCAGCAGGATGCCCTGGAGGAACCCGTCGCCACAGGCGCCGTCGAGCCGGCGCTCTCCGGCCGCCAACCAGCCCACGGCGGTCCAGGCCTCCCGGCTCAGCTCCGGCGAGGCGTCTTGGTGGCCTTCGTCGCCTTGGACGCCGTCGTGGTGGCCTTGGTCGCCTTGGTCGCCTTGGTCGCCTTGGTCGGCGCCTTGGTGGTCTTGACGGCCGCCTTCGCCGGGGCCTTGGTGGCCTTGGCCGCGGCGGCCGGAGCCTTCGCGGTCTTGGCCGGCGCCTTGGCCGGCGGCTTGGTGGCCTTGGCCGGCGCCTTGGTGGCCTTGGCCGGCGCCTTGGCCGCCGCCGCCGCCTTGCTGGCCCTGGCCGCCTTGGCCGCGCCGGCGGCCGCCCTGGCGATCTCGGCCGGCGTCCGCGTCGCCTTCGCCGGCGCCTTCGTGGTGCTGGCCGGTGCCTTGGTGGCTGGCGCCTTGGCCGCCTTCGCCGGCGCCTTGGCCGCCTTCGCCGGCGCCCTGGTGGTGCCGGCCTTGCCGGCGGCGCCGCCGCGCGAAGGCGGCGCCGGGCGGAACGGGGCCGGGCCGCCGCGGCTCGCGCCGCCGCGGGACGCAGCGGGTGCTGGCTGGCCGGTGCTGCCGACCGGCTTGGCCCCCGCCAGCCCCGTGCCCTTGGCGCCGGGCAGCAGCTCGGGGCCCACCGGCTCGTCCTCGTCGCCGGCCTCCAGCGCCTCGGCCCGCTGGCGCCGCTCCCGGTTGAGCGCCCCCGTCTGGGCGGCGGCCATGTTCATCATCCCGTGCGGCTTGGCCCGCCGCAGGACGTTCATCTGGTGGGCGGCCTGCACGTCGGCCAGGCTGGCCCCGCCGTCGCCGGCCTTCGCCACCCGCTCGCGGTACTCGCGCTGGAGCCGCTCCTGGCGCTCCACGACCTCCCGCAGGGCCCGGTCGCGCTGGGCCTCGATGGAGGTGGGGTCCAGCCGGGGCCGGGCCAGGTCGTCGATCGACTTGCCGCGGTCGGCCGCCCAGTCGCGCAGGGCCAGGCCGGTGACCGCCTCCTCCTCCTCCCGGGCGCTGCGGGGCCCGTAGAAGAAGTCGTCGTCCTCTCCGTCGTACTCCTCGTCGTCGTACTCGTCGTCGTCGTCGTACTCGTCCTCGGCAGGGGCGCCGAAGCCGGGCGAGCGGGACTCGGCCGGGGCGGGGCGGGGCGGAGGCGACGCCGGCCGGGACGGGGCCGAGTACCACGACGACCCACCCGCCGCGGAGCTGCCCGGGGGCGGCCCGGAACTGCGGGAGAGGCGGTCGAGCTCGGCCTGCGCCTCCCGCTCCGCATCGGCCCGCGACGAGCCTCCTCCTCCGCCGAAACGCGGCTTCTTCATCCCCTTGATCCTACGCGGTGCGGTCGATGTGCGCTCCCGGTGACGGCGATACTTCGCCATGCCCGCTGCCGGTCGATGGTCGTCCCTCGTTCGCGCCCGCCTGGCCGAGACGGCCCGCCTCACCGCCGGACCGGCGCCGGACACCCCCCGGTTCTGGGACGAGCGGGCCAGGGCGGCAGGCCCGGTCGTCGGCGGCCCGGCCGGCGGCGACCCGCTGCTGGCCCGCCTGCGCCGGGCCGCCGGCCGGCGCTCGACGGTCCTCGACGTGGGCAGCGGCCCCGGCCGGTTCACACTGGCCCTGGCCCCTCGCGTCCGGCGGGTCGTGGCCGTCGACGTCAGCGCCGGCATGCTCGCCGTACTGGCCCGCCGGGCGAAGAGGGCCGGCCTGGGCAACGTCGACACGGTGCACGGGCGGTGGCCGGCCGTCGACGTCGAGCCGGCCGACGTCTCGGTATGCTCCTACGTGCTCCCCCTCGTGGCCGACCCCGAGGGATTCCTGCGCCGGCTCGACCAGGTCACGACCCGCCGCGCCTTCCTGTATCTCGGTGCGGCCAGCATCGACCTGCTCGTCGACCCGTTCTGGCGGCACTTCCACGGCACCCGGCGCAAGCCCGGCCCGACCTACCTCGACGCCGTCGAGGTGCTGGCCGACCTGGGGATCCGGGCCGACGTGGAGGTCGTCGAGGTGCGGAGCAGGGTCCGGTACCGCTCGCTGGCCGCCGCCGTGCAGGCCCACCGCGAGCAGCTCCTGCTGGAGGACACCGCCGCCGTCCGGGCCGAGCTAAGGGGCCTGCTGCGGCCGTGGCTGGTGCAGGAGCCCGACGGTCTGCGCCCTCCTCTGCGCTCCTCGCCGGCAGCCATCGTGAGCTGGTCGCCCCGGCCGGGCTAGCCCGGTCGGGCCATTCCCTGAACCGTCCTTTGGTGACCACCGATTCCGTCCCGACACAACCCCCCAAGAGCAGCTTTCGTCATCGGGGGGGCCAATGCCCGGGTTCGCCAACCGACGTACCGAGTCGCCGAGCGGCCGCCCGGCCCGCATCCTGCGACGGGCGGCCGCCGCCCTGGCCGCCGGCGCCACGCTGGCCGGCATGGCCTCGCTGGCCGCCGCCGGCCCGGCCGCCGCCGCCTGCGCACCGGGCAGCTGGTCGCTCGGCGGCATCTGCCTCGTCGTCAGCCCGACGACGGTCGCCACACCGACGACCACCACCACGACGGCCCCGCCCCTCGCCCTGCCGCCCGTCACGGTGCCGCCGATCCTCACGACGGGGCCGGCCGGGTCCGTCCCCGATGCGGCCCGCCACCTGCTCGACCTCGTCAACAACGAGCGGGCCCAGGCCGGCCTCGGCGCACTGGCGTGGCGCGACGACATCGCCGCCATCGCCCTCACCCACAGCCAGGACATGGCCAGCGCCGGCGACATCTTCCACAACACCGACTTCTTCAGCGCGGCGGTGAAGAACCAGCTCAACGCCGCCGTGCGGGGCGAGAACGTCGCCTTCAACACCGGCGTCGACGACGCCCACACGGCACTGATGAACAGCCCCGGCCACCGGGCCAACATCCTCGACGCCCGCTTCCGCGTCGCCGGCTTCGGCGTGGTCCGGACCTCCGCCGGCACGTACTACATCACCGAGGACTTCATCCAGCCGGCCGGCGCGCCCCGCAGCGCGGCGCCGGCCCCCCGCCCGGCGCCCCGCCCTGTGGCCGTGAAGGCGGCGCCCAGGGCGGTGGTCCCCCGCCGGGTGGCCACCAGCGCCCCGACCACGGCGCCGGCCACGACCGCCCCGCCCACCACGGCGCCGACGACGACCGAGCCCCCCACGACCGCCCCTGCACCGGCGATCCAGATGGAGGCCGCCCCCCTCGCCGCCCAGCCTGCCGGCCACCACGTGCCGCTCGCCCTGCCCGCCGCCGCGGGCGTGCTCATCCTGCTGGCCGGCGCCGCCGGCGCCCGGGTCTTCGTGACCCGGCGGCGGTAACAGCCTCTAAAAGATCCAGCGCCGCTCGCCGTACCAGGCGGCCAGGCCGGCGACCGCCCGGGCCAGGTCGACCTCGGCGAACTCGAACCCGGTGCCCAGCAGGGCCGCCAGGTCGAGGCGGTTGTTGCGGTTGGCCTTGCGCATGAACCGGAAGCGCTCGGGCGTGAACAGGATGTCGTCGGTCATGCCGGCGGCCAGCATGGCGTCGCGGGCCGCCGACCGCTCGGCGGTGGACGGGCCGCAGTCGGGGTCGTCGGACAGGGCGGTGCCCAGCCCGTACTGAGCGGCCAGGACGGCCGCCACCTCGTGGCTGGTGGGCCACACGGGCATGGCCACGTTGAACGCCCGCCCGCGGGCCGCCTCGTGGCCGGCCAGGTGGATGGTGGCCCGCACCAGGTCGTCGAGGTGCAGCAGGCGCTGCTCGACGGGCGTGGCCGGGACCAGCACGGTGTCGAGCCCCATCGAGCGCTCGATGGCGACGTCGAGCATGGCGCTGGCCAGCAGCTTGGTGGCGCCCGGGCCGTGCACCGAGACCGGCCGCAGGACGACCACCGGCAGGCCGGCCTCGGCGTGCTCCCAGACCACCCGCTCGGCGCCCCACTTGGCCTTCCCGTACCCCCGGCTGGGGTGCGGCTCCACCGTCTCGGGCACGGGCGACGGCAGCTGCTCCTCCTCGCCGTAGACCGAGGTGGAGCTCATGTGGACCACGACGTCGGCGCCCTCGGCGGCCACGGCGTCGAGCAGGCGCCGCGTGGCCACGACGTTGTCCCGCTCCATCTGCTCCTGGGTCGAGCGCGAGCTGGACGCGCCGGCCAGGTGGAACACCGAGCCGACCCCCGCCACCAGCGGCCGGAGGTCGTCCTCGCCGGCCAGGTCGAGCCGGAGGTACTCCACCTGGTCAGGAAGGTGGTCGGGCCGCGGCGAGCGCCCGCACGAGCGGACCTCCCACCCCGCGTCGAGCAGCGCCGGCACCAGCGCCGACGCGATGAACCCCCGACCTCCGGTGACCAGCGCCGTTGTTCCCACCGGGTGCGTAGCATAGAGGGCCATGAAGGCCTCGGACATGTGCGACGTCTGCGGCACCGAGGTGCCACCGGGAGAAGGCCACCGCGAGGAGGTCGGGGTGTCGGGAGCCATGTGCCCGGCGCCGATGGTGTTCCACGACGAGTGCTGGGCCCAGGCGTCGGCGATGTGGCAGCCCGATCCCGACTCCTACTGCGAGGTCGACCCGCGGTTCCCCGAGACCGCTCAGTGGGTCGCCATGCAGCAGCAGCAGGAAGCCCAGAGCTGACCGCCGTCGAGCACCACCAACTCGACGATCCGCTGGAGGGCTGGCGCTACTGGCAGCTCCACCCGTCCACCGGGCTGCTCCGCTCCGTCACCCACCGGGGCGTCACCTGGCGGGCCGGCCAGCCCATGCGCGCCGTGTGCATGAACGGCGGGCACGAGGCGCCGGCGCCCGGCTGCGCCTGCGGGATCCACGCCGCCCCCACCCTCGAGCGCCTGCGGGAGGACAGCCTGTGCCTGCGGCCCGGCGAGGCGCTGGTCGTCGGCCAGGTGGCGCTGTGGGGGGCCGTCGTGCGCGACGACCACGGGCTGCGGGCCGAGCGGGGCTACCCCCGCCGGCTGTGGGTGGTCGCCCCGCCCGGCGGCGGCGGCGACGCCCTGGCCGCCTACGGCGTGCCGGTGGGCACGATGCCGCCCGACGAGGCCGTGGGCGAGGTGGCCGCCGCCATCCTCGCCTTCCAGTCGATGTCGGGCTGACCGGTGGCCAGAGCCGATCTCACCGTCTACGGGCGCAAGGGGGACGCCGAGGGGCTGGCCCTCGTGGTCGCCCGCTCGCTGCCCGGCTCCGAGCTGCGGGGGCGCAACGAGACCTGGCAGGTCTCCTACACCCGCAACCTCACCATCGCCCGCCGCCGGCCCGACCTGGTCGTCGAGGTCGACGCCCGGCCCTTCCAGGGGCCGGCCGCGGCGCGGGAGCGGGCCTGGGTCCGCGACACCATCTACGGGCGCATGCGCGGCCCGGGCCTGGAGTCGGTCCTGCACACCGTCGACCACCTCATCGTGTCGGCCGCCTTCAAGAGCGGTGCCGACCAGCCGATCAATCCCGGCGACCGGGCGTTCTCGGTGATCTACGACCTGGCCGCCCGCACCGACGGCTTCTGCCTCGACCTGCCGCGGGGCCGGGTGCTGTCGCCCACCGGGCAGGTGCTGGCCTCCACCGAGCAGCTGCTGGCCGAGGGGGCCGTGCCCCTCGACCCGTCGCTGGCCCGCATCGGGGCCCGCCTGGTCTCGCTGGTCGCGGTCGGAGCCAGGGCCCTCACCGAGCTGGACGGCCGTGACGTCGTGGAGGCCCGGGAGGGCATCAGGCGGTGGGTCAAGGCGGCCGGCGCCGACAAGGAGCTGGAGCCCCCCGAGCAGGCCTTCCTGGACAGCCTGGCCGGCACGCCCGACGACGAGGCGCTGACCCACGCCACCTGGCAGATCGAGGGGGCGGTGGTGCTGGCCTGGGCCCTCGGGCTCCTCGACGAGCTGCCGCCCTTCGACCAGCCGGTCGACCCGCTCCTGCTCAGCGGCATCCTCCACTTCCCCGACGGCCGCCAGACGCGCGAGGTGCTGCGGGCGGGCAAGCGTCGGCACCAGGCGTCGGTCGACGACGAGGCGGCCCGCCACCAGGCCGTCTACTGGCGCCTGGAGCAGTGCCTCTCCAGCGGCCCGGTCGTGCCCGACTACCCGGCCGGCAGCGACCTGGTGGTGGCCGGGCGGCCGGTCACCGACGTCGACGAGGACACCCTGGAGACGGCCCGCTCCATCACCGCCGAGCGCCTCCACGCCCTCACCTGGCTCCAGGTCGGGGGCTGGTACTCGGCGACCCCGCTTCCCGCTCGCTAGAAGGTCTCGTTGGCCAGGGCCAGGTGGTGGTCCGACCACCGCTGCAGGCCGGCCAGCCGGGCGGCGTCGAGCACCTCGCACGCCCACCCCCAGTGGATCGACACCCAGTCGCCCACCGCCACGTCGTCGGTGAACCCCTGCCCGTCCAGCGTGCGCAGCACCCGCTCGGGGGCCGGCGGGCCGAGCTCCAGCCGGCCGTCCCGCTCGACCAGCGGCCGGCGCTCCACCACGAGGGCGGCCGGCTCGACGGCGGTGACCCGCCCCCAGCTGACGCGGCAGTTCTCCATGGCCGCCATGGAGATCTCCTTGACCTCCAGCCGGCGGTAGACGTCGAGCACGTGGAACAGGTGGTGGGGCCGGGCCCCCTCCGGGGGCTTGCGCAGCACCTCCTCGCGCAGCCGGCCGGTGAGCTGGCGCCCGAAGCGCTCCTCCAGCGAACGGCTGAGGGCGGCCGCCTCGACCGTGTCGAGCAGGTCGTTGCCGAGCCAGTAGGCGTCCACCACGCGCCGCTCGAAGGGGTCGGCGATGCCGTTGGCGGCGGCGATGGTGCGCAGGTAGGGGACGGCGCCGGTGAACTTGGCCAGCAGCGGCGCCAGCCCCCGGTCGGCCCGGCCGGCCACGGCGTGCTCGAACAGCACGTCCTGGTCGTTGCCGCCGCAGTACCCGAGGTGGTTGGGCATGAACCCGTAGCGGATGAACGCCAGCAGCCCGGAGGACGTGTCGGTGGCCTGCGCCGCCATGGCGGTCAGCCTACGGCTGGTCGTCCCACTCCAGGCGCCACTCGCCGGCCGGGAGGCGCTGCACGAGGGCGGGCACCGCTTCGGGCACCGCCCCCCCGCCCCGCTCCCGCTCCCACCGCACGGCCCGGACGGCGGCCACCTCGGGGGTGCCCCGCACCTGCTCCTCGACCACCTCGAGCACCAGGGCGCCGTCGACGGTGGCCAGGCCGCGGGCCCACACCTCGACCAGCCACTGCACCCCGAGCACGGCGTGGGCCCGCACCCCAACCGAGTCCATCCTGCCCCGCAGCGCCGGCGGCTGGCCGCGCCGCGCCAGCTCGAGGTCGACCTTGGACATCCGCCGCGACCCGAGCTCCGCCATCCAGTACTTGAGGTGCTCGCGGAGCGGCGGCATGGCCCGCTGCCGGAGCTGTTGGGTGAGGATGCGCCCGTGGTCGGAGAAGTAGCGCCGGCGCCGCCACTCCCGCTCCCAGGTGAGCAGCAGGCCGAGGTCGCTCACCCGGCGCAGGTCGCCGGGCGCCAGGAGGACCCCGGGTCCCAGGCGGGACTGCATGTGCTGGAGCAGCTCGGTGGACATGGCCCACGAATGGAGGTTGCGCCACAGGGTGAGCACCTGGAGGCACTCGGGCGCCTCGCCGCCGAAGGCGAGCATGGCCCGCTCGGCCGACAGGTCGTGGTCCTCGAACTTGAGCTTGCCCCGGCGCCAGCTGACCCGGTGCCGGGCGCCGCCGCACACCACCTCGGCGGTGGCCGGCGGCACGTGGTGGCACCAGCGGTCGCGGACCGGCAGCCCGACCGCCCCCTCAGGCGGCGTCGTCGATGTGCACGACCCTCGCCCAGTCCGGCGGCGCCCACACCCGGTTCCCCTTGGGCCGCCCGCCGCCGATGAGCCCGACGACCACCGTGATCCCCTTCGGCGGCGACGCGGGCCACGGCGTGATGCCGTCGGTGAGCACCACGACGACCGACGGGCGGGGCCGCAGGCGGGCGGCGGCGGCCACGCCGGCCGCCATGTCGGTGCCGCCGCCCCCCCGCAGCTCCAGCCGGCGGGCGCTCGACACCCGCTGGACGGCGTGCACGTCGGTGTCGACGGCCAGCACCCGCATCCGGCTGCGCAGGCCGACGCCCCGCAGCAGCCCGTCGACCTCGGCCAGGAGCCGGGCCAGCTGGCGCTCGCCCATGCTCCCCGACGTGTCGCACAGCACCACGACGTCGGGCTCGGGCCGCTCCATGGCCGGCAGCACCACGTCGGGGCTGGCGTGGGCCCGGCGGGACGGGCGGCGGTAGGAGTAGTCGACCACGCCGGCCACGTTGCCCACCCCCTTGCGGATCTCGGCGGCCAGCATCCGGCGCCAGTCCACCTGGGGGTCGAGCAGGTCCTCGGCCCACCGCAGCCAGCTCTTGGACGCCCCCCGCCCGCGGCCCTCCTCGCAGAAGCGCAGCACGTCGGCCGCCACCTGGGCCCGGGTGAGGTGGCGCTCCCCCGGCGGCAGGCCGCTGCGCTCGTCGGCCAGCAGCTCCCAGGGCCGGGTCTGGGCGTCCGACCCGCTGCCGCAGTCCGGCTCGTCGCCGTGGTCGGGGTGGTCGGCGTCGTCGTGGAAGTACTCCTCGGCCAGCCGGCCGGCGTGCCAGCCGTAGTCCTGGGGCAGCACCGGGCGGGTGGGCAGCGACAGGCCGGCGCCGACCAGGTCGTCGTTGATCTCGGCGTCGGCGGCCAGCCGCCAGTCCCTGGTGAGGTGGCCGTCGACGCCGAGGTCCCGGGCCCGGCCGGCGTGGTCGCGCAGCAGGTGGCCGGCGTGGTGGACGAGCAGGCTGCCCAGCCCGGCCACGCTCCACCGCTCGACCAGCTCGGGGTCGACGAAGAGGCGCCACGACTCGTCGACGGTGACCTTGCCCAGCCCCTCGACGGGGACAACCGGCGAGGCGAACAGGGCGGCGGCCAGGTAGGGGTGGCGGGCCACCGCCCACAGGCGGCCCATGGCCACCTTGCGCTCGACCCGCTCGCTCACCCCGGGCTCACTGGAGGAGGTCCGCCTCTTTCAGGATGGGCCCGAACAGGCGCATCTCCGGTGGGGCGACCACGCCCTTGGGGCGGCACCGGGCCAGCGTCCGGGCGGGCAGGGCGACCACGTCGGGCGCGCCGGTGCCGGCCCGCACGAGGGCCCGCCACCCGGCCTGCCAGCGCTCCGGGGTGGGGTCGGCCTCCACCGCGGCGGCGACCGCCGACAGCACGGTGTACGCCCGGTCGGGCTCCTCCGGCAGCTCGACGCCGTCGGGGTCGGCCAGCACCGCCTCGGGATCGGGGAGGTCGCGGTTCAGGTCCCACACCAGCAGCTCCACGCCCGGCCCGTCGCCCACGCAGCCGGTGATGAGCGCGGTGGTGGCCTCGACGCTCGCCCCCGCCGCGTCGGCCGCCGCCCACAGGCGGGCGGCCATGTCCCAGGTGCGGGGGCTGGGCCAACCCCGGCCGGCGGCCGCCGCGTCCTCGGGGACGTGCACGGTGAGGGCGGGGCGCACGGTGATGAAGGCGGCCACGTCGGCCCGCCGCCGGTCCACCGCCTCCTCCCAGCCGGCCGGCAGCGAGGGCACCGGCGGCGTCTCGAAGCCGGACGAGAAGCCCCGCGCCACGCCGGCGGCGTCGACCTCCCACTGGAGGTGGCAGAACCGGTTGGCCAGCGGCGCCGACAGGTCCCAGCCGTCGGCCGACTGCTCGGGCGGGTTGGCGGCGGCCACCACCACCACGCCGGGCGGCAGGTCCAGGTCGCCCACCACCCGCTCCAGCACGACGCGCAGCAGGGCCGCCTGCACGGCCGGCGGGGCGGTGGAGATCTCGTCGAGGAACAGCACGCCGTGGCCCGCGGCGGCCAGCCGCTCGGCCCACCGGGGCGGGGCGAAGTGGACGGCGCCGCCGGCCACCACGGGCAGCCCGGAGAAGTCCGACGGCTCGCGGATGGCGGCGATCACCGTCTCGCAGGGCCACCCGATGGCATCGGCCATGGCCCGCACGGCCGAGGACTTGCCGGTGCCCGGCGCGCCCCACAGCAGCACCGGCACCTGGGCGGCGACGGCGATGCCCAGGGCCTCCACGGCGCTGCTCTGGCTGCTCACCGCCCGTCACCCTATGTGTCGCCGGCGTCGTCGGTGCCCGGAACGGGCAAGAATGCTCGCATGCGGACGGTGCCCGCGCAGTGAGCGACGACCGGCCGGCCGAGTTCTGCTCGGCCTGCGGCACCCGCCTCCAGCCCGACGGGCGGTTCTGCACCAACTGCGGGGCGACCCGCCCCGGCGTCGACCCGCCGGCGCCGGCTCCGGACGCCACCCGGGTGCTGCCCCGGCAGCCGGCGCCCAGGGCGGTGGAGGAGGAGGTCGTGGTGCCGGGCCCTGGGCCCGAGCCGGCGCCGTACCCGCCGCCGCCGCCCCCGTTCAACTGGCCGCTCGCCCTCACCGTCCTCCTCGGGCTGCTCATCGTCGTCCTCGGCGCCTACCTCATCGCCCGGGCCAACAACGACGACACCTCGACCACCACGACGACCACCGCCGTCACCGTCACCATCCCGACCGTGCCGCCCACCTTGGCGACCACCACCACGACCAGGGCGACGACGACCACCACGACGACGGCACCCACCACCAGCACGACGACGGTGATCGAGAGCACCACCACCACCGCCGCGCCGGCCACCACCTCCTCCTCGACGCCGTAAACCGCCCCTCAAGGGAGGGGTCGCCCGCTCCGACAGGGGGTAGGAGCCGGAGGAGCGAGAGGCGGCCATGGGCATTCCCCACAGGAGCATCGTCGTCTTCGTCGCCGCGCTGGCAGCGATGGCGGCGCTGGCACCGGCGGCCTCGGCCGGTAGGAGCGCCGGGGGGACGTGCGGGCGCAAGTGCCCGGCGGACACCACCCCGCCCACCGTCTCGGTGACCTCCCCGGCGAGCGGCGCCACCGTCGCCGGGACGGTGACGGTGGCCGGCGTGGCCTCCGACAACACGGGCGTGGCCCGGGTGGAGCTGGCGGTGGACGGCGGTGCGGCGGTGCCGGCCTCGGGCACGACGTCGTGGTCGGGGACGGTCGCCACCGGCGCCCTGGCCAACGGGTCGCACACCGTCGCCGCCACCGCCGTCGACACCGCCGGCTACCGGGCGACGGCCACGGTCACCCTCAACGTCGCCAACCCCGTGGCCGACACCACGCCGCCGTCGGTGGCGGTCGCCACCCCGGCATCGGGCGCCACCGCGTCGGGCACGCTGGCCGCCGGCGGGTCGGCGTCCGACAACGTGTCCGTGGCGAGGGTCGACGTGCAGGTCGACGCCGGCGCCTTCCAGCCGGCCGCCGGCACGACGTCGTGGACGGCCACCGTCGACACCACCGCCCTGGCCGACGGCGCCCACACCCTCACCGCCCGGGCCACGGACACCAGCGGCAACGCCGCCGCCGTCACCGTGCCGTTCTCGGTGGCCAACGGCTCGGGCGGCGACGTCGTCCTCGCCGACCCGTCGGCCACCAACGGCCTCCAGCTGCTCGGTCGGGGGCGGGCCGCCGAGTGGGGGTCGCTGTCGGTGGTCCTCTACTGGGAGGACTTCACGAGCAAGCACAGCGCCTTCGTCCGCGACTCGGCCACCGGCGCCTCGTCCTACGTGCCGCTCCCGGCGGACAACCTGGCCGGCTGGTCCGACGTGGCGTACACCATGACCAGCGCCACCGACCTGTGGGTGCTGGGCGGCGGCGGGCCGATGGCCGTGCGGCACTACTCCCTCGCCGGCTCGCCCGTCCCCACCACCGCCACCCTCGTCTCGGACCAGGTCTTCGGCGACACCGACAGCCGCCAGGGAGACCTGCTCCGGCTGGCCAGCGGAGCGCTGATGGCCGTGTGGCACCAGCAGGGTGAGACCGGCCCCCAGGGGCTGTGGCTGGCCTACCTGGGCGCCGGGGCGGCAGCGTGGCGGGTCACCGGCCCTCTCCAGTTCATGATCACCAAGGCCAGCAAGCAGACCGCCGTGCAGCACCCGGTCGACGGCAGCCTGTGGGTGTTCTCCAGCCCGGACGCCTATGGCGCCATCGGCGCCGTCCACCTCACCGAGGCGGCCGGCGACCTCCGCGTCGACTGGACCGACCCGCTGTACATCGACCGGGCCAAGTACGAGCTGGACGGGCCCGACCCCGAGAACCCCGACCTGTCCTCGGCTCCGGACCCCTCGACGGGAACCATCGCCCTCGCCTACCAGAGCGCCCACCGGCAGATGTTCCAGACCAGCCCGACCGTCGTCACCGGCTCCTACCCGATGGTCGCCCGCATCCCGGCGTCAGGCCCGCCGGCCTTCACCCTGCTGCCGGTCTACGTCGAGCGGGTGTCCAGCCTCGGGCTGGTGGTGCGCCCGGGCGAGACGTGGCTCGGCTACCGGCCGATCGACCAGGCCACCATGACCTACGACGGGCTCGCCGTGTCGGTGCTCCGCGGCGGCGCCTGGGAGGCGCCAATGTCCCTCGGCCGGTTCGCCCAGATCTGGGACCGGCTGAGCTTCGGCGTCAGCCGACCGGACTACGCCGCCCGTCTCTCCGACGGCCGGCTGCACCTGTTCCCGCTGGCCTGAGAGCGGGCGCGACACGGGGGCCGGCGGACGCCGGCCCCCGTGTCGAGTTGCCCGGGCCTCTTAGCTGAAGCTGTTCGGAGCGCTGTTGGTGAGGGTCACCGACGACGAGTCCGTCTCACCGGTGGAGGGCACGGCGGTGCCGGCGGCATCGGTTCCCTGACCGGTGGCGTTGTCGGTGACGGTCGTGGTGGCACTGCCGAACGGCAGGTTCACCCCCGTCTTGGTGCACTGGAACTTCCACGTCTCGCCGGGGGCGAACACGCCGTCGTTGCCGGTGTCACCCACGTTGTGGACGTTGTCGGCGCCCTTCACCGGAGTGGCCGTGGCGCAGTTGTTGGACGTCACGGACGGGCTCGTGATGTTCGAGTCGCCGGTGTTCTTCTCCAGGTAGGTGAAGGTCACGTCGGCCTTGACCTCCTCGCGGAGCTCGGTGCTCGGGTTGATGACCAGCGTCGAGGCCGTCGTGCGCTCCTGGGCGTCACCCGGGTAGGTGACGTCGCCGCCCAGCGGGTCGGTGCCGTGGCCGGTCGCCGTGACCGTGGCACTGCCCGGCGACGAGAACGACGTGGTGCACACGAACGTCCAGGTCTCGCCCGGGTCGAGCTTCCCGTTGCTGTTGGTGTCGCCCGCCGTCTTGGCGATGTTGGCGTTGCACGTGGTGTTGTCGGTGACGACGCTCGGGCTGGTGAGGACCACGTCACCGTCGTTCTTCTCGTAGAAGGTGAAGGTGACGGTCTGGTTCTTGTTCACGATCGCCGGCGACGCGGTGGCCGTCGTGTTCGTGAGCGTCGTCGACGGGTGGATCACCACAACGGTGGCCGACGCCTGCTCCTGCGGGTCGCAGACGTGGGTGGCGTCGGACGACGTGCAGAAGGTGACGTCCCGGCCCAGCGGGTCGGTGCCGTGCCCCGTGGCGGTGATGGTCGTGGTCGACGTGAGGCCGGTGAGCGTGCAGCTCCACGTCCAGGTCTCGCCCGGGTTCATCTTGCCGTCGCCGTTGGTGTCGCCGCTCGGCGCGGTGAGCGCGGTGTTGCACGCCGCGTTGTCGGTGGCGAGCGACGGGCTGCTGAGGGTGACGTCGCCGTCGTTGGTGTCGCTGAAGGTGAACGTCTGGGACCCGCCGGAGTAGATGGTGGCGGGCGTGGCGGTGGCCGGCGAGGCACTCAGCGAGGTGCTGGGCTTGCAGACCGGGAAGGCGCCCTTGGAGAAGTCGAAGAGCGTGGCGGTGGGCGACTGCGACGAGCGGGTGTCGGCCACGAAGGTGGTGATGCACGGCTCGGTCGACTGCCCCGAGTCGGCCAGCAGCTGGGTGACGTCGACGCCGCCCTCGTAGAACTCCTGGGGGGCCAGGGCGGTGCCGTTGGCGCCCGGGGTCTTCACCGGGTGGTTCCACGGCGGGTCGAAGTCGGCCAGGTTGGTGATGGCGCAGGCCTTGTCGATCGTGGCGCCGGAGCCGGTGCACAGGAAGCCGGAGTCGGCCGGGCCGAGGAGGCCCTCGCCGCCGTTGTCGGCGCCCGCCACCCACAGGTGGGACTCGACCGCCGCCTCGGTGCCGCCCTTGGTGAAGGCGGCGGTGAGCAGCACGTCACCCGGCACGTGGTGGCCGCTGAAGTCGGTGTTCCTCCCATTGACGATGGTGCAGCCCACCGAGGAGTCCTGCAGGAACCAGATCCCGATGTTGTTGTCGCCGAGGTTGGAGGATTTCTCGGCGCCGAAGTAGAGGAACAGGTGCTTGGTCGTCGGGTCGCGGTAGGCCACCGTGTAGACGTTGACCAGGTCGTCCTTGGCGCCGAGATTGTTGGAATTGCCGCACTGCCAGCCGGCGGCCAGCTTCTTCGGGCTGGTGATGGCGCCGATGTTCAGCGTGTCCTTGCTGCCGGTGGCGAAGGTGGTGACCTCCGGGAACCGGTAGTCGACGTTCGAGCCGGTGGCCAGGACGCCGTCCGGCACCGGGTCGAGGGTCTTGGCGGTGATGTCGCCGGCCGCGAGGCAGCCGGTGTCGCTGGCCGTGCAGCCGCGGAAGAACGTCTCCCAGTCGGAGGCCGGCGGGCCGGTGTCGACCGCCGTGTTCCCGTCGAGCTGCATCGGGAGGTTCGACACCGCAACGGCGCCGGCGCCGATGGAATTGCCCACGACGAGCCCGACCAGGGCGGCGGCGCCCAGCACGCTCGTCGCAGCGCGTCGGCGCTGCCTCCTGGTGGACGGATCGCCGGGTGCGGCGCGGACCTCCCGCCGCAGGCCCGGAATGGACAGTCGCACGTCCAGTGCCCCCTTCTGTCGGATGAGCTCACCGACCGCCAGCCGGGACGCGCGCCGTCAGCGCGTGGACGTCAGCTGCCGACGAGCGCCCCCCGGCGCACCCAGCCCCCTCGGTTCACGTCGCTGGCCGGACAAACCGCCCCGACCCGCAGCCATGGGTCATTTGACCCACGGAAACATATAGACGACCGGCCGCGTGAATTGCCAGTCCCCGGCGCGACATTTCCAGCAAAGGCCAGCGAAGGGCGGGAGAATTACTTCTCGGAAGGAGCGGAAAAACGCTCAGCAGCGCGGCAACAGCAGCCCGCACGTCCTCGTGGTGCTCGTGGTGGTGGTCACCGGCGGCAGCGTGGTGGGCTCCTCGAGCGTCGTCGGGGTGGTGTCCAACGTCGTCGTGCTACCGGACGGCTCGGTGCCGTACGTGACGGTGGGCGGCACGAACACGGTGCTGCCGGTGGTCGACGTGGACTCCAGCGGGGCGGGCGCCTCGAAGTCGGTGGGCGGCACGTCCTTCAGGGCCTCCGACATGTACGCCTTCCACGTCTCGGCGGGGATGGAGCCGCCGAACACGCGCGGGTAGGTCTTCACGTCGAGCAGGGGCGTGGGGCGCAGCTTGTTGCCCATCCACACCGACGTCGACAGCTGGGGGGTGTAGCCGATGAACCAGGCGTCCCGCCACTCCTCGGCGGTGCCCGTCTTCCCGGCCGCCGGCCGCCCGATGTCGGCCCTCGTGCCCGTGCCCCGGAGGATGACGCCCTTGAGGACGTCGGTGACGTTGTCGGCGATGACCTGGGCCAGGACCCGCCGGCCGTGGGGCTCGCGGTTGTCCTCCAGCACCTTGCCGTCGGGACCCTTGATGTACAGCACCGGCGTGGGGTCGTTGCGGATGC
Organism: Acidimicrobiales bacterium; assembly: GCA_035689115.1. GTDB lineage: Bacteria > Actinomycetota > Acidimicrobiia > Acidimicrobiales > JAHFUS01. The sequence goes on from DASSMA010000027.1 coordinate 17,804, forward strand.
CGCCGGTGGCGAAGACCCCGTAGGCCGATGCCATGTCCAGGGGCGACACTTCCTGCACGCCGAGGGCGTAGCTGTAGCTGTGCACCTCCGGATTGGCCACCCACGCCGAGGTGATGCCCAGCTTCTTGGCCATCTCCCCGACCTCGGGCACCCCCACCTCACCGATCACCTGCGCGTAGACGGTGTTGTAGGAGTGCTCGGTGGCCTCCCGCAGGGTGGCCCGCCCCCCCGACTCGCCCTCGTAGTTCTGGATGGTGCACTGCGGGCCGGTGCAGTGGGGGATGTGGTACTCGCTGGGCGCCGAATAGACCTTGGTGTCGGGGATGCCCTTGGCGAAGGCGGTGGCCAGCACGAAGGGCTTCCACGACGAGCCGGGCTGGCGGCCCGAGCCGCCGCCCTCCACGGTGACCGCCGACTTGTCCCAGCACGTGGCCCGGACGTCGATCCGGTCCTTGATGTCGGCCCGCTGCACCGGGCACTTCCCGAGGGCGAGGTTCACCTGGCCGCCGGCGGCCAGGAAGTCGCGCCCGCCGACCATCGCCTTCACGTGGCCGGTGGTGGGGTCGACGGACACCAGGGCCATCTCGATGTCCGGGTTGACGCCGTCGAGGCCGGCCGTCGTGGCCGCCTCGGCCGCCGCCTGGAGCCGGGGGTCGATGGTGGTGTGGATCTCCAGGCCGCCCCGGTACACCGCGTCGCGTCCCAGCTTGTCCTCGAGGTAGCGGCGGACGTAGTCGACGAAGTAGGGGTACTTGGTCGCGACCTGCCGGGCCGGGTAGACGTAGGTGGCCGACTTCGAGGTGGCGCCGTAGGACGTGGCCAGCCGGACCGGCAGGGCCACCGCCTCGTCGTGCTGCTGGCGGGTGATGTAGCCCTGCTCCAGCATCCGGTCGAGCACGATCACCCGCTTCACCTCGGCCGAGCTCGGGTTGGACCGCGGCTCGTAGCGGCTCGGGGCGGGGATGAGCCCGGCCAGCAGGGCCGCCTCGGAGAGGGTGAGGTCGTTGACCGGCTTGCGGAAGTACGTCTCGGCCGCCGCGCCCACGCCGTAGGCGCCGTTGCCCAGGTAGATCGTCGAGAGGTACTGGAACAGGATCTCGTCCTTGTTGGACTTCCGGGAGAGCTGGCGGGCGAGGATGCCCTCGCGCACCTTGCGGCTGAACGTCCGCTTGCCCCCGGTGTAGACGTTCTTCACCAGCTGCTGGGTGATCGTCGACCCGCCCTGGACGATCTCCTGGCCACGGGCGTCGGCGATCATGGCCCGGATGGCGGCCGCCACGTCGATGCCGTCGTGGCGGTAGAAGTTCTTGTCCTCGGCCGCCACCACCGCCTGCTTCAGCACCTGGGGGATGTCGGACGGCTTCACCGGCCGGTTCTGCTCGTACTGGCTGAACTGGCCGATCTGCTGGCCGGTGGCGTCGTAGATGCGGCTGATCTGGCCGCCGCCCGGCGGCTTGGCCGGCGGCAGCTCGTCGGGGACCGGCAGGGTGGCCAGCGAGATCAGCACGGCGACGACCACGACCACTGGGGCCAGCGCCGACAGGATCAGCTGGGCGAGGGCGACACGGGCGAGGACCGGGCTCTCCACGGGGCGCCCAGTCTCGCACGGAAGGGGCGCGGCCAGGACATCGCGGCAAAGGAGTAGTCTGCGGCCGCCCCGGCTCCCGAACCCGCGCCGCCGCCGCCGGAGCCGCCCGCCGTCCCCGAACCCTCCCCCGAGGACCGAACGCGTTGCTGATCTTCCTGGTCGTCGTGTGCATCGTGTTCGGCGGCATCCTCTTCTTCGTCTTCGCCGGCTTCCTCAACGAGGACGGGCCCCGGTACTCCTTCGGCGAGGGCATCCCCCGGCTGGGCCAGTTGCCGGTCGGCTGCCTGGTCGGCATCATCGCCTTCGGCGCCGTCTGGTTCATCCTCTGGGGGATCGTGCTGCTGCTGGCCCTCAACCTGCTCCGCACCCCGGCCGGCGGCTGACAAACTGGTCCCGGTACCGGCGGCGTAGCCGGTGGCCGCCGGTTCGGGGATAATTGGCCGGGCGGCGGCCGTCGCAGGGCAGAGGGGAACCGGAATTTGGCACGAGGCAGAGCGCAGACGGGTGACGAGGACCTGGTGGCGCTCTACCTCCAGGACATCAGCGTCCACCCTCTGCTCACCCGCGAGGACGAGGTCCGGCTCGGGGAGCTGGTCGCCGACGGCAAGGCGGCGGCGGCCGAGCTGTCGGACAGCGACCACCTGAGCAAGGCCAAGGTCACCGCCCTGAAGCAGCGGGTGCGGGCCGGCGACGAGGCCACCACGCAGTTCGTGCAGTCGAACCTGCGGCTGGTCGTCTCGCTGGCCCGGCGCTACCGCTCGTCGGGACTCCCGATGCTCGACCTCATCCAGGAGGGCAACCTGGGCCTTCTACGGGCCGTCGAGAAGTTCGACGCCACCCGCGGCTTCAAGTTCTCCACCTACGCCAGCTGGTGGATCCGCCAGGCCATGACCCGCAGCATCGCCAACAACGGCCGCACCATCCGCCTGCCCGTCCACACCGGCGACCAGGTCATGCGCATGCGCCGGGCCACCAGCGAGTTCGAGCGGGTCAACGGCCGGATGCCGAGCGCCGCCGAGCTGGCCGAGTCGGTCGACCTCCCCTTGCGCCAGGTCGAGGACCTGCTCCCCCACCTCAGCTCGCCCCGCTCGTTCTCCGAGACCCTCGGCGGCGACGGCGACATGGAGCTGGGCGACACGGTGGAGGACGCCAACGTGCCCGCCCCCGAAGACCAGGTGCTGGCCGGCCTGCTGCCCGGCGCGGTGGAGGCCATGCTGGCCTCCCTCGGCGAGCGGGAGCGGGAGGTGCTGTTCCTCCGCTACGGCCTCGACCGGGGCAGCCCCCGCACCCTCGAGGAGCTGGCCCAGCGGTTCAACGTCACCCGGGAGCGCATCCGCCAGATCGAGTCCAAGGCGCTGGCGAAGCTGCGCCGGGCGTCCACCGAGGGCGAGCGCGACCTGCTCACCGCGTCGGGTTCCTAGCGCGGCTTCTCCGCCAGCAGGTCGCCCAGGAACAGGGCGTCCATCTCGCTGTTCAGGAAGTCGTCCACCGCCTCCTCGGGGCGGTTCACCATGGGCTCGCCCCGGAGGTTGAAGCTGGTGTTGAGCACCACCGGCACGCCGGTGCGGCGCTCGAACTCCGAGATCAGGCGGTGGTACGGGGCGTTGAAGCCGGCGGTGACGCTCTGCATCCGGCCGGTGCCGTCCACGTGGGTGACGGCGGGGATGACGTCGCGCTTGTCGGGCCGCACGGGCAGCACCAGCAGCATGAACGGGTTGTACGCGTACCGCTCGAAGTACTCGCCCCCCCGCTCGTGGAGCACGCTCGGGGCGAAGGGCCGGAAGCCCTCGCGGCGCTTGACCCGGGCGTTGACCACGTCGCGCATCTCGGCCCGGCGGGGGTCGGCCAGGATCGAGCGGGCGCCGAGGGCGCGGGGCCCGATCTCGGCCCGTCCCTGGAACCACCCCACGATGCGGCCGGCGGCCAGCCGCTCGGCCGCCTCCGCCTCCGGCGACGTGACCTTGCGGACCTCGAGGCCCCGGCCCGACAGGGCGGCGGCACAGTCCCGCTCGGTCCACGCCGGCCCCCAGAAGGCGTGGTCCATGGCCCACGAGCGGGCGTGGCCCAGCTCGTGGTGCCACACCCACGAGGCGGCGCCGAGGGCGTTGCCGGCGTCGGAGGCGGCCGGCTGGACGTACAGCTCCTCGAACCCGGCCTCGGCGAGGATCCGGCCGTTCATCACCGAGTTGAGGGCGACGCCGCCGGCCAGGCACAGCCGCTCCATGCCGGTCGCCTGGCGCAGGGCGCGGGCGACGTGCAGGCCGGCCTCCTCGACGAGGTCCTGGGCGGCGTAGGCGAGGTCCTTCTGGCGGTCGGTGAACTCGGACTCCGGCTCCCTCGGCGGCCCGAAGCGGGCCATGCCCTCCTTGGAGAACGGCCGGCCCTCCCGCTGGTAGCCGAACCACCGCAGGTTCACCTTGAACCGGCCGTCGGGCTGGAGGTGGATGAGGTCCCGGAGGTCCTTGGCGAGGGTGTCGCGGCCGTAGGGCGCCAGCCCCATGAGCTTGCCCTCGTCGGCGTTGGGACGGAACCCGAGCAGCCACGTGAAGGCGGTGTAGACCTCGCCCAGCGAGTGCGGGTTGCGGACGGCGCCGATCTGGCGCAGCCGGTTCCCCTCCCCCACGGCCATGGTGGTGGACAGGAAGTCGCCGCCGCGGTCGAGGGTGAGCACGGCGGCCCGGTCGTAGGGGCTGGAGAAGAAGGCGCTGGCGGCGTGGGCCTGGTGGTGGCCCACGTGGAAGACCTTGCCCCGGTAGCCCCACGTCCGGCGGAAGCTCCGCTCCCGGAGCAGGAGGCGGGCGTCGGTGTAGCCCTGGGCAGCCAGGCGCTTGGGGGCGAGGCGGGCGACGGCGTCGGCGGCCCCCCGGGCGAAGTCGAGGACGGCGTGGTGGGCGAAGGCCACCGCCTCCACCTGGTCGATGCCGAGGCCGGCCTGCTGGAGGCAGTAGGCGATGGCGGCGTGCGGGAAGTGCTTGGTGTGCTGGTCGCGGTCGAAGCGCTCCTGCTCGCCGATGGCGACGACCGCGCCGTCCACGAGGAGGCACGCCGACGTGTCGTGGCTGAAGCAGTTGATGCCGAGGACGGCGGTCATCGTGCGGCCTCGTGCACCTGCTCCTCCACCTGTCGACCCCGCCTTCGACGGCAATCTACTCGCCCTGGCGTCAGGGCCGCCGAGCAGCTACAAACAGGGTGTGGCTGTCGGGGCGGCTGGCGAGGTGCGCGACGACCGCCTGCTCGCGCCCACGTTCTGGACGGCGGTGGTCATCGTCCCCGTCCTCGTGGCCGCCTTCGTGATCCTGTACCTGTTCTCGACCCACACCAAGGCCCTGTGGGCCTGGACCATCGCCATCCCCATGAGCGCCAAGGTGATGGGCGCCGGCTACGTGTCGGGATCGACGTTCTTCTTCCGGACGGCCTACCAGCGGCGCTGGCACCGGGTGGCGATCGGGTTCCTCTCCATCACCGGGTTCACCACCCTGCTCCTGCTCGCCACCCTCCTCCACTGGAGCAAGTTCAACCACGTCCACGTGTCGTTCTGGGCGTGGCTGCTGCTGTACGCCATCACCCCGCCGCTGCTGCCCTGGCTCTGGTACATCAACCAGCGCACCGACCCGGGCACGCCCGACGACCTCGACACCCTCATGCCCGACCGCCTCCGCCGGCTGGTGGCCTTCGGGGGCGTGCTGCAGACCACCTTCGCCGTGCTGCTGTTCGTGTGGCCCAGTCTCTTCGCCGACCGCTGGCCGTGGCCGGTCACGCCGCTCACGGCCCGCTGCATCGCCGCCTACGTGATCTTCCCCGGCATCGCGTGGATGCTGTTCGCCCGCGAGGCCCGGTGGAGCTGCTTCCGGATCACCATGCAGACCATCACGTTCGCCCTGTGCCTCATCGGCGTCGGGGCGCTGCTCACCAAGGACAGCTTCGCCGGCCGGCCGGCGTCGTCGGTGTGGGGCTTCGCCATCGCCCTCGCCACCATGATCGGCCTGCTGGTCTGGCTCCAGGTCGCCATGGACCGCCGGCGCACCCCGCAGGGCGCATAGCGGCTCCCGTTCAGGGTTTGGTGGTGGGCGGCGTCCGGGCCGGGCCGCGGGGGCGCACGGGGGCCGGGGCCGGCGTCTGGGTGCACCCGGCGTCCTTGCCGAGGAACCGCAGCCCGGCCAGGTCGCCGTCGTGGAAGGCGGTGGTCCCCGTCTGCTGGGCCGTCTCGGGGTACATCAGCTCGGCCGGGTCGCTCACGTGGCCGAGCCCGGTGATGTGGCCCAGCTCGTGGAGGATCACCCGCCCCCAGTGGACCCCGGTGGGGCCGATCTGGCCGATGGTGGGAGGGTCGTCGAAGCCGCCCGGCACCGGCGTGCCGCTGTTGTCGACGACCGCCTTCGGGTTGAGGAACAGCGTGCCCGACACGAAGGTGTCGCCCACGCGGGTGGGGATCCCGCCGCCCACGACCTGGGTCTGGGCCTGGCCGAGGAGCCGGTCGTTGCCCACCCAGTGGATGAGGATCGGCGCCCACCGCCCGGGGTATCGCTCCGGCTGGAAGGCCCGGTTGGGCGTGAGGGGGCTGGCCGTCTCGTCGGTGAAGCCGTCGTCCACGTAGGTCATGCCCGTCGCCGCCGCCAGCCGGCGGAAGGCCTCCTGCACGTCGGCCACACCGGTGGGCGTGGCGTCGGTCCTGTTGATGATGTAGTGGATCGGCTCGCACGGGTTCCAGCGCACCGGTGCACACCCGTCCGAGCCGATCCCGAAGAACGAGTAGTCGTGCGACAGCTTGGGGATCGCCTCGGGGGTGAGCCCGTTGGCGTTGGCCTCGCGGTGGCGGTCGGCGGCGCAGGCGCTGGCGGTGGTGGCCGTCGTCCGGGTCGACGGATTGATGGCCGCCGACGCCGCCTTCGACCCGCTCGCCGGCGCGAGGACGGTGAGCCGCAGCACCACCGCCACAACGACGACGGCGGCAAGGGCCACGAAGCCGGCGCTCCGCCCCGAGAGGCGGGCCGCCTGCTCCAGCGCCCCCGACACCACGACCCGCTCGCCGCCGGCCGGCTCGACGGCCACGGCGAACGGCAGCGACCGGGGCCGCAGCAGGGGCGCCGGTCCCGGCCGCAGCCGCACGGCCACCGGCACCCGCTGGCCGGGCGCCGCCTCGACCTCCTGCTGGTCGACGTCCACGGTGAGGGCGCCGCCGGCCGGCGCCACGGTGGCGGTGGCCGTCACGTTCCCGCGGTTCTCGAGGACGACGTGGTGCTCGGTCGGACCGCTCGAGCGGGCGTCGGCCGGGTCCAGCTCCACCGTGACCTCGTGGAAGGGGTGGACGTCGAGCGTCCCGCCGGCCGTCGCCGCGACCGTCCCGCCGTCCTCCACCCGGATCTCGAACGCCAGCGGCCCGGCCGGCGGCTCCGGCGCCCTGGTCACCCGGAAGCCGACGCTCACGCCCACCGACTGGCCCGGCGCCACCTCCACGTCGGGCGGGACGACCCAGGCGTGGGGCGCGGCGGGCCCGTCCACCACCACCCGGCCCCGCACGGTCTCCGCTCCGTCGTTGGCGACCACGACCTCGGTACGGACGAACTCCCCGGGGTCGACCGCCAGCGCCGCGTCGCGAAGGGAGACCGAAATGCCCATGAGATGCAAAAGGTAAACGACGCTCCCCCGCTCCGGAAGGGGATTCGGCGTAGCCGCCCCCTTCGGGCATCGTGGAGGTGTGCAGTGGAGACGGGGGGCATGGCGGTGACCGAGGAGCGCCAGCTCCTCGACCGGCTGGTGGCCGAGGGCTACACCGAGCTCCAGAGCCCCGACCCGCGGCTGCGGGACGCGGCGCGCCGCTCGGGCTGGTCGGGCACGCTGCGGGGCCCGCTCCACCACGGCGGCGGCCGGCTGCCGGAGGATGCCGTCGCTGCGGTGGCCGCCCTCGTCCCCGGTGCCGGCGTGGCGCCCGCCCCCCCGCCGGGCCCGCTGCGGGGCCTCGTCCGCCTCGCCCTGGCCGGGATGCCGGGCACCGCCGAACTGGTGGTCACCGACGGCACCGGGCTGCGCCCGTTCTCGGTGCGCTACCCGGACCGGCCCGACCTGTTCGTCGAGGAGCTGGCCCGGGCGGTCGACGTCACCGTCGCCATGCGGGCCCGCTTCCGCTCGGCGCTCGGCCATGTCCGCCTCGTCGCCATCGACTTCGGCCCCCAGGGCTTCCGCACCTCCCGCTACGCCGGCATCGCCACCCCCACGCTGGGCAACGTCCACCTCAACGCCGCCCTGTTCCTCCCCGGCCCGCTGGCCGAGCTGGAGGCGGTCAGGGAGGTGCGGGCGGCCCGGCCCGGCGCCACGCCGTCCGCCCGCCCCGGCGGCGACTTCACCGCCGTCGACGGCACCACCGCCCACGAGCTGTGGCACCAGGTGGAGCTGGCCTTCACCGCCCGCGACTACCGGGCCAGCGTCGAGTTCCGCCGCCTGCTGGGCGCCTGGTTCGGCGTCGAGACGATCGAGCAGGCGGCCGGGAGGGGCGGCCCCGTCCAGGACCGGGTGGCCGCCGAGGTGTCCCCCTACGGCGCCACCCGCCCCCTCGAGGCCACCGCCGAGATGGCCAAGCTGTGGTGGTGCGGCAGCGACGCCCCGGTCGCCCGCTACTTCGGCGAGGTCGTGGAGCGGTTCTTCCCGGCGCCGACGGGGTGAGGCGGGCGGCGACTCATAGGTGGGTCCGGTGTCATCTGCACGTAGTGCAGAAGTGATTGCGGTGCAAGCATTTCAGGTTGCACTCCGCCATCGAACACGTGTACGATTAGGGGGTGCTGGAGGCGCTGAAGACGGTCGTCGACGAGCTGGTCGGGGCCGACCCGGCGGCCCTGGCCGACGAGGAGGCCATGGTGGCGCTGTGGCGGGAGCTAGCCCGCATGGAGGCGGTGGTGGCCCGCGCCAGCGCCGCCTTCGAGGCGGCCGGCGGCCACCAGGCCTCCGGCGCCCGCAGCACCCCGGCGTGGATCGCCTGGCGCTGCAAGGTGGCCCGGCCCACCGCCGCCCGCCGGGTGCAGTTGGGACGCTCCCTGCGCCACCTGCCGGCCACCGAGGCGGCGTGGGTGGCCGGCGAGATCACCGAGTCCCAGGCGGCGCTGCTGGCTGCCGCCCGCACCCCGGTCACCGAGGCGGCTCTCGAGCGCGATGAAGCGATGCTGGTGGAGCAGGCCAAGCGCCTGCGGGTGCACCACTTCGCCCGGGCCATGGCCTACTGGGGCGCCCATGCCGATCCCGACGGGGCCGAGGACGGCGCCGAGCGCCGGCGGGCCGAGCGCCGCCTGCGCATCAGGCGCGACGCCGACGGCACCCAGCACGGCGAGTGGGTGCTCGACGAGGTGTCGGGGGCCATCGTGGCCAACCAGCTGGAGCGCATCGAGGACGAGCTGTTCGCCGAGGACTGGGCCGAGGGCACCGAGCGCCTCGGCAAGGCCAACGTGTGCAGCGACCGGCTGCGGCGCAGCGCCGCCCAGCGCCGGGCCGACGCCCTGGTGGAGATGGCGCGGCGGGCCGGCGCCGCCCCGGCCGAGGGCCGGCGCCCCGAGCCGCTGTTCACCATCCTGGTGAACTACGAGTGCTTCGCCGGGCCCATCTGCGCCCTGGCCGACAGCACGGTGGTCACCCC
>DASSMA010000028.1:0-3817 GCA_035689115.1 Acidimicrobiales bacterium
TGCTCGGCGGGGCGGCCCCCTTGCCGGCGCCTTCCCTCGGTCCGAACGCGCTGCTGCGCTGCGCTCCGCAGCGCTTCCTCGCCTCACGGCTCGGATCGGCCTCGGTCCAGGCCCCGGCGGGCCGCTCGCCTCGCTGTCGCACCCCCTCGTCATGCTGGACGGCGTGCTGCTACCCGTCACCTGCCCTGCCTGCGGCGCCGGCGGGCGGGCGCCCTGCGACGGCTGCCGGGCCGAGGCCCGGCCGGCGCCGGCCCTGCCGCCGCCGCCGGGCCTCGACTGGTGCGCCGCCCTGCTGGCCTACGAGGACGCCGGCCGGGAGGTGGTCGCCCGGCTGAAGTACCGCAACGCCCGGGCCGCCCTGCCCTGGCTGGCCGACGGCATGGCGGCGCTGGTCGCCCGCCGGGCGGAGGCCGCCGGCGAGCCGCTGCCCGAGGTGGTGACGTGGGTGCCCACCACCGCCGCCCGCCGGCGGGCCCGCGGGTTCGACCAGGGGCAGCTGCTGGCCGCCGCCGTCGCCCGGCGCCTGGGCGTGCGGTGCCGGCCGCTCCTGCGCCGCCTCCCCGGCCGGCCCCAGACGGGGGCGTCGCGGGCCGAGCGGCTGGCCGGCCCTCGCCTGGCGCCCCGCCGGCGCCGGCCGGTGCCGGCGGTGGTGCTCGTGGTCGACGACGTGGTCACCACCGGCGCCACGCTGGCGGCCGCCGCCGCCCGGCTGCGGGAGGCCGGCGCCACCACGGTCGGCGCGGTGGCCGCCGCCCGCCGTGGTCCCTGGTGGCAGCGGCGCGGCTGATCTCGGGCCGGTACGGGCGGGCGGGCCTACACTCGACCGGTATGGGCCGCGTGTGGGTCTGTGGTTGCAAGTCGATGCCAGCCGCAGGCGAAACGACCCACGTAAGGCAACCCGTGGTTGCTGAGCATGGTGCGGTTTAGAGGTAAGCCCTGCCCGTCCGGGTGCCGATCGGCGGCTCCGGGTGGAGAAGGGGGGAAGCCCGCGATCACCACCGGTGCGGGTCCCGAAAGGGGCCGCCACCGGCGGGCGGACCAGCCCCTCGGCAGGCGAGTGTGGGGTCAAAGACCAGGTCAGCCACACGCGGCCCACACGACACATCCCATCGCCAGGGCGGACGACTGCGAGGAGACCACCAGAACTGCCGACGGCCGCCCCAAGCCGCCGGAGACGGCCCCGTCGGCTGCCGGCACGGGGGGTGTGGGGGGCGCTGCCCCCCGCAGAATGGTCGCCCGGCCGGCTCTGCCGGCCGGCGGCCTGAGCGCCGACGTAGCGGCGAGCGAGACGTCGGCGAGACCAGCCGCCCGGAGGGCGGCTCCGCCAGCTCGGCGAGGAACCTCTGGTTCCGAGCCGATTCTCTCGGAAGGAACCGCGTGGACATCAAGATCCAGGGCCGCAAGGTCGAGGTGCCGGAAGCTCTGCGGGGCGCCGTCGAGCTGAAGCTCGCACGGGTCGTGAAGCACCTCGACGGTATGGAACGGGCGGAGGTGCTCTTCTTCGAGGAGCGCAACCCCCGGATCGCCGACAAGGCGGTGTGTGAGGTCACCATGCACGGCCACGGCCACGTGGTCCGGGCCCGGGCGGCGGCGGCCGACCAGCAGGCCGCCGTCGACGGCGTGGTCGACAAGCTCGAGCACCGGGTGGAGAAGCTCAAGGGCAAGCTCAACGGACGGTCCCACCCCCGGCGGCAGGGGTCGGTAGACTCCCGTGGCGGTCAGGCCAGCACCGAACACGACGACGAGGAGGAGGGCCACCCGAGGATCGTGCGCACCAAGCAGTTCGCCATCAAGCCGATGACGCCGGAGGAGGCGGCATTGCAGATGGAGCTGCTGAGCCACGACTTCTTCCTCTTCACCAACGCCGACACCAGCGCCGCAGCCGTGGTCTACCGCCGCAAGGATGGTCAAATCGGGCTCATCGACGGCGCGTAGCTGCCGATGTAGGAGAGGATGTCCCTCCTAGGAGGAGAAACAGCGGTGGCAGACAACGATCGGGCGGTGCCCTCGGAGGTGATCCGGGTCCTCATCGCCGACGACCAGGCGCTGTTCCGCCGCGGCTTGTACGTCGTTCTGGGCACCGAGGAAGGTGTCGAGGTCGTCGCCGAGGCGGAGAACGGCGAGGAGGCGGTCGAGAAGGCCCGGGAGCTGGCGCCCGACGTGGTGCTGATGGACGTCCGCATGCCGAAGGTCAACGGCATCGAGGCGGCCGCCCAGATCCGCAGCGACCTGCCGTCCACCAAGATCCTCATGCTCACCGTCAGCGACGAGGAGGAAGACCTCTACGAGGCCATCAAGGCGGGGGCCAACGGCTACCTGCTGAAGGAGATCTCGGTCGAGGAGGTCGCCGAGGCCATCCGGGCCGTCATGCAGGGCCAGAGCCTCATCTCGCCGTCCATGGCCTCCAAGCTCCTCAGCGAGTTCAACGCCCTGGCCCGCCGGGCCGAGGACCGCCAGCAGCTGCCGGCGCCGGCGCTCACCAACCGGGAGATCGAGGTCCTGCGCCTCGTCGCCAAGGGCATGAGCAACCGGGAGATCGCCGAGGAGCTCTACATCTCCGAGAACACCGTCAAGAACCACGTCAGGAACATCCTGGAGAAGCTGCACCTCCACAACCGGATGGAGGCAGTGATCTACGCGGTCAAGGAACGCCTGCTCGACATCCGCGAGGCGTAGCCACCCCGCCGCCCAGCCGTAGGATGGAAGACCGATGAGCGTCCTGAAGAAGCTCCTGCGCGCCGGAGAGGGCAAGAAGGTCCGCGCCCTCCAGGCCATCGTGCCGGAGATCAACGCCCTGGAGCCGGAGATGAAGGCGCTCTCCGACGCCGACCTCAAGCACAAGACGGTGGAGTTCCGCGAGCGGCTCGACCAGGCCACCGCCGACGGCGTGGAGCTGGCCGACGCCCTGAACGACATCCTGGTCGAGGCCTTCGCCGTCGTGCGCGAGGCGGCCCAGCGGGTGATCGGCCAACGCCACTACGACGTCCAGCTGATGGGCGGCGCCGCCCTCCATTTCGGCTGGATCGCCGAGATGAAGACCGGCGAGGGCAAGACGCTCGTGTCCACCCTGCCGGTGTACCTCAACGGCCTCAGCGGCCGGGGCCTCCACGTGGTCACCGTCAACGAGTACCTGGCCGAGCGCGACGCCGAGTGGATGGGCAGCATCCACCGCTGGCTCGGGCTCACCGTGGGCCGGGTCAGCAACGAGATCAACGACTGGGACCTGAAGCGCGAGGCCTACGCCTGCGACGTCACCTACGGCACCAACAGCGAGTTCGGGTTCGACTACCTGCGCGACAACATGGTGCGCTCCAGCCAGACGCTCATGCAGCGGGGCCACGTCTACGCCATCGTCGACGAGGTCGACTCCATCCTCATCGACGAGGCCCGTACCCCCCTCATCATCAGCGGCCCCGCCTCCGAGTCGGCCCGGCTCTACTACCAGTTCGCCGGCATCGTGCGCGCCCTCCAGCGCGACGTCGACTACGAGGTCGAGGAGGACAAGCGCACCGTCGTGCCCACCGAGGAGGGCATCGAGAAGGTCGAGAACCAGCTGGGCGTCGACAACATGTACGACGCCGTCTCCGTCAACTACGTCCACCAGCTCCAGAACGCCCTCAAGGCCAAGGAGCTGTTCAAGCGCGACAAGGACTACGTCGTCTCCGACGGCGAGGTCAAGATCGTCGACGAGTTCACCGGGCGCATCCTCGAGGGCCGGCGGTGGTCCGACGGGCTCCACCAGGCGGTGGAGGCCAAGGAGCGGGTGAAGATCAAGGACGAGAACCACACCTGGGCCACCGTCACCTACCAGAACTTC
>DASSMA010000029.1:0-99315 GCA_035689115.1 Acidimicrobiales bacterium
CTCGTACCTGATCCAGTCGGGTTGGAACCCGGCGATCGAGCACACGGAGCCGGAGAAGGCCGCCTCGAACTACTGGTACCTGTGGGAGCTCCCGCTGTTCGGCGAGACGTCGGTGGACCGCGTGCTGGCCGAGCTCGACGCCTGCCACCGCGCCAACCCCGGCCACCACGTCCGCCTCCTCGGCTACGACAACTACGTGCAGTCACAGGGCACGTCGTTCATCGTCTACCGGGCTGGGGCCCGCTGACCATGGGCATGTACGCGGTCCAGACCGCCGACGCCGGTGAGCTGACCGCGCTCCGCCAGGCGGCCGGCGGCGGCCGCCTCGCGGCAATGTCGCGGCGCCGCGCCGTCTCGACCGGCCAGGCCGGCCTGGGGCCGGCGCAGGAGCGGGTGCGCACCGGCGTCCGGGAGGCCGAGATCCGAGGCCCGGCGGCGACGAACGGGACGGCTCCGGCCGCCTCCAACGGTCGCGAGGCGCCCACCGCGCCGGTCGCCACCAACGGGTCGGCCCCTGTCCAGTCGGCGGCGCCGGCCACCGCGCCGGCCGCCAACGGCGCCGTGGCCGAAGCCCACGTCGGCCGTGCCCTGTCCAGGGAGCGCCGCCGCCAGGTGTCGCAGGGCAAGGGGGGCCTCACCGGAGGAGCCGGCGCGCCGTTCAACGGTGGCGCCCCCGTCAACGGGCACGTGGCGCCGGCCGCTGCGGCCGCCACCAACGGTTCGGCCCCTGTCCAGGCGACGGCGCCGGCCGCCAACGGCGCCGTGGCCGAGGCCCACGTCGGCCGCGCCCTGTCGCGGGAGCGGCGCCGCCAGGTGTCGCAGGGCAAGCAGGGCATCGTCGGAGCCGCCGTCCCGGCACCGCCCGCTCCTGCGCCCAGCGCCCCCGCGCCCAGCGCTCCGGCCGCCAACGGCGCCGTGGCCGAGGCCCATATCGGCCGCGCCCTGTCGCGGGAGCGGCGCCGCCAGGTGTCGCAGGGCAAGCAGGGCATCGTCGGAGCCGCCGTCCCGGCACCGCCCGCTCCTGCGCCCAGCGCTCCGGCGCCGGCGCCGGCCGACACCACCGACGCCGTCCGGGCCCCCACGGGCCGCCAGCAGGCCAGGGCACGCCGGGCGGAGGCGAGCCGTTACGGCGGCGCCGCGTACAGCCGGCCGCAGCGAGAGGGCCAGGTGCCGTACGCCCCGAAGGTCATCGTGTCGCCCACCCATGGCGGCCAGCGGGTGACCGGGCTGCGGATCGGCCCCGGTGTGAGGGTCACCGGCGACGAGCCCGGCTCGGACCTCCCCGTCTCGGGCACGCAGTACGTGGCAGCCGACGGCCCGCCCCCGCCGCCCGGCGCCGGCCGGAAGGTCGGCCTGGTGCGGACGAACCAGGGCCTCGTCGTCTCCGGCACCACCGTCCGCGGCAAGGTGCCGATCACCGGCGACGAGTTCGGTGAGCACCTCCGCATCACCGGCGAGGCCGACCAGAAGCTCGACGACGACCTCACGCCGCGCCGCGAGGGCAGCTACCAGGCGGTGCAGTTCCCGCGCCGCACCGACCCGCACGGCCAGTCGGCGGTCGGCACCAGGCTCGCGCCCCGCCCCGGGCCGGCGACCTCCGGGCAGGAAGGGCCGTGGCACCCGCTGGAGACCAGCGACGGCGGGCTGGCCGTCACCGGCACGGCCGTCGGCCGCAGCGGGCGCGTCACCGGCAACGAGGCGGGTGCCTGCCGGCCCGTCACCGGCGACCAGTACCAGGGCACCTACTCCAGCGAGTGCGGCGGCACCGGCGGCGGCACCGCGCCGGCCGCCCACGTCAACCGGGCCCGTCTCGACCCGGTCACCGCCGGCAAGGTCACCGTGGCGCAGACGTGGGCAGGGCAGCGGGTCACCGGCCCAAGCGTGGAGCACCGCCCGAACGTCACCGGCGACGAGCCGGGGTCGTGCCACCCGCTCACCGGCACCCCCTACCAGGGCCCCTCCACCGCCTACGGCTGGTGCGAGCCCGACGAGGGCGACCTTGCCGCCCAGCGCCTGGACCCCAGGCCCGCAGGGGTGGCCGTCACCGGCAACGTCCCCATGCACGCCAAGGCCGTCACCGGCACCGAGCGCGGCCACCGCCACGCCGTCACCGGCACGCCGTACTACAGCGACCTGCGCGCCGCCGAACCGGCGGCCGACGACTGGAACGGATCGCAGGCCTTCCCCGTCGCCTGGGCCCGGCGCCTGGCCGCCGCCGACGGCGACGAGCCCGCCGCCGACACGCCGCCGGCGCCGCCCTCCACCCTGCCGGGCCGCATCACCGGGTCCTTTGCCGTCGGCGACGGCATGGTGACGGGCAACAACGAGTTCCTGTTCCGCCCCCGGGCGAACCGCGGCGAGGGCAAGCAGCCGCAGGTCACCGGCGAGGGACGCACCGAAGGCCGCACCGTCACCGGCTCGGCGTGGACGATCAACCCGCGCGTCACCGGAACCGAGGGCTACATCGCCGCCCGCCGCAACCCGAGCGAGGGTGGCGGTCATCCCCACGGCTGGGCGGGCGCCGGCAAGTTCCGTGACAAGGCCACCCCCGGCGCCCAGCGCGAGATCGTCACCGGCCGGGCCGGCTGGAGCCCGAGCGCGGCCCGCATCACCCTGTCCGGCGGTGCCCAAGGATGAGGACCCTGTTGCAGCACGACGGGCGGTGGGTCGCGCCCTGGGACCAGGCGCCAGCCTGGCCGGGTGCGGGCTCGGTGGCCACGGTGCCGCCGGCCTCGCCCCAGGGCGACGGGTTCGGGTCGAGCCTGCCCACCGGCGGGCACCCGCTCGGCGAGCCGGCGCTCAGTGCCGCCCTGAAGCAGCGGGCCGAGGAGATCACCGCCGCCTTCGCGGCGATCGAGCCCGTGCTCCGCAGGCTGGCCCCGCGCCAGTTCGAGGACGGCTTCGCCGAGGAGGCGCACCGCCAGCTGGCCGACTCGCTGGGGGTCGACATCCCGCCCGCCGAGCTGGAGTCGTCGTGGAGCACGCCGCTCGACCTCGGCTGCGTCCACGCCCGCTGCGTGATCGGCACCTTCCGCAACCTGGTCGAGCGCCAGTTCGACCGGGACCTGGCTCTGCTCGACGAGGGCGAGAGCACCGAGGAGCTGATCCGGCGCTTCGGGTTCCATGCGGTGGACATCACCTCCTGCTCCGACGGCCGCCTTCGCGGGGCGGTCGACTTCATCCTGCGGGTGCCGCCTGCGGTGGTGGTGTGGCACGACGCGTATGCCGGCGCCGAATTCGACGTCGAGGACGCCCTGCACCGGTGGGAGGGGGTCGAGCTCCGGCGCTGGCGGGAGGGCCGGCCGAACGACGCCAGCGAGCCCACCTGCTACCTGAAGATCGGGCTCTACCACTTCAGCAGCGTCGACCCCCGCAACCAGGGCTGCGCCGCCCACGGCAGTGACGAGGTGCGCGCCGCCAGCGCCCTGCTGGCACGGCTGCGGGCCTTCGAGGGCGCGGTGGCGTCCACCCAGTGCTGCGAGGCCAAGGTGGCCACGCTGCTCGTCGGGGTCGACACCGACACCGACGCGATCCGCGTCCACGTCCCGCATGTCGCCGGCGGGGTCGACGTCGGCCGCTTCGTCTCGAGCGCCGCCCTCTACGAGCAGACCGCGAGCCTCGGGCGGGAGGAGGCCAAGGAGTTCATCCGCCAGGCCGTCGCGGACGCCGCCGGCGTCGACGCCGCCGACGCCGCCACCGAGGGTATGCGCTGGCTCTGCGGCTACCTGCTGAAGAACAACATCGGCCAGGTCGACGCCGTGCGCAGCTGGCTCGGCGGCAGGTACACCGACTTCGGCCACACCGAGAAACTGCTGATCGCCGGCGACGCCGTCGACGACGTCCAGCTGCGCAACCTCGCCTTCCAGGCCCAGATGCGCACCCTCGAAGAGGGAGCCGTCGACCTCGACATCGGCATCAAGATCCTCCGGAAGACGAATGCCGCCACCGGGGTGGCGGTGCCGGTGCTCGTGCACGTCGACTACGACGAGCGCATCCCGGGCGCCAGCGCCTCGGCGCAGGCCCGCGCCCGCCGCCTGACCGCGGCGATCGTGCACCGGTACGGCACCGAACCGGCCTCCGTCGGGCTCGTCGTCCAGGGATTCGTGCGGGCGCGGGGCCGGTCGCACCTCGAAGCGGTCACCGACGACGCGGCGCGACCGCAGGAGGCACTGCGATGAAGATCTTCCGCGTCGAGAGCACGCTGGTCGCGACCGCCCGCATCGGCGGCCTCCAGCACCACCGGCTGCTGGTCGTCCAGGAGCGCGGGGGAGGCAAGCAGGTGGCGGTCGACCCCGTCGGCTGCAAGCCCGGTGACTGGGTCATCGCGTGCGGCAGCTCGGCGGCGCGCGACGCCGCCGGTAGCAAGGAGTACCCGAGCGATCTCACCATCGTCGGCATCATCGACTACTGGGACGAGGACCACCCGGGTCAGGAGCGGGCGGCGAGCTCGGCCAACGGCGAGACGCGACGATGAACATCCAGCGCGTCGTCAGCGACCTCGTCGCCACCCACCGCGTCGGCCCGTTGCAGGAGAAGTCGCTGCGGGTCGTCGAGGACTACAAGGGCGGCCTGGAGGTGGCGCTCGACCCCGTCGGCGCCAAGCCGGGCGACTTCGTCATCACCATCGCCACCACGGCGGCTCGCCATGCCGCGGGCGATCCGGCGATCACCACCGACCTCACCATCGGCGGGATCATCGACCACTGGAGCGAGCAGCGCTGGCGCGACTGATCCGCTTCCAATTTCCAGCTGTAGCACCCGAAGTTCGACTCACCCACGGAGGAAACTGATGGCAACGAGCAATGGAAGAAACGAGGCCATGGGCATCGCCCTCGGCATGATCGAGACCCGGGGCCTCGTCCCGGCGATCGAGGCAGCCGACGCCATGACCAAGGCGTCGGAGGTGCGGCTGATCGGCCGTCAGTTCGTCGGCGGCGGCTACGTCACCGTTCTGGTCCGCGGCGAGACCGGCGCCGTCAACGCCGCCGTCCGTGCCGGTGCCGATGCCTGCGAGCGCGTGGGTGACGGCCTGGCTGCCGCCCACATCATCGCCCGGCCGCACACCGAGGTCGAGCAGATCCTTCCCACCGGTGTCACTGACACGCAGTACTCGGGCGCGGCGAGCTGACCCAGCCGCCCAGGTTCGGGCCGGGTGATGGCGGCGCAGCCAGCCCGGCTGGACCCGAGCCTTCCCCCTCCATCGACAAGGAGAACGAGATGACCACGGAACCCCGAGGGTCGGAGGACTGGACGGAGGTCGAGCAGCCGTCGTCGCTGTACCGCCGCTTCGAGTTCGCCGCCTACCCCGAGGCTCGAGCCTTCCTCGATCGCCTCGCCACCCTGTCGAAGGAGACCGGGCTGTATCCGGACCTGAGCTTCAGCCGCACCTACGTCAACGTCACGGTGCATGGCCCGAGTGGGGAGGCCGTCGACGCGGAGGCACGCGAGTTCGCCGCCCGCGCCGCGGCACTCGCCACCGTCGACGCAGCGTGACATGACCCCGGCCAGGCGGCGGCAGGCCAGTCCGAAGAAGGCGGAGCCGGCGCCGGCGGCGGACGGCACCGAGGACGCTCCGACGGGGGACGCCGGTGGGGACGCCGCCCCTCCGGCGGAGGCCGCGCCGGCGGACACCGAGGACCGGGTGGCGGTGCCGTCGCCCTCGCGATCCCGCACGCTGCACCCGGAACGCATCTGGCCGGACTGATGTTGCCCAGCCGCCGTCTCCCACTCGCCGGTCGCCCGGTGGTCGACGTGGCGGTCGGCGTGCTCCGCGCGCCCGACGGGAGCGTGCTGGTCGCCGAGCGCAAACCGGGCAAGGACGCGGCCGGGTTCTGGGAGCTCCCCGGCGGCCAGATCGACCCGGGTGAGAGCGCGGTCCAGGCAGCGGCGCGCGAGCTGCTCGAGGAGGTCGGCGTCCGCGCCCTCGAGCTGGCGCCGTGGCGGGTCTACGAGCACGACTTCCCGTCGAAGCGGGTGCGGTTGCACTGGTTCCACGTGCGCCGCTGGTCCGGCGAGCCCACCGGCAGGGAAGGCCAGCGGGTGGCGTGGGTGGACCCCGCCCGTCCCGCGGTCGGGCCCCTGCTGCCGAGCAACGAGATCATCTTCACCACGCTGGCCCTCCCCGATCTGGTGGCGCAGGCCCGGGTGAAGGCGGCGCCTGGCGCGGCCGACGACCTCCTGGCCAGGATCCCGTCGCTGGCGGCCGGCGGCCTGCGGCTCCTCATCGTGCGGGCACCGCAGCTCCCGCCCGGGCAGCGCGTCCAGCTCACCCGCCGGCTGCGTGACGCCAGGCGGGGCACGCCGTTGCGGCTCCTCCTGTCCGGGACGGCGCTCGAGGCCCGCCAGGCCGGTGCCTGCGGCCTGCACAGCACCGGCGGCGCCCTGGCCGCCGCCATCGAGCGGCCGCCGACCCGCCTGTGGGCGGTATCGGTGCACAACGAGCGGGACCTCGAGCGGGGCGCTGCCCTCGGTGCCGACGTGGCCTTCGTGTCACCCGTGCTCCCCTCCGCGTCGCACCCCGGGGCCAGGACGCTCGGTTGGGACGGGCTCCGGCAGCTGGCCGCCGCCAGCCCGATCCCGGTCTACGCCCAGGGCGGGTTGGACCCCGGTGACATCGACACGGCGCGCGCCGCCGGGGCATTGGGTGTGGCGGTCGACGTGTCCCGTCTCGGCGCGGGCGTGCAAGGAAAGTCATCGTGACCCGGCGCGTCGCGGGGTAGGAGCCTCGGCGAGATGACCCTGTCCGGAACGTTCCTGGTGCTTGCCCCCACCCTCCCGGCGCTGGCCGCGGCGGTGATCGCCGCCACCCGCCCCGACGGCGACGAGGCCGCCCGGTGGGCGGTGCGAGCGGCCACTGTCGGGTTCGCCGCCGCCGTGGTGGTGGCCGTCGTCGTCGCCGTGAACGGGCCCGTCTCGGCCGTCCTGGAGGCGGGCGACGGGCACGCCCTCTTCGGCCTCTACGCCACCCGCGTCACCACCCTGCTGGCCCTGCTCACCACCGGGGTCGGCCTGGTCGTGCAGTCCTTCGCCACCCGGAACCTGCAGGGCGACCTCTTCGCGCGCCGCTTCTTCGCGCTGGCCTCGCTGCTGACGGCGGCCACCACGACCGTGGCCCTGGCCGCCACCCTGAGCCTGCTGTGCCTGGCGTGGATCGTGGCCGGGCTGGCGCTCGCCGCACTGGTCACCCACCGGGCCACCTGGGCACCGGCGAGGCGCTCCTCCCGGCGGACCCTCCGGAGTCTCTGGGTCGGGGACGGCGCACTCCTGACGGCCACGGTCCTCTGCATCGCCTCCGTCGGCCACATCGACCTCCGCTCCCCGGCGGCGGCCGCCAGGGAGCTGGCCGACTCGTCGTTGCCGGTGCTCGGCGACCACGTGCTGGTGGTCGTCGCCCTGCTGCTGGTCGTCGCCGGTATCTCCCGGTCGGCCCTCGTCCCCGTTCACCAGTGGCTGCCCTCCACCATCGCCGCGCCCACGCCCGTGTCGGCGCTGCTCCACGCCGGCGTGGTGAACGGCGCCGGCATGCTGCTGATACGGCTCGCCCCGATGTTCGGGTCGTCGTCGGCGGCGACGCACGTGGCCTTCGCGGCGGGGGCCGTCACCGCCTGTTACGCCACCACCGTGATGCTCGTGCGGAGCGACGTGAAGGGGAACCTGGCCTGGTCCACGGCAGGGCAGATGGGGTTCATGACGGTGCAGGTGGCCATCGGCGCGCTGCCCGCCGCCCTGCTGCACATCGTGGGGCACGGCATGTACAAGGCGTCGTTGTTCCTCGCTGCCGGCGGCTCGGTGACCGCCCACCACCGCCACCACCAGCGCCCCGCCCCCCGGGCCGTGGCCCGGAGCGTCCGGCTCGGGGTCGCGCTGGTCGTGTCGGCGGCGGCGGTGGCGGCGGCGTTCGTCGTCTTCGACCCGGAGATGCCGACGTCGGCACGCGTGCTCGTGATGGTGTTCGCGTGGGGGACGGCCGCCCGGGCCATCAGTGGATGGCTGCACTCGGCACCCTTCGGGCCCGTCCCCGCTGTCCTCGCCGCGGCCGCCGGCGCCACCGCGGGCGTCTTCGCCTACATCGGCGGGCTCACCGCCCTGGAGACCTACGTCGCCCACGCCCTCCCCGGCGAGGTCGCCGATCCGGTGAGCACCGCGGTCCTCGTGGCCACGATCGCGGTGGTCGCCGTCGTCGTCCTCGTCGTCTGGTTCACCCCGGGGGAGCGGATGCGCAGCTTCCGCGGCCGGGTGTACGCCAACCTGCTGACGTCGGCGCCGGTCGCCTCCCGGTTGACGACCCGGGGCAGTTCGACCGGCGTGGCGCCCGTGCCCGAGAGCCGCCATCTCCAGCCCCCGGCGGAGCTGGCCCGATCCACCCGACCGACATGACCAATCCCAACGGCGGCCACGCCCAACGCTCCGCCGACCACACCCAGCTCCTCGCCGAGATCTCCGAGGCGGCGCAGATCATCGCCCCGCTCTGGCCGCTGACCAGCTTCGTGGCCGTCAACCCGCTCCTCGGCCTGCAGCACCTGCCGTTCGACGACGCCACCGCCGTCGCCCGGCGGTGGCTGCGGGCCCGCACCCACCTGACCATGAAGGCCTACCGCGAGGGCCACGCCAAGGGCGCCACCACCGACGCCGACCTCCGGCGGGCCATGACCGACGTCGCCCCGGAGCTGGCGTTGCTGCCGGGCGTCGACGTCGGGGACCGAACCGTCGAGGCGCTGGAGATCGTCCGGCTGGACCTCCTCCACGGACCGGACGACAGGCCGCGGGACACCTCCGGCGACCGCGTCGGCCGCGCCGACGTGGGCGCCGTGCGGGCGCTCAGCCAGCTGGTGGCCGCCTGGTGTGCGGTCTTCGTCGACGAGGCCGGCGTGCCGTGGCCGATGCCCGGGCGGGAGCGGGGGTTCTTCCATGCGTGGCGGGCGCTGGCGCCGCACGACCGCCGGCTCCGGCGTCTCGCCGGCCACGCCGGCATGGCGTGGCTGGCACAGCTCCCCGACGACCCGCTCGACGCCCTCGCCGCCTCGCTCGAGTCGCTGGGCGTCGCCGGCAACCACGTCGACGCCCTGCGCGAGCACCTCGGCCGGCTCCCGGGCTGGGCCGGGTACGCGCGCTTCCACGACGAGTGGGCCCGGCCCGACCACGACCGCCCGTCGCTGCACCTCGTGGACCTGGTGGCCGTGCAGGTGGCGGCCACGGCGGCCGCCGCCCACGGCGTGCCGGCAGGCCCCCCGCGGCGTCGGGACGAGAGCGACAGGGAGCACCTCGACGACCGGGTGGCGGCTGTTGTCGCCGCCCTGGGCCGGCCCGACGACCCGCTCGTCGCCTCCGCCGTGCGCGGCGTCCTCCAGCAGGTGCCGCCGCCGGTGAGGAAGACGATGTGGCTGGAGGCGCACGAGGGCAACTTCCGCGACCGCCTGCTGGGACTGCTGAGCCACCCGGACCCCGGGCCGGCCGCCGAGCGGCCCGACGTGCAGGCCGCCTTCTGCATCGACGCCCGCTCGGAGGGCCTGGTCCGGCACCTCCAGGCCATCGGCCCCTACGACACCTACGGGTTCGCCGGCTTCTTCGGCATCCCCGTGCGCTGGCGGCCTCTGGGGTCGCCGGAGAGCGAGCCGCGCTGCCCACCGCTGCTGACGGCCGAGCACGAGGTCGCCGAGCGACCGCTCGCCGCCGCCGACGCCCTCGGCTACCTCAGCGGCCAGCGGGCGGCCGGCGCAGGGCACGAGGCCTTCCACGAGGCCAAGGGCAGCCTTGGAGGCCCCTTCGCCCTCGCCGAGGCGGCGGGCTACCTCATGGGCCCGGCGGCCGCGGTCAGGACGCTGGCGCCGGGCCTGGTGCACCGCCTGCGGGCGCTGACGCCGCGGCGGATCGCCCGGCCCCGCACCCGACCGGCGGTCGAGGCGGAGCAGAACGGCGGCACCGGCTTCACGGTCGAGGAGCGGGTCACCTCCGCCTCCAACGTGGTGCGCACCATGTCCATGACCCGGTTCGCCCGGCTGGTCGTGCTCTGCGGCCACGGCAGCCACAACATCAACAACCCGCACGCCTCGTCGTACGACTGCGGCGCGTGCGGCGGCGCCCCCGGCGGGCCGAGCGCCCGCGTGGCGGTCGCATTCCTCAACGACCCCGAGGTCCGTGCCGGCCTGCGAGGCCGCGGCATCGAGGTGCCCGACGACACCCTGTTCGTCGCCGGCCAGCACGACACGGTCTCCGACGTGGTGACCATCCTCGACCGGGAGGCCGTGCCGGCGTCGCACGAGCAGCTGGTCGCTGCCTTCGAGCGGGACATCGCCGTGGCCGGCGGGCGGCTGGCCGCCGAGCGGGCCCGGCGACTGCCGGGCAGCTCCAAGGTCCGGACCCGGGGCCAGGACTGGGCCCAGGTGCGTCCCGAGTGGGGGCTGGCCAGCAACGCCGCCTTCGTCATCGGGCCCCGCTCGATCACTGCCGGGCTCGATCTGGCCTGCCGGGTGTTCCTGCACTCCTACGACGCCGACAGCGACCCGGAGGGCACCGCCCTCGAGACGATCATGACCGCGCCGCTCGTGGTCGGTCAGTGGATCTCGGCGCAGTACTACTTCTCGGCGGCCGACCCCGACCAGTTCGGCGCCGGCGACAAGACGCTGCACAACCCGGTGGGCGGCATCGGCGTCATGCTCGGCGAGGGGGGCGACCTCCAGGTCGGCCTCCCGGCCCAGGCGGTGGGCGTCGGGCACCGCCGCATGCACCAGCCGCTGCGGCTGCTGGCCGTCATCCAGGCGCCCGTCGAACGCATCGAGGCGATCATCGACCGCCACCAGGTGCTCCAGGAGCTGATCGGCGGGAAGTGGATGACGCTGGCCGCCCGGTCGCGCGGCGACGAGCCCTGGTCCGTCCGCACCCCGGCGGGCACGTGGGTGCCGTGGATCCCCGCCGACGACACGGTGGACCACACCAAGGCGTCACTCGAGGTCCGCTAGCGGTCACATCATCCGGTTCTTGACGATCGGCGCACGATCCATCATCTCCTGGTGATGTATCGTCGGGGCGGTGACCCTCAACCAGCTCCGGACCTTCCTCGCCGTGGCCGACACCGGGTCGATCCGGGCCGCCGCCGAGCGGCTGTTCGTCACCCAGCCGGCCGTCTCGTCGGCCGTGGCCGCCCTGGCCACGGAGGTGGGCGTGCCCCTCGTGGCACGGGACGGGAGGGGGCTGCGGCTCACGCCGGCCGGGACGGTCTTCGCCCGCCACGTCCGCCAGGCCATGGGCATGGTCGACCAGGCGGTGAACGCGGCGGCCGGGTACGACCACCCCGAGCGGGGCCGGGTCCGGCTGGCCGCCGTCACCACGGCGGGGGAGCGGATCGTGCCCCGGTTCCTCGCCTCGTTCCGCCGCCGCTACCCCGAGTCGGGCGTGGTCCTGGAGGTCGGCAACCGGCGCCGCGTGTGGGACCTGCTGGCCAACCGGGAGGTCGACCTGGCCATCGGCGGCCGCCCCCCTGCTGGCGCCCCCTTCGTCACTCTCGCCACCCGCCCCAACCTGCTCGTGGTCATCGCCCCGCCCGAGCCCGGCTCGCCCCAGCTGCGGCGCGTGACCCTCGGCGAGCTGGCCGGCGCCACCTGGCTGCTCCGGGAGCCCGGCTCGGGCACCAGGGGCACCACCGAGGAGCTGCTGCACGAACTGGAGCTGGACCCCCGGGTCCTCACCGTGGGGTCGAACGGGGCGATCGTCGAGAGCGTCCAGGCCGGCCTCGGCATCACGCTGCTGTCCCGGGACGCGGCGGGCGTCGAGCTCGACAGCGGGGCGGTGCAGGAGTGGCGCCACGGCCGCCTGCCCCTCCGGCGGGAATGGCACCTCGTGGGCAGGGCGGACGAGGAGCTGGACGCCACCGCCCGGCTCCTGCTCGACCACCTCGACGCCACCCCGGGCCGGGACCGGTTCACCGCCGTCGCCGCCCGCTGATCGAGGTATCGGAACGGGACCCCGGAGGGTCCGATTCCGAGACCTCGGCTCGAACATGACAGGGGCGGGAGGGAACCGTAGAGTTTCCCCAGGAAGACGCACGAGGAGGACGAGCACCATCAGCGATCTGCATGCAGTGGCCGAAGCCATGGTGGCCCCCGGGAAGGGGATCCTGGCCGCCGACGAGAGCTCCGGCACGATCACCAAGCGCTTCAACAGCATCGGTATCGAGTCGACCTTCGAGAGCCGGCGTGACTACCGGCAGGTCCTGCTCACCACCCCCGGGCTGGAGGAGTTCGTCAGCGGCGTCATCCTCTACGACGAGACGCTGCGCCAGTCCACCGCCGAGGGTGTGCCCTTCCCCAAGCTGCTGGAGGAGAAGGGCATCATGCCGGGGATCAAGGTCGACACCGGCGCCGTGCCGCTGCCGGGCTCGCCCGACGAGAAGATCACCGAGGGCCTCGAC
Source organism: Acidimicrobiales bacterium (assembly GCA_035689115.1). GTDB lineage: Bacteria > Actinomycetota > Acidimicrobiia > Acidimicrobiales > JAHFUS01. The sequence goes on from DASSMA010000029.1 coordinate 12,404, forward strand.
GGCCTGCCCAAGCGCGTCGCCGAGTACGTCGAGCTGGGCGCCAAGTTCGCCAAGTGGCGGGCGGTCATCACCATCGGCCCGGGCATCCCGACCCGGTACTGCATCGAGGCCAACGCCTCCGCCCTGGCCCGCTACGCCTCCATCTGCCAGGAGGGCGGGCTGGTGCCGATCGTCGAGCCCGAGGTCCTGATGGACTGGGAGAACGACATCGACACCTGCTACGAGGTCACCTACCAGGCCCACGTCGCGGTGTTCAACGCCCTGCGCCTGCACAACGTGCAGCTCGAGGGCATGGTCCTCAAGCCCAACATGGCCATCTCGGGCAAGAAGTGCGCGACGCAGGCGGACGTGGACGAGGTGGCGGCGAAGACCGTCAAGCTCCTCTGCAACACGGTCCCGGCCGCCGTGCCCGGCATCGCCTTCCTCTCGGGCGGCCAGAGCGCCGACGTGGCCACCAGGCACCTCAACGCCATGAACAAGCTGGGCCCCTTCCCGTGGAAGCTGAGCTTCTCGTACGGCCGGGCCCTCCAGGACGACGCCCTCAAGTCGTGGAAGGGCGAGAGCGCCAACGCCGACGCCGGCCAGGCCGCCCTCTTCGAGCAGGCCAAGAACAACAGCCTGGCCACCACCGGCGCCTTCGCCGGCTAGCCAGCCAGCCATCTGTTCTGGGTACGGAATCTCACGCTCCGGCGTGGGTTCCGTACCCAGAATCGCGTTTAGCCGACTTCGACGGTGACGGCGGTGCCCTCGCCGGGCCGGGACAGCACGGTGACGCGGGCGCCCACCAGCGCCGCCCGCTCGGCCATACCCACCAGCCCGAAGGCGTCGGCCCTCGGGTTGTCGCGGGTGCGGTCGGCGTCGAAGCCCACGCCGTCGTCGCTCACTACCAGGCGGGTACCGGCGGCGGTGGTGCGCAGCGTGACCTGGACGCTGGTGGCCCGGGCGTGCTTGGCCACGTTCTGGAGCGCCTCCTGGGCGATGCGGAACAGGGCCGTCTCGACGTGGGCGGGGAGCGGCTCGGCGTCCACGTCGACCACGACGTCGAGACCGGGCATGGTGGCGGCGAGGCTCTCCAGGCCGGGCCCGAGGCCGAGGTCGTCGAGGACCGCCGGCCGCAGGCCCACGATGGCCCGGCGGGCCTCCTCCAGGGCGGCGGTGGCCAGGTCCTTGGCCATGGCCAGCTCGTCGCCCACCACCTCGGGGGACGCCGCCAGCGCCTCGTCGGCCGCCGACAGGTGGTACCAGAGGCTCACCAGGCGCTGGCTGATGCCGTCGTGGATGTCGGCCGCCACCCGCCGGCGCTCCAGCTCCTGCAGCTCGATGGTGCGGGCGGCGAAGCGCTCCAGCTCGGCCTCCCGCTCGGCCAGGCGGAAGTAGAGGCGGGCGTTCTCCACCGCCCCGGCCAGCAGCCCCGCCACGTCGGACAGGGCGGCCACCTCCTCGTCGGTGTACTGGCGGCGGGCCTTGTGGTGGACGTTCACCACCCCCACCACCCGGTGGCCCTGGCGCACCATGGGCAGCGAGACGACCGACGTGTAGTCCTCGCCCCGGAGGGCCGGGATGTACTTGTACCGGGGGTCGCTCCACTTGTCGTCCACCACCACCGCCGCCTCGCCGTGCTGGGCCACCCAGCCGGCCAGGCCCTCGCCGATGGCCAGCTCGATGGTGCCGGCCAGCTCGTCGAAAGGCGGTGTGGCGCCGGCCAGCACCAGGCAGCCCCGCGTGTCGTCGACCAGGTGGACGAAGCAGACGTCGGCGGCGTGGGCCTCGACGACGAGGGCGGCCACCCGTTGGACCACCTCCCGCAGGTCCAGGTCCTCGGCCGACAGCTCGATCACCTTCCGCAGGAGATCGGCTTGCTGGGGGACCCCCGCGGTCAATGGAAGAGCCCCTCCCGCAGGGCGGTGGCGATGGCCTGGCTGCGGTCGGCCGCGCCCAGCTTGCGGTACACGGCCCGGGCGTGGGTCTTCACCGTCTCCTCGCCCATCATCAGCTTGGCGGCGATGGCCTTGTGGGAGAGGCCGCGCACCATCTGCTCCAGGACCTCGCTCTCCCGGTGGGTGAGGCCGAGGTGGGCGCCCGGCCAGTACTCGCCGCTGTGCAGGCGGGCGGCTGACAGCGCCACCCGCCCCATGAGGGCCGGGTCGATGGCGATCTCGCCGTCCATCACCCGCTCCAGGTGCGACACCAGCTCCGGGCCGGTGACCCGCTTCAGCAGGAAGCCCGAGGCGCCGGCCCGCAGGGCCTGGAACAGGTACTGCTCGTCGTCGTAGACGGTGAGGAAGACCACCCGCAGGACCGGGCGACCGGCCAGCAGCTCCTGGCACAGGTCGAGGCCGCTGGCGCCGCGGAGGCGCACGTCGAGCAGCACCACGTCGGGCGACAGGGTGCCGACCAGATCGGCGGCGGCCGCCGCGTCGGTGGCCTGCCCCACGACCTCCACCCGGGCGGCGTGCGGGCGCAGCATGGAGCACAGGCCGTCGAGCACCATCTGGTGGTCGTCGACGAGCACGGCCCGGATGGGGGCGGCGAGGGAGGAGCCGGCGGCGTCGGCCACGACGCCATGGTAGGGGGCAGGAAACCACCCCCCGGGTCCCCTCCGCGGGGGAGGACCGCCCCGGGGGGCGGTCCGTAGGCTTGTCAGACCATGTCCTCGACCAACGCGCCCACCGAGCAGCCGATCAACATCATCCCGTCCGTCCTGCCCGCCGACTACGCCCGGCTGGGCGAGGAGCTCCAGGCGCTGGAGAAGGCGGGCGTCGACCGTGTCCAGTGGGACGTGATGGACGGCGTCTTCGTGCCCAACCTCACCTTCGGCCCCGACGTCATCAAATCGGTCCGGTCGTGGGTCGACGTGCCCTTCGAGGCCCACCTGATGGTGGCCGACCCCAACCCGATGCTGGGAACGTGGGTGGACGCCGGCTGCGAGCTGATCATCGTGCACGCCGAGACGTGCCCCCACCTGCACCGCACCCTGGCCGCCATCCGCGACCTGGGTGCCAAGCCGGCGGTGGCGCTGAACCCCGCCACTCCCATCGAGGCGGTCAAGCACGTCGTCGACCTGCTCGACCTGCTGCTGGTGATGACGGTGAACCCCGGCTTCGGCGGCCAGGCCTACATCGCCACCATGGAGCCCAAGATCGCCGAGGCGGCCGCCCTGCTGCGCAACGCCGGCCACGAGGTGGCGCTGGAGGTCGACGGCGGCATCAGCCCGTCCACCATCGCCGGCGCGGTGAAGGCCGGCGCCCGCGACCTCATCGCCGGCAGCGCCCTCTACCGCGACCCGGAGGGCCTGGAGCACGCCGTCACCGACCTGCGGGCCCGCGCCCACGCCGCGCTGGCCGAAGTCGCCTGATCCCCCAACGGCGAGGACACGATGCCCGACAAGCAGATCGCCATCCAACGAGCCTGGCAGCGCGACAGCCGCACCCGGCCGGCCATGCTGGCCATCGCCGGCGACAGCGCGGCGGGCAAGACCACCCTCACCAAGGGCCTGGTCGACGCGCTGGGGGCGGCCCACTGCACGTCGATCTGCACCGACCACTACCACCGCTATGACCGTGAGGAGCGCAAGGGCAAGCCCTTCACGCCGCTCCATCCCGACTGCAACTACATGGAGGTGATGGAGCAGCACCTCCAGCTGGTGGCGCTCGGCCAGCCGATCCTCCAGCCGACGTACCACCACTCCAACGGCACCCTCGGCCGGCCCATCCTGGTCGAGCCCCGCGACTACGTGATCATCGAGGGGCTGCTCCCGCTGTACTCGAAGCTGATGCGGGCCTGCTTCGACATCCGGGTGTACCTCGACCCGCCGGAGCCCATCCGCTACGCCTGGAAGATCAAGCGGGACACCACCAAGCGGGGCTACACCGAGGAGCAGGTCCGGGCCGACCTGGAGAAGCGCGAGCCCGAGTCGGCCAAGTACATCCGCTTCCAGCGGGCCTGCGCCGACATCGTGGTGCGCTTCGCCCCGATCGAGGAGCGGGGCGAGGACTCCAACGACCCGCTCAGCGCCACCCTGCTGCTGCGGCCCACGGTCTCGCACCCCGACCTGGCCAGCATCCTCACCGACGACACCCGCAAGGCCATCCACATGAAGCTGATCCGCGACGACGACGGCAAGCCGGTCGACGCGGTGCACATCCACGGGTACGCCGACCCGGAGATCACCGAGAAGGTGAAGCAGGCGATCTGGAACCAGCTGGGCGTGGAGGACGCCCTGCCGGAGTCGCTCGGCGAGCTCGAGCCGGGCGGCGCCAAGAGCGAGCCGCTGGCCCTGACCCAGCTGCTCCTGCTCTACCACATGATCCAGGCCCGCCAGGCCTCCAACTGAGCACCGCCGACTCCTTCGAGCGCCCGTCGCCGGCCGACGTCCGGGCCGGCGCCGAGCGCCTGCGCGGCGTCGCCGTCCGCACGCCGCTGGAGCGCAGCCAGCGCCTGTCCGACGCGGTCGACGCCGACGTCTGGCTCAAGCGCGAGGACCTCCAGCCGGTGCGGTCCTACAAGCTGCGGGGCGCCTACAACTTCATCGCCTCGCTGTCCGACGAGGAGCGGGCGGCCGGCGTGGTGTGCGCCAGCGCCGGCAACCACGGCCAGGGCGTCGCCTTCACCTGCCGGCGCCTGGGCGTGCGCTGCCAGGTGGTGCTGCCCCGGACGACGCCCCGGCAGAAGCTCGAGCGCATCGTCGCCCTGGGCGGCGAGGTCACCGAGGTGGTCATGCAGGGGCACACCTACGACGACGCCCACCAGGCGGCGGTGGCCCTCGCCGCCTCGTCGGGCGCCGTGCTGGTGCCGCCGTTCGACCACCCGAAGGTGATCGCCGGCCAGGGCACGGTGGCCCTGGAGGTGTTCGAGCAGCTCCCGGCGCCGCCCGACCTCGTGGTCGTGCCCCTGGGCGGCGGCGGCCTGACGGCCGGCGTGGCGGTGATGGCCGCCGCCGCCGAGCCCCGGCCCCGGGTGGTCGGGGTGGAGCCGGCCGGCGCCCCCAGCATGCGGGCCGCCCTCGACGCCGGCGGCCCGGTCACCCTGCCGTCGATCGACGGGTTCGTCGACGGCGCCGCCGTGCGCCGGGCCGGCGACCTCACCTACGCCGTCGTGCGCGACCTGGTGGACGACGTGGTGGCGGTGGACGAGGGCAGCGTGTGCACCACCATGCTGGAGCTGTACCAGTCGGACGGGATCATCGCCGAGCCGGCCGGCGCCCTGTCGGTGGCCGCCCTGCGCGACGCGGTGAAGGTGACGCCCGGCTCCACGGTGGTGTGCATCGTGTCGGGCGGCAACAACGACGTGAGCCGCTACGGCGAGATCGTGGAGCGCTCCCTCGTCCACGAGGGCCTGAAGCACTACTTCCTCGTGCAGTTCCCCCAGGAGCCGGGGGCGCTGCGGGGCTTCCTCGACGGCGTGCTCGGCCCCACCGACGACATCACCCTGTTCGAGTACGTGAAGAAGAACAACCGGGAGACGGGGCCGGCGCTGGTGGGCATCGAGATCGCCGCCCGGGCCGACCTGGCGCCCCTCCTCGAGCGCATGTCGAGCAGCGGCCTCCACATCGAGCCGCTGGAGGCCGGCTCCCCGGCCTTCCGGTTCCTGGTCTAGCCGACTGACATGCAGAACGCGGCGAAATTCGCCGCGTTCTGCATGTCAGTCCTCGGGGGCGGCTGACGACCAGTAGGTGACCACCCACAGGATGCCCACGACCAGCACCACCAGGCCGGGCAGGGTGTGCCAGACCATGATCTTGTTGGTGGTGAGGCCGTTGCGGGCGTCGCGCACCAGGGGCAGGTGGGTGGCGGTCATCCACAGCCCGGCGAGGGCGATGACGCCGCCGGCGACCAGCGGGAAGAGGCTCTCGCCCCCGCCGGCCGGCTTCCGGGACCGCACAAGCATGGCGACGGCCATGCCGATCATGAGCAGGCCCGGGACGACGTGGTCGGCGACCTCGTTCTTGCCGGCGGCGTTGAGGTCGGGGCCGAGGCCGACGTAGGGAGCGAGCAGCGCCCACACGCCGACGATCAAAGCGATGACCGGCAGGGCCGCCTTCAGGCCGCCGCCCGTGCGCTCCGGCGCCCCTTTCGCCGTTGTCACCGACGCGTTACGCCGGCACCGGGAGGAGGCTGCGGGCCAGCCGGCAGAGGGCCTGCACGGCCGGCGAGTCCGGCGCCAGGTCGAGCGGGGCCACGCCCTTGCGGTCGGCCTCGACGATGGCAGGGTCGTCGGGGACGACGACGACCTCGACCCCGGCGAACTCCCGCTCCAGCCAGGCGTGGTCGTCGGCCGTGCGCACGCGGCTGGCCACGACGATCAGGCGGCCGAGCTGCTTCTCCCGGGCCAGGTCGGCGGCCCGCTGGCCGACCTCGATGGACTTGGGGGTGGGTTCGACGACGACGAGCACGGCGTCGACCCGCTGCTCGCCCAGGCGGGTGAGCGTGCCGATGCCCGCCTCCATGTCGGCGATGACGGTGAGACCTTCGAAATCAGCGGATCCGAGCAACTGCTCGGGGGAGAGCCCACATCAGGCTCAGCCGGGTTCGGGGTTCTCGATGCGGGTGACCACCGCCAGGCGCACACCGTCCGGGGCATCGGAACCGAAGCGGTCGATGAGCTCCTCCCACCCGGGGGCGTGCTCCTCGCCGCCCTCCTCGAGGGACTCCCGCATGGCCATGAGCCGCTCGGTTTCGAGATCGCCCACGCCGAGGGAGATGCCCAGGTTGGGATTGGAGTCGCAGTCGAGGGCGACCACGGACAGGCCGTGGCGCGCCAGGGTGCGGGCGACGATGGCGGAGGTGGTGGTCTTCCCCGAGCCCCCCTTGCCGACGACTGCAACCCTCATCCGATGCGCTCCTCGCTCAGCTGCTCGACCAGTGATTCTACCGCCCGCACGGCCTCTGAGTCCGGAGCCATGTCGATAGGTGCGGCCATCTTCTGCTCGGCCTCGGCCAGCGCCTCGTCCCAGGGCACGGCGCCGACGACCTCGAGGCCGGTCCTGCGGGCCACCGTCTCCACGTCGCCGTCCTCCCGCACCTTGTTGGCGACGGCCACGATGCGGCGGGGATGGTTCTCGTCCAGGGCCAGGCGGGCCAGCCGGCGGGCGGTGAGCAGGGACTTGGCGGTGGGCTCGACGACGACGAGCACGAGGCGGGCGTAGTCGCCCCAGCCGTTGAACGGCTGGCGGGTGCCGCCGGGCAGGTCGCCGACCACGTTCCAGCGGCCGTCGGGCAGCTCGCGCACGATCTGGCGCCACACGAACTGCGACTTGAACAGGGCGCGGGTCTGGCCCCGGTGCTTGCCGAACTGGAGGAACCGCACGCCGTCGGGGGCGGTGACGGCGTAGCGGTCCACGGCCTCGGAGGCGGTGAGGCCCGTGCGGAGGCGGAAGCGGGGGCCCTGCTCGCCCTCGGCCCGCTCCTCGATGGCGTCCTCGGGGATGGGCGCGTCGTCGATGGGCAGTCCCAGCGAGTAGGCGAGCCCCGGCAGCGGGTCGGAGTCGAGGGCCAGCACCGGGTGGCCCTGCCTGGCCAGGGCCCGGCAGAAGGTGCCGGCGATCGCCGACTTGCCCACGCCGCCCTTGCCCACGAACGCAATCCTCATCCGTCGTCTTCCTCCGTCTCCACGCCGTCGCCGGCCATTCTCCCTCGTCCCGACGTCCACCACGCGCCCAGGCAGAGAAAGGCCAGGCAGGCCAGGCCGAACGCCGCCGGCCACCGGACCGCCTTCGACGTGGTGGTGGTCGAGACCGTCACCGGCGCGGCGGCGATGTCCTGCCGGGCGGTGTCCACCACGCCGAGCCGGGTGTCGGTCCACACGGCGAGCGCCGCCGTCTTCGTGCTGGCCAGCCCGAGCCGGGACCCGAAGTCGGCCTCCAGCTTGGAGTTGGCGATGAAACCGACCCGCGAGTCGAACGGCGCCGACGACACCCGGATGTTCTCGAAGCTCTTGCCCCGGTTCCGCGAGATGGCCAGTTCGGCGTCGGTGAGGATGTTGCGGGGGTCCCGCCGGCGGTCGAGGAACAGCACGTCGAGCCGGCCGTCGGGCGCCACCGAGAGCCGGGGCATGTACTGGTCGGTGCCGTCCTTCAGGGGGTTGGTGTTGGCCCTGACGGGCGGCTCCCACGTGGCGCCGCCGTCGTCGGAGCGGCGGACCAGCACGTCGAGGTCGCCGTTGCGCCCGTCGGCCCACGCCGCGTAGAGGGTGCGGCCGGGGCCGGCGGCGAGGGCCGGGAACTCGGGCAGGAAGACGAGGAAGCGCTTGGTGGGCACCACGCCGGCGTCGACCTCGACGCCCTTGCCGAAGGTCTTCCCTCCGTCCTTCGAGACGCTCACGACCAGCGTGAACGTGCCGTCCCACACCGGGCCGTCGAGGTTCAGGAAGTCCCGGCTGTCGTTCCCGAAGTCCTCGTAGAGCACGACCAGGTTGCCGGCGGCGTCGACCACGGGGCTGGCGGCCGCCACCCGCATGCGGTCGGCGTCGCTCACCTGGACCGGTTCCGAGAACGTGCGGCCGCCGTCGGTGGACGTGGCGGCGACGATGGGGCTCGGATAGCCGACGATGGCGTAGGGCGCCACGTCGCCCACCTTGAGCCAGGTGAGGTGCACGGCGCCGGTGCGGCCCACCACGATCCGGGCCTGGAAGGACAGGGCGCCGGCGACCCTCACAGGATCCGCCAGGGTGCGGCCGCCGTCGCTCGAGCGGGCCACCCAGAGGTTGTCGGGCCGGTTGCCGTTGCCCTGGAGGTTCACGTAGGAGACGTAGAGCGTGCCGTCGGGGGCGAAGGCGGCGTCGGGGGCGAAGGGCCGGTCGAGACCGGCAGGGAGGGGCAGCACGGTGGTCTGGTAGGCGCGGCCGCCGTCGAAGCTGACCTCGAGGGCGGCCGAGAACCCCGGCTGGTCCTGGCGGTGCGACACCACGACGTTGGCAGGGTCCCTGGGGTTGCGGGCCAGGCTGGGGGAGTTGTTGGCGTCGATGATGCCCCCGGCGTTGGCGAACACGTTCTCCCCGACGGCCAGGCTCGTGTCGGTGTCGACCAGCAGCACGGCGGCGGCGACGGCGAGGGCGGCGAACGCCGCAGCGAGGACGGCGAGCAGCGGCCGGCGCCCCGTTCCCCCACGTCGTGTCACGACATCCGACTCTACCGGTTCACATAAGTGTGACGGAGGTCACGGCGGAGTTCGGGCAGGCGAGAGTCTCTCTAGAACGCCTTCATGATGGCGCCCATGGCGGGGCCGAGGACGATCACCAGCACCGCCGGGAAGATGAAGGCCACCAGGGGGAAGAGGATCTTCACCGGCAGCTTGCCGGCGGTCTCCCGGGCCCGGGCCCGGCGCCGGCTGCGCATCTCCCTGGCCTGGGTGTGGAGGATGCGCCCGAGGGGCATGCCCAGCGAGTCGGCCTGGGTCAGGGCCAGCACGAAGTTCGACAGGTCGGGGACCTCGGTGCGGCGCTTCAGGTTCTGGAGCGCCTCCCGCCGGGGGAGCCCCAGCTCCATCTCCTTGAGCGTGCGCGACAGCTCCTCGGCCAGGGCGGAGTCGAAGTGCTCGCAGACGACGGCGAGGGCGCCCTCGAAGCCGACGCCGGCCTCGACCGAGATGGCGAGCAGGTCCACCACGTCGGGGAGGTCCTTCAGGATGGCGGCCTGCCGCTCGCCCACCTTGCGGTTCAGCCAGCTGGCGGGGGCGAGGAAGCCGACGGCCGGGAACAGCACGAGGATCAGGGTCGCCTTGCTCGTGTCGAGGGACAGCAGCGTGACCCCCAGCACCGCCACCAGCAGGCCTCCGGCGGTGGCCGCCGCCTGACCGGCGACGAATTCCTCCGACCGCACGGACGACGACAGCCCGGCCAGGAGGAGCTTGTGGTGCACCTGGGCCAGGTAGTTGCCCGGCGTGAGCGAGGTGACCCAGCCGGCCACGGTGGAGCCGACCGGGCGGAGGACCCGGCTCAGGAACGGCTGGCGCATGCGCTTGGTGAACTCGTCCTCCGCCTCGCCGGACAGGTCGTCGAGGTCGAGCTCGCGGAGGTAGGCGGCGGCGTCGCCGGCCACCCGGCGGCGGGTCACGCCGGCGGCCACGGTGGCCACCCCGCCCACGCAGACGGCGACGGCGGCGAGAAGCATCACGTTCATCTCAGACCTCGATCTTCACCATCTTGCGGATGAGGAGCACGCCGAGCACGACGGCGGAGGCGGCGCCGACCAGGCACATCAGCCCGGCGCCCTTGAAGAACCACGACCCGTACTCCGGGCTCATGACCTGGATGGCGAACAGCAGGACCACCGGCAGGGCGCCGAGGACCCAGGCCGACATCCGCCCCTCGGCGGTGAGGACCTTGACCTCGCGGCGGACCTCCTCCCGGCTGCGCATGAAGTCGGCCAGCGTGTGGAGGATGTCGGCCAGCTTGCCGCCCACGGTCTGCTGGATCCGGATGGCCTGGACCACCCAGCGCAGGTCGGCGACGTCGAGGCGCTCCGCCATGCGGTCGAGGGCGTCCACCACGGGGTCGCCCAGCTGGGTCTCGTTGATCACCCGGCCGAACTCCTCGGCCAGCGGCTGCTCGGCCTCCTCGGTCATCATCTGGATGGCCCGGAGGAAGGTGTGCCCGGCCGACAGGGACGAGGCGATCAGCGACAGCGCCTCGGGCAGCTGCTCCTCGAAGGCCCGCTTCCGCTTGGCGACCTTGACCCTGGGCACCAGGGCGCCGACGGCGGCGGCGCCGGCCACGGTGGCCACGCCCAGGAGCACGGCGCTGGTCATCAGGCCGACGAGGAGGCCGGCCAGCAGCCCGCCGGCGCCGACCAGCAGGACGTACTCGCCCGGCTTCAGGGGGATGCGGGCCCGCTCCAGCAGGAGCGACAGGGAGCCCTTGGCGTCGAACTGGCTCACCATCCTGGTGGCCACGCCGACGGCCCCGCGGGCCAGGGCGCTGCGGCCCTCGGTGACCGCCTCGACGGGGACGTCGCGCTCGCCGAAGGGCAGGTCGAGGATCTCGGCGAGGTCCTCGTCCCGGTCCCGGGCCCGCACCAGCAGGCCGATGACCAGCATCGCCAGCCCGGCGCCGACCACCAGGGCGACGGCGGCGTTCATCGGGCCCGCTCCAGCTCGGCCAGCTCGCCGGCGGACGGCACCCGGGTCACCCGCGACGGGCGCTCGACCCGCCGCTCGGGCTTGGCGTGGAACGTCTTGGCCGGGACCTCGATGCCCTGCTCGCGCAGCTTGTCGAGGAACTTGGGGCGCAGGCCGGTGGCCACCAGCTCGCCGCCCGGCTTGCCGTTGGCGCCGGCGCCGGAGCGCCACCGGAAGATCTCCTGGAGGAGCACGACGTCGCCCTCCATGCCCTGGACCTCGGTCACCGACGTCACCAGGCGGCGGCCGTCGCTGCGCCGGTCGAGGTGGACGATGAGGTCGATGGCCGAGGTGATCTGCTCGCGGATGGCCCGCATCGGCAGGTCGAACCCCGCCATCAGCACCATCGTCTCCAGACGGGTGAGGGCGTCCCGGGCGCTGTTGGCGTGCACGGTGGTGAGCGAGCCCTCGTGGCCGGTGTTCATGGCCTGGAGCATGTCGAGGGCCTCGGCCCCGCGGACCTCGCCGACCACGATGCGGTCGGGCCGCATGCGCAGGGAGTTCTTGACCAGGTCGCGGATGCGGACCTCGCCCACGCCCTCGGCGTTCGGGGGCCGGGACTCCAGGTTGATCACGTGCGGCTGCTGGAGCTGGAGCTCGGCCGAGTCCTCGATGGTGACGATGCGCTCGCCGTCGGGGATGAACGAGGACAGCACGTTCAGGTTCGTGGTCTTGCCGGTACCGGTGCCCCCCGAGACGAGGACGTTGAGCTTGCCCCGCACGCACGCCTCCAGGCACACGGCCAGGTCGAGCGTGAAGGTGCCGAAGTTGATGAGGTCCTTGACCGTGTAGGGGTCGGCGGCGAATTTGCGGATCGTGAGCACGGCGCCGTGGATGGCCAGCGGCGGGATGATGGCGTTGACGCGCGAGCCGTCGGGCAGGCGGGCGTCGACCATCGGCGAGCCCTCGTCGATGCGGCGGCCCACGGCCGACACGATCTTCTCGATCACCTGGCGGTACTGGCTGTCGTCGGTGAAGGACAGGTCGGTGGGCTCGATCCGGCCCTCGCGCTCGACCCAGATGTCGTCGTACGCGTTGCACATGATCTCGCTGACAGTCTGGTCCTGGAGCAGCGGGTCGAGCGGCCCGTATCCCAGGGTGTCCTGCATGACCTCCTGCACGAACTTGCGGCGCTGGAGGGGCGACACCTCGACGTCCTGGCGCTGGAGGATGCGGTCGAGGGCGGTCTTGAGCTCGGCGGTGAGCGCCGCGCCCTTCAGCTTGCCCATCTTCGGGGCGACCTCGGCCAGCACCAGGCTGCGGACCTTGCGCTTCGACTCCTCCCAGGAGACGTCGTCGGCCTTGGGCTTGGCGCCGGTCGCCCCCCTGGCCCGGGCACCGCGGCGCGGCGGTCGGGCGGCGGCGGCCATGTCGGGCTGGGCCTCGGCGTCCTGCTTGCGCTCCTGCTCCTCGAGGGCGGCGAGCCGTTCGGACAGCTTCACGGTGACGTTCTCCTCAGCGGGCGACGGCGGGCAGGCGGCGGAACAGGCGCCGGCCGCGGGCGACGCCCTCGGCGACGGCGGAGCCGGCGATCTTGGCGCGGGCCTCCTGGGGCAGGTAGGCGCCGAACCCCTCGACGATCAGCCGGCTGATGGGCGAGTTCGGCGACGACGCCAGGACCGGCACGCCCAGGTTGATCGAGCGGCTGACCTCCTTGGCGTACGGCAGCACGGCGACGAAGCCCTGGGGAAACAGGCGGGCGACCTGGTGGACGTCGATCCCGACGTCGGTCTCCGCCTTGTTCAGCAGCAGCTTGATGTTGTCGCTCGGGATCTTCAGCCGCTCGAGGGCGCCGAGGAAGACCCCCATGTTGCGCACGCTGGGCAGGTCCAGGGTCGCCATGGTGAAGAGGGTGTCCGACTGGTCGAAGGCGGCCAGCACCACCTCGTTCAGCTGCGAGGGGGTGTCGACGATGACGAAGTCGAACCGGGCCCGGGCGGCGTTGATGATCTTGGCGGCGTCCATCGGGTCGATGCCGTCGGCCTCGGCCGGGTCCTTCGGCGCCGCCAGCACCGACACCCCCGACTCGTGGGTGACCATGTACTCCTCCAGATGCTCCCGGAGGTCGGCCTCGTCGGCACCCTCGCGCTGGTGGAGGGCGTCGTGGATCGTGTATTTCGGCCGCAGCCGGAGGGCGGTCGACACCTCGCCGAACTGGAGGTCGAGGTCGATGATGCACGCCCGCTTCCCGGTGTAGTGCGTGAACAGGTAGGCGAGGTTGGTGGCGATGAACGTCTTGCCGCAGCCGCCGGTCGCCGACGACATGGTGAACACCGTGCCGACGGTGTCGGGCGTGGCGCCCGCCGCGGCGACGGCCGGCACCGCCTCACGCGGCGCCTTGATCTTGGCCACCATGTCGATGACCCGGGACACGCTGTCGCGCAGCACCTCGTCGTCGACGGGAAGCTGCACGAGGTCGACGGCGCCGGTACGGACGATGTCGCGCAGGGCGGCGTCGGGCCGTCGGCCGAGGGCCAGCATGAGCTGCATGGTGGGCAGCTCGTCCCGGATGACCTCGAGGCGGGCCAGGCCGGTGCGGGTGCCGAGGCTCGGGCCGGCGACGAGCACGTCGAAGGGCCCGTCGGCGGCCAGGATGTCGGCCACCGCCCCCACGCGGGTGGCGGGGGTGATCTCGGGGCGGGGCCGCATGTCGGCCACCACCCGCTCGAACTGCTCGGCCAGGCCCCCGCTGCGCTCGAGGACCAGGATCTTGGGGTTGCGCATCGGCGGGGTCCTCAGGCGACGTTCTGGGCGTTGTGGCCGGACGTGGGCGGGATGCCGCCGTCGGACAGGGACAGCCAGATGCCCTCGAAGGAGCCGAGGTAGACGACCTTCTCGGCGTCGCCGGGGGCGACGGCGAGCAGGTAGGTGGCGGTGCCGCCCTCGGTTCCGGGCGGCGGAGCGGTCACGGCGAGCACCTCGACACTCGACAGCACCAGCTTGGCCAGCGGCACGCCCTTCACGGCGTTGGCCGGCTGGCGGTCCTTGAACGTGCCGTACACGTTGACGGTGTCGCCGACCTTGGCGTAGCCGGCCAGGCCCGGGACGGCGGGGACCTGGATGGCCACGGCCTCCTTGCCGGCGGGGACCTTGACGGTGACGGGAGCGGCCGCCGGCTGGGAGCTGGAGGCGGGCTCGGCGGTGGCCGGCTGGGCCGACGCCGGGGCGGTGGTGGCGACCTTGCTGTCGCCGTCCTTGTGGAGGGCGAGGAAGGTGAGCGCCGCGCCGATGACGAAGACGGCGGCACCGATGGCGATCAGTGTGGTCGAGCGGTTGCGGGCCAAGGCGTCCTCCGGTGCGACGTTGGGTCAGGGTCGGGCCAAAAGGTCTTTCGGCAGGGACCAAGGGCCTCTGCATGAACCGGTCGAGCCATTTGCCCGTAGTCACAACGGGCTGGACACGGCCACCACCTCGCGACCCGGGTGGGTCACGCCTGGCCATTCGCGGCCGGAGAAATGGCCCGATCGAACTATGCAGGGGCCGTCGACAAGGTGCCGATAGTCCTTTGTCGAAGCAGGCGGCAGAGGAGGAACGGCGTGCCGAGGCAGACTCGCGGTGGACGCGGGCGGCGGAGCAGGGGCGAGCGGGGGAGCGTGCTCGTCGAGTTCTCGCTGGTCTTCGTCATCTTCATGCTCGTCCTGTATGCGCTGATCACCTTCGGCGTGCTGCTGGCCAGCAAGAACAGCCTCACCCACGCCGCCGCCGAGGGGGCCCGGGCGGCGGTGGCGGTGGTGGACGACACGTCCACGCCGGGGGTCGACGAGCGGGAGCAGCGCGCGCTCGATCAGGTGACCAAGAGCCTCAGCTGGCTGGGGAACCGGTTCCAGCCCGGTGACGCCACCGCCAAGGTGGCGGCCTGCGGCGGGGGGGCGCCCGTCGGCACCCAGTGCATCACCGTGACCGTCACCTACCCGTACTCGACCCGGCCGATCATCCCGCCGGCACCCGGGCTCGGTCTGGTGATCCCCGACAAGCTCACCTCGACGGCCGTCGTCGAGCTGACCTGAACGAGGAGAACGGCGTGCTCCACCTCCGCGCCCACCGCCGGCGGCCCCGTCGCAGCGAGCAGGGGGCCATCCTGGTGATGGCCGTGCCGGGCATCTTCCTCGCCCTGGCCGCCATCGCCCTCTCCGTCGACCTCGGCCGCCAGGCCGTCGAGAAGCGCAAGGACCAGTCGGTGGCCGACGCCGCCGCCCAGGACGCGGCGCGCGACCCGGCCAACGCCCAGTCGATCGCCCTGGCGGCGGTGGGAAGGAACGGGTTCGACGCCGGCGCAGCCGGCGCGTCCGTCGTCGCCGAGCGGGGGAAGGTCGACGCCAGCCGGGTGTTCACCGCCGACCCCACCGGCACCGCCGTCCGGGTGACGGTGATCTCCCAGATGTCCTACCTGTTCGTGCCCATGAAGCAGACCCTCACCGCCCGGGCGGTGGCCCAGATGGGCGGCGGGAAGCAGGGCGCGTTCACCATCGGCACGTCCTTGGCGTCGATCGACACGTCGAAGGCGACGCTGTTCAACGGGGTGCTCGGCAAGATGATCGGCGGCAACGCCGACATCGTGGGGTGGCAGGGGCTGGTCAACTCCCACATCACCCTGGAGACCCTCCGCCAGCACCTCGAGCTCCTCGACGCCGGGGTGCAGTTCGGGACCGTCGACCAGCTCCTCACCTCGGACATCACCCTCGCCAAGTTCTCGCAGGCGACGGCGGCCGCCCTCAACGACCAGGGCGACAGCAACGCGTCGCTCTTCGCCGGCCCCGCCGGCATCACCTCCCAGATGACGAACACCAGCACGTTCCGCCTCGGCGACATGATCAAGGTCGCCCAGGGCTCGGACGCGGCGGCCCTCGCCGCCGACATGGACGTCTTCGGGCTCCTGACCGGCTCGGCGATGCTCGCCAACGGCACCAACGTCGTCAACGTCCCGAACATCGGCGTCACGATCCCGAACGTGGGCTCGACCAGCCTGAGCCTCAAGGTCATCGAGGTGCCCCAGACCTACATCGGACCGGAGGGGGGGTCGGTCAGCACCGGCCAGGTGCAGCTCACCCTGACCCCGGTGGTCAGCGCGCCGATCAGCGTGGCCGGGCTCACCGGCGCCACGGTCGCCGGCTCCGTCCCCGTCGCCCTCACCAGCGCCGGCGGCACGGGCACGCTCACAACCGTCACCTGCCCGAACCCCAACGGCGGCGAGCGGGTCACCGTGGACTTGAAGCCGGTCTCGTCGTCGGTCTCCGCTCCCCTCACCGTGACGGCATCGGTGCTCGGCGTGGCGGTGACGTACAACGTCACCACCACCGGCTCCGGTTCGACCGACGCCCCGCCGCAGGCCCTCGACTTCAGCTACCCCAGCGAGTTCTACCCGACGGCGGCGCCGAAGCGGGTGGGCTCCGCCCCCCTCGGGCTCGGCACCATGGCCGGGCTCTCGAGCACCGGGTCGCTGGCTGGGACGGCCGCCATCCCGCCGCTGCTGGCCGCCACGGTGAACGCCACCCTGGCCACCGCCACCCCGCTGGTGGGCCCGGCGGTCACGACCGCCCTCAAGCCGGTGCTCGACAACCTCGACACCCTCGTGCTGAAGCCGCTGCTCGACACCCTCGGCGTGAGCGTGGGCGCGGCCGACGTCACCGCCCTGAAGGCCAACCTGGTCGCCAGCTGCGGCCAGCCCCGGCACCCGATCCTGGTCAACTGACGGTTCGCGCAGCGCGCGTCAGACGGTGTGGACGCGTACGTCGTTCGCGGCGTGAGTGGCCAGCGCTCGGAGGTCGCGGCCGTCGGCGGTGAGGACGGCCGCCCCTCCGACCTCGTCGGCCAGAGCCACCACGACGGCGTCGACGGCCGAGGCGGACCGGGCGCGGGCGGCGGTGCGCAGCCGGGCCGCCTGGCGGGCCAGTGCGTCGTCGGTGGAGTGGATGTCGCAGGTACGAAGGATCCGGTTCTGGTGGAAGTCGCGCCGGCGATCACCGGTGAGCGCCTCGGTGAGGACGACGGCGGGAACGAGCGCCGGCCACTCGCCGCGCCGGCGGAGCTCCTCGAGACGTGCTCGGTTCCGGGCGAGCATCGACAGGGCGCCGGAGTCGAGGACGACGGTCATGCCGTGCGGCGCCCGCCACCGGGTCCGAGCACGCCCTCGGCCCACGATGCCGCCTCGGCCCGCTCGGCGTCGGTGGTCGGCCCGAACTCGGCCTCGAGCTCGGCCAGGTAGGCATCGAGCTCGGCCACCTTCGAACGGCGGCTCAGCTCCGCCGCGATGGCCTGCTGGGCCAGCTGTGACACGTTCAGCCCCGCGCTCCTCGCCCGCCCGTAGAGCTCGTCGGGCACGGTGATGTTCACCCTGGCCATGCGCATACGATACACACGGAGGCCGTCAGCCTCCGGGATGATCGAGCGGGATGGAGGCCAGGAAGGCGTCCATGTCCTCCGCCCGGTACAGGTTGTGCGTGGTGGGGTGCTGCGGCGCCTTGCCGACCACCGTGCCGTCGGAGGCCACCGACCAGAACCCCTCGTAGGTCTGCTGGGGCCGGTGGGGGTCCGGGACGTGGTGGCGGCGCTTGTCCACCGTGAGCTCCGACGCCTGGAACGAGCCCTCGTCGAGGAAGAGCACGACGTGGGGGCGCATGAGCTCGCGAGCCCAGGCGAACCGGTCCTGGTCCTCGCCCACGTGGAGGAGGGCGCTCACCGCCAGGGCGTCGGGCGTCGCCCACGCGGGGCGGGCGCTGCGGGCCACGACGGTGGCCCAGCGGCGGACCTCGGCCCAGAAGCCGAGGGGGTCGGGGTAGTAGAAGCCGTGCGGCGGCTCGCCGAAGGTGGGGGAGTCGTCGGGCCAGAGCACGAGGGGGTCGCGCCAGGTGGGCGGCTTGGTGGTGACGAGGAGGAACCAGGCGTTCACCGCGCCCGGGGAGTGGTCGGGCCAGGGCCCGGCGCGTCGAAGCAGGCTCCGCCGGGCCAGGCGCCCGAGGCCCTGTGCGGCGCGCCGGCGCTCGGCCGGATCGTCGTCGTGGAGCCGCTCGTTGGCGATGGACCGATCGTACCCACCGGCTCCATTCGCACGATCCGCCACTGCGGGCTACGGTTCGGCGCAGCCGTTGGGCGGGACGGCGAACCGGTGCACTGCAGTTGGGGGCAGGACTCGGAACGTCCAACGGCAAGGTAGGTCATGGCGGTCAGCCGGCGATTTTTCCCTTCCAGGGTTTTCATCGGGCTCATCGGGACGCTCCTCCTCCTGTCGGGCCTGGCGCCGGCGCCGGCCGCTGCCGGCCCCACCGACCAGCCGGTCAACGCCGCCCGGGCGGGGGCGGGCCTGGATCCCCTGAGCGGCCTGGCCGCCCTCGATGCCATCGCCGCCGGGCACGCCCGCACCATGGCCACCCAGGGGTCCATGTTCCACATGAGCGGGCTGGCCGCAATCGTGGGCACCGTCGTGCCGAACTGGAGCCGGGTGGGCCAGAACGTCGGCGTGGGCGCCTCGGTCGACCAGGTCGTGGCCACGATGCTCGCGTCGCCCGAGCACAGGGCCAACATCCTCGGCGACTACACCCTGATGGGATCCGGTGCCGCCACCAGCGCCGACGGCAGGGTGTGGGTCGCCCAGGTCTTCGTGAAGGCTGCGTCCGCCGCGCCCGCCCCGCCGCCCCGCCCGGCACCCGCGCCGGCGCCTGCCCCTGCCCCTGTCCCGAAACCCCGGCCGGCGCCCGCCCGACCCGCCGTCGCGCCCCCGCCCCCGCCCCCGCCGCCGCCCCCTCCGCCGCCGCCGGCCACCCCCCTTCCCGTCATCCGCCGCACCGGCGCCGTCGCCGCCGCCCCGTCGCGGGCCCGCCGGTGGGACCGCCCCCGGCCGGTCACCGGGTGGTGGGTGGCGTCGGCCGACGGCACGGTGGACGCCCACGCCGGGGCCCCGGCGCTCGGGTCGCTCGCCGGGCAGCCGCACGCCCCGGTCGTCGCCATGGCCGCCCTGGCCGACGGGGCCGGCTACTGGCTGGCGTCGGCCGACGGGGGCGTGTTCGCCTTCGGCCGGGCACCGTTCCTCCAGTCGCTGGCCGGCCGGGCCCTCGGTGCGCCGGTCGTCGCCATGGCGGCCCGCCCCGACGGGGCCGGCTACTGGCTGGCGTCGTCGGACGGCGGTGTGTTCGGTTTCGGCTCGGCCGGCTTCTTCGGCTCGTTGAGCGCTTCGGTCCTGCCCGCCCCGGTGGTCGCCCTGGCGGCCACGCCGTCGGGCGCCGGCTACTGGCTGGCCACGGCCGACGGGGCCGTCCACCCCTTCGGCGACGCGCCGGACCTCGGGTCCCTCGCCGGCCGGCCGCTGTCGGCGCCGGTGGTCGCCATCACCGCGACCGCCAGCGGGCAGGGGTACACGCTGGCGGCCGCCGACGGCGGGCTGTTCGCCTTCGGCGACGCCCAGTTCCCGGGCCCGGCCGGTTCCTCCCTCGGCGCGCCGGCCGTCGACCTCGATCCCATCGCCGGCCGGCCGGGCTGGCGGCTGCTGCTGGCCGACGGGACGAGCGTCACCGTCGGGGCCGGCGACGGGGCGATCGCCCTCGATCTGCGGGAGGCGGTGTAGACCGCCGGGGCATGTAGCAAACTCGGGCGGCATGCACATCGAGTTCTGCTCGTCGGAGTCCACCAGCCTCGGCATCGAGATGGAGCTCGAGCTGGTCGACGCCGGCACGAGGGAGCTGCGCAGCGGGGCCACCGAGGTGCTGGACGCCCTCGGAGCCGGCTACGAGGGGGGCGCCCACCCGAAGGCGAAGCACGAGCTGTTCGAGTCGACCATCGAGATCATCACCGGGGTGTGCGCCACCGTGCCGGAGGCCCGGGCCGACCTGGCCGGCACGCTGGCCGAGCTGCGGACGGAGACCGATCCGAGGGGGATCGAGCTGCTCTGCTCCGGTACCCATCCCTTCTCCCGCTGGGAGAACCAGGTGGTGAGCCCCGACCCCCGCTACCACAACCTCATCGAGGAGATGCAGTGGATGGCGAGCCGCCTCCAGATCTTCGGCATCCACGTCCACGTGGGTGTCCGGTCGGCGGCCCGGGCCATCGCCATCGCCAACGCCCTGGCGTCCTACATCCCCCACCTGCTCGCCCTCTCCGCCTCGAGCCCCTACTGGCAGGGCAAGGACACCGGCCTGGCGTCGTCCCGCTCCAAGGTCTTCGAGGGCCTGCCCACGGCCGGGCTGCCCTACCAGCTGGAGGACTGGTCGGAGTTCGAGACGTTCATGAGCACGCTGATCTCCGCCAAGGCCATCAACTCGATCCGCGACGTGTGGTGGGACATCCGGCCCCACCCGAACTTCGGCACCGTCGAGCTGCGCATCTGCGACGGCCTCCCCAGCCTGCGGGAGGTGGCGGCGGTGGCGGCCGTGAGCCACTGCCTGGTCGAGTGGATGAACGGCGTCTACGACCGGCAGGGCGAGCTGCCCGTGCACCGCAACTGGGTGATCCGGAGCAACAAGTGGCGGGCGGCCCGCCATGGCGTCGACGCCGAGATCATCGTCGACGACGAGGGCCACCTCGTCCCCCTCCGCGACGCCATCGACGACCTGGCCACCCAGCTCGGGCCGGTGGCCGAGCGGCTGGGCTGCGGTCCCGAGCTGGAGTACGCCCGCACCATGGCCGAGCGACCGAGCTACGTGCGCCAGCGCGAGGTGGTGGCGGCCGGCGGCTCGTTGGAGGACGTGGTCGACAGCCTGGTGGGCGAGCTGCGCACCGACGAGCCGTGGCAGCCGTCGTCCGCGGCCACGCCGCGGCCGGCCGGATGAGCGGCGGGCCGCCGCTCGACGACGGCTCGGGGGCCGTCCTCTACGGCATGTTCGCTTCGTTCACGGAGGCCCTGGCCGGCGTGGAGCGCCGGTTGGCGGCTCTGGAGGACGCCGTCCGGGACGGCCCCGACGACGCCGAGCCGGCGGTGGCCGCCCTCGACGCCCGGCTGGAGGCCATCGAGCGGGCGCTCGAGCGGCTGGCGTCGTCGCTCGACGGCCCTGCCACCACCGGTGCGCCCCCTGACGCCGCCGGGCCGTCGGTTGCCGACCTGGCCGGCGTCCTCGACCGGCGCCTCGCCGCCGTGGAGCAGGGCCTGGACGCCCTGCTGGAGCAGCGGGAGAAGGACGAGGGCACAATCGGCCGGCGGGCGGGGTTGGCCGGCCGGCGCCTGGTGCAGGACCTCTGGGGCAGGCCCCGCCAACCGCCGCCGGCCTAGCGGTCAGCGATCGTCAGAGGGCGCGGGCGCCGGCGGCCCAGAGGGTGGGGAGGAGCCAGAAGAGGAGGCCGGCGGGCAGGAGGGCGGCGGCGTTGGACAGCCCCTTCTTCGTGCCCCCCAGGGCGGAGATGAGGAAGCAGGCGGCGGCGGCCAGGTAGCAGAGGAAGGCGGCGGTCGGGTCCATGCGGCGCCCAGTCTCGCCCAGGGCCGGCGGCCGGCGGTGGACCCGCGTCAGCGCCGGAGGGCGTGCACCCGGCCGTCTTGGGCGGCCGCCGTCAGCGTGGCCCCGGCCGCCAGGACGCGCGGGCCGGGTGGTGCGGGCAGCGGGTGGCGGGCCCGCTCCCTGCCCGTCGCCGCGTCGAGCTCGACGACGGCCGGCGGGGAGGCGATCCCGACCGCGACCCGCCCGGCCAGGGGCGCGGGCGACGACGTCACGGGCGAGTCGGTGGGATGGCGCCACAGGACCCGCCCGGTCGGCCCGTCGACCGCGACCACGCCGCCGGGCGTGCCCACGACGACGGTCGAGCCGACCACGGTGGGCTGGGAGCCGGTCGCCCCGCCCTCCACGCATGACCCGCAGCCGGCGGCGTCGACCCGGTACACCGTCGAGCCGGTGGCCCGGTCGAGGCGCGACAGGCGGCCGGCGGCGTCGACCACGACCGGGTCCCCCTCGAAGAAGGCCGCCCTGCCCGCGGCCGGCGACGGCAGGGTCACCCGCCAGCGCGTCGTTCCGGTCGCGGCGTCGGCGGCGAGCAGGGCGCCGCCGTCGCGTCCCACGGCGGCCACGACGAGGTCGCCGCCGGCCGACGCCTCCCTCGCACCCGGCTCGTCCACCGCCCACACCGGGGCGCCGTCGGCGACCCGGAAGGCGGCGATGCCGGCGTCGTTGGCGGCGACGACCGTGCCGCCGGCCACGGCCACGCCGCCGACGGCCACGGTGGGGGACGTCCCCGACGTCGTCCAGGCGAGGGTGCCCGACTCGGCCACGAGGGCCTGGAGGGGCACGTCGGGGCCGGCGGCCAGGACCAGTCCCCCGGCGAAGTCGACGGTGGCGACCGTCTTCCCGGCCGGGCCCTCGCCCCCGGCGGGGTGGGTCCAGAGGATGTGCCCGGTGCGGGCGTCGAGGGCCGCCACCAGCCGGTCGGAGGCCATGGCGTAGACGCGGCCGGCGCCGGTGGCGATGCCGCCCGTCCCGGCCCCGAACACCGCCGACGTCCACGTGTCGCGGCCGGCAGGGGCGGCGGGGGCGGCTGTGGTCCGCGTCTCGTCGGTGCTGGCCTGCTCGCCGGGGAGGACCGTCCTCCGGAGTTCCGTCCGCAGGTTGGCCGCCGCCACCATCGCCACGGCCAGGGCCCCGGCCGTCCAGGCGGCGGCGAACCGCCGGTGCCGGCGATGGCGCTCGGACCGGATCACGGCCGAGCGGTTGAGCACCCGGCGCAGCCGGGCCGACTCCTCGGGGGTGAAGTCGTCAGTCATGTGGATTCGGGCGCAGCCAGGAGGCCGCTCAGCTTCTGGAGGGCCCGGTGGGAGTGGCGCTTCACCGACCCCACGCTGACCCGCAGCTGATCGGCCACCTGCTGCTCGGGGAGGCCGGCCAGGTGGCGGAGGACGACGACCTCGCGCTGGCGGCGGGGGAGGCGGGCGAGGGCGTCGGCCAGGGCCAGGCGGGCCACGACCGCGTCGTCGGCCGGCTCGGCCCGCTCGGCCGGCGCCATCCCCACGAGCCGGCGCCGGCGCCGCAGCTGGTCGAGGGCCACGTTGGTGGTCACGCGGGTCAACCACGCCTCCCGCCACGGCTGGCCGCCCACCCGGCCCCACGAGGCGTGCAGCCGGGCGAGCGCCTCGGCGGCCACGTCCTCGGCGTCGTCCCTGCTGTCGACGACGTGGCGCGCGACCCGGAAGGACAGCGCCCACAGCGCCCGGAAGTCCCGCTCGAAGGCACCGTCGTCGGCTGGCACGGCGTCCCCAGTGTGGCCGATCGGCGGCGTCGAATTCGTCCCACGCCCTGTCAACCCCGCAGCGCCGCCGAACGTTGACAGGGCGGACACATCTCCAGAGAAGGGGGCGGGCCGATGACCGGATCCCATGGGTGGAGGCGGGCGGGCGTGCTGGTGGGGTGCCTCGCCCTGGCCGGGCCGCTGCTGGTGGCCGGTGGCGGCCGGGCGGCCGGCGCCCAGGCTTCGCGGCCGATCGTGTTCTCCAGCGGAGGCAACATCGAGGTGATGAACCCCGACGGGTCCGGCCGGCGGGTCGTGGCGGTCCCGGCAAACTCTCCTATGGAGCGTTATCTCACCCCGGACCTGTCGCCAGACGGTACGACCATCCTCTTCTCGTCGTGCACGTACCTGGGGCGAACCACGTGCGGGGCGATGCAGGTCCAGACCGACGGGTCGGGGAAGCGGTCCATACCAGCGGACGCCACCGTGTTCGGCACCGGCGCCCGCTGGTCGCCCGACGGGCGGCGGATCGCCTGGTCGGCAAGGCGACTCTGGAAGTCGACGTCGGGGCCCGTGCCGTACTACTCCGCGCTGACCGTCCTGGTAGCCAACGCCGACGGTACAGGCGAGCGGGAGATCACCCGGGGCTTCGACCCGGTCTGGATGGGGGACGGCCACACCCTGCTCTACCCGGCCGGGACGGGAGGGCTCGAGGGCGACGATCCTCTCCACACGGCCCCGTTCACGGTCGACGTGGACTCGACTGCCCCGCCGCACCGGTTCGGTCCCGACGGCCGCGGTATCGGACCCGTATCCCCCGACGGCGGCCGGATCGCCGTCACATACCCGGATCACCTCGCCCTGATGAACTCCGATGCGTCGGGCTACCGCGATGTCCTCCACGCCGCGCCGGGCCGCGTCCTTGGGGCCGCCACCTGGTCGCCCGACAGCCGGCACCTCGCCTACACCGACGGTCCGGACGGCGACGCGAGCAAGAGCACGCTCCACATCCTCGACCTCGCCGACGCCACCAGCACCACCCTTCCGGGCGACGACGTGGGCAGCCCGTCGTGGGCGTCGCCCGACGGCGCCACCACCTGCGGCCGGGGCTACTGGCTGGCCGGCTCCGACGGCGGGGTGTTCACCTTCGGCGACGCCCGGTACTTCGGCTCCACCGGCAACCTCCGGCTGAACAGGCCCATCGTCGCCATGGCGGCCACGCCCACACGGGCCGGCTACTGGCTTGTCGCCTCCGACGGGGGTGTCTTCACCTTCGGCGACGCCGGCTTCCTCGGCTCCACCGGCGCCATGCACCTCAACCAGCCGATCGTGGCCATGGCCCCGACACCGTCCGGCCGCGGCTACTGGCTGGTCGCCTCGGACGGGGGAGTCTTCAGCTTCGGCGACGCCCGGTTCTTCGGGTCCACCGGGTCGATCAGGCTGAACAAGCCGATCGTGGCGGCGGCGCCGACCCCCTCGGGCGCCGGCTACTGGCTGATCGCCTCCGACGGCGGCGTCTTCAGCTTCGGCGACGCCGGCTTCCTCGGGTCCACCGGGGGCATCGTGCTGAACAAGCCGATCGTGGCGGCCGCCGCCACCGCGTCGGGTCGGGGCTACCGGCTCGTCGCCTCAGACGGCGGGGTGTTCGCCTTCGGTGACGCCGCCGACATCGGCAGCGCCGCCTCGCCCGGCCTCCCGCGGCCCGTCGTCGGGGCGGCGTCGGCCGGAGCCGGCATGGTGCTGGTGGCGGGCGACGGCAGCGTGGTCCCCCTCGGCGACGCCTCGTTCTGCGGCTCCCTGGACCAGAAGGCGCTCAACGCGCCGATCGTGGCCGGAGCCCGCTGAGCCGTCCTACTGGACGACGCGGAGGAGCTCCTCGAAGGTGGTGAGCCCCTGGCCCACCTTGATGAGCCCGTCGCGGCGCATGGTGGTCATTCCCGACTCGACCGCCCACTCGGCCACCTCCTCGGTGGGGGAGCGGGTCAGCACCAGGTGGGCGATGTCCTCGGTGAAGGGCATCACCTCGTGGACGGCGAAGCGGCCGTAGTACCCCGACTTGGAGCACCGGGCGCAGCCCACCGCCCGGTGGAACCGGGGCTGGCCCACCGCCGCCGCCAGGGCGTCGTCCCACCCGGCGGCGATCAGCTCGTCGGCCTTGGGGTGGTAGGGCTCCGTGCACTTCTCGCACAGCCGGCGCACCAGCCGCTGGGCCAGCACGCCGCTGAGGGACGAGGTCACGAGGAAGGGCTCGACACCCATGTCGACCAGGCGGGCGGGCGTGGACGCGGCGTCGTTGGTGTGGAGCGTGGACAGGACGAGGTGGCCGGTGAGGGCGGCCTCCACGGCGATCCCGGCCGTCTCCCGGTCGCGGATCTCGCCCACCAGCACCACGTCGGGGTCGGCCCGCATGACCGACCGCAGGGCGTTGGCGAAGGTGAGGCCGGCCTTGCGGTTGAGCTGAATCTGCTTGATGCCGGCCACCTGGTACTCGACCGGGTCCTCGACCGTCACGATGTTGCGGTTCGGCGAGTTCAGCTCACCGAGGGCGGCGTAGAGGCTGGTCGACTTGCCGGAGCCGGTCGGGCCCGTCACCAGCACCGCGCCCCACGGGCGGCGGTAGCACGACCGGAAGCGCTCCCTGGTGTCGGGGAGGAACCCGAGGTCGTCGATCTGGCGCATGCCCTTGGAGCGGTCGAGGATGCGCATCACCAGCGACTCGCCCTGGGTGGTGGGCAGCGTCACCAGGCGGACGTCGGCCGTGCCGCTCGGGAGCACCATCGTCATGCGGCCGTCCTGGGGAAGCCGCCGCTCGGCGATGTTCATGTCGCCCATGATCTTGAGGCGGCTGACGACGGTCGAGCGGATGGACTGCGGCACCGCCATCACGTCGTGGAGCACGCCGTCCACGCGGAAGCGGATGCGCAGGTCGCGCTCGCCCGGCTCCAGGTGCACGTCGGAGGCCCGCTCGGCGACGGCGCGGGCCAGCACGTCGTTGACGAACTGCACGACCGGCCCGTCGACCGTCTCCGCCGTCGCCGGGTCGAGCTCCTCCTCCTCGCTGGTGTCGGCCAGCCGCAGGCTGTCCTCGGCGTTGGCTCTCCACGTCCGGTCGATGGCCCGGGCCAGGTGGTCGGGATCGGCCATCACCACCTTGAGGGACGCACCGGTCATGCTGCGCACGTCGTCGAGGGCGAACACGTCGGCGGGGTTGGCCATGGCCACCACCAGCCGCTTGCCGTCCCAGCCGATGGGCAGGGCCTGGTGCCGGCGGGCGAAGGACTCCCGCAGCAGCCGGCCGGCGGTGAAGTCGGGGACCTGCTCCTCGAGGTCCACCGCCTCCACGCCCAGGCTGGCGGCCAGCACGCCGAGCAACTGGCCCTCGGTCAGCACGCCGGCCGCCACCAGCAACCGCCCCAGTCGTTCGCCCGTGCGCCGCTGCTCGGCCAGAGCCGCGTCGAGCTGCGGCCGGGTGACCAGCCCGTCCTTGAGGAGCAGCTCACCGAGCCGCAGACGGACGCGCTTGCTGCCGTTCAGGTCCACCCGGGTCAAGGCCACGCCGTCTTCTTTCGACCGCTTTGGCGGCGGACCTGAGCGGTGGGGCGGCCGGGATGCAAGGCTGTCACCCATGGACCTTGCCGACGCCAGGGCGTTCCTCGGGAACCACCACCGGGCGGTGCTCGTCACCAGGCGGGGCGACGGCCGTCCGCAGCTGTCGCCGATCGTGTGCTGCCTCGCCGGCGACGGCCGGATCCTGATCAGCACCCAGGAGCGGGCGGCCAAGGCGAGAAACGCGCGCCGGGACCCACAGGTGTCGCTCTGCGTGCTCAGCGACGGGTTCCACGGCGACTGGATCCAGGTCGACGGCACGGCCGAGATCGTCCCCCTCCCCGAGGCGATGGAGCTGCTGGTGGCCTACTACAGGAGCATCTCCGGCGAGCATCCCGATTGGGACGAGTACCGGGCCGCCATGGTCGAGCAGCGGCGGGTGGTGCTGCGGGTCACGATCGAGCGGGCCGGGCCCGATCGCCACGGATGAGCGGAGCCGCGACGGGGTACAGGGGGATCCGTGGGAGCTGAGGCGCCGTCGGCGGCACGGACGCTCGCAGCGCGCTACCGGGTAGGAGCCCTCCTCGGCCGGGGAGGCATGGCCGAGGTCTACGACGCCTTCGACGAGCGCCTGCACCGCCAGGTGGCGGTGAAGGTCCTGCGCCCCGAGATGGCCGCCGACCCGGCCATCCGTGCCCGGTTCGAGGTCGAGGCCCGGGCCGCCGCGTCCCTGTCCCACCCCAACGTGGTGGCGGTGTACGACACGGGGGAGGACGCCGGCACCCCGTTCATCGTCATGGAGCGCCTCCCCGGCGAGACGCTGGCCGACCGGATGGCGGCCGGGCCGGTGGACGAGGCGTGGCTGGGCCGTGTGGCAGGCGACGTGCTCGGAGCCCTCGGCGCCGCCCACCGGGCAGGGATCGTGCACCGCGACGTGAAGCCCGGCAACATCCTCCTGGGGGCCGACGGCTGCGCCAAGGTGGCCGACTTCGGCATCGCCAAGAGCATCGAGCAGGCGGGCGACATCACCGGCACCGGACTCCTGGTGGGCACCCCCGCCTACCTCGCCCCCGAGCGGATCGACGGTCAGCCGGCCACGCCGGCCTCCGACCTCTACGCCGTCGGCGTGGTCCTGTACGAGGCCCTGGCCGGCGTCAAGCCGTTCACCGGCGACTCGCCGACGGCGGTCGCCGAGGCGGTCCTCGACGGACGCCACCGGCCGCTGACGGAGGTTCGGCCGGGCGTCGACGAGGCGCTGGCCGGCGCCGTCGAGTGGGCCATGTCCCGGGACCCCGCCCTCCGGCCCCGCTCGGCCGCCGACCTGGCCCGGTCCCTGCGCGGCCGCGCTCCGGCTCCCACCAGGGACCACACGGCCGTGCTGGCCGTCCCGCCCGTCCGCACCGGTGGTGGCCGGGGGCGGGTGCTGCTGCTCGCCGGCGCCGCCCTGCTGCTCCTCCTCCTCGTCGTCGGGCTGGCGTTGGGCGGGCGCGACCAGGGCGTCGACGCCAGCCGAGGCTCGCTCGCCGGCCAGATCGACGCGCTGGCCGTGCGGGTGCGGGTGGGCGACGGCCCGGAGGGCCCGGAGGCGGCCGATCGGCTGGGCGCCGTGGCGGCCGCGGTGCGGGCCGGCGGCGGGGCCGACGAGGCCAACGCCCTGCTCGCCGACGCCGCCACCTGGGCCCAGGAGGGCACGCTCTCCACGCCGGCCGTCTCGGCCATGGCTGGCGTGCTCGGCAGCATTCCCGGCGTGGACCCCAGCCTGGCCACGTCCACCACGACCACGACGACGGTGGTCGTGGACCAGCCGAAGGAAGGCGACGGGGGGCACAAGGGCAGGAAGCGGGGCAAGGGGCAGGACGACTGACCGATCACGAACGGCAGGGCCCGCCACCGCTCGGTCCGGTGGAGGCCCTGGAGCGCATCGCCGAGCTGCTGGAGCGGATGCGGGAGCCCACCTTCCGGGTTCGGGCCTTCCGCACGGCGGCCGCGTCGGTGAAGGCGCTCAGCGGCGAGGAGCTGGCCGAGCTGGTGCGCACCGGGCGGCTCCAGTCCCTGGCCGGCGTGGGGGAGAAGACCGAGCGGGTGGTGCTCCAGGCCCTGGCCGGCGAGCGCCCGTCCTACCTCGTGCGCCTCGAGGGTGACCTGCCCGAGCTGGGCAGCGGCCCGGCGGCCGACTTCCGGGCCCGCCTGCGAGGCGACTGCCACACCCACTCCGACTGGTCCGACGGGGGCAGCCCGATCGACGAGATGGCCCGGGCCGCCCGCGACCTCGGCCACGAGTACGTGGTGCTCAGCGACCACTCGCCCCGGCTCACCGTGGCCAACGGCCTGTCGCCCGAGCGCCTGCGTCGCCAGCTCGACGTGGTGGCCGCGCTGAACGAGACGATGGCGCCGTTCCGCATCCTCACCGGGATCGAGGTCGACATCCTGGAGGACGGGGCGCTCGACCAGGAGCCCGAGCTGCTGGCCCGCCTCGACGTGGTGGTGGGCAGCGTCCACTCCAAGCTCCGGATGGAGGAGCAGCCGATGACCGCCCGGATGGTCCGGGCCCTGGCCGACCCCAACCTCGACATCCTCGGGCACTGCACCGGGCGCATGGTGGTGGGGCGGGGCCGGCCGGAGTCGACCTTCGACGCCGCCGCCGTCTTCGCCGCCGCCGTCGAGCACGACAAGGCGGTGGAGATCAACTGCCGGCCCGAGCGCCTCGACCCGCCCCGCCGGCTGCTGCGCCAGGCGGTGGAGGCGGGCTGCCGGTTCGCCGTCGACACCGACGCCCACGCGCCCGGCCAGCTGCACTGGCAGCCCTACGGGTGCGAGCGGGCGGTGGCGTGCGGCGTCGACCCGGCCCGGGTGGTGAACACCGCCCCAGCCGGCGACCTGGTGGCCTGGGCGGCCTCCCACGGCTGAGCCGGCGCGTCGATCCCGGCGCTCTGGGTACAGTCGCTCTGGGATGGACCTCTCGACGATTGCCCGATTCCTCCTGGTCACCGCCCTCGTCCTGGCCATCACGGGGGCGGTGCTGCTGGGCGCCGCCGCCCTGGGCCTCGGCCACCTGCCCGGCGATCTCGCCTTCGGCAAGGGGAACGTGAAGGTCTACATCCCTCTTGCCACCAGCATCATCCTCTCCGTCGTCGCCTCCATCGTCCTCAACTTCCTACTCCGCCGGTGAGCGTCGCCACCGAGCGGTTCGCCGAGCTGGTCGCCGGTCCCGAGGAGGACCTGCCGCTCGACGAGGCGGCGCTGCTGATCGCCGCCCACGCCTACCCGGACCTCGACGTCGCCGCCCAGCTGGCCCGCCTCGACGACCTGGCCGCCGGGTGCGCGCCGGCGACCGTCGACGGCCTGCGCCGGCACCTGTTCGACGAGCTCGGCTTCGCCGGCAACGGCCGTCGCTACGGCGACCCCCGCAACTCCTTCCTCAACGACGTGCTCGACCGCCGCGTCGGCATCCCCATCTCCCTGTCGGTGCTGACGCTGGAGGTCGGCCGCCGCCTCGGCGTCGACCTCGAGGGCGTGGGCATGCCGGGCCACTTCCTCGTCCGCCACGTCCCCGACGGGCGCCTGATCGACCCCTTCAACGGCGGCCGGGTGCTCGGCGTGCAGGACTGCGCCCGCCTCTACCGGGCGGTGCACGGGGCCGACGCCACCTTCGGCCCCCACCTGCTGGCCCCCGTCGGGCCCCGCACCGTGCTGGTGCGCATGCTGGCCAACCTGCGGCAGCTGTTCCTGGCCGCCGGCGACGCCCGCCGGGCCGGCTGGGCCTACGAGCTGCGGGCCGCCGTCCCGCCCGGCACGCCGGCCGACCGCGCCGACGTGGCCCGCGCCCTCGCCTCCATCGGCCGCTTCCCCGAGGCCGCCGACGTCCTCGACGAGCTGGCCGAGTGCGTGCCCGACGCCGCCGCCGGCGAGGCCCGGGCCCGCGCCGTCAGCCTCCGCGCCCTCCTGAACTGACGTCCGGAGTACATAGGGTGCGGAAACCGCACCCTATGTACTCGGGACGGTCCAGTAGCGGTCGCGGAGGAGGCGCTTGTAGAGCTTGCCGGTGGCGCTGCGGGGGAGCTGGTCCTCGAAGTCGACCGACTTGGGGCACTTGTAGGCGGCCAGTCGCTCCCGGCACCAGGCGATCAGCTCGGCCTCCAGGGCGGGGCCGGCGGCGGCGGGGTCGGCGGGCTGGACGACCGCCTTGACCGCCTCGCCCAACTCGTCGTGGGGGACGCCGAACACCGCCACGTCGGCCACCGCCGGGTGGGTGACGAGGACGTCCTCCGCCTCCCGCGGGTAGACGTTCACGCCGCCCGAGATGACGGTGTAGGCGGCCCGGTCGGTGAGGTACAGGTAGCCGTCGCCGTCGAGGTAGCCGACGTCGCCGAGGGTGGTCCACCCCCGGCCGTCGCGCACCGACGCCGTCTGCTCGGGGTCGTTGTGGTACTCGAAGTCGGGGCCGCCCTCGAAGTACACGGTGCCGACCTGGCCGGGCGGCAGCTCTTTGCCGTCGGGGTCGAGGA
The DNA here is from genome assembly GCA_035689115.1 of Acidimicrobiales bacterium. Taxonomy (GTDB): domain Bacteria; phylum Actinomycetota; class Acidimicrobiia; order Acidimicrobiales; genus JAHFUS01. Next base: position 43,695 of record DASSMA010000029.1, read on the forward strand.
TGCGCAGCACCGGCCCGAACAGCGACCTGCCGACGGTGCCCCGGTGGGCCAGCCACTCCTCGGAGTTGCAGGCCACGTAGCCGTTGCCCTCCGTGCCGGCGTAGTACTCGTGCAGGACCGGCCCCCACCACTCGATCATCCGCTCCTTCACCTCGACCGGGCAGGGGGCGGCGCCGTGGATGACGCAGCGCAGGCTGGAGACGTCGAAGCGGCGGCGGACCTCCTCGGGCAGCTTCAGCAGCCGCACGAACATGGTGGGCACCAGCAGGGCATGCGTGACCCGCCGGCGCTCCACGATGCGCAGGAACTCCACGGGGTCGAAGTGGTCCATGACCACCGCCGTGCCCCCGATGCGGTGGACGGCCATGGTGAACCACAGCGGGGCGGCGTGGTACAGCGGGGCGGGGGAGAGCAGGACGACGTCGGGCGTGTAGCCGTACAGGGCCGTGCCGAGGGTGAGCACCGAGTCGTAGCCCTTGGTGCCGAGGGGGATCCGGTCGAGCGCCTTCTTCACGCCCTTGGGCCGGCCGGTGGTGCCGGAGGAGTAGAGCATGCTCCGCCCCTCGAGGGGATCGGGGAGGGGCTCACCGGCGTAGGCGGCCACCACCTCCTCGTAGGGCTCGAAGCCGTCGACGGTGCCGCCGACCATGAGGCGCGTGTGGAGGCGGGGAAGCGAGGCCACCGCCTGGGCCGCCTGCTCCCGCAGGGCGTGGGACACGACGACGGCTTCGGCGCCGCAGTCGTCGAGGATGTAGGCGGCCTCGCCGGCGGTCAGCTGGGTGCCCACCGGCGTGTAGTAGAGGCCGGTGCGCTGGGGGGCCCAGGTGGCCTCGAGGTAGGCGAGGTGGTTGTCCATCCACACCGCCATCGACGAGCCCGGACCGAGCCCCCGGTCGGCCAGGAGGCGCGACAGGCGGTTGGCGCCCCGGTCCAGGGCGGCGTAGGTGAGGACGGCGCCGGCCGGTTCGACCACCAGCGCGGGCCGGTCGGGGGCCTCGGCGGCGTGGGCTCCGGGGTGCACCGGGGGAGGCTATGTGCCGCTGGCGGCGGGCTGCTACGCGGCGCCGGCCAGGATCTGCAGCAGCTCGGCCCGGTCGGGGCCGAGCGGCGCGGGCTTGGGCCGGCTGGCCCGCTGCTGCCACGCGGCCATCACCCGGAGGACGACCTGCGGGTCGCCCAGGGCGGCGTCTGGGGCGTCGAGGAGGTTCCACATGCGCATGAAGGCGCGGAACACCACGGGGTCCCGGCGGGCGGCGGGGAGCAGCCCGTGGCGCATCACCGAACCCATGTCGGCCCAGCCGTCGTCCTCGGCCTGCTCGCCGCCGTCGTGGCTGTCCTGGGCCACCGAGGCCGCGTACCACGGCTCGATGGTGGTGCGGGTGGCCTCGGCGAAGGCGAGGGCTCCGGCCTCGGGGTCGTCGCCCACCACCATGAGCGTGTCGGCCAGCAGCTCGGCGTGGGCCAGGGCCAGCGAGCATCCCCGCCCGTAGAGCGGGTTCGTGCACACCGAGCTGTCGCCCACCGCGTAGACGCCGGTGGCCACGGGCCGGCCGTCCACCACGAACCGGCGGAGCCGGTTCACCAGTCCGGCCATGACCTCCACGTCGCCGAGCGGCCGGCACCGCCCCGGCTCGACCCAGCGCCGCAGGGCCGGCAGGTGGGCGGCCACCTCGGTGAACGGGCCGGGGCGCAGGACCCGGCGCATCTCGGCGTCGCCGGCGGCCACGCCGTAGGTGATCGAGAGCGTGCCATTGTCGCCCGGGAACACGGCGTACTTCAGGCAGCCGAGGTCGCCGACCACCAGGCCGTGCTCGGCCGGGTCGTCGTCCCCGAGCACCTCGTAGAACCGCGAGGAGTACACGATGCCGGTGTCCTGCTCGCACTCGGGCACCGGCGCGGCGCCGGCCTCGGCCAGCCAGCGGGGGAGCGCCGACCGCCGGCCGGCGGCGTCGACCACCACGTCGGCATTCAACGTGTCGCCGCCGGCGAGCCCGACGCCGGTGACCCGCGGGACGGCGCCGGCCTCGGCCGTCAGGCCGGCCACGGTGCCGGTGGTCAGCGACACGCCGGCTTGGGCCAGGACCGAGCGGCGCAGGACCCACTCGAAGGTCGTCCGCCGGCAGGCCAGGCCCACCAGGTCGGCGTCGGCCGGCTCGGGTGCGAGCGGCCGCAGCTCCGGCGGCGGGTGGGCGGTGAAGTCGACCTCGGTGGCGCCGGCCTCGAACAGGGCGGCGAGAACCTCGGGGTGGCGGTCCCGAAGCACGTTGCGGGCCCGGGCCAGGAAGGCGTGGGAGTGCCGGTGCTGGGGGGCGCCCCGCCGGTTCCACTGGTCGAACGCCGCCTGGGGCGACGCCGGCATCGGCACGTCGTCGCGCTCGACCACGGTGACGCGGTGCCCCCGGCCGGCGAGGGCCAGGGCCGTCCCCAGCCCGGCCACCCCCGCACCCACCACGACGATCTCCGCCATCGCCGGACACGGTAGATGGCGCGGATCACATCCCGGTGATCGCGCGGACCTCCAGCCGGGGACCGAACCGGGGCTCGTGGATCACGCCGGCGTCGATGAGGCGGACGACCCGGCCACGGTGGCCGGCGAAGGGCTCCAGCAGCTCCAGCATCCGGGCGTCGTCGCCCCTCGGCTCGCCGGCCAGCGCCCACGACACCTGGTGGGAGAGGTGGAAGTCGCCGACCGGAACGGCGTCGGCGTCGCCCAGGGCCACCAGCCCCACCTCCGCTGCCGTCCACGGGCCGATGCCGGGGACGGCCTGCAGGCGCCGGCGGGCGTCGTCCGGCGCCATGGCGACCGCCTCCTCCAGGCGGGGGGCGACGGCCGCCGCCCGGCGCACGGTGTCGGCCCGCTTGCGCTCCACGCCCCAGGGGTGGAAGGCCCACGACGGCGTGGCGGCCAGTTGCGCCGGGGCGGGTGGCAGCAGCAGGCCGGCGTCGCCCGCCGGCCCCGGCGCCGGCTCGCCCAGCGCCCGCACCAGCGCCCGCCACCCTCGCTTGGCCTCCAGCCCGGTGACCTTCTGGGCCAGGACCACCGGCACCAGCGCCTCGAGCACGGCCCGGCTGTGCGGGATGCGCAGGCCGGGGAAGCGGCGGGCCAGGCCGGCGACGACCGGGTGGGCGGGACGGAACCCCTCGTCGTCGTCGAAGGCGCCCACCAGGTCGGGGGCGGCGTCGAGGGCCCAGCCGGCGCCGGCTCCCCAGGCCCGGGCCGTCACCTCGTCGCCGGCGACCCGCAGCTGCAGGGTGGCCGGGCCCTCGGGCGTCCGCGTCGCCCGCCAGGCGCCGTCGGCCCGCAGCCACAGGGTGGGGTCGCCCCGGCCGTGCACCATCGGGCCGAGGGTGAGGCGGAGGTGCACGGGGCGGGACACCCGGAACACCCGCTCCCGCTCCTCCACGAATGTGGATGGTAGGGCGGCGCGAGGGCGTGGCAGGCTGCCCGGGCCATGCCGACGCTGTCCGAGGACCTCGCCTTCCGCGACCTGATCCACCAGGTCACCGACGACTCGCTGCTTCCCCTCATCGACAAGGGCGGCCTCACCGTCTACGCCGGCTTCGACCCGTCGGCGGCCAGCCTCCAGCTCGGCAACCTGGTGGGCGTGCTGAACCTGGTCCGGTTCCAGCGGGCCGGCCACCGGCCCATCGCCCTCGCCGGCGGCGGCACCGGCATGGTGGGCGACCCGAGCGGCAAGTCCGAGGAGCGGTCGCTGCTCCAGGCCGAGCAGCTGGCGGCCAACGTGGCCGGCATCCGCGCCCAGCTCGAGCGGTTCCTCGACTTCGACGCCGGCGCCCTGCTGGTCGACAACGGGGACTGGCTGTGGAAGGTGGGCCTGCTGGAGTTCCTCCGGGACGTGGGCAAGCACTTCACCGTCAACGCCATGATCGCCCGGGAGTCGGTGAAGGCCCGCCTCGAAGGGCGCGAGCAGGGGATCTCCTACACCGAGTTCAGCTACATGCTCCTCCAGGCCTACGACTACCTCCAGTTGTTCGACCTCCACGGGTGCCGGCTCCAGCTGGGCGGCAGCGACCAGTGGGGCAACATCGTGTCGGGCGTCGACCTCATCCGGCGGCTGCGGGGCGAGGAGGTGCACGCCCTCACCACGCCGTTGTTGGTGGACGGGCAGGGCCGCAAGATGGGCAAGACGGAGACGGGCACCATCTGGCTCGACGCCGGGCGCACCAGCCCCTACCGGCTTTACCAGTACCTGCTGAACACGGTCGACGAACGGGTTCCGGCCTACCTGCGCGCCCTCACCCTGCTTCCCGCCGAGCGGATCGAGGAGCTCGACGCGGCGTTGGCCGAGCACCCCGAGCGTCGCGAAGCCCAGCGGGCCCTGGCCCGGGAGGTGGTCGTGCTGGTGCACGGCGAGGCGGAGGCCGAGGGCGCCGAGCGGGCCGGCCGGGCGCTGTTCGGCGAAGAGGTCGCAAGCCTCGACGAGCCCACCCTCCTCGCCGTGTTCGCCGAGGCGCCGTCCACCACCGTCGCCCGCACCGAGCTGGGCGGCGAGGGGCTGCTGCTGGTGGAGGCGCTGGCCCGCTCCGGGCTCTCGCCGTCACGCTCGGCCGCCCGCACCGCCGTGCAGCAGGGTGGCGCCTACGTGAACAACCGCCGGGCCGAGGGCATCGACCGCCGCCTCACCGCCGCCGACCTCCTGCACGAACGCTACGTGGTGCTGCGCCGGGGCCGGCGGGAGCACCACCTGCTGCGCGTGGAGAGTTGAGGGGCCGTCAAGCTCGTCGAGCAAGCTCCGCTTGCGAGGCGAAACGCCTCACTTGATGGCGTTCACCGTGCAGTTGGCCTGCTGGCCGGAGGTGAAGTAGGTGAACTGCGTGAAGGTGGCGCCGGTGTAACGCTGGGCGGTGGTGAGCTTGTCGGACGTGAAGCTGTGGCTGCTTCCCGGGTCGATCACCACGCCGGCGGTGGCGAAGTGCACCGTCTTGGTCTCGGTGGGATAGGTGATCGTGAGGGTGATGTCGGCCACCTCGATGGGCTGCGACACGCTGTTGGTGACCACCGCCTCGGGGATGAACGACGAGCTGATGGCGTCGGTGGTGAGGTCCTTGGCGTTGAACACCACGCCGGCCTGACCGGTGCCGCAGGCGGCCACCACGCCGGTGGTGGTCGTGGCCTTCGCCGTGGTGGTGGTGGTCTTCGCCGTGGTGGTGGTGGTCTTGGCCGTGGTGGAGGTGGTGGAGGCCGCCGGCGCCACCGTGGTGGTCACCGCCACCGTGGTGGTCGTGTCCTCGAACTCGGTGGACGCCGTGGTCGACGTGCTCGACGCCGAGTCGTCGCTCCCACTGTCGCTGTTCAGGACGACGAACACCCCGACGCCCACGCCGATGACCAGTAGTGCGATGACGATGATGCCGACCCGGTTCTTCACGGGCCCAATGGTGGCACCTGGCGGGTCCCGGCGTCCGGTTCTTCCGGGGCAAATGTCATCGGATCTGGGCGCGGATGCGGGCGGCCACGGCGTCCGCCTCGCCCTCCTGGTAGCGGGTGCGGGGCCAGAAGAACCCCCGCAGGCCGTCGCCCTTGGTCCTCGGCACCACATGGACGTGGAGGTGCGGGACGCTCTGGCTCACCACGTTGTTGACGGCGACGAAGGTGCCCTGGGCCCCCATGGCCGCCGTCACCGCCCCCGCCAGCCGCTGCACGGCCGTGAAGAGGCCGGCCATGTCGCCGGCCGGCAGGTCGAGGAGGGTGCCGTGGTGGCGCCGGGGCACGACGAGCACGTGGCCCGGGAACAGGGGACGCACGTCGAGGAAGGCGAGCACCTCCGGCTCGTCGAGGACCAGGGCGGCGGGCACCGAGCCGGCCGCGATGGCGCAGAAGGTGCAGTCCACCGTCACGGGGCGGCGAGCCTACGATTCCCGGCGTGCCCGAGTCGCCCGTCAACCTCGGCTCCGGCCTCCCGGAGACCGTCCTGCCGCCCCCGCCGCCTGAGGCCGCCGCCCGCCTGGAGGCGGCCCTGGCCGAACCGCCGGAGCGCCGCCGCGACGCGGTGGCGGCGGTGGCCGCCACATTTCCCCGGTTCCTGGACGCCTGGGCCGGCCTCGGGGAGCTGGCCCGCGACGACGTGGAGGCCTACGCCTACTTCCGGGTCGGCTACCACCGCGGCCTCGACGCCCTGCGGGGGGCCGGCTGGAGGGGCTCGGGCTACGTGCGGTGGGCCCGGCCCACGAACCTCGGCTTCCTCCGCTCCCTGGCCGGGCTCCGCCACGCCGCCGCCGCCATCGGCGAGGCCGACGAGGAGGAGCGGTGCCGGCTGTTCCTCCGCCAGCTGGACCCCGAGTGGCGGGAGCAGCCCGGGGCGTAGCCTCGTCCCCGCCCCCAAGCGCGAGGAGGAGCCATGGCGTTGAACCTGAACAACATCATGCTGGGGTCGGAGGACCCCAAGCGGCTGGCCGATTTCTACGCCGGCGTCCTGGGCACCCCGAACCCCGACTGGAGCGACGAGGCGAACGGCTGGTTCGGCTTCCGCGCCGGTGACGGCAGCCTGGCCATTGGCCCCCACAGCGAGGTGAAGGGCCGTAACGAGCAACCAGGCCGCATCCTGCTCAACTTCTCGACCTCCGACGTGAAGAGCGAGTTCGAGCGCATCGAGGCGCTCGGTGCCGAGGTGGTCGCCGAGCCGTACGAGCCGGGCGGCGGCATGGTGATGTGCACCTTCGCCGATCCCGACGGCAACTACTTCCAGCTGGCGACACCGTGGGAGCCGGGGCCGGCGTAGGCGGCTGCCGGCCTTCGGCGCCGGGGAGGAACGCAGGTCCGGTGGGCCGCCTGGCGCGGAACACCCACAGGATGATCAAGGCCCACGCCGCGCGCGGCGACGAACTGGCGAGCCGCGGAGATTTCTCCGGCGCCCTCCACGCCTACAACGACGGCTGGCGCCTGCTCCCCGACCCGAAGGAGGACTGGGACGCGGCCACCTGGCTCCTGGGCTCGATCGCCGACGTGTCGTTCCAGGCCGGCTGGTACACGAACGCCCGTCGCGCCCTCGACTTCGTCATGTACTGCCCGAATGCCATTGGCAACCCGTTCCTGCACCTCCGCCGCGGCCAGGTCCTGTTCGAGCAGGGCGAGTACGACGGTGCGGCCGATGAGCTCATCCGTGCGTACATGGGCGGGGGACCCGAGATCTTCGAAAGCGACGATCCCAAGTACCTCGCCTTCCTCCGGACCCGGGCGATCCTGCCCTGAGCACCTTCGGTCACGGGGCCGCAGGCGTGGGCTCGCCCGCCGGGCGACGGGCCGACGGCCGCCCCGCTCCTGCAGTAGGTCGTCCGCCGGGCGGCCTGGCGCCAGCTGAGAGTGAGCGCCTCCGCGAACGGTCGTGGCCGGCGATTCGGGGGTGGCGCCATCACCGGGCACGGCGAGCTGGCCCTCACCCACGGGCGCTCCCTCTGGACCCGGCGGCTCGGGACGCTGAGCCAACACCCTCGGGGCGGCTTCGGTGCGCCGGGCACCCGAACACCCGTTCGCTGTTAACCCACCCCACTGGTAGAATGAGTGGCATGGAGACCACCCACATTCCTGCAAATGCCGAGCGCCCGCTGGAGGAGTTGGAGGTCGAAATCGGCCAGCTCTCTGCCCACCTGGCGGCGGTCACCTGCGCCTGGCTGCTGCTGATCGCCGAGTTCGAGCGCCGAGAAGGCCACTACGCCCACGGGGCCCGCAGCTGTGCCGAGTGGCTGAGCTGGCGCTGCGGTCTCAGCCTCATCACCGCCCGCCAGCAGCTCCAGGTGGCCCGCCGCCTGGAGGAGCTGCCGTTGGTGCGGGCCGCCTTCGCCGCCGGTGAGCTCAGCTACTCCAAGGCCCGGGCCCTGTGCCGCATCGCCACCCCCGCCACCGAGGCCGACCTGGTCGACGTGGCCCGCCACGCCACCGCCTCCCACGTCGACCGCATCGCCCGGGCCCGGCGCTCGGTCGCTCGTCTGGTCGAGCGGGAGGAGCAGGGTCCCGGCCACGACCGCTCTGTCGACTGGTTCTTCGACGACGACGGCGCCCTGGTGCTCAGCGCCCGGCTCGACGCCGAGGAGGGGGCCCTTGTGATCCAGGCCCTGGAGTCGGCCCGCCACGCCCTGCGGGACGCCGCCGCCGAAGGCGGCGGCGATTCCGCGGAATCGCGCCCTTCTGTGGACACCCACGCCGGCCGCCCCTCCAACGCCGATGCCCTGGTGCTGCTGGCCGACACCATGCTGGCCCACGGCCCGGCCGAGCGCGACGGCGGGGACCGCTACCAGGTGGTCATCGTGGCCGACGCCGCGGTGCTGGCCGGCGCCTCCGACGAGGGCACCTGCCAGGTGGAGGGCGGGCCGGCCCTCGATCCCGAGGCGGCCCGCATGGCGGCCTGCGACGCCCGCATCCTGGCCCTGTTGCGGGGCGAGGACGACGAGGTGCTGAGCGTGGGGCGGGCCACCCGCTCCATCCCCCGCCACATCCGCCGGGCGCTTCGTTTTCGTGACAAGGGCTGCACCTTCCCGGGGTGCTCCCAGACCCGATGGGTGGACGGGCACCACATCGTGCACTGGGCCGACGGTGGGGAGACGTCGCTCTCCAACCTGTGCCTGCTGTGCCGGTACCACCACGGGCTGGTCCACCGCCAGGGCTTCGGCCTGTACCGGGACCCGGCAACCGGCCAGTTGGTGTTCACCGCCCCCGCCGGCGACGTGCTGCCCGGCGCCCCGGCGCCGGAGGGACCGGTCGACCTCGACCCCGAGACGGTCAACCGCCGCCTGGGGGTGGTGATGGACTCGGCCACCGGGGCGTGCCTGTGGGACGGGCAGCGCATGGACCTCGACATGGTGATCTGGGCCCTGCTCAGCCAGGAGCAGCGGAACTGAGCCCAAGCACGGCTCTATCTCGATTCTTGGCCCGCCGCCGGACAGCGACGTCGGGGCCCTGGCTCGTCGCATCGCCGACCTCGGGGCCGGCGAGAAGGCGCGGGTGTACTCCATGTCGTGGGCCAGCGAGCGGATGCTGGGCTACGCCACGTCCCACCCCGTCGTTCGAGATGCAGCTGTTCGCTTCGTCGAGGTGTTCCTTCGAGCTGGCCCCGGCCGGCGGCTGAGCCGGGCGCCTAGTGGGCCGGAGCGGGCGGCGCCAGCGGGAACACCAGCCGCACCAGCGCCCCGCCGGCGGGGCTGTCGCCGATCTCCAGGCGCCCCCCGTCACGCGAGCAGGCGTCGGCCGCCAGGCTGAGCCCCAGGCCGGTACCCGGTGCCGCCTCGCCGGCCGCACCCCGAACCCACGGCAGCACCACGAGGTCACGCTCGGCCGGCGGGATGCCGGGCCCGCTGTCGGCCACCTCGACGACCGCCTCGCCGGCACCGGTCGTCACCAGCACCTGGACCGCTCCGCCTGGCGGCGTGAACTTGAGGGCGTTCTCCACCACGTTGGTGACGGCGTCGTCGACGGCCGCCGGGTCGGCCCGCACCATGGTCGGCCCCCCGGCGCAGACGTCCAGGCGGGTGCGGGCCGACCGGGCCAGCGGTAGCAGGCGCTCGGTCACCCGGCGGGCGACGGCGCCGAGGTCGAGCAACGTCGCCTCGGCGGCGGCGGTCCCCCGGGCGACGTCGACCAGGTTCGACGACAGGGCGGCGAGGGTCGTCACCTGGCGGCCGGCGACCTCCCCGAGGTGGGCCCGGCGCTCGACAGGCGTGTCCGGGGCGGCCAGCTCCTCGAGGCGCAGGGCGAGGACCGATACGGGCGTGCGCAGCTGGTGCGACAGCCTGCGCACCTCCACCGCCTGCCGGTGCTCGCGCTGCTGGGCCCGGGCGGCGACCGAGCGGGTCCGCTCGACCATCCGGCCCACCGCGGCGCGCAGCGTCTCGACCTCCGGTCCGCCCCGGCGCCCGCCGGGCAGTGGCGCGTCGAGGGCGCCGAGGGCGACCAGGCGGGCGGTCCTGGTGAGGTCGTGGATCGGCCGGGACAGGCGGCCGGCGATGAGCCAGCCGGCGACGGCCGCCACGACCACCAGCACCATGCCGGGCAGGACGGCCAGGCGGTCGGTGACGACCCACGGCTGGAGACGGGTCGCCGGCTCCACCAGCACCGCGGCGCCGACCACGTCGTCGCCGTGGAGGATCGGCGCGGCGCCGACGGCGACGTGCCGCCGGGCGATGGCCCGGCCCGACGGCACCCCGTCGAGGGCGTCGCCGGCCGCCTCCCGGGCCAGGCCGGCGGCCGCAGCCGGCACCGTGCCGTCCAGCACTCGCCCCTCGGCGCTCACCACCTCGAGGTCCCGCCGGCCACCGCGCTCGTCGGCCACCACCCGGGCCAGCCCCTCGGGCCGGTCGAGGGCGCGCGCCGACCGCCGGGCGGCGACCTCGGCGTCGCGCTGGGCGCCGGCCGCCGCCTCGCTGCGCTGGAGCCGGCTCGACTGCCGCTCGAGGATGAACGAGGCGGCCAGGACCAGCGCGAGGGCCAGGAGGGCATGGCTCAGCGCCAGCCGGCCTCGGAGCCCCATCCGCCACGTCACCGCAGCAGCCGGAACCCGATGCCGTGGACCGTCTGGATGAACCGGGGCTCCCGCACCGGGTCACCGAGCTTGCGGCGCAGCGACGACATGTGCACGTCGATGGTGCGGGAGACGGCGCCGAGCGACGCGCCCCACACCTCCTCGGCCAGGTCCTCCCGCGGCACCACGGCGTTGTGCCGCCGGGCGAGGGCCAGGAGCAGCTGGCGCTCCTTGGTGGTGAGATCCACCGGCGAGCCGGCGAGGGTCGCCGTCATGGCCGCCAGATCGACCTCCAGCTCGCCGACCACGACCCGGGCCGACGGCCGGGCGCCCCCGCGGCGCAGCACGGAGCGGCAGCGGGCGACCAGCTCGCGCGGGCTGAAGGGCTTGGCCAGGAAGTCGTCGGCACCCAACTCCAGGGCGGCCACCCGCTCGGCCTCGCCGCCGCGGGCGGAGATCACGATCAGGGCCACGGCTGCCGCCAGCTCGGTGCAGATCTCGATCCCGTCGCCGTCGGGCAGGCCGAGGTCCAGCAGGACGAGGTCGGCGCCCGGGCCCCGGCTGGCCGCCTCGGCCCTGGTCGTGGCGGTCTCCACCTCGAAGCCGTGGCCGGCGAGGATGTCGGCGAGGGCGTCGCGGAGGTCGGCCTCGTCGTCGACGATCAGCACCGTGGGCATCAACGGGCCTTCACGAGCATTTGGAGCGGCTTGAGGAGTCTCGAAGGTTCGTCTCCGTACCGTCGGTCACGACCCGACCCCTTCCAAGGAGACGACGAATGCGCAGATTCCTCATGATGCTGGGTGGCGGCCTGGTGGCCACCTCGCTGGCCGCCGGCCCCGCCTGGGCGACGACGACGACCACCACCACCAAGGCGGCCACCAGGCACGTCGTGCAGTGGCGGGACGTGGCAGGGGTGTTCCGCACCAAGGCGGCCGCCGACAAGCGCATGAGCGCCCTCGACGCCAAGGGCGTCACCGGCTTCACCGTCCTGACGCTGCCTCACCGGAAGGCCGCCGCCCGCCGCTTCGAGGTCGAGCAGACCTTCCCCACCCACGCCGCGGCCAAGGCAGAGGCGGCCAAGGTCCGGGCCGACGGCATCACCGTGCGGGTCGTCGCCGTGTGACCGCCCGTGCCGGCCGGGGCGCGCCGCCCCGGCCGGCAGCCCGGTCCTGGTCCAGCGCACGTGCCCAGCTTGCCGGCCGGGGGCGACGATGTGGGGTCGGGTGACGCCGGACGGGCTCTATCCTCGATTCATGGCCCTGCCGCCGGACAGCGACGTCGGGGCCCTGGCTCGTCGCATCGCCGACCTGGGCGCCGGCGAGAAGGCGCGGGTGTACTCGATGTCGTGGGCCAGCGAGCGGATGCTCGGCTACGCCATGTCCCACCCGTCGTTCAAGACGCAGCTGTTCCGCTTCGTCGACGTGTTTCCCGCCACCGCCGGCGACGACGACGTGCTGCGGCACATCGACGAGTACTTCGAGGGCACCGACGCTCCCAAGGTCCTGTCCCTCGGCATCGACCTGGCCGAGCGCATTCCCCTCGGCCCGAAGGTGTCGGCCGGCGTGGCCCGCCGGAACATCGAGCGGATGGCCGAGCAGTTCATCCTCGGCGCCACGCCGGCGGCGGCCATGCCCGAGCTGCACCGGCTGTGGCGGGCGGGGAGCGCCTCCACCGTCGACCTGCTGGGCGAGAAGACCGTCACCGAGGCGGAGGCCGACCGCTATGCGGCCCGGGTCGAGGAGCTGCTCCGGACCCTGCTCAAGGGAACCGCCGGGTGGGCGCCCGACGACGTGCTCGAGCGCGACGACGTCGGCCCGCTGCCCCGGGCCAACATCAGCATCAAGCCCACCGCCCTGGCGTCGCTGTACTCGCCGCTCACGAGGGAGGATGGCCTCGCCCAGGCCCGGGGCCGCCTCCTGCCGATCCTCACACTCGCTGCCGAGGGCGGTGCGTTCGTGTGGTTCGACATGGAGCACTACGACGTCAAGGACCTAACCCTCGAGCTGTTCCGGGGCCTGCTGGAGGAGCCGGTGCTGGCCGGCCTCCACGCCGGCATCGTGCTCCAGGCCTACCTGAAGGAGACGAGGGCCGACTTGGCCGACCTCATCGCCTGGGCGGACTGCCTCCACCGGGAGGCGCCGGTGAGCGTGCGGCTGGTGAAGGGCGCCTACTGGGACTCCGAGACCATCTCGTCGCGCGCCGAGGGCTGGGAGCCGCCGGTGTTCGCCAACAAGGCGGAGACCGACGCCAGCTTCGAGCGCTGCGTCCGCCTGTTGCACGACCACCACGGCTCGGTGCGGGCCGCCTTCGGCTCGCACAACCTGCGGTCCCTGGCCTACGCCGTCACCTACGCCCGGGCCCAGGGCATCCCCGACGCCGGCTACGAGCTGCAGATGCTCTACGGCATGGCGGAGCCCATCCAGGCTGCCATCCGGCGCCTGGGGCTGCGGCTCCGGGTCTACGGGCCGGTGGGCGAACTGGTGCCGGGCATGGCCTACCTCGTGCGCCGGCTGCTGGAGAACACGTCGAACGAGAGCTTCGTGCGCCACCGCTTCGCCGAGGGCCGCAAGCTCGACGACCTGATCGCCGCTCCGCGCGTGGACCGGCTGCCGGACCCCGACCCGCCCGTCCGCCGGCCGGCCACCGACCCGGCGGCGCCGGGCCAGTACCACCACGAGCCGCCGGCCGAATGGCGGCGCCGCCCCGTCCGAGAGCAGATGGCCGCCGCCGTCGCCGCCGCCCCTGCCGCCCTCGGCGGGGAGGTGCCCGCCGTCATCGACGGCCAGCGGGTGCGCACCGCCGGCACCATCGCGTCGGTCGACCCGGCCGACCCGGAGACGCTGGTCGCCACGTCCGCCTCCTGCGGGCCGGCCGAGGCCGACGCCGCCGTCGAGGTCGCCCTGCGGGCGTGGGACGGCTGGCGGCGGACGCCGGCGGCGAGCCGGGCGGCGGTGCTGTTCCGGGCCGCCGAGTGGATGCGGGCCCGCCGCCCGGAGCTGTCCGCCCTCATGGTGTTCGAGGCGGGCAAGCCCTGGTCCGAGGCCGACGGCGACGTGTGCGAGGCCATCGACTTCTGCGAGTACTACGGCCGGGAGATGTTGCGCCTCGACCGGGGCGGGGCGGTGGAGTCGCCGCCCGGGGAGGCCAACGTCCTGCGCTACCAGGGCAAGGGCGTGGGCGCGGTGATCGCCCCCTGGAACTTCCCGCTCGCCATCCCCACCGGCATGGTCACCGCTGCCCTGGTGGCCGGCAACGCCGTGCTGTTCAAGCCGGCCGAGCAGACGCCGGCCATCGCCTACAAGCTGGTGGAGGCGCTGGAGGCGGGTGGCCTGCCCAAGGGCGTGCTCGCGTTCCTGCCCGGGCTGGGCGAGGAGGTCGGCGCCCACCTCGTCACCCATCCCGACGTGGCCTTCGTCACCTTCACCGGCTCCATGGACGTGGGCCTGCGCATCAACGCGGCGGCCGCCCAGACCGGCCCCGGCCGGCGCCACGTGAAGCGGGTCGTCGCCGAGATGGGCGGCAAGAACGCCATGATCGTCGACTCCGACGCCGACCTCGACCAGGCCGTGCCGGCCATCGCCGCCTCGGCCTTCGGCTTCGCCGGCCAGAAGTGCTCGGCCGCCTCCCGGCTGGTGGCGGTCGACTCGGTGTACGACGAGCTGGTCGCCCGGCTGGTGGGCCACGCCCGCCAGCTGCACGTCGGCCACCCGAGGTCGATGCCGGTGAAGGTCGGCCCGGTGATCGACGCCGAGGCGTGGAAGCGCATCCGGGGCTGCGTGGACCGGGCGGCCGAGGAGGGCGAGATCCTGCTGGCCCGCGACGACGTCCCCCCGGCCGGCTACTTCGTCGGGCCCACCATCGTGGCCGGCGTCTCGACCACGTCGTCCTTGGCGGTCGACGAGATCTTCGGGCCCGTCCTCACCGTGTTCCGGGCCCGCAACTTCGAGGCGGCCCTGGCCCTCGCCAACGACACCCGGTTCGCCCTCACCGCCGGCGTCTTCTCCCGCTCGCCGGTCAACGTGCGCAAGGCGGGCGAGGAGCTGCGCGCCGGCAACGTCTACGTCAACCGGGGCATCACCGGGGCCGTGGTCGGGCGCCAGCCCTTCGGCGGCTACGGGATGTCGGGCGTGGGGTCGAAGGCCGGGGGCCCCGACTACCTCCTCCAGTTCCTCGACCCCCGGGTGGTCACCGAGAACACGATGCGCCAGGGGTTCGCCCCCGAGTAGTCAGTGGGCGAAGGCCGCCTCGGCCACCCGCAGGCGCTCGGCCTCCAGGCGGGCAAGCTGGTCCTGGGCGCGGGCGATCAGCGCGTCGAGGTCGGGGGTCACCCCCACCAGCGGCGCCATGACCGGCCGGGCCGCCTGGAGGCACTGCCACAGGCTCAGCTTCCCGGACACGCCCATGTGCAGGGCCTCCAGCTGCATGAGGAGGGCAAGCTCCTCGCCCTGGCGGGTGGCGGCGGCGAAGCGCATGCGGGCGAACTTCTCGGCGACCCAGCTGCCGGCCGCCTTCACCGTGTGCTGCTTGAACCCGAATGCGACCCGCAGGCCGTCGAGCACCTCCTGGTCGGCCCGGATGTCGGCCAGGATGCCGGCGAGCGTCCGTCCCATCGGTGTGCCGTCGGCATCGGCGGCCAGCTTCTCGGCCAGTTCCACGCCGGCGGCCGCGCCGGCCAGGTGATCGTTCAGATAGACATCCAGTGCATCCTCGGCTGCCATGGGGTGGGCTGTACCCAAACTGCACCCAGCGTCACAGGACCGTTTGGGGCACAAGGCGCCGGGTATCCCAAGGCCATGGATGCATTGACACTGCTCACCGCCGATCACAATCGGGTGCGGGGCTTGTTCACCCGCTTCCAGGGTGCCCATTCGGCCGACGACGGCCCGCAGTTGGTGGAGCTGGCGACGAAGATCGTCGAGGAACTCGAGGTCCACGCGGAGATCGAGGAACAGCTGTTCTACCCGGCGGTCCGGGAGGCCAGCGAGGAGCTGCGGGAAGCCGTCGCCGAAGGGCTGGAGGAGCACCACGTCGCCAGGACGCTCCTCGACGAGGCGAAGGGGCTCTCACCCGACGACGAGGCATGGGTCGCCAAGCTCCTCGTCCTCATCGAGAGCGTGGAGCATCACGCCGGCGAGGAGGAGCAGGAGATGTTCCCGGCCGTCCGGAAGGCGCTGGGCGGCGAGGCGCTCGAGGAGCTCGGCGTCCGGCTGGAGGGGATGAAGGCCCGCCTCGGCGCGCCGACGGTCGCCGACAAGGAGCAGCTGAGCACGACCGAGCTCCAGGAGCTGGCCAAGGAGCAGCAGGTGCCGGGCCGCTCGTCCATGTCGCGGGAGGAGTTGCTCGCCACCGTCGCCCCGTCCTGACGGCAGGGCTCGGACGCTAGGGTCGCCCGTATGACCCTGAAGGCGGGACCGCCGATCGGACCGTTCCCGCCCGGCGCCGACCCCGAGGACTACGACAAGCTGCGCCGGCGCGTGCTCTGGACCATGCCCTACGGGCTCTACGTGCTCGGCGTGCGGGCGGGGGAGCGCCGCAACGGGATGACGGCGAACTGGGTCACCCAGCTGTCGTTCGAGCCCAAGCTCCTGGGCGTCGCTGTCGAGCGGGACGCCTTCACCCACGACCTGCTCGTCGAGGGAGGGGTGTTCTGCCTCAACGTGGTGGACCGCGAGGACCGGGCCATCGTCCGCAAGTTCACCAAGCCGGTGGAGGTCGACGAGCAGGCGTGCACCATGAACGGCTTCGCCTTCCACGACGGCCGCACGGGTGCGCCGGTGCTCGACACCGCGCTCGCCTACGTGGAGTGCGAGGTGCGCCAGCAGGTGCCGGCAGGGAGCCACACGCTGTTCGTCGGCGAGGTGCTCGACGCCGGTTTCCAGAAGGCGGAGGACACGCTGCCCCTCCGGATGGAGGACACGCGCATGATCTACGGCGGATGAGCAGGTAGGTCCGGCGCCATGGCCCTCGTCCCTCTCCGCAACAGTTGGCAGTTCCAGTCGAACTGCTTCGTGTGCGAACCCTCGAACGCCACCGGCCTGGCCATCCCGTTCTTCCACGACGACGAAGCGGCTGCGGTGGTCGCCGACTTCACCCTCGACGAGCGCTTCTCGGGCGCTCCGCACTACGTGCACGGCGGTGTGGCCCTGGCCGTGCTCGACGAGGCGATGGCGTGGGGCGCCATCGCCCTGGGCGGGTCCTTCGCCCTCACCGTCAGCACCCGCGCCCGGTTCGTGCGGCCGGTGCGGGTCGGCGAGCCCCACCGGGTCGAGGCCCGGCTCACGCGGAAGACGGCCCGCGGCACCTTCGACCTGGCCGCCGTGCTGCTCGACGCCGGCCGGAAGCCGTGCGTGCGGGCCCGGTCCCAGTTCGCTCCCATGAACGGCGCCCAGGCGGGCGATGCGATCGGCGACGTCGGCGACGACGGCGCCCCCTTCGTGAGGACCTGACCGCTGGGCTACCGCTGGATCGGCGACGCCGCGGAGCTGACCGCTCTCATCGAGGAGCTGTCCGTCGTCGACGTCTACGGGCTCGACACGGAGTTCCACCGGGAGCGCACCTACTTCCCGCACCTGGACCTGCTCCAGATCGCCTGGGACGGCGGCCTGGCCCTGGTCGACCCGCTGGCCCTGGACCTCGCCCCGTTCGCCGCCGTGCTGGACGGCCCCGCCCTGGCCGTGATCCACGCCGCCGACCAGGACCTCGAGGTGCTCCGCCTGGCGTGCGGCACGGTGCCCGCCCGCCTGTTCGACACCCAGGTCGCAGCCGGGTTCCTCGGCATGTCGTCGCCGTCGCTCCAGACGCTGACGGAGCGCCTGCTCGGGGTGCGGCTCCAGAAGGGCGACCGGTTGGCCGACTGGACGCGCCGGCCCCTCGGCCCCGACCAGCAGGCCTACGCGGCGGCCGACGTCGAGCACCTGCTCGCCCTCCACGCCACCATCTGCGAGCGGCTGGGCGCCCGCGGGCGCCTGGAGTGGGCGGAGCAGGAGTGCGAGGTGCTCCGCATCCAGCAGCGGGGGGTGTCCGACCCGGACACCGCCTGGTGGCGCCAGCGTGACTCGAGGTCGCTCCGGGGCCGTTCGATGGGAGTCGCCCAGGAGCTGGCCGCCTGGCGCGAGCGGCGGGCGATGGCCCTCGACATCCCGTCCCGCTTCGTGCTCCCCGACCTGGCGCTGGCCGCCATCGTGCACCGGCCGCCGGCCACGACGGCCGAGCTGCTGGCGGTGCGGGGCATGGAAGGGCGCAACCTCAAGCCGGCCATGGCCGAGGAGATCCTCGCCGCTGTGGCCCGGGGCCGGGCCTTGCCGCCCGAGGCCGTGCGCCGGCCGCCGATCGACGACCTCGACCGCTCCCTCCGCCCGGCGGTGGCGCTGGTGTCGGCGTGGGTGGCACAGCTGTCGTCCGACCTCGAGGTCGACGCCGCCCTGCTGGCCACCAGGGCCGACGTCCAGGCCTTCCTGCGGGGCGACGACGGCGCCCGCCTGAGCACCGGCTGGCGCCACCAGCTGGTCGGCGAGCCGGTGCGTCGCCTGGTGGAGGGCGAGGCGGCCCTGGCCTTCCAGGGCGGCCACCTGGTGCTGGAGGACCGGGTTACGGGGTGAGGGTGACCGTGACGCCCAGGGTGGCCCCCGAGTGCAGCTCCGCCTTGGTCGGAGCGGCTCCGGCGGGGATGTCGTAGACGATCGACATCCGCAGATCGGCGCCCGGGTTCATCGTCTGGACGGTGAAGGAGGTGAAGGCGTCGCCCTCCTTGGCGTGGAAGATGGCGGTGGCCACCGGATCGGCGGCGAAGCGCCGCCGCTGGGCGTCGAGCAGCATCTGGGCACGCGTGGAGAACGTCGCCGGGAGCTTGCCCGAGTTCGTGGCCTCGAGGTCGAGGCGGCAGTAGCGGCCGGTGGCCGGCGGCAGCGGGTTGTCGACGGTGGTGAGGTCGAGGGGGCAGTCGAAGCGGTGGACCACGAAGGTGAGGCCGCCGTCGCTGACCGGCTGGCCGAGCTTGGCCGTCCGCAGCGAGGCGTTCTCGGCGGGCAGCGGCTTCGAGCGGGTGCTCCCCAGCTTGGTGACGCCCACGCCGGCGGCCACGAGGCCCGTCAGCAAGAGGACGGCGGCGACCAGTCGGCCCACGCCCCGCTTGCTGCTGCGGTGCGGGACGCACGTCGTGCACTTCTGGCCGACCTCGGTCCACACCAGGCAGCGGGTGCAGCAGGGGCGCTCGCACTGGGCACACGACAGCTGGGTGGGCGTGTTGTGCTTGAAGCACCGCAGCTCGGTGGTCACCACAGGCTGGCGCCCGCCCCCATCCGGCTCGGAGGACGAACCGGTGCACCATGCGGCGCCATAGGGGCGAAGGGTAATCCACCCGCCGGCCGGTTGGCGGCGATTTTACGACCCGGGCGGTCAGTCCTTCTTGCGCAGGTCGACCCGCAGGGTGAGGATGCCGTCGTCGATGCTGCCCTCGGCGTCGCCCAGCATGGCGTAGTCGAGATAGTCGACTTTGGCCTGCTCGATGAAGCGCCGGCGGTCGGGCCCCTCCACGGGCGGCACCCCCCGGCTGCGCACCGCCTTGGCCCGCTCCCGGAAGCGCCCGATCATCGCCTCGACGTCGAACTCGTCGGCCATGGGAGGCAACGCTAGCGCCGCGCGTCGGGAACGGACGGGTTGCTTGCTACCATGTGGTCCCCAACGGCTTCACGGAAATCGGGGGAGCTGCACGTGAAAAAGGGACGTCACCGCCGATTCGAAGAGGCGCGAGCGTTCAAGCTGCGTACAACCGAGTCCGTTGCCGAGCCGTGCGCCGAGTGTGGCGCCGAACCCGACGAGGAACACGCTTCGTGGTGTCTGGCCACGGAGGATGAGGACAGCCTCGACGTGGCGGACGACCGCTGACCACCGAACCGGGCCGCTCCGACTGGGGGCGGCGGGGCCCGGTGCTGCGGCGGGTCTGCCTCGCCGCGGCCGTGCTCTTCGTCGCCTCGCTCCTCGCCGTCGTGGCCCATCGCGCCGGCGGCCGGGCCGAGGCCATCCGGGCCGACGTCCCGCCCGCCACCACCACCGCGCCCACCACCACCACCACTACCACCACGGCGCCGCCGACGACCACCACCACGGCTGCACCCACCACCACGGCCGCGCCGGCCCCTGCGACCGCCCCCGCGCCGCGACCCAAGGTGAAGCCGGCGCAGGCTCCCTCCACCCTGCTGCCGCCGATCACCCTGCCGGTGCTGACGCCCCCCTCGCCCGCTCCGGCACCAGCCCCGAAGGGCCCGCCCGCCACCGGCCTCGGCCCGTACCTCGGGCTCGGCACCTGGGTCGACGTGTACGACTGGAGCGCCACCTACGCCCGGAACGGCATCACCGTGAGCGCCCTCGACGTGCGGGCCATGGTGGCGGCCGGCGTCCAGACGCTGTACATCCAGGCGTCCAAGCACGACTCGCCCACCGACATCCTCGAGCCCGAGCGCCTGCGGCCGTTCATCGACACGGCCCACAGCGCCGGCCTGCGCGTGGTGGTGTGGTACCTGCCGACGCTGGTGGACCCGGGCGCCGACCTCCGCAAGATCAAGGCCATCGCCGACCTGCCCAACACCGACGGCATCGCCATCGACATCGAGTCCAAGGACGTCACCGACGTCGCCGACCGCAACCGCCGCCTGGTCGACCTGAGCAGCGCCGTCCGCAGCATGCTCCCGGGCCGCACCATCGGCGCCATCGTGCTGCCGCCCGTGGCCCTCGAGGTCATCAACCCGTCCTACTGGCCGGGGTTCCCCTACCGGGAGATCGCGCCGTTCTACGACGTGTGGATGCCGATGGGCTACTGGACCAACCGCACGAGCGCCTCCGGGTATCGCGACGCCAACCGGTACACCACCGAGAACGTCGTGCGCCTGCGCAACAATTTGGGCCGTCCCGACGCCCCGGTCCACCCGGTGGGCGGCATCGGGAACCACACCACGGCCGCCGACATCGACGGCTACATGATCGGCCTCGGCAACGTCCACGCCGTCGGGGGTAGCATCTACGACTGGCACACCACGGCGGCGGCGCTGTGGTCCAAGCTCCGCCTGATCCGTAACAGGTAGTGCGCGCCCTGGTGGCGTCGTCTGCGCTCCTGCTGGCGTCGTGCGCCGGCGGCCCCGCGCAGCAGCGGGTACCCACGTCCTCGACCGAGGTCCCGCCGCCGGCCCAGCCGGCCGGGGAGCCGCTCGCCTGCCCGTTCCCGGGGCCGCCCGACGGGCAGGTGGCCACCGCCCAGGCCGGCGACTGCGTCATGCACCACTGGGCGTCGGGCGACCGGGCCGGCGCCGTCGTGTTCTCGACCGGTGACGCCGCCGTCGCTGCGCTGTTCGGCACGATTCCCGCCGGCGAGCCGTCCGCCCTGGGCTGCGCCCCCGCCCCGGCCCCTGCCCCGCCGGGGGACCCGGCCGGTGACCCCCGGCCTGTGGCCTGCCGTTACGCGCTGGCCCAGGGCGGCGTGGCCACGGTGCTCGTCGACTCCGTGCCGGAGCGGGGTGCCGTGGTGTTCGCCACGAGCGTCGCCTGACGCTCGTTCACAGGTCGGCGGGGTCGGTGCGCACCTCGAAGGGCTCGGGCATCGGGTGGTCCGGGAGGGCGCGGCGCAGCCAGCCGCCGAGCCGGATGACGAACGACGTCGCTCCTGGGGGCGGTGCGAGGGCCAGGCGGACGGCGCCGTAGCGGCCCGGGGACACCTCGGCGGGGCTGCGGAGCCCGCCGAGGCCCTCCGCCTCAGGCGTCATGAAGCCGATCTCGGGCGGCGGCAGCGGCTGCCAGCTGAGCGTCCGGCCGCCGTCGAGGTAGTGGGCCTGGAGGGACCCCGGGTCGAGTTCGAAGCCAACCGCCTCGGTGCCGGAGGCGAGGACCTGGAGCACCGCTGGCCGGTCGGGGCCGCCGGCGGCCGGCAGGGCCTGCCCGAAGAACCCGGCCACGGCGAGCGGGGTGTCCCGGGCCGACGCGGCGACGCGGTCGGCGGCCCGGAGAAGGGCGTCGTCGGCCGGGGGTGCCAGCAGGTCGAAGACCACCGGCCCGGGGCCGGCGGCCAGGAGCGTGGCGAGGTCGTCACCCTCCGGCCCGGCGCGCCAGGTGCCGATCGAGGGGGCGGCTTGGCGCCCATGGCGCACCACGAGGAGCGCGGTGCCTTCGTCGAACAGGGCCAGCTCCTCGTCGACCGACGTCGGCGGCGGCGTCCTCCAGAGGAAGGTGGCGACCCGCTCCATCAGTGCACGTCGGCCCGGAAGGCCTTCTCCCAGAACGTCTTGAGCTTGGAGTTGAACTGGGCGACGAGGGGCTGGAACTGGTCGGCCCGCAGGGCGGCGCTGCGGTTGGATCCCATCAGGCCCTGGTAGCTGTAGGTGACGTCCTGGGCGGGTGCCGCCTGGCCGCTCCCGAGGGGGTCGCGCCCGCTGCCTGCCGTGGCCGCCTTCGCTGCGTCGAGGCGCGCCTTCATGGCGTTGACCATGGCCGTCATGTTCGGGTCGGGCGGCCCTGCCGCGGCGAGGGTGGCCGGCGGCGTGGTCATGATGCGGGTCACCTCGGTCTGGATGCCGGTCTGGAGGGCGGTGACGCTGGCCGTGAGCACCGGCTCCACGCTGGTGGCGATCAGGTCGACGGCGAGCTGGCGGGCCGCCTCCTTGGCGCCGCCCGTCATCAGCTGGAGCGCCTTGCGCCACATCTCCGGAGCCCGGGCGATCTTCGGCGGCGGGGCCACGCCCGGCGGCGCCGGCGCGGCGGCGGCCGCCGCCGCGCTCTGGAGGGCGGCGACCATCTTGGCGGTGAAGGCGGCGGGCGTGACGCCGGTCTGGAGGGCCGAGCCGGCGGCGCTCCACGTACCGGGCAGGGCGCCGATCTGGCCGGCGAGGGTGGACGGCGGCGGGAGGGCGGGCAGCCCGGGCGGGGCCCCGGCGGCGGGCGCCGGCGAGGCGCCCACCACGGTCGTCGCCAACCCGCTGGCCGAGGCGGCCTGGGGCGTGCCGGCGCCGGCAGCGCTGGTGATGGCGCTCTGGAGGTTGATCTTCACGTCGCCCAGGCCGGCCACGTTGACGACGTCGGCCAGCGGGGCGCGCAGGACCCGCCAGTAGGCGTCACCGATCTGGGTCCCGACGGCGCCGGCCGAGAACGCCGTCTCCACACCCTGGCCGGCGACGGTGACGTTGGAGAAGTTCGCCGTGGTCTCGAAGGCCACGGCCGAGGGGATGCCCGGCTGCACCGCCGCCTCGCTCAGGGCGTTCAGCTCCGAGGTCAGCTCGGCCCGCACCGCCGGGTCCCGCACGCCGGCCTTCGCCGCCTGGGCGATCTTGGTCTTCACCTGTGCCATCTCCGCCCTGATGGCGCCGGTGACCGCCGGCATGGTGGTCTGGAGCTGGGCGTACAGGGGCCGGCCCATGGCCGAGAGCACCATGCGCTCCACGGTCTTGCGATCCAGCGCCGCCATCGAGCTGGCGGCCCCGCTGGGCGACGCCTGGTGCAGCAGGGCGTTCATCTGGGCGTTGCTCTGGCTGTACTCGTCGGGGATGCCGATGAGGTGCCCGTACTCGTGGGCGTAGATGATGTCGTCGTTCGCCGGGTAGACGCTCGCGTCCTTGTTCATGTAGTAGTTGCCGGCGTCGATCGGATTGCCGGTCGAGCCGCCCTGCACCGCCGGGGGATGCACGATGACGGTGTTGTGGGCTTCCTCGTTGAGGCCCCAGACGGGCACCGCCTGGAAGGTGACCGGCAGGCGCTTGGGCGTGTTGGCCGAGAGAACGTTGACTTCCTCGCCGACGAGGGTCAGCCGGCCGTTCCAATGGGTCAGGGCGCTGGTCGTCATGTTGGTGGCCCAGTCCCGGCGGGCGGTGTCGCTGGCGGGGATCTCGGCGGGTGAGCCGATGAGGGCGCCGACGGCTGGGCCCGAGCCTCCCGGCGGGGGAGGCACGGTGTTCCTCGCCTGGCTCAGGAACTTGATCTTGACCTGGACCGTTGCGCCGCTGTCGCCGGCGCGGGTCATCTCGTAGTTGGCGTTGATGCTGTACTGGGCGGCGGTGGCCTGCCCGCCGCTCGACTGGTTGTAGAGCGTCTCCGAGGTGGCCTGGTTGGTGACGGCGACGCGCTGGGCCGTGGCGTCCAGCCTGGCCACGACGGCGCGGTTGCCGGCGGCCCGCTGCAGGGCCAGCAGTGCCGCCGGCGCCAGCACCGGGCGGGCCGTGTCCGCCCCGTCGAGGCCGCCGACCGCCTGCTCCAGCGCCACCGGGACGTCGTGCCCGGCGGTGGCCTGCTCCGGCGCCCGCTTCGCCTCGGGGCGGGAGGCAGGCTCCCGCTCGATCTTCGCCTGCGCCGGCTTCTCCAACGCTCGTCCCTCTCTCGCCCGATCGACATTATCCGGGGCGCCGCCGTAACGGCTGCCCGCCGGCACGGACGGAACCGGGCGTACGAGGTCCGTCCCAAGGAGGAAGTCATGCGCAAGCTCATCGCCGCCGCCACCCTCGCCGTCGCCACTCTCGCCCTGGCGCCCCAGGTGGCGTCGGCCGCTCCCGCCGACAAGCCCGTCGTCACGGTGGGGAGACTCTCGGTCTCCGACGGCGGGGGTGCCTCGCCGGACACCTGGCACACGTCGGTGACCGTGCCGGTCGGGGGCTACAACTTCACGCCCGGCGGCAACGTCTACGTGACGTTCCAGGACATCACCGCAGGAACCGCAGCCCTCAGTGGCGAATGGACCGTCGCCGGCACCGGGTCGTGCGGGCTGGAGTGCAACAACTACGGCAAGATCTCATACTCCCGCACGCTGAGCTTCCCCTACCGGTCGGTGTGCGGGCACTGGCTGCGCACGTGGGCCTGGGACCAGGTGAAGAGTCCCCAGACCGGCTACGGGTGGTCGTACCGGGACGTCCAGGTCGCCTGCTGACGCCTTGACGCCGGCGCTCCGGTAGGCTGTTCGTTCGAAGGGGAGTATCCCCCGGCACGGTCGTCGTCACCACGGTCCTCGGGCCCGGCGGCCGTGGCCCCTCGGGGTGGGAGAGACCTTCGGTCGGTCCACAGCGATCACCGGAGGAACCCGTGCCCCTACCGTCCAGCCTCACCACGCTCGCCGCCTCGGGTGGCGACCGGCTCGTCGACGTCGCCGTGCCCGGGTGGGCGTGGGTCGCCCTCGTCGGCGTCATCGCGGCCCTGCTGGTGGGCGATCTGCTCGTCGTCCACCGGCGGCCGCACGCCATCGGCTTTCGCCAGGCGGCCGTCGAGTCGGCGGTGTGGATCGCCTTCGGACTCGGCTTCACCGCCGTGGTGGCCTGGGCCTTCGGCGGCGCGGCCGCCGGCGAGTACGTGTCCGGCTACCTGATCGAGAAGAGCCTGTCGATCGACAACGTCTTCGTGTGGGCGGTCATCTTCTCGTACTTCGCCGTGCCCGCCGCCTACCAGTTCCGGGTCCTGTTCTGGGGCATCTTCGGCGCCCTGGTACTGCGGGCCGCCTTCATCTTCGCCGGCGTGGCCCTGCTGGAGACCTTCCACTGGGTGCTCTACGTCTTCGGCGCCTTCCTGCTGGTGACGGCGGTGAAGATCGCCCGCCACTCGAGCGACGAGATCCACCCGGAGAACAACCCGGTCCTCCGGTCGGTGCGGCGGGTCGTCCCGTCGACGGGCGAGTACGACGGCCAGCGGCTGTTCACCCGCCGCACCGGCCGCCTGCTGGCGACGCCGCTCCTGGCCGTGCTGGTGCTCATCGAGACCACCGACGTGGTGTTCGCGGTGGACTCGATCCCCGCCATCCTGGCCGTGTCCCACGAGCCGTTCCTCGTGTTCGCCTCCAACGCCTTCGCCATCCTCGGGCTGCGGGCCCTGTACTTCTGCCTGGCCGGGATGGCGGGGCGGTTCCGCTACCTCAACGCCGGCCTCGGGGTCATCCTCGCCTTCGTGGGCACCAAGATGCTCCTCCTCGAGGTGGTGCACCTGCCGGCCTCGGTGAGCCTCGCCGTCATCGCCGCCGTCCTCGCCGTCACCGTCGCCGCCAGCCTAAGGGCCGACAGGCGGGAGGCCGCCACGCTCACCCGCCAGGGGTGATTCTGCGGCGCCGGCGCGCTCCGTACCCTCGGGGGGACTCCGGGGAGATCGCCGATGACCGCAGTGGAGAACCGGCCCGGACCGCCGTCCGGCCTCGAGCGGTGGGTCCCCGGCCTGCGGGCGGTCCGGACCTACCGGCGGGGGTGGCTGCGCTCCGACGTGGTGGCCGGGCTGGTGCTGGCCGCCATCCTAGTGCCCCAGGGGATGGCCTATGCCGAGCTGGCCGGGCTGCCGGCGGTGACCGGGCTCTACACCACGATCGCGTGCCTCCTCGGGTACGCCGTCTTCGGGCCGTCGCGCATCCTCGTCCTGGGCCCCGACTCGTCGGTCTCGCCGATGATCTACGCGGCCATCGTCCCGCTCCTCGCCGCCGGCAGCGACCCGAAGACCGCCATCGCCCTGGCCGGCATGCTGGCCCTGATGGTCGGGCTCATCGAGCTGGGCCTCGGGCTCGGCCGGCTCGGCTTCGTGGCCGACCTTCTCTCCAGCGAGGTCCAGGTGGGCTACATGAACGGGCTCGCCGTCACCATCATCGTCGGGCAGCTTCCCAAGCTCTTCGGCTTCTCCACCGACGCCGACGGGTTCGTCGACGAGCTGCGGAAGTTCGCCCAGGGCATCGACCAGACGGTGGTGGAGTCGCTCCTCGTCGGGCTCGCCGTCCTCGCCGTCCTCCTGATCCTCCCGCGCCTCTCGAAGCGGGTGCCCGCCGTGCTGGTGGCCATCGCCGGGGCCACGATCGTGTCGGGCGTGCTCGACCTGGCGGCCCACGGCGTGAAGACCGTCGGCGAGCTGCCCAGGGGCGTGCCCGTCCCGTCGCTCCCGTGGACGAGCCTGTCCGACGTGGGGCCGCTCGTGCTGGCCGCCATCGGCATCACGCTGGTGTCGCTGACCGACACCATCGCCACCTCGTCGAGCTTCGCCGCCCGGCGGGGCGACGAGGTCGAGCCGGACCAGGAAATGATCGGCATGGGCGCCGCCAACATCGCCGCCGGGTTCCTCCAGGGGTTTGCGGTGTCGACCAGCGGGTCGCGGACGGCGGTGGCCGAGCAGGCGGGCGCCAAGTCGCAGCTGACGTCGGTGGTCGGCGCCGGCGTCGTCGTCATGCTCCTCGTGTTCCTGAACTCGCTCCTCTCGGCCCTGCCCCAGTCGGCGCTGGCCGCCGTCCTCATCGCCGCCGCCCTCACCCTGATGGACCTCCGCGTGCTCGTCCGGTACTTCAAGGTGCGGCGCAGCGCGGCGGTGCTGTCGCTGATCGCCACCGCCGGCGTGGTGTTCTTCGGGGTGCTCCAGGGGATCGTGGTCGCCATCATCCTCGCCGTGCTGCTCTTCTTCCGGCGGGCGTGGCAGCCCCACGGTGCGGTGCTCGGCTACGTCGAGGAGCTGGACAGCTGGCACAACGTCGAGGACGCCGGCGGCGCCCGCCAGCTGCCGGGCATCGTCGTCTACCGCTGGGAGGCGCCGCTGTTCTTCGCCAACGCCGGCGCCTTCCGGCGCGAGGTCCGGCGCCTGGTCCGCAAGCAGCAGCCGCGGTGGGTCGTCGTGCAGTGCGAGGCGATCACCGACATCGACGTGAGCGCCGCCGAGATGCTCGAGCAGCTCGACGTCGAGTTGAACGCCACCGGCGTCCACATGGCCTTCGTCGAGATGCGCACCCGCCTCCAGGACCTGGTCTACCGCTACGGGCTGTTCGAGACCCTGGACCGCGACCGCTTCTACCCGACCGTGGACGCCGCCGTCGCCGCCCTCCGGGAGGGGTGACCCCTACCGCCGGCGGACGACGGGGTGGGGGAGGGGCACGGTGGCACCGGTGGCCCGCTCGGCCAGATAGGCCGCCAGCCGGTCGTAGGCGTCCTCGCCGACCAGCTCGGTGAGCTCGTCGCGCAGGGCGACGTACACGGGCTCGCTCCCGACGAAGGCCTCGGGGGCCTCCGTGCACCACCAGTGGAACTCCCGGCCGCCGGCGCCCCAGTGCTTGCGGTCCCACTGGCCCACGGTGGAGGTGACGTGGCCGGCGCCGTCGTCGACGTCGTCGCGTCGGAGCGGGAGCTGCCAGCACACGTCGGGCTTCAGGACCAGCGGCGGGATGCCGCGCTGGAGGGCGGCGAGGTGCAGGGCGCACCCCGGGCCGGCGTGGAAGTCGGGCCGGTTGAGGAAGATGCAGGCGTCCTTCACGATCCGGGTGACGGTGGCGCCCTCGGGGTCCTGCTTGACCACGCCGAGGCGCCGGCCCTGGGACCGGAACTGCCACTGCTCGGCGGTGAGGGTCTGGGCCGCCTGGACGACCCGTTCCACGTCGTCGTCGTCGGTGAAGTGGGCGCCGTAGGAGCAGCACCCCTGCACCAGCTCGGGCGCCGGCCCGGTGAGCACGCCCTGGCAGCCGGCGCCGAAGATGCACGTCCACGGGCTGAGCAGGAACGTGACGTCGAAGACCCACGTGCGGTCGTCGTCCTCGTCCTCGAAGCTCACCCACTCGTGGGCGTCGGGCAGGGCGTCAGTCACCGGATCCCAGCTCCCGCCACAGCTCGCCGGCGGCGAGCAGCCCCTTCCAGAACTGGTCGAGCACCAGGCGCTCGTCGGGGGCGTGGAAGCGGTCGTCGGGCAGCGCCACGCCCAGGTACAGGACCGGTGCCCCGAGGACCCGGCCGAGGGCCTCCTCAGGCCCGCTGCCGCCCTCCCGGGTGAACAGGGGCGCCTTGCCCCACACCCGCTCGATGGCCCGGCACAGGGCGCCGACGGCGGGGTGGCCGGCCGGCGTGAGGGCCGGCGCCACCGCGCCCATGGGCGTGACGTCGAGGTCGACGCCGTCGGGCACCTGGGCCCGGAGCCACTCGCAGAAGGCGTCGGCCACCTTGGCGGGGTCCTGGTCGGCCACCAGCCGGAAGGTGACCTTGGCGTTCCCGCGCCAGGGCACGATGGTCTTCATCCCCTCGCCCCCGTAGCCGGCGGTGAGCCCCACCACCTCGCAGGTGGGCCGGGTCCAGACCCGCTCGAGGGTGGACCGACCCGCCTCGCCCTCGAGCCGGCGCACGCCGGCCTTGGCCTTCCACGCCTCGGTGTCGAAGGGCAGCGCGGCCAGGGACGCCTCCTCGGCCGGCGTGAGCGGGCGTACGTCGTCGTAGAAGCCGGGGACGGCCACCCGCCCCTCGTCGTCGTGGAGGCCGGCCACGATGCGGGCCAGCAGGTGCACGGGGTTGGGCACCGACCCGCCGAAAAGGCCCGAGTGCAGGTCGAGGGTGCCGGTGCGGACGGTGACGTCGAAGGCGACGAGGCCCCGCATGCCCATGCACACCGACGGCACGTCGGGGGCCCACATGGTGGTGTCGGAGACCACGACCAGGTCGCACGCCAGCCGCTCCCGCTCGGCCTCCAGCAGCGCCTCGAAGTGCGGGCTGCCGACCTCCTCCTCGCCCTCGACGAGGAACTTGAGGTTGACCGGCAGGCGGCCGTGGCGCCGTAGCAGCCCGCGGGCCGCCTCGATCTCGTAGAGAACCTGGCCCTTGTCGTCGACCGATCCCCGGGCCCGAAGCACCCCTCCGTCGACCACCGGGTCGAAGGGGGGCGAGGTCCACGCCTCGAGGGGGTCGACGGGCTGGACGTCGTGGTGGCCGTAGACGAGGGCGGTGGGGGCGCCGGGGCCGGCGTGCAGCCAGTCGCCGTACACCGACGGGGCGCCGGCCGTCTCCACCACCTCGACGTGCTCGAACCCGGCCTCCCGGAGCAGGCCGGCGGTGAACTCGGCCGACCGGCGGACGTCGGCCGCACGGTCGGGCTCGGCGGAGATCGACGGGATGCGCAGCCACTCGGCCAGCGTGGCGAGGATGCGGTCGCGCTCGCCGGCGACGTAGTCGGCGAGGGCCAGGTCGTCCGCCATCGGGGGGAGGCTACCGGCCGTGCCACACTGCGGCGGTGACCGCCGACCTCGACGAGCTCCGGGAACGCCTCCAGGCCATCGCCGACGACCTGGCCGACCTCGCCCTGGAGCGCCTGCGGGCGGCGGTCGACCTCGACGACCCGGCGCCGGCGGCCGAAGAGCGCCGCCTCACCCGGGCCCGGCGGGCGGTCGAGAAGGCCATCTCCGTGCTGGGCGACCGGGACGGCGACGATGACGGTTAGCGGCGAGGGCCCGCTGGCGCCGCACCGGGTGGCCGCGGCGGCGGCGCCGGCCGTCGACCGCCTGCGCCTGGCCATCGCCGGCCGGGCAAGGGAGCGCCTGGCGCCCGTGCTCACGCAGTGGGACGTCGGCCCCCGGGCGTTGCAGACCGTTGCCATGCTGCGCAACACCGTGCCCGACCGCGCCGTGCACCGCGACCACCTCGGCGCCCTCTTCGTCTACCAGCCCGACGGCCCCGCCATGGTGGACGAGGTGATCGCCCAGGGCCTCGTCCACGAGTCGCCCACCGGGGCGCTCCGGTTGACGGAGGCCGGCCGCCGGATCGTCGGCTCGATCCACCGGGTGACCGGCGACATCGCGGGCGAGCTGTGGTCCGGCAGGGAGGAGCACTGCGCCACCCTGGCCGGGCTGGCGGGCCGGGTGGCCGACGCGGCGGCCCGGTCGGGGGGCGGCGCCCTCTCGGTGCTGGCTCCGCTCGCCGAGCTGCCGGGGGCGACGCCGGCACTGGTCCTCGCCGAGCGGCTGACCCTGCTGCGGTTCCACCGCTTCGACGCCCATGTCGCCGCCTGGCGGGCGGCCGGCCTCACGGCCGGGGAGGTCGCCGGCCTGCCGCCGGGGCCGGTGCGGGACACCGTCGAGGAGGAGACCAACCGGCGGGCCGGCGAGCCCTACGAGGTCCTCGACCCCGACGAGCGCTTCGCCTTCTGCGCCGGGCTCGGAGCACTGCCGGGCTGACTCAAGCGACCCGGCCCAGTCGGCCCACGCGCAGCAGTTCCAGGGCCAGGCCCACGCCGAACAGCAGCTCGGTGCCGAGCAGGGAGCCGGCCCGCGTGATCAGCACGTCGCTCCCCGCCCCCTCGCCCGCCCGGCGCCGCGTGCTGAGGGCGAGCAGGCCGCCGGACGGGTCGACCAGGTGGAGGCCGGACGGCCCCTCGGCCCGGACGATCACCAGGGGCTCGTCGTAGCTGTCGCGCACCACGCCGATGTGGGATCGGCTCATGGGCTCGGCGGTGGCGAACGTCGCCGCCCGCCGGGCGGTGTGGTCCACGAGCGCCACGCGGGTCCGGCCCTCGACCGACG
This sequence comes from Acidimicrobiales bacterium, assembly GCA_035689115.1. GTDB lineage: Bacteria > Actinomycetota > Acidimicrobiia > Acidimicrobiales > JAHFUS01. The sequence goes on from DASSMA010000029.1 coordinate 74,397, forward strand.
CGCCAACCAGCGACAGCAGGGCCCTGCCGCCGGCGGGCCCGTAGAGGTCCCACCACTGGTCGCGCCACGACGCGTGGGCCACCTCGACCCGGTCGAGCAGCCACCGGAAACGGCCTCCGGCGGCCGACAGCCGGTAGACGACTGCGTCGTCGGACGTCGGCATCGGCGTCACTCGGCGACCACCGACCCGGCCGGCGCCACGCTCGGGAGGGCGTTGAGGCGGTTGATCAGCTGGCGGAGGCGGCCGAGGCTCATGCGGTTGAACTGGAGCACGATCCGGGGAAGCGCCACCAGGTCGTCGTCGGCCACCTCGGCGGGCAGCGGCCCGCTGGCCTCGAGCGTGCCGCCCGAGCAGATGTCGGCGAACTCGGCGGCCAGCTTGGCCAGCTCGACCGGCGTGGGCGCCACCAGGAGCCGGATCACGAGGTGGTTCCCGACCACCCGGCGCGAGTGGTAGTTGCGGTAGAAGCCCAGCACCTCGGCCGTGGCCTCGCGGGCGTCGTCGGTGATGCAGTACAGCGCCCGGTCGTCGGGCGAGGCCAGGCCCCGGGCCAGCACCTCCTCGGTCATGAACCTCTCGAAGGCTTTCCAGTAGGTGCCGCCGGGGGCGTCGAGGAACACGACCGGCGCCGGATCGGCCTTGCCGGTCTGCATCAGGGTGAGGAGCTCGAGGGCCTCGTCGAGGGTGCCGAAGCCGCCTGGCAGCACCAGGTAGCCGTGCGACTCCTTCAGCAGCATCAGTTTGCGGGTGAAGAAGTACTTCATCTCCACCAGCTTCGGGTCGCCGGCGATGAACTCGTTGGCGCCCTGCTCGAAGGGCAGGCGGATGTTGATGCCCATGGACCGCTCCCGGCCGGCGCCCTCCAGCCCGGCCGCCATGATCCCGGGGCCGGCACCGGTGACCACCATCCACCCGGCGCCGGCCAGGAGGCCGGCCGCCTCCCGGGCCTGGGCGTAGAGCGGGTCGTCGGGCAGGGTGCGGGCGGAGCCGAACATGGTGACCTTCCGCACCGACCGGTACGGGGCGAAGACGCGGAAGGCCCCCCGCAGCTCCCGCAGGGCGGCGTTGGTGATCTTCAGGTCGAGCCGCTCGACGTCGTCGCCGGCCAGCCCCACGGCGCTGACGACGATCTGGAACAGCTGGTCGCGGTTGGTGGTGGCTCCGGCCGCGTCGAGCAGGTCGTTGATCCGCTGGTCCAGCTCGGGGTCGCCGGTGCGGTGGCGGGGTAGGCGCTCAGCCATCAGACGAGCGCCCGCCGTCGCGCCCGCCAGGGCGCCGGCGCCAGTGAGCGCAGCGCCAGGAGGGCGCGGAGCGAACCATCGGACGAGCGGCCATGGATGGCCGCTCCCGGGCGAGCAACGGCCGGGCGGGGTCGCCGTCGCGCCCGCCAGGGCGCCGGCGACAGTGAGCGCAGCGCCAGGAGGGCGCGGAGCGAACCATCAGACGACCACGCCGTAGAGCGTGGTGCGCTGGCGGAGGGGGCGGCCGAGGGGCTCGACGACGGCGGCGAAGCCGGCCTCGTCCATGGCCTGGCCGTGGGTGGCGCCGGCCGCACGGGAGATGTTCTCGTCCATCAGGGTGCCCCCCAGGTCGTTGGCGCCGGCCTGGAGCACCTGCCGGGCGCCGGCCGCCCCCAGCTTCACCCACGACACCTGCACGTTGGGGATCCAGCCGTAGTAGGCGATGCGGCCCACGGCGTGCATGAGGAGCGCCTCGCGGAAGGTGGGGCCGGGGCGGCTGCGGCCCTGGAGCCAGATGGGCGCGGCCATGTGTACGAAGGGGAGGGGGACGAACTCGGTGAAGCCGCCCGTCTCCTTCTGGAGTTCCCGCGTGCGGACGAGGTGGCGGGCCCAGTGCACGGGCTGCTCGACCGACCCGAACATGATCGTGACGTTGGAGCGCAGGCCGACGCGGTGGGCGCAGCGGTGGGCCTCCAGCCAACCTTCGGTGTCGACCTTGTCGGGGCACAGGACGGCTCGGACCTCGTCGTCGAGGATCTCGGCGGCGGTGCCGGGAAGGGTGCGCAGGCCGGCGTCCGCCAGCCGGCGGAGGTAGCGCTCCAGCGGCTCGCCGAGGCGCCGGGCGCCCTCGGTGACCTCCAGGGCGGTGAACCCGTGGATGTGGATGGTGGCCGAGGCGGCCCGGACGGCCTCGATGACATGGAGGTAGTAGTCGCCGTCGAAGCTCGGGTGGATGCCGCCCTGGAGGCACACCTCGGTGGCGCCCCGCTCCTCGGCCTCGGCCACCCGGCGGGTGATCTCGTCGAGGCCGAGCAGGTAGGGCGCGCCCCGCAGGTCGAGCGACAGCGGGCCCTTGGAGAAGGCGCAGAACCGGCACTTGAACGTGCAGACGTTGGTGTAGTTGATGTTGCGGTTCGCCACCCAGGTGACGGTGTCCCCCACCTCCCGGCGCCGCAGGTCGTCGGCCACCTCGGCCACCGCGGCGACCTCGGGGCCCCGCGCCGCGAACAGCGAGACAAGCTCGTCGACTCCCGGCTCCTGCCCGGCCTCCACGCCCGCCAGCACCTCCGCCACCCGGCCGCCCGGTGACCGGCGGGCCGGCGCCGGCAGCAGCGCGGGGGGAGGCAGGTCGCCGCCGGCGGCCCACCGGGGCTCGTCCCGACCGAGCCCTTCGGCGTCGCTGCGGCGCAGCACGGCGGTTCGGGTGGACGGCGCCAGCCACCGCTCCGGGGCGTGCACGTACTCGGGGTAGGCGGTGAGGCGGGGCGCCAGGGTGAAGCCCCGCTCCTCGGTGACGGCCCGCAGCCGGTCGAGCGCCGGCCAGGGCCGCTCGGGGTTGACATGGTCCGGCGTGACCGCGGAGACGCCGCCCCAGTCGTCGATGCCGGCGTCGAGGAGCACACCGAAGTCATCGGCCAGGTTGGGCGGGGCCTGCACGTGAACCTCGGGCGGCAGGACCAGGCGGGCGGCGGCGATCGACCAGAGGTGCTCCGCGGGGGGGCAGGCGGGCGAGCGGTGCATGGCCGTGTCCGCCTTGGGCACGAAGTTCTGGACGATCACCTCCTGCACGTGGCCGTGGCGGCGGGCCGACGCGGCGATGGCCTCCAGCGCCTCGAGGCGGTCCCCCCTGCTCTCGCCGATCCCGCACAGGATGCCGGTGGTGAACGGGATCCCCAGTTCGCCGGCCGCCTCGAGGGTGGCCAGGCGGCGGGGCGGCGCCTTGTCGGGGGCGCCGTGGTGGCAGGCCAGGCCGGCGTTGAGCGTCTCGACCATCATCCCCTGCGAGGGCGCCACCTCCCGCAGGCGGCCCAGGTCGGAGGGGCCGAGGGCGCCGGCGTTGGCGTGGGGGAGGAGTCCCGTCTCCTCCAGCACCAGGCGGCACATGGCGACGAGGTAGTCGACGGTGGAGCGGTAGCCGTTGGCCGCCAGCCACTCCGAGGCGGCCGGCCAGCGGTCCTCGGGCGCCTCGCCGAGCGTGAACAAAGCCTCGTGGCAGCCGGCCGCCGCCCCTGCGGCGGCGACGGCCAGCACTTCGGCGGGCGCCAGGAAGGGCGCCTCCAGGCGGGCCGGCGCGGTGGCGAAGGTGCAGTACCCGCAGCGGTCGCGGCAGAGCCGCGTGAGCGGGATGAACACCTTCGGGGAGAACGTCACACGGCGGCCGTGGGCCCGGTCCCGGACCTCGGCGGCCGCCGCGAGCACCTCCGCCGACGGGGCGGTGAGCAGGTCGAGGACCATGGCTGACCAACTTATGCCTCGCTGCGGGGGGCTCACGAAACCCGGCATTCCGGGCGGGGCCGCCATGCCCCACCCGGGAGGCGGTTGCTACGGTGGGCGCCGTGGCGGGTTCCAAGCGCGCACGCCAGGTGCAGCGGGCCAAGCAGCAGCGCCTCTACGAGGCCAGACAGCGTCGGGCCGCCCAGCGCCGGAAGCGGTGGATCGCCGGCGGGGCGGTCGTGCTGGTCGTCGCCATGGTCGGCGCCATCGCCCTGCTCTCGTTCGGCGGCGGCAAGGGCGGCGCCTCCACCAGCGGCACCACCGTCGCCGGGTCGGCCAAGGGCAAGAAGTGCGTCGAGCTCAAGGACAAGCTCCCCAAGGGCTCGCCCCCGGTCGCCGTGCAGACCGGCGCCCCACCGAAGAAGCTGGTCACCAAGGACCTCAAGCAGGGCACGGGTGCGGTGGTGACGGTCAACGACACGGTGACGGTGAACTACACCGGCGTGGCGTGCTCCACCGGCAAGATCTTCGACTCGTCCTACAAGCGCGGCGAGCCCGCCACCTTCCCGCTCAACGGGGTGATCAAGGGCTGGACCGAGGGCATCCCCGGGATGAAGGTCGGTGGCAGGCGGCTGCTCGGCATCCCCTCGGATCTCGCCTACGGCGCCACCCCGCAGCAGGGCAGCGGCATCGCCCCGGACGAGGCCCTGTGGTTCGTGGTCGAGGTGCTCGACGCCAAGGCGTCGGCGCCTGCCGGCTGAGCTCGCCGGCCGGACGCGCCACGGCGGCCCGCTTGGGGCCGCCGTGGGCGAATCGAGGTGGTGGAGCGGCTACTCGGCGCTCAGCTCGGCCAGGCGCTTGTCGACCCGCTCGCGCTCGCGCAGGAGCGCCTCACGCTCGGCCTGGCCGGGGTCCTCGCCGGCCATGGCCTTGTCGACGAAGGCGACGATGGCCTCGACGGCATTCCGTACGGCTACACCCTGCTCGGGTCCCATGACCTGGCCGGAACGGTCCGACTCGACCACGTCGGTGTCGTGGGGGATGACCCCGGCGAGGGGGACGCCGTACTCGGCGCAGACCGACTCGAAGAATTCGCTGTCGCCGGGGCGGGCCTTGTTGCCCACGCCGTAGACCAGGGGGATGCCCAGCTCACGGGCGAGGGCGATGGTGCGCCCGGCGGTGAGGATCGACTTGCGGGAGGGCTCCATGATCATGAGCAGCACGTCGGCGTAGGCCAGGGTGCCGCCCGAGCGGGACAGGTGCTCCAGGCCCGCCTCCATGTCGACCAGGGTGACGTCGGCCTCTTCCTCGATGGCTGCGCCCAGGAGGCTGCGCACGGCAGCGTGGCTGGAGCAGGTTCAGCCGGCGCCCGCCTGGGTGATGGCCATGGCGTTGAGGAGCGTCACCTCCGACGGGGTGGGCACGCCGTAGTCCTTGAGGAGCTGGGCGGGGCTGATGGCGCCGTCGCCGGTACCGACCACCAGGGAACGGGGGAGGACCGGCACTTGTTCGGCCGCCTCCGGCTCGAGGCCCAGCGAGAGGGCCAGGTTCGGGTTCGAGTCGGTGTCGACCGCCAGCACCCGCTGACCCCGGCCGGCGTAGACCTGGCAAAGGAGGGCCGAGGTGGTGGTCTTGCCCACGCCACCCTTGCCGACGATGCCGATCTTCATGGTGTCTCCTTCCGGCGGGCCGCGCCACGGCCCCCAACGGAGCCAGTCTACCGGGGCGCGGCCGCTGGATCGACGAGCCAGACCACACGGTCGGCCCGGACGCGGGCGGCGGGCAGGTCCTCGCCGTCGGCGATGCGCTGCATGGCCTGCTGTTTCTCGGCCCCCGAGACGGTGAAGAGGGCCAGCCGGGCCCGGGCGATTCCGGACAGCGTGAGGGTCATGCGCCGGTGGGGATGGTTGCCGAGCGGGTCCTCGTTCATCACCACCAGGCGCCCGGGGTCGGCGTCGAGGGCGGCCGAGCCGGGGAAGAGGGAGGCGGTGTGGCCGTCGGGGCCGACTCCCAGGTGGACCACGTCGAAGCGGCCGAGCTCGCCGACCCGCAGCTGGTAGGGGTCGGCACCGTCCTCGCAGCGCATCGGGTAGATCGAGTGGGCGCCGCCCACCCGCTCCAGGAGGGCCTGGCGGCCCAGCAGCTCGTTGGAGTCGGGGTGGTCGGGGGGCACGCACCGCTCGTCGCCCCAGTAGACGTCGACGAGCCACCAGTCGACCTGGTCGCCGGCCTCCGCCGCCAGCCGCTGGTAGCACTGCCTGGCCGTCTCGCCTCCCGACAGGGCGATGGAGAACTCCTCGCCGGGGCGGTCGCCGAAAGCCTCGATCACGCAGGCGGCGAAGCCGCCCGGGACGTCGTCGACGACGAGCAGCTCCCCGTTCACCCGGCGAAGCCTACGGCCGCAGCCAGGGCCTGCCCATGTGTGCGGTCGCGGCCGAGGTGGGTGAGCGCCTCGCCCAGGGCCCAGGCGAGGGGGTCGCCGGGCAGCGTGAGCCGGTCGTCGCGGGCGCCGTCGGCGGCGAGGGTCGACCAGGCGCGCACGATCGCCGAGCCGCCGGGCCCGGGCATCTGCTCGGCCGAGAAGGTGGCGGTGCGCCCGCCCGCCTGGGCGCTCAGGTGGATGGCCGGCGTGAGCCCGGGGGAACGGCGGACGGCGCCCGGTGGGAGCCCGAGGCGCGACGTCGCCCAGCCGGCGAGCAGGAGCGCCGGCCACGTGGGGCCGCTCACCTCGACCGCCCGCACGCCGGCCACGAAGGGCCGGGCGGCCGGGACCTCGAACTGGCCGGCCAGCACCTGGCGCCAGGGCCGCAGACCGGCCCAGCACAGGTCGAGCACCACGAAGCGCCGGGCCAGGGCCGCCACCGCCCCGACCTGGCTCTCGTCGAGGGTGGCGCAGTCGACGATCACGGCGCCGGCCGCCCGCAGGAGCGGGTCGGCCGGATCGGGCAGGCCCGTCACCCACCACACGGCGACAGGGACGTCGGCGAGCGTGAGCGGCTTCACCAGGGAGTCGAGGTGGGAGGCCGGCTCGCCCCGGACGACCAGGCGGATGTCCTCCGACCAGACGGGGTGCCCCTCGTGGACCGAGCCGTGGAGGATGACCTCGGCGTCGATGCCCGACGGCTCCGCACGCGGCCGGGGCAGGAGGGCGATGCTGCGGCCGGGGTGGCGTCGCCCGAGCCGGTGGACCGCCGTGCAGGCCCGGGCGACCTCGTCCTCGCCGGCCGCGACCTGCACCAGGTTGGTGACGCTGGCCCGGGTGGCGGTGCGCTGCTCGCCCCGCCGCAGCCCGCTCAGGGCGTCGAGCACCTGGCCGAGCCCGACGTCCTCGCCCCGCCAGACGCCCAGCTCGCCGTGGACGGCTACGGATTCCGCCACCGGCGCCCGTCCCGCTCGAGGAGGCGGTCGGCCTCGCGCGGCCCCCACGTGCCGGCGCCGTAGCGGGCCAGCGGGGTGGCGTCGTCGGACCAGACCTCGAGGATCGGCTGCACCACCTTCCAGGCCTCCTCCACCTCGTCGGCCCGGATGAACAGCGTGGGGTCGCCCACCATGGCGTCGAGCAGCAGCCGCTCGTAGGCGTCGGGTGTCTCCTCCAGGAAGGCGGCGCCGTAGGAGAAGTCCATGGAGACGCTCCGCACCCGGAACGCCTGGCCCGGCACCTTGGCGCCGAAGCGCAGGGCGATGCCCTCGTCGGGCTGGATGCGCAGCACGAGGGCGTTGGGGCCGAGGCCCCGCGTCTCCTTGGAGGCGAAGGGCAGGTGGGGCACGTCGCGGAACTCCATGGCCACCTCGGTGACCCGGGTGGGCAGGCGCTTGCCGGTGCGGACGTAGACGGGGACGCCGGCCCAGCGCCAGTTGTCGACCTTGACGCGCATGCCGACGTAGGTCTCGGTGCGGCTGCCAGGCGCGACCCCCTCCTCCTCGCGGTAGCCGGGCACCTCTGCCCCCTCGACCCAGCCGCGCTCGTACTGGCCGCGCACCACGTCGATGGCCACGTCGTCGGGCCGGAGGACGTCGATGGCCCGGAGCACCTTGACCTTCTCGTCGCGGATGCCCTTGGCGTCGATCGTGGCCGGGGGCTCCATGAGGGTGAGGGCCAGCACCTGCAGGACGTGGTTCTGCACGATGTCGCGCAGGGCGCCGGCCGTCTCGTAGAAGCCGCCCCGGTGGCCCACGCCCAGCGACTCGGCGACGGTGATCTGGACGTGGTCGACGTAGCGCCGGTTCCAGATGGGCTCGAAGATGGCGTTGGCGAAACGCAGGGCCAGGACGTTCTGGACGGTCTCCTTCCCCAGGTAGTGGTCGATCCGGTAGATCTGCTCCTCCCGGAAGGACTCGTGGAGGGCGTTGTCCAGCTCCAGGGCGCTGGCCAGGTCCCGGCCGAAGGGCTTCTCGATCACCAGCCGCACGAAGGCGTCGTCGCCGCGCGGGGTCGACAGGCCCCGGCGGCCCAGGGCGGCGGCCACGCCGGCGAACACCTCGGGGACGGTCGCCAGGTAGTGCACCCGGTTGCCGGCCGTGCCCACCTGCTCGTCCAGCTCGCCGAGCACCCGGTCGAGCTGCTCGAAGGTGGCGTCGTCGGTGTAGCCGCCGGCCACGTAGCGGGCGTTGGCGACCAGCGCCTCCCACGCCGCGCTGGGCTTGGGCACCGCCTCCAGCACCTTGGCCCGGAACTCCTCGTCGGACATCGGCGTGCGGGCCACGCCCACCAGGGCGAAGGCAGGGGACAGCCGGCGGTCCGACGCCAGCGCCTCCAGGGCGGGCACCAGCTTGCGGTGGGTGAGGTCGCCGGACGCCCCGTAGACGACGAGGGCGCACGGCGGTGCCCGGCGCTCGGTGTCGAGCCCCTCGAGGAGGGGGTTGCCGTCGGCGCCGGTCACGAGCCGGACGGTCGAGGTCTCGGATCGGGACCCGCCAGGGTCCCGATCCGAGACCTCGACAGCAGGATGGAGAGGGGCTGGGAGCCGCTCACGACTCGGGCGGCTTCTGGAGGTCCTGCTCCTGCTCGGCCGCCTTCTGGTCCTCGGCGGCGGCCGCCTCGGTGAAGAAGGAGTGCCCCCCGAACTGGTTGCGGAGGGCGGCCACGATGCGGGCGGCGTAGCGCTCCTCGTCGCGGGAGGCGAAGCGGGCGAACAGGGCGGCGGTGATGACCGGCGCCGGCACCGCCCGGTTGACGGCCTCCTGCACCGTCCAGCGGCCCTCGCCGGAGTCGGCGACCACGCCCTTGATGGAGGCGAACTGGTCGGGATTGGCCAGGGCCAGCTCGGTGAGCTCGAGCAGCCACGAGCGCACCACCGACCCCTTGTTCCAGAGGGCGGCGATGCGGTGCAGGTCGAGCTGGAACTCCTCGGCCGCCTCCAGCAGGGCGAACCCCTCGGCGTAGGCCTGGAGCAGCCCGTACTCGATGCCGTTGTGGACCATCTTGGTGAAGTGCCCGGCGCCCACGGGCCCGACGTGGGCGTAGCCGTCGGGCGGGGCCAGGGAGGTGAAGACCGGCTCCAGGCGGCGGACTGCGTCGCGGTCGCCGCCCACCATGAGGCAGTAGCCGTTCTTCAGCCCCCACACCCCGCCCGACACGCCGGCGTCGACGAAGGCGACCCCTCGCTCGGCCAGGCTGGCGGCCCGGGCCTGGCTGTCGGTGTAGCGGGAATTCCCGCCGTCGACCACCGTGTCGCCCTCGTCGAGGATCTCGCCCAGCGCTTCGACCGTGGACCGGGTCGGCCCGCCGGCCGGGACCATGACCCACACCGCCCGCGGCGGCGACAGCTTCTCTGCCATCTCCTCCAGGCTGGAGGCACCGACCGCCCCCTCGTCGGCCGCCTTGGCCACCGCCGTGAGGTCCCGGTCGTAGGCCACCACCTCGTGGCCGGCGTCGACCAGGCGCCTGGTCATGTTGGCCCCCATCCGCCCGAGGCCCACCATCCCTATCCTCACTTGACCTCCAGTACGTCGTCGACGGCGAAGCGCCGCACCCGCCGCCCCCGGTCGAGCAGTGACTGGTGGTCGCCGATGGCCTGGGCGGCGATCAGGGTGTTGAAGTCGTAGGGATGGCCGGGGATCGGCACGGAGTGGACCGCCGTGCGAGGCACCAGCTGGACGGCGACCACCGACGGCGGGCCGCCCTTGTGGAGCTGCCCGGTGGAGTGCAGGTAGCGGGGACCGTAGCCCGCGGTCACCGCCGCCCCGCCCAGCCCGTCGCGCAGGGCGCGGCGCAGCCGCTCGAGCCCCTGTCCGTGGCGCTGGTGGTAGGGCAGGTAGGCCTGCAGGGCCACGTAGTCCCCCGGCCGGAACTGCGAGCGCAGCCACTCCGACACGCCGCCGGGGTCATGGTTCTCGACGTCCGGCAGCGGCAGCGATGCCAGCACCTTGGCCGTGTTGGCCTTGGCCTCGGCCACGTCGGGCTCGTCGAAGGGGTCGATCCCGAGGACGTGGCCGGCGACCGCGACCGCCACTTCCCAGCGGTAGAACTCGGTCCCGAGCGCCAGCGGGTCGTCGATCTCGAGGACGACCACGTGGCGGTCGTCGCCGGTCTCCACGTCGGTGGTGGGCACGGGGATGCACCCGGTGCCGCTCTTGCCGGTGGACTCGGCGATCAGCTGCTCGACCCACAGCCCGAAGGCGGCGAAGCGCTCGGGCACAACCACCGTGACCTTGTCCTTGCCCAGCCGGGCGTCGGCGCCCATGGCCAGCCCCAGCTCGACGGCCGCCTCGGCGTCGGTGGCCAGCGCCCGATCGCACAGCTCGACGGCGTCGATGCCGCACAGGGCGGCGGGCACCAGCCCGAAATACGAGAGCACCGAGTAGCGACCACCGATGTCGGGCGGGTTCTCGAACACACGGGCGAAGCCCCGCTCCTGGGCCAGCGTGACCAGCGCGGTGCCCGGGTCGGTGACGGCCGCCCACCGCCGGCCGTCGGGCACCAGTTCCCAGAAGTGGGCCAGCAAAGCGTTGGGCTCGAGGGTGGTGCCCGACTTCGACGACACGAGGAAGAAGGCGTCCTTGTGGTCCACCGCGCCGATGGTGGTGGGGTCGGTGGTGTCGAGCACGACCAGGCGGTCGGAGCCCACTGCTGCGCGCAGCACCTCGGGCCCCAGCGAGGAGCCGCCCATGCCGAGCAGGACCACCCGTCCGGCGTCGATGCCCCTGGCCCAGGCGACCAGGGTGTCGGCCTCCTCGCGCATCCGGCCGGCGACGTCGAGCCACCCGAGGCGGGTGGGAGACACGTTCCCGTCGGGCCACAGCGTGGCGTCGCCGGCCCGGAGCCGGGCGAGGATGTCGGCGGCAATCACTGGTGGAGGGCGTTCGCTTTGTCGTGGAGGCGCTGGAGCACCTCGTCGTACGACTTGGCGAAGGCGGCCACGCCCTCGTCCTCCAGCACCTTGGCGACGTCGTCCATGTCGACGCCCACCTCGGCCAGCGCCTCGAGCGTGCGGCGGGCGCCGTCGACGTCGGTGTCGATGGTGCGGGCGAGGGTGCCGTGGTCGGCGAAGGCGTCGAGGGTGGCGTCGGGCAGCGTGTTGACGGTGTCGGGCCCGATGAGCTGGTCGACGTACAGCAGGTCGGGGTAGGCGGGGTTCTTGGTGGAGGTCGACGCCCACAGCGGCCGCTGCACGCAGGCACCCCTGTCCCGCAGGGCTTCCCACCGGGGGCCCGAGAACCGCTCCAGGAACAGCTGGTAGGCGAGGCGGGCCTGGGCCACCGCCGCCTTTCCCCGCAGCGCCAGGGCCTCGGGCGTGCCGATGGCCTCGAGGCGCCGGTCGACCAGGGTGTCCACCCTGCTGACGAAGAACGACGCCACCCCGTGGACCGTGCCCAGGTCGCCGGCGAAGGCCTCCAGGCCCGACAGGTAGGCCTCGATCACCTCGTCGTAGCGGTCGAGCCCGAAGATGAGGGTGACGTTGATGTTGGCGCCCTCGGACACCATGGTGCGGATGGCCTCCACGCCCTCCTTGGTGGCCGGGATCTTCACCAGCAGGTTGGGCTCGGCGATGCGCCGGTGCAGGTAGCGGGCCGACTCCACGGTGGCCGCGGCGTCGTGGGCGATGGCCGGCGAGACCTCCAGCGACACGAAGCCGTCGGTGCCGCCCGACTCCTCGTGGACCGGCGCCAGCACGCCGAGCGCCTGGGTCACGTCTTCGATCACCAGCTCCCAGTAGGAGTCCTCGACGGAATGGCTGCGGACCAGCGAGGCGAACTCCTCGTCGTAGTCGGTGCCAGCCTCGAACGCCTTGGCGAAGATGGTGGGGTTGGACGTGACCCCGCGCACGCCGGCCGCCACCCGCTCGGCCAGGCGGCCGGAGGCGATCATCGGGCGGGTGAGGTTGTCGAGCCACGGGCTCTGCCCGTGGTCGCGGTAGAGCTGGTGCAGCCGGCTGCCCCCGGGAGAGCTGCCGGCGGCCGTCACCCCTCGTCCTCCAGGGCGGCGATGAGGGCCTTGGCCCGGTCGGCGACGTTCTCCGGTGTGTAGCCGAGCTTGGCCAGCACGACCTTGCCCGGGGCGGAGGCGCCGAAGCGGCCGTCGATCGACACCGAGTCGTCGGCCCAGCGCTCCCAGCCGAGGGAGACGCCGGCCTCGACGGCCAGGGTGGGGATGTCCGACGGGAGGACCGCCTCCTGGTAGTCGTCGTCCTGGGCCTCGAAGAGGTCCCACGACGGCATGGAGACGACCCGGGCGGTGATGCCCTCGGCGGCCAGCAGCTCGGCCGCACCGAGGCAGACGTGGACCTCGCTCCCGGTGCCGATGAGCACCAGGTCGGGTTCCTCGCTCCCGGGCTCGAGGACGTAGGCACCCCTGGCCACGTCGTCGGCCCGGTCGGCGGTGCCCTCCAGGACGGGGACGTCCTGGCGGGTGAGGAGCAGGCCGGTGGGACCGTTGCCGTCGAGGGCCACCCGCCAGGCGTGGGCCGTCTCGTTGGCGTCGGCCGGGCGGATGAGCCGCAGCCCGGGGATGGCCCGCATGGCGGCCAGGTGCTCGATGGGCTGGTGGGTGGGGCCGTCCTCGCCGAGGCCCACGGAGTCGTGGGTCCACGAGTAGACGACCTTGGCCTCCGACAGCGCGGCCAGGCGCACGGCCGGGCGCATGTAGTCGCTGAAGATGAAGAACGTGCCGCCCACCGGCACCACGCCGCCGTGCAGGGCGGCGCCGTTCATGATCGACGCCATGCCGTGCTCCCGGATGCCGAAGTAGATCAGCCGGCCGCCCGGGTCCTCCGCCGACTGCACGCCGTGCTCCTTCAGGAACACGCCGCAGTTGTCGGTGAGGTCGGCGCCGCCGGCGATCAGGCCGGGCACCACGTCGGCCACCGACTGGAGGCACTGGCCACTGGCCTTGCGGGTGGCGAGCGCCTTGCCCGACTCGAAGGTGGGGAGCTTCTCGGCCCACCCGTCGTGGCCTGTGCCGGAGAGGCAGGCGTCGAAGCGGGCCCTGTCGCCCGTCCACGCATCCAGGCGCTGCTCCCACTCGGCCCGCATGGCCTGGCCGCGGGGGATGCACTCCCGGTACATCGCCAGGACCTCGTCGGGGACGTGGAAGGTCTCCTCCGGCGGCAGGCCGAGCATCTCCTTCACGACCTTGATCTCGTCGTGGCCCATCGGGTTGCCGTGGGCGGCGGCGGTGTCGGTGTACTTGGGCGACGGCCAGCCGATGTGGCTGCGCAGCACGATCATCGACGGCTTGTCCTCGACGGCCATGGCCCGGCGGAGGGCGGCCTCGAGGGCGTCGGTGGCGTTGGCCACCTCGCCGATGTCGTCGACGTGCCAGCCGTAGGCGGCGAAGCGCCCGGGCACGTCGTCGCTGTACGACAGCTCGGTGGGGCCGTCGATGGAGATGTGGTTGTCGTCGTAGACGAAGACCAGCCGGCCCAGGCCGAGGTGGCCGGCGAGGGAGGCGGCCTCGTGGCTGATGCCCTCCTGCAGGTCGCCGTCGCTGCAGATCACGAAGGTGTAGTGGTCGCAGAGCTCGGGCGAGAACTGGGCCCGCAGCCACCGCTCGGCGATGCCCATGCCGACGGCGTTGCCGATGCCCTGGCCGAGCGGCCCGGTGGTGACCTCGACGCCCTTGGTGTGGTGGACCTCGGGGTGGCCCGGGGTCTTGCTCTCCCACTGGCGGAACGCCTTGAGATCGTCGAGCTCGAGCCCGTAGCCCGTGAGGTAGAGCATGGAATACAGCAGGATGCTGGCGTGGCCGCACGACAGGATGAAGCGGTCGCGATCGGGCCAGTCGGGATTGCTCGGATCGTGGCGCATCACCTTGGTCCAGAGCACGTGGGCCAGGGGTGCCAGCGCCATCGCCGTGCCGGGATGGCCGGAATTGGCGGCCTGGGGGGCGTCCATCGCCAGACCCCGGATGACGTTGATGCCGAGCTGCTCCAGATCCTTGTCGTTCATGACCACACCCTACTGAGCGGCTGGTGACGGGGGCTATCCGGCGCGGGCGTCCCGGAACAGGGCGACGGACGCCGTGAGGCTGTGGAGGAAGTTCTTCCCACCGACAGGGCCGAACTCACCGGCGGCGAAGAAGCCGGCCGCCGGCACGCCCACCCGCTCGTCGAGCACCCGGGCGTCGTGGTCCGGCTCGCCGAAGAAGCGCTGGCCGCGGCCGTTGCAGGTGAACACGAGGGCGCCGCCCGCCTCCCGGCCGGCCAGAAGGTGCCGCAGGTCCTCGTCGGCGGTGACGGCGTCGCGCACATGGAACTGCACCGTGGCGCCGACCGGCACGACGTCGTCGACGGCGATGGCCCCGGTGTCCTCGTCGGCCCCGAGGACGCTGCGGACCAGGAAGTCGCCCTGCTCGTAGTCCAGCTTGTGCTCGTCGACCGCGGTCCCGAGGTGCAGCCCGGCGTCGATGAGGTCGATGTCGGACTCCGGCATGCCGTCGGCGCTCATCTGCACCAGCCGGGTCAGGGCCGGCGTGCCGCCCAGTTCGTGGACGTAGTTCTGCTCGGCGGCGGTGACGATGTAGGGCCGGCCGATGGGGCGGCAGCCCTGGGAGACGACCGCCTCGACCTCGACGCCCGGACCCAGCAGCACGCCGACGGCGCCGGCCGTGTGCACGGCGCCGCCCAGCACGAGGCGGTTCCCGCCCGGCCCCACGGCCGCCGAGGCGTTGCCGCCCACGACGGTGAGCCCGGGGTGGCGTTCGGCCAGCTCCTGGTAGAGCGTGTCGACCGGGAACGAGAACGGGTCGGCCAGCAGCACGAGCGTGGACGGCTCGAAGGGCAGGGCCGCCGGCCACCCGTCCACGACGGTTCCGTCTGCGGCGCGCACGGCGGTGAGGCGCACCGGCTCGACGGGTCCGAAGGACCCGGCCCACAGGCTCACGGCGGCCGACCGCTCGACCTCCCGGCCGGTGCCGACCACCGCTCCGGCGGCGCAGCCGACGAGGGCGCCGGGGCGGAGGATCTCCCCGAGGGCCGCCGCCATGTCCTCGAGGGCGCCGGCGTGGTGGGGGGTGACGAACAGGGCGAGCAGGTCGGGGCCGGGGCCCAGCTGTTCGAGCACCTGCCCGGCCACCTCGGCCACGGCGGTGGCGGGCACCGGGTGCTCGGAGAGGGCAGCGGCGAAGGGCATCGGCCCAGGCGGTCAGGGCGCGGGAAGGAGGGTGAGCGGCACCGCCACGACCGGGCCCTGGCCCACGCGGCAGTGAGCCTCGATGGTGCCGAGCGCCTTGTAGGTGAGCTCGCCCCGGACCAGCCGGTAGGTGAACTTCCCCGGCTCCACCATGAACGGCGAGGCGTTGCGGGCGACTTCCTCGCCCGCCTCGTCGCGGAAGACGACCTCGAGCACGCCGTTGCCCGGCTCGTCGGCCCGGCACCGGACGAGCACGACGAGGTGGGGCGCGATGGTGACGGGCGGCTCGCCGGTGGCGGCCAGGGAGAACATCACGCCCGTGAGGTCGATCCGGGTGGGGCCCCCTGGCGACGCCTGGCGCAGGTTGATGTTCTCGCAGAAGAGGGCGGAGACGATGTCCACGGCGCAAACCTACCGGCTGGACAAGCGACCCATTTCCCGCCCACGGGCCGCGGGACGCCTACGCTCCCGGCACGATGCCGGTGACCGAGGCGACTTCGACCCGCCAGGCCATCCTGGACCAGGGGCGGCGGCTGTTCGCCCTGCACGGCTACGACCGCACGTCGCTCAACGACATCGCCGCCGCCGTCGGCATCCGGCGGCCCAGCCTGCTCCACCACTTCCCGTCCAAGGAGTCGCTGTACCGCCAGGTGTTCCAGCAGGCGCTGGTCGACTGGTTCGACCGCGTCAACGAGGCCATCGAGCGCCCCACCGACGGCTGGGCCCAGGTCGACCACGTCCTCACCGCCGGCTTCCGGTTCTTCGCCGAGAACCCCGACTTCGTGCGCCTGGTGCGCCGGGAGGCCCTCGACGGCGGCGACCACCTGGGCCTGGACCTGGGCAACGCCCTGCGGCCCCTGTTCGCGCGGGCGTGCGGGTTCTTCGAGCGGGAGATGGCGGCCGGCCGCTTCCGCCGCCACGACCCCGAGCAGTTGCTGCTCTCCGGCTACGGGGCCCTGCTGAGCTACTTCGGCGACCTGCCCC
Source organism: Acidimicrobiales bacterium (assembly GCA_035689115.1). Classification (GTDB taxonomy): domain Bacteria; phylum Actinomycetota; class Acidimicrobiia; order Acidimicrobiales; genus JAHFUS01. The sequence continues at coordinate 90,624 of DASSMA010000029.1, forward strand.
TGCTGGAGTCGCTGCTCGACCGCGACCCGCTGGCGGCCGAGGCCATGGAGCGCCGGCTGGAGCACGTCCGCGCGTTCTTCCGGGCCGCCCTGGAGCCGGCCGGGGCGGAGGAGGATCCCTAGCCGGGGGCGGCCGCCGGCCGGGCGCCGGAGCGGTCGAGGTGGGCGAGGATCTCCGCCTCGTCGGGGGAGGCACCCGGCCCGTACTTGAGGGCCAGCGTGCCCCGGGCCCCGCAGCGGGGGCAGCGCACGGCGGCGACGGCCACCATGTCGTCGGGGTCGGAGGCGCCCTCCGTGCGGCACAGCCGGTCGGCGTACACGCCGGCGGCGGGGCTCACGGCGGCGCAGACGAGGCAGCGGATCTGGCCTTCGTCGGCCGGCACCAGCTGGGCGGTGTAGCCGGCGTCCTCGAGGAAGCGGATCACCTCGAGCAGGGTGATCCCGTCGGGCGCGCTGTCACCTGGTGCCATCGCCCGCATGCGTACCCCGCCGGCGACGGCCGCAACCGGGCCGGCGACCCTATCCTCGACCTCCCGTGCGTCGCTGGCTGGTTCCCGTCGTCCTCGCTCTCGCTGCCGCCTCGTCCGGCGTGGCGGCGCTGCGGGCGCCGGCGGCCGGTGGTGCCGAGCCGGGCGGGCCGGCGCCGGCGGTGGCGGTGCTCTCGGCCCGGCGGGCGCCCGCCTTCCTCGCCCGGGCGGTGGCCGACGCCCGACTGCGGGCCCAGCTCGAGGCCGCCCTGGCCAATCCCACCCTGGGGCAGGCCGCCGCCAGCTCCTGCCTGGTGGTGCACCAGGGGCCCCGGTCCGTCGTTGCCCTGCGGGCCGGGGCGGAGCTCATCCCGGCGTCCAACCTGAAGATCCTCACGGCCACGGCCGCCCTGGCCCGGCTGGGCCCCGACGAGCGCTTCGTCACCGAGGTGCGGGCCTCGGCACCGGCGGCCGGGGGCGTGGTCGACGGCCCGTTGTGGCTCGTCGGCGGCGGCGACCCGCTGCTGGCGACAGCCGACTACGCCGCCCACTTCGAGAACCAGCCCCAGGTGTACACGCCGCTCGAGTCGCTGGCCGACGCGGTGGTGGCGGCCGGCGTGCGGGAGGTCCGGGGGGGCGTGGTCGGCGACGAGAGCCGCTACGACAGCCAGCGCTACATCCCGACGTGGAAGCCCACCTACATCACCGACTTCGAGTCCGGGCCGGCCAGTGCCCTCGACGTGAACGACGGGTTCGTGTCGTTCGCGCCGCTCCACGTCGCCGCCCCCCAGCCCGACCTGCACGCCGCCACCGTGTTCGCCACCCTCCTGCAGGCGCGCGGCGTCACCGTCGCCGGCGGGCCGGCCGAGGGGCGGGCTCCGGCGGCGACGGCCGTGGTGGCCTCGGTGCCGTCGCCACCCCTGCGCGACGTGGTGGGGGAGATGCTGCGGGAGAGCGACAACCAGACGGCCGAGCTGCTGGTGAAGGAGCTGGGCCACCGCTTCGCCGGGTCGGGCACCACGGCCGCCGGCCTGGGCGTCGTCCGCGACACCCTCGCCGGGCTCGGCCTGCCCGTCTCGCAGCTCTCGACGGTCGACGGGTCGGGGCTCGACCGTTCCGACCGGGCTACCTGCGGGCTCCTCCTGGCCGCCGTCGACCGGGCCGGACCGGCGGGGCCCCTGGCCGCCGGCTTCCCCGTGGCCGGTCGGGACGGCACGCTCGCCAAGCGCTTCGCCGGGAACCCGGCGGCCGGGCGCCTGCGGGCCAAGACCGGGTCGGTTGACGGGGTGGCGGCGCTGAGCGGCTGGGTCGACCCGCCACCGGGCGGGACGGCGCTGTCCTTCTCGCTGGTGGTGAACGACCTGCCCCGGGACGCCCTCGGGCGGGCCCTCCAGGAGCAGGTCGGCGCCATCCTGGCCCGCTACCCGGAGGCCCCGACCCCGGACGCCCTGGCGCCCCACTGAAGCCGGGCGGGGCGCCGGTAGCCTCACCCGGTGGACATCGGAGCCGAGCCGGCGGCGGTGCCGCTGCCGATGTTCCCCCTCGGCGGCGTGCTGGTCCCCGGTGCCCTCCTCCCGCTGCACGTCTTCGAGCCCCGCTACCAGGCCCTCGTGCACGACTGCCTGCGCGACCGCGGCGAGTTCGGCGTGGTGCTGATCGAGCGTGGATGGGAGGTGGGCGGCGGGGACGTGCGCTTCGGCGTCGGGACGGTGGCCCACATCCGGGAGACGGCCCCGCTGGGCGACGGTCGGTGGGCGCTGGTCGCCGTCGGCACCCGGCGGCTCCGAGTGGTCTCGTGGCTGCCCGACGACCCGTACCCGCTGGCGCTGGTGGAGGAGCTGCCGGAGGAACCGTTCCCCGAGGACGGTGCGTCCGCGCTCCGCGAGGCGGAAGGGGCCGTCCGCCGGGCCCTGGCCCTGGCCGGCGAATTGGGCGAGGCGCCCGCCCCTGCCACCTTCGCCCTCCACCCAGAGCCGGAGCTGGCCTCGTGGCAGCTGGCGGCCGTCGCACCGCTCGGCCCGGTCGACCAGCAGCGGCTTCTGGAGGCGGCCGGTCACGCCGAGCGGCTCCCTCTGCTGACGGCGATGGCGGCCGACGCGGCGGCGGGGCTTGCGTACCGATTGTCCGGGGGATAAGCAAGGCCGCCGATGGCCACCACGACACAGGAGCGCGAGACGCGCCAGAAGAGCCTTCCCACGCTCGCCAACGAGCTGTGGGACCTGATCGTCGGCTATGCCAAGCAGGAGACCATCGAGCCGCTCAAGGGGCTGCGGCGCTTCGTCGCCCGGGGCGTGATCGGGTCCTTCGCCCTCACCTTCGGGCTGCTCCTGTGGCTGCTGGCCCTCCTGCGGGCGCTGCAGACCGAGACCGGCAGCACCTTCACCGGGCACTGGTCGTGGGTGCCCTACCTGCTGACCGCGTTCGCCGCCGGCGTGGTGGCCATCCTGGCCGTGCGGGCCATCGGCAGCGCCAAGCGCCGGGCCCGGCGCACCGGATCGATCGGCTGATGGCCACCGACGTCGACGGGCCGATCACCCGGAGCACCATCGAGGCCAAGCTGCGCGAGATCCGCGGCGAGGTCGACGAGACCACCCAGGCGGCCCGGCCCCTCCTCCTCGTCGCCGGCGTGGTGGCGGCGGTGGCCGTGGTGGGGGCCGCCTACATCCTGGGCCGGCGCAAAGGCCGCAAGCGCACCACTCTCGTCGAGATCCGGCGGGTCTGAATGGTTTCGTCTCGCAAGCGGACGGTCCGGGCGTGAAGCGCCTCTTCCTCACCCAGGCCCTCCGCCGCGGGTTCATCGGCGGCAGCCGGATCTGGACGCTGGTCGGTACGCTGGGGATCGCCATGAGCGTGCTCCGGCGCATCACCAAGCAGAAGCCCGAGGTCGCGTTCAGCGCCAAGCTCGAACCCGGGCAGTCGCTGCTGATCAGCCACGACCGCGAGGCCAAGGTGGTACGGCCCCGCCGGTGAAGGTCCTGCTGCGCAACCCTCGGCGCGAGGTCGAGGTGGCCGGTCCGGTGGCCGTGCACGTCCTGCTCGACCGGCTCGACATCAACCGGGAGTCCGTGCTGGTGATCCGCGACGACACCCTCGTCACCGGCGACGCCGTGCTCGACGACGCCGACACGGTGGAGATCCGCCCCGTCATCTCCGGCGGTGCGTCGTGAAGTGCCGGCGCTGCCGGGAGCCGGCGGTCATCGAGGTGCGCCGGCACAACGCCGGCTTCTGCGCCGACTGCTTCCTGCACCACTGCCGCGGCCAGGTGGCCAAGGCGGTCGACGAGCACCGCATGATCGCCCCCGGGGAGCGGGTGCTGGTGGCGGTGTCCGGCGGCAAGGACTCGCTGGCCCTCTGGGACATGCTGCTCGATCTCGGCTACGACGTCGACGGCCTCTACCTGGGCCTCGGGATCGGCGCCTACAGCGGCTCGTCGGGGGCATACGCCCGGGCCTTCGCCGACCGGCGGGGCGCCCGCCTGGTGGAGATCGACCTGCCTGCCGACCTCGGCTTCGACATCCCGAACGGCGCTCGCGCGGCCCGCCGGGTGCCGTGCTCGGCGTGCGGCCTCTCCAAGCGCCACCTGTTCAACCAGGCGGCCGTCGAGGGCGGGTACGACGTGGTCGCCACCGGCCACAACCTCGACGACGAGGCGGCCGTCCTCCTGGGCAACGTGCTGCGCTGGAACGTGGAGTACCTGGGCCGCCAGCGGCCGGCCCTGCCGGCCGGGAACGGGTTCGCCAGGAAGGTGAAGCCGCTCGTGCGCCTGGGCGAGCGGGAGACGGCGGCGTACTGCGTGCTCCGGGGCATCGACTACATCGTCGAGGAGTGCCCCATGGCCGAGGGCAACCGGCACCTCGGCTACAAGGAGAGCCTCAACGCCATCGAGGAGCGCTCGCCGGGCGCCAAGGCGGCCTTCTACTTCGAGTTCCTCGACAAGGCCGCCGACCTGTTCCAGCCGGCGGCCGAGGCCGAGCGGGCCGGGCTCAACGCCTGTGCCAAGTGTGGGGCCGCCACCACCGCCGAGGTGTGTGCGTTCTGCAACCTGCGGGCCCGGGCCACCGCCGTCCGGTGAGGGGCGCTTTCCGGCCCGGCGAGCGGGCGCTGCTGGTCGACCGGAAGAACCGCCGCTACCTCGTCACCCTGACGGCCGGTGCCCAGTTCCACACCCACGCCGGCTTCTTCGCCCACGCGGAGGTCATCGGGCAGCCCGAGGGCGTCGTCGTGCGTTCCTCCAGCGGCGCCTGGTACCAGGCGGTCCGCCCGACCCTGGCCGACTTCGTCCTGAAGATGCCCCGGGGCGCCCAGGTCATCTACCCGAAGGACCTCGGGCCGATCCTCCTCCTGGCCGACGTGTTCCCCGGCGCCCGGGTCCTCGAGTCGGGCGTCGGGTCGGGGGCCCTGTCGATGACGCTGCTGCGGGCCGGCGCGGTGGTCACCGGCTACGAGCTGCGCGCCGACTTCGCCGCCAAGGCCCAGGCCAACGTGGCGTCCTTCCTCGGCGCCGAGGCGGCCGAGCGCTACCAGGTGGAGGAGCGGGACGTCTACGAGGGCATCGACGGGGAGGGGTTCGACCGCGTGGTGCTCGACCTGCCCGAGCCGTGGCGGGTGGTGAAGCACGCCGAGGGGGCGCTGTGCCCGGGCGGCATTTTTGTCGCCTACACCCCGAGCATCATCCAGGCGGCCCAGACGCGGGCCGCCCTGGCCGACGGCGGGTTCTCGTTCGCCGAGACCCAGGAGGTACTGGTGCGCACCTGGCACGTGGAGGGACAGGCGGTGCGACCCGACCACCGCATGGTGGCCCACACCGGGTTCCTCACCTCCGCCCGCCTCGTCGGTGCTGGATAACGGTCCTGCCGAGAGCCCCGTGAACTCGCTCGACATCGCGATCCTGCTGGCCGCCGTGGGCGCCGGCTTCGGCGCCTGGCGCCTCGGCTTCCTGGCGCGCGTGGCGTCCTGGGTCGGGCTCGCCGCCGGGCTGGTGGTGGCCGCGCGCTTCCTCCCGACAGCGGTCGAGGCCTTCGACAAGAGCGACCCCACCAGCAAGCTCCTGGTCGCCGGGGTCGTGCTCCTGGGCGGTGCCTTCATCGGCCAGGGCCTCGGCCTGCTGCTGGGGTCGTCGTTGCGGCGCTTCGTCCCCATCGGCCCGCTTCGGATGGCCGACAGCGCCGTCGGCGCCCTCGTCGGCGTGCTCGGCGTGCTCGTCATGGTGTGGCTGCTCCTGCCGGCCATCGCCGACGTGCCCGGCTCGGTGTCCCGCACCGCCCGCCAGTCGGCCATCGCCCGGTTCCTCGACCGCGCCCTCCCGCCGCCGCCCGACACCATGCAGGCGCTGCGGCGGGTCGTGGGGGAGACCAACTTCCCCAAGGTGTTCGAGGCGCTGCGGCCGGCGCCCGTCACCGGCCCGCCGCCCGCCACCATCCCCATTCCCCAGGCGACCCAGACTCGGGTGGCGGCCTCGACCGTGCGGATCGCCGGCGTCGCCTGCTCGCGGATCCAGGAGGGCAGCGGGTTCGTCGTCGGCACCGACACCGTCGTCACCAACGCCCACGTGGTCGCCGGCCACCGGCCGGGCCGGACCCAGGTGGAGCGCACCGACGGCCGCACGCTGGAGGGCACCGTCGTCGTCTTCGACCCCGCGCGGGACCTGGCCGTGATCAAGGTCCCCGGCCTGGACCGGCCGGCGCTGCCGGTCGGCAACGGCGAGGTGGGCGACCAGGGCGCGGTGTTCGGGCACCCCGGCGGCCAGGAGCAGCTGCGGATCGCACCGGCCGCGGTGCGGGAGAAGGTGAACGCCGTCGGCCGCGACCTGTACGACAGCCGCCAGACCCGCCGGGACGTGTTCATCCTGGCCTCCGCCCTGCGTCCGGGGGACTCCGGGGCCGCTCTCGTGAACCAGGCCGGGCAGGTGATCGGCGTGGCCTTCGCCATCGCGCCCGACCAGCCGGGGACCGCCTACGCCCTCACCAGCAAGGAGCTGCGGGCCGACCTCGCCGTCCCTCGTGGGGGCGCGGTGGAAACGGGACCCTGCCTGAACGGATAGGTCGCGGCGGGGCGGGGGTGTTGCGCCCGGCCACGCCGGCCGCCGAGGCGGCCTCCGATGGCTGGGCGAGGAAGCTCCGCTTCCGAGGCGACTGCTTCCGAGGCGACCTAGTTCTCGATGAAGATGCACTCCCCGGGGCACTCCTCGGCGGCCTCGATGACCTCGTCGTCCATGCCGTCCGGCACGGTGGCGAGACCCTCCTGGCCCCCGGGCTTGTCGAAGACCTTGGAGCCTTCCTTCACGTAGGCCAGCCCGTCGTCGAGCAGCGTGAAGACGGCGGGGGCGATCTCCTCGCACAGGCCGTCGCCCGTGCACAGGTCCTGGTCGATCCAGACCTTCATTCCCTGGTCCTCGCCTTCGTCTGGGGTGCTGGAGACGAGCATAGCGAGTTTCCACGGTTTCGACGAGGAAAACCCTTTTGGAATCGCCGTCGCAGCGCCGGGAGGCGTGTATGGTCGCCTGAGGAGGAGGTGGCCGTGACGGACTCCGAGGATCAGGACAGGACGGGCGCCCGGGGCGAAGGGGCGGCCGAGCTCCTCGAGCACGTGCGGGTGCTGGAGGAGGAGATCGTCACGCTCCGCCGCCGGCTCCACGACGCCCCGAAACGGGTGCGCACCCTGGAGGAGAAGCTCCTCGAGACGAAGGGCCAGCTGGCCCAGGCCGTCTCCCAGAACGAGAAGCTCACCTACACCCTGCGCGAGGCCCGCGAGCACATCGCCGCCCTGCGCGAGGAGGTCGACAAGCTCACCCAGCCGCCCTCCGCCTACGGCACCTATCTGGCCACCAACGACGACGGCACCGTCGACGTGTACTCCGGCGGCCGCAAGATGCGCGTGGCCCTCCACCCCGGCATCGAGGTCGACGGGCTGAAGCGGGGCCAGGAGGTCGTGCTCAACGAGTCGCTCAACGTGGTGCTGGCGCGCGGCCAGGACATCGCCGGCGAGGTCGTCACCATCAAGGAGCTGCTGGCCGACGGCAAGCGGGCCCTCATCGTCGGCCGGGCCGACGAGGAGCGGGTCGTGGAGATGTCCGACGAGCTGGGCGGCCAGGTGCTGCGGGCGGGCGACACCGTCCTCATGGACACCCGCACCGGCATGCTGCTGGAGCGCCTCCCGCGGCCGGAGGTCGAGGAGCTCATCCTCGAGGAGGTGCCCGACATCTCCTACGCCGACGTCGGCGGCCTCGACGCCCAGATCGAGGCGATCACCGACGCCGTCGAGCTGCCGTTCGTCCACCGCGACCTGTTCGTGGAGCACAAGCTGCCGGCGCCCAAGGGCATCCTCCTGTACGGCCCCCCGGGCTGCGGCAAGACGCTCATCGCCAAGGCCGTGGCCAACTCGCTGGCCAAGAAGGTGAGCGAGGTCACCGGCGACACCAACGCCAAGAGCTACTTCCTCAACATCAAGGGCCCGGAGCTGCTCAACAAATACGTGGGCGAGACGGAGCGCCAGATCCGCCTGGTCTTCCAGAGGGCCCGGGAGAAGTCCGAGGAGGGGATGCCGGTCATCGTCTTCTTCGACGAGATGGACTCGCTGTTCCGCACCCGCGGCACCGGCATCTCGTCCGACATGGAGTCCACGATCGTGCCCCAGCTGCTGGCGGAGATCGACGGCGTCGAGACGCTGAAGAACGTCATCGTCATCGGCGCCTCCAACCGCGAGGACCTCATCGACCCGGCCATCCTGCGTCCCGGCCGGCTCGACGTGAAGATCAAGATCGAGCGCCCCGACGAGGGGGCGGCCGCCCAGATCTTCGCCCGCTACCTCACCGCCGAGCTGCCCCTCGACCAGGGCGAGGTCGACTCGCTGGGCGGCGGCGACCGGGAGAAGGCCGTGCGCCTGATGATCGAGCGCACCGTCGAGGAGATGTACCGGCAGGACGACGACAACCGGTTCATCGAGGTCACCTACCAGAACGGCGACAAGGAGATCATGTACTTCAAGGACTTCTCGTCCGGAGCCATGATCGAGAACATCGTCCGCCGGGCCAAGAAGCTCTCCATCAAGCGCCAGATCGCCGGCGAGGGCCGCGGCATCCGGATGGCGGACCTGTCGGCGTCGATCCGCCAGGAGTACAAGGAGCACGAGGACCTGCCCAACTCCACCAACCCCGACGACTGGGCGAAGATCTCCGGCAAGAAGGGCGAGCGCATCGTCTTCCTCCGGGTGCTCATGTCGGAGGGCAAG
>DASSMA010000030.1:0-41633 GCA_035689115.1 Acidimicrobiales bacterium
CGAGGTGTTCACCACCGCCGAGGACATGCAGCCGTCGGTGGAGATCCACGTCCTCCAGGGCGAGCGCGAGATGGCCATGTACAACAAGACGCTGGGCAAGTTCCAGCTCGTCGACCTCCCGCCGGCGCCCCGCGGCATCCCGCAGATCGAGGTCACCTTCGACATCGACGCCAACGGCATCGTGCACGTGTCCGCCCGCGACCGGGCCACGTCGAAGGAGCAGTCGATGACGATCACGGGCCAGTCCTCGCTCAACAAGGACGACATCTCCCGGATGGTGAAGGACGCCGAGATGCACGCCGAGGAGGACCGCCAGCGCCGCGAGGAGGCGGAGGTCCGCAACAACGCCGAGACCCTCATCCACCAGACCGAGAAGCTCATGCGCGAGCAGGGCTCCAAGCTGATGGGCGACGAGAAGGCCAACGCCGAGTCGGCCCTCAAGGAGCTGAAGGCGGCCCTCCAGGGCACCGACGGCGAGCGCATCCGCCAGGCCAGCGACCAGCTGATGCTGGCCAGCCAGGCCTTCGCCCAGCGCCTCTACGAGCAGGCCGCCCAGGAGAAGATGGCGGCCGAGCAGGCGGCTCAGGGCGGCGGCGGCGGCTACGACGACGTGGTCGACGCCGAGATCGTCGACGAGGACCGGTAGTGGTGCCCGGTCCCGGACACCCCGGCCACTTCCCGAAGCCCCCCGGGTGGGTCGACCGCCCGGGGTCGCCCACCGCCCCGCCGCCCAAGACCGCACCGCGGCCCTCCGCCGGCACCCCGTCGTCCAAGGCCACCGAGGCCCAGGCCAAGGTCGACGAGCTGCTGGGCAAGGGCAACGACGACGAGAAGGTCGAGGAGGCCGCCGAGGCGGTCGAGCACGACATCGACACCCTCGGCGCCATCCAGGCCGAGCGCGACGAGTACCTCGACTCGCTGCGCCGCCTCCAGGCCGACTTCGAGAACTACAAGAAGCGCATCGCCCGCCAGCAGGCCGAGGCCCAGGAGCGGGCGGCCGAGAAGCTGGTGGAGAAGCTCCTGCCCGTCCTCGACAACTTCGACCTGGCCCTGAGCCACGGCGACGCCGCCGGCGGGCTGGAACCCATCTACCGCAACCTCCTCGGCACCCTGGGCAGCGCCGGCCTGGAGCGGCTCGACCCGGCCGGCCAGCCGTTCGACCCCAACGAGCACGACGCCGTCCTCCACGAGGAGGGCGACGCCGACGCGCCCGAGGTGATCGAGGTCATGCGGGCGGGGTACCGCTGGAAAGGCCGGGTGCTCCGCCCGGCCATGGTGAAGGTGAAGGGCTGAGCGAGGCAGGTCGTGCCGGCGCAGCGTGAGTGGTTCGAAAAGGACTACTACAAGGTCCTCGGTGTTTCCGAGAAGGCGTCCGAGAAGGACGTCACCAGCGCCTATCGCCGGCTGGCCAAGAAGTACCACCCTGACGCCAACCCGGGCGCCGAGGAGCGTTTCAAGGAGGTCTCGGCGGCCTACGACGTCCTCGGCGACCCGGCCAAGCGCAAGGAGTACGACGACGTCCGCCGCCTGGGCCCGGCGGCCAACCCCTTCGCCGGCGCGCGCAACGGCGCCGGCTTCGGCGGCGGCTTCAAGGTCGACGACCTCGGCGACCTCCTCGGCGGCCTGTTCGGCCGGGGCCGGGCCACCTCCCGCTCCACCCGCCCCGGTCCCCGCCGGGGCGACGACCTGGAGGCCACGCTCAACCTCAGCTTCGCCGACGCCATCGACGGCGTCATCACGTCGGTCAACGTCACCAGCGACGCCGCCTGCTCCACCTGCAACGGCACCGGCGCGGCGCCCGGCACCACCCCGGTCATCTGCTCGGGCTGCGGCGGGCGCGGGGTGCGGGACGAGAACCAGGGGCTGTTCTCCTTCAGCCAGCCGTGCCGGGAGTGCGGCGGCACCGGCATGAAGGTCGAGAAGCCGTGCCCGAACTGCATGGGCTCGGGCCTCGAGCGCCGGCCCCGCCAGCTCAAGGTCCGCGTGCCGGCCGGCATCGAGGACGGCAAGCGCATCGTCCTCAAGGGCCGGGGCGGCGCGGGCCACAATGGGGGCCCGGCGGGAGACGTCTACGTGGTGGTGCGTGTGGGGCAACACGAACTGTTCGGCCGCAAGGGGAAGGACATCACCCTCACCGTGCCGGTCACCTTCGCCGAGGCCGCCCTCGGCGCCACCATCAAGATCCCCACCCTCGGCGAGCCGGTGTCGCTGAAGCTCCCCGCCGGCACCCGCTCCGGCCGCACGTTCCGGGTCAAGGGGCGCGGCGCCGGAGGCGAGACGCCCGGCGGCGGCGACCTGCTGGCCACCGTCGAGGTGGTCGTCCCCGACAAGCTCACCGACGCCCAGCGGGCGGCCGTGGAGGCCCTGGCCGCGGCGTCCACCGATTCGCCCCGCCGCCACCTCGGAGTCGAGTGATGCCCAGCCCCGAGCCCGCCCGCATCCGCGCCGTCTACGTCATCTCGGTGGCCGCCGAGCTGGCCGGCGTGCACCCCCAGACGCTGCGCATCTACGAGCGCAAGGGGCTGGTCGAGCCGGTGCGCACGGTGGGCGGGAGCCGGCGCTACAGCGACCGCGACATCGAGCGCCTGCGCCGCATCCAGGACCTCACCAACGCCGGCCTCAACCTCGAGGGCGTGCGCCGGGTGATGGCCCTGGAGGACGAGAACGAGCGGCTGCGCCAGGCCCTGGCCCAGGCCCGCCTGGAGGCCAAGCAGGCCGTGGAGCTGGCCCACCGCCAGCACCGCCGCGACCTGGTGCCCATGACCAACTTCCCGGTCCCCTACCAGAAGCGGTAGTTCGCCCCCTGGCGTAGCATCCGGCAAACGCCGACTGGGGGGGCCGACATGGACACCGCGTTCGAGACCGGGCGGTTCGACCCGTTCGGCGCCGACTACCTGGCCGACCCGTACCCGCAACTCGCCGAGGCGCGGGAGGCGGCGCCGGCGTTCTACTCGCCGGCGCTCGACCACTGGGTCGTCACCCGCTACGACGACATCCGCAACATCTTCCTCGCGCCGGCCGTGTTCTCGGCGGCGAACGCCCTCGCACCGTTCACCCCGCCGTGCCCGGCGGCGGCGCGGAAGCTGGCCGACGTCGGCCTGCTCCCGACGCTCGCCGACGCCGACCCGCCGGCCCACACCCGGGTCCGCCGCATGGCGAACAGCGCCTTCACCCCCCGCAGGGTGGCGACCATGGAGCCGGTGGTGCGGGCCGTCGTCGCCCGGTTCTGCGACGAGCGGCTCCGACTCGGCCATGCCGACATCATCAGGGACTTCGCCTGGGACCTGCCCGTCATCGTCCTGTTCTCGATCCTGGGCGCGCCCGTCGAGGATGTGGCCCAGGTGAAGGAAGCAACGCTGAGCCGGGTCCTGATCACCTACGGGAAGCCGTCGGCGGAGGACCAGGTCCGGGCGGCCGACGGACTCGTGGCTTTCTGGCACTACGCCCAGGCCCTCGTCGAGGACCGCATCCGCGACCCCCGGGACGACTTCACCACCGACCTGGTGCAGGCTCGCGACGCGGACGGCGACGGCCTGACCGCGGCAGAGGCTTCGACGGTCACGCTCAACCTTCTGGTCGCCGGCCACGAGACGACGACGAGCCTGCTGGGAAACGCCTTCCGGCGGCTTCTGGAGGACGGCGACGCCTGGGACCAGTTGTGCGCCGACCCCACCCTGATACCCGGGGCGGTCGAGGAGGTACTGCGACTCGACGCCCCGATCATCGCCTGGCGGCGGCGGACCACGCAGCCGGTCGACATCGGCGGGGTGACCGTGCCCCAAGGCGCCAACCTGCTGTTGATGCTCGGCTCGGCCAACCGGGATCCTGCCAAGTTCCCGCAACCCGATGCGTTCGACGTCCGCCGCCCCAACGCCCGCCAGCACCTGTCGTTCGGCTTCGGCGCGCATGTCTGCCTGGGAGCGCCCCTGGCCCGGCTCGAGGCGCGGATCGTCCTCGAGGAGGTGTCGGCGCGCCTGCCGTCCCTCCGTCTCGCCGCCGGTCAGCCGCTCGAGTTCCTGCCCAACATCTCGTTCCGGGGGCCGCTCTCGCTCCCCGTCGAGTGGGACACCTGACAGGTGCGCCTCGCCGCTCGGCGGCAGGGCGACCATCGGTGTTCGGGTGAGCGACTCCTACATCCGACTCATCCCCACGGATCCGGTGTGGCAGCCGGATGCCGCTGGAGCGGCGGCCGCGGTGGCCTACGTCGGCCGCTTGTTCGCCGAACCCGGCGACAGCGTCGAGGCCGTCGAAGCGACGTTCTACGAGAAGGTGACCCTCGTCGACGCTGGTGAGAACACGACCGACCTCAGCTGTGGGAGGTGCGGCAAGGCCATAGGGCTCGACTGGTACACCGATCTCGCGGAGGAGACCGGCGGCACCCTGGGCCACCTCGACGTGCAGGTGCCCTGCTGCAACGCAGTCGTTCCCTTGCCGTCGGTGCATTTCGATTGGCCCGTGGGCTTCGCCCGGTTCGAGGTCTCGGCCAGGAACGCGACCAGGGCGAAGTACGAGCTCGACGCCGACGAACTGATGGAACTGGCTGGTGTTCTCGGCCATCCCGTCGCCCAAGTCCTCGCTCACTACTGACCGGCGCTCCGATCAGGAGGCCGGCCGAGGCGGATGCCTCCGGAATCCCGAATGCATTCACCTCGAAGGATCGAAGGAAGGAAGGGTCTGGCGGAGGGTGGCCGCCTCCACCATCGGGTCGCCGCTCTCCAGCCGGCGCAGGGCGTCGCCGGCGTAGGACCACAGCGGGCGGGCGTCGGCGGTGCGGGCGACCTCGTCGACCTCGTCCCACGTCACGGGCAGGGCGACGGTCGGGACCTGGAAGCCGCGCAGGGACCAGGCCGCGACGGTGGACTTGCCGGGGTCGTTCTGGCTCCAGTCCACGAACACCCGGCCGGTGCGGCGGGCCAGCGGCATGGACGACGTCACCTCGCCGGGGCGGTCCCGCTCCAGGAGCAGCGCGGCTGCCCGGGCGAACGCCTTGGTCCGCTCGTAGGTGGCGTCCGAGTGCAGCGGCACCACCACGTGCAGGCCCAGGCCGCCGGAGGTCTTGGGCCACGAGCGCAGCCCCATGCCGTCCAGCACGTCGCGAAGGCAACGGGCCACCCGGCAGCACTCGACGAGCGTGGCCGGCGCGCCGGGGTCGAGGTCGAACACCATCGTGGCCGGGCGGTCGAGGGCGGCGGCCGGCGCCAGGTAGGGGTGGATCTCCACGGCCGCCAGCTGGGCGGCCCACACGAGGGTCGCCTCGTCGGCCAGTACGACGACGTCGAAGACCTTGCCGGTGCGGGCCATCCGGAACGTGACCGTCTGCACCCAGCCCGGACGGGCCGGCGCCCTCGTCTCGTAGAAGTGCGGACCCTCCACGCCGTCGGGAAAGCGATGCAGGGTCACGGGTTGGGCGCCGGCGTGGCGCAGGAGGGCCGGGGCCACCGCGGCGTAGTAGTCGACAAGCCACCTCTTGGTGAGGCCGGGCCGGGGCCACAGCACCTTGTCGAGGTTCGACAGGCTGAGGCGCCGGCCGCCCACGTCGACCTCCACCCTCGTGGTCACGGTCCGACCAGCTGGTCCAGCGTGCACGAGCGGGGGTCCCGGTCGGGCCGCCAGCGCACGAACCGGGCTGGGTGCCGCCAGCGACCGTTCGGCTCCACCCGGTCGTAGGCGACCTCGCACACCAGCTCAGGCCGCAGGGGCACCCAGTCCAGCACCATGGTCCCGGGGTTCCAGCTGCCGGCCGCGCCCTTGAGGCGGCCAATCGGCCCCCGCTCCATGGCGTAGCCGTGCTCCCACGGGTGGCCGGCCAGCCCGGTGGCGTAGGGGCCGACGTCGTCGAGCAGGAGCCTGCGCAGCGCGGCGGGGAACGACGACGCCACCCCCGTGTGACGGAGGGCGCCGGCGCCGTCGTACACGCCGAGGAGCAGGGACGCCACGCCGGACCCGTCCAGCTCGAGCCGGGCGCCGGCGGCCACGCAGTCGGCGGTGCGGAGCGGCTTCACCTTGACCCAGTGCCGTGACCGCCGGCCGGCCTCGTAGGGCGAGCCCGGCCGCTTGGCGACCACGCCGTCGATCCCGGCCGGCGCCCCGCCCAGCCACCGCTCGGCCACCGCCGGGTCGGCAGTGCAGAGCGTGAGGGCGACAGGCGGCGGCGGGTCGGCCAGCACGGCGGCGAGGGCGGCCCGGCGCTCGGCGTACGGCGCCGCGGCCAGGTCGTCGCCGGCGGCCAGCAGGTCGAAGGCGACGTAGCGGGCCGGCGTCTCGGCCCGAAGGCGCTCGACGCGCGACTGCGACGGGTGGAGGCGGAGCATGAGGTCGTCGAAGCGATCCGCCACGAGTTCGCCGTCGAGGACGAGGTCGCGCTCGGGTACGGCCAGCAGACCCTCGACCACCTCGGGGAAGTAGCGGGCCAGCGGTCGCCCGTTGCGGGAAACGAGCGTCACCTCGTCTCCGGCCCGGGCGGCGATGCACCGGAACCCGTCCCACTTCGGCTCGTAGCACCACTCACCCGCAGGCAATTCGCGGGCAAGGGTCGCCAGCATCGGGGCGGGAAGCGGGACCATCGGCCAATCATTCCGAGGAAATAGCGCACCAACCTGGTGCGCTATTTCCTCGGGACGCGGGTCAGGCCCGCTGGAGGGCCTTGACCAGGTCGTCCTTGGCCATGTCGGAGCGGCCGTCGACGCCGGCCGACTGGGCCAGCTCGTAGAGCTCGTCCTTGGAGAGCTCCTCGAGGTCGACCACCGAGCGCAGGTGCTGGAGCTTGGCCACGGCCAGCTCCTGGCCGGCGCTGTCGAGCCGCTCGCCCCCGAGTGCGTCGCGCATCTTGGGGAAGACCTCGTTCTCCTCCTCCTCGACGTGGTGGTTCACCGACTCCATGAGGGTGTCGACCATCGACCGGGTCTGCTCGGGGTCGCAGCCGGCGGCCTCGATCTCGGCGATGGTGTCCTTGGCCTCCTGGTGCTCCTCCTCGGCCTCCTCGCGCATGGACGAGCCGTCGGGGAGCTGGTCGAGGAGCGGGTAGATGACCTCTTCCTCGATGGCGGCATGGACGGTGAGCTCGTTGCAGATCTGCTGGACCAGCTTGGTGCTGGGCGAGCTCTCGAAGTCGGCGTAGAGGCGCTCAACCTTGCGGTGATCGGCGATGAGCATCTCGAGTGCGTCGGGCATTGTGGACCTCCTCGGGGCAGGTGCGGCCGTGGCTGCCGCGAGCTACCCGGCACGCGCTGCCGACAAACGCCCCGGTGTGGGCCGGTCCCATTCAGGGAAGACCCTCCCCTGCGTCGAGCAGCCGGCGGCCGAAGATGCACCCCACGAGGAGCACACGTGACGACCACGCTCGACCGGCCGGTCACGCCAGGACCGGCCGCCGCGCCGTCGCCCACCACCGGCGACCCGCACCGGCTCGACACCCTCGGCGACGTGGCCAAGTTCGCTGCCGCTGTCGCCCTGCTGGCCATCCTCGCCGACGCCGTCGTCGGCCACGCACTGTTGTGGGAGAACGATCCGTACTGGACCTACTGGATCACCAAGACGTTCCTGATCGCCACCGTCTTCGGCCTCGGCACCGCCTGGTTCGGCATCGGTGCCGGGCGCGGGGCGGCTCTCACCGCCGTCCAGGTCCTCGTCCTCACCGTCTACTACTGGTCCCTCGCACCCATCGGGCTGCCGTCCCATCCCGACTGGCTCGACCTCCAGCACACGTGGGTCACCGGGATTCCCGTGCACTTCGGCGTGATCTACCTCGGGTACCTCACCGCGCTGTGGGTGTGGCGCCGGCGGGCCCGTGTCGTGGCCGCGACCGACCACCCGAGTGTGGCCGCCGACGCCGGCTGGGCGCTGGCCCTCGCCGCCGGGGTGGTGGTGGCCGGCGGCCTCCTCGACGCCGCCGCCCTCGGCGAGTTCCAGGGCGTGACGTGGTACGTCGTCCGCCTGCTGATCGCCGTGCCCTTCGTGCTCGCCTGGTGGGCCGCCACCGGTCGCGAGCCGGCGGCGGCGGCCGCCGGCGGCGTGGTGCTGGCCCTCGTCCTCGCGACCTACAGCCACTTCCTCGGCCCCGTGGGCCTGCCCTCGACGAACCTCCGGATCCTCGCCCAGGACCCCCCGCCCGCTCCCGTGCACTGGCTCACGTACCGCCAGGAATTCCTGGTGATGCTGCCGATCCTGGCGTTGGTGGCGGTGGCCGGCTTCGTGGGCGTGTCCGTCGCGCGCGGGCACACCGCCGGCACCCGTCCGTCGCCCGCCACCCTGGTCGGTGTGGCCGCCGCCGTCCTCGGCGTCGTCGCCCTCGGCGCGGTGGCGGCCAAGGAGACGGCCCCCGGCAAGGAGGTGGCCAAGGTGTCCTCGGCCGGCGGCTCGTCGGTCGAGCGCGGCCCCTACTTCCGCGGTACGCAGACCGCCGCCGCCGCCGACCTCCGCCTCACCGCCGAGGACCGCAACCCGCGCGTCACCCCGCTGCCGCCCCACGACCGCGTCCACCTGCACGCCACGATCCGCCACCCCGACGGCACCGACTACACGGTGACGGCGACCACGCCCCTCGTGGACGACCCGAAGGGCAGGTTCACCACCTGGTGGGGCGTCGGCGAGGACGTGTGGAACCACGGCCGCAGCGGCATCGGCTCGTCGCTCGTGCCGATCACCCGCTCGGAACTGGCCGTGTACGCCCTGGGCGACGTACGCCAAGCCGGGCGCGTGGTGGCCGCCGGCGTGCCCGTCCACGTGATGACAATGGACAACACCATGGGCCGCCTGGAGCTCGACGTCGGCGACCCGTCGACGCCTGTGCCCGGGCTCCCCGACGGTCACCTGCGGGTGGTCTGGGACGGACGCACGGGCGGCGTGCCCCATGCGGGCGCGTACGCGCGGGACGCCCTGGGCGGCGCCGTCCTGATCGCCCTCCTCGTGCTCGCCGGCGTGGCCGTGCACGGCGAGGAGCGAGTGCTGCGTCGCTAGCGACGCGCGGAGGAGCGCACGCCGGGACGGAGGCGCCGGCGCAGGTCCTCCCACTCCCGCAGCGCCTCCTGGCAGCGCGGGCAGTCGGCGACGTGGAGCCCGACGGCCGGCGTTCCCTCGCCGTCGAACCAGGCCGACAGCTCGACCGGTCGCGGATGGCGGCAGGACGGGAGCAGCACCATGCTGGGATTCCCGCACGCCGGCGCACGGAAACGCCGGCCGGGAGAACGGAGCGGCGTGACGATCGTCCGGGTGGTGGTGGTGACGGCTGCCGTCGTCGTGGCGTCGTGGGCCGTCCTCGTCGTGCTGGCCCGCCGGCTGCCGCCCGGACTGGTGAGGGACCTGGCCGCCTTCCTGCCGGCGTGCGTGACCGTGGCCCGCGTGCTGCGGCGCGACCCCCGCGTCCCCCGGCGGGCCAAGGTGGCGGTGGCGGTGGCCGCCGTCTGGGTGCTCTCACCCATCGACCTGATCCCCGAGTTCCTGCCCGTGATCGGGCCGCTCGACGACGTGGTGGTCGTGGCGCTGGCCCTGCGCTACGCCGCCCGCCGCGTCCCGCGGGAGGTGCTGTTCGAGGCGTGGCCCGCCGAACCGCGGCTCCTGGAGCGCCTGCTCGGGACGCGTTGACGGTCAGCCGGTGTTGCGCAGGCCGGCGGCGATGCCGTTGATGGTGAGCAGTAGAGCCCGGCGCAGCAGCGGGTCGGGGTGGCCGCCGTGCTGGCGCCAGCGGGCCAGGAGGTTCACCTGGAGGTGGCTGATGGGGTCGAGGTAGGAGTTGCGGACGGCGAGCGTGCGGGTGAGGCCGGGCTGGCGCTCGAGCAGGCTGCGCTGGCCGGTGATCCGCAGGAGCTCGGTGACGGTGAGCTCGTACTCGGCGCTGATCAACTCGAAGAAGTGGTGCTGCCTCGGGTTCACCAGCCGCTCCACGTAGCGGCCGGCGATCCCGAGGTCGACCTTGGACAGCACCATCTCCACGTTGGAGATGAACGTGCGGAAGAAGTGCCAGCCGCCGAACATGTCGATCAGTGTCTTCTCGTGGCCGGCCTCGCGGGCCGCCGCCAGGCCGGAGCCGACCCCGAACCAGCCGGGGATGATCTGGCGGGACTGCGTCCACGCGAACACCCAGGGAATGGCCCGCAGCGACTCGATGCCGCCGGGCCGCCGGCGGGGCGGCCGCGACGCGATGTTCAGCTCGCCCAGCTCCTCCACGGGCGTGGAGTCCCGGAAGTACTCGGGCAGCTCCGGCTGGGCGAGCAGCGAGAGGTAGGAAGCCGAGGCGGCGTCGGAG
The DNA here is from genome assembly GCA_035689115.1 of Acidimicrobiales bacterium. Taxonomy (GTDB): domain Bacteria; phylum Actinomycetota; class Acidimicrobiia; order Acidimicrobiales; genus JAHFUS01. The sequence continues at coordinate 10,241 of DASSMA010000030.1, forward strand.
AAGTCGTCCATGGTGGCGTCCCACTCGGCCAGCAGGTCGAAGTCGAGGCGGGACGTGCGGTGCAGGACGGTGGCCTCCGACACCGCCGCCAGGGCCAGCTCCAGGTTGTGGCGGGCCAGGTTGGGGAGCAGGTACTTGTCGGAGATGACCTCGCCCTGCTCGGTGAGCTTCATGGGCCCCTCCAGGACGCCGAAGGGCTGGGCCAGCACGGCGTCGTGGGTGGGCCCGCCGCCCCGGCCCACCGTGCCGCCCCGGCCGTGGAACAGCCGCAGCAGCACGCCGTGGCGCTGGGCCACGTCGCGCAGCGCCCGCTGGGCCTTGTGGATCTCCCACTGCGAGGTGGTGATGCCCGACTCCTTGTTGGAGTCGGAGTAGCCGAGCATCACCTCCTGCACGTCGCCCCGCACCCGGACCACGGTTCGGTAGGCGGGGTCGCGCAGGAGGCCGTCGAGCAGCTCGCCGGCCGCCCGCAGCTCGCCCACCGTCTCGAGCAGAGGCGCGAAGCCGACCCGCGCCAGGCCGCTGTGGACGTCGACCAGCCCCGCTTCGCGCGCCAGCACCACGGCGGCGAGCACGTCGTCGATGCCCTTGGTCATCGACACGATGTAGGTCTCGATCACCTTCGGGCCGTAGTGGTCGAGGGCCCGTCGCATGGCAGTGAAGGTGGCGAGGGTGGTGGCCGGCCGGCCCTCCAGCACGCAGGCCGGCCCGAGGAGCGGCCGCCTGCTCTCCAGCTCCCGGCTGAGGAACCGGGTCCGCTCCACCCGGTCCAGCGTCTCGTAGGGCGGCGACAGCTCGCCCAGGCGGTCGAGGGCGGCGGCCATGGCGGCGTGGTGGGGCTCGGCGTCCTCGCGGATGTCGAGGGTGGCCAGGTGGAACCCGAACCCCGCCGCCGTGCGCATGAGCCGGGCCAGCGCGCCCTCGGCGACCAGCTGGCCCCGGTTGGCCATGAGCGAGCGGTACATCACCTCCAGGTCGGACAGGAGGGCGTCCACGTCGGGGTACTCGGCCGGCCAGCGGGGAGTGAGTCCCTCGGCCAGCCGGGCGCGGGTGTTCCGGAGGCGCTGGCGCACGAACGACGCCTTCAGGCGGTACGGCTCCTCGGCGTTGAGCCGGCCCCAGCGGGCCGCCACGTCGGGCAGGGCATCGGCGTCGCGGGCCAGGCTGTCGCTCATGGCCTGCGACACGCCGGCGATGCTGCTCGACGTGCTGATGTCGGTGACGACCTCGTCGGTGCAGGCCAGCAGCAGGCCGATGCCGAGGTCGTGCTGCTGGGCCAGGACCTCCAGCGTGACCTCCGGCGTGACGTGGGGGTTGCCGTCCCGGTCGCCGCCGACCCAGGTGCCGAAGCGCAGCGGGGTGGCGGTGGGCGGCAGGTGGGCGCCGAGGGCCCGCAGCTGGGTGACGAAGCGCTCGACCACGTCGGGCACCACGGAGTGCGAGAGGTCGTTGAGGTAGAAGGCGACGGTGCCCGCCTCCTCCACGGGCGTCGGGCGCTCGCGGCGGAGCTCGTCGGTCTGCCACAGCAGGTCGACCACCTCGGCCAGCTGGCGGTCGATCGCCGGGTGGTCCACCGCCGGCGCCCGGCCCCGCACCTCCAACAGCTCGCCCACCCGCCGCAGCTTGCTGAGCACCGAGCGGCGGGCCACCTCGGTTGGGTGGGCGGTGAACACCGGGCGCAGCTCGATGGCCTCCACGCGGCGGCGCAGCTCGACCACCGCATCAGGGTCGTCGGCCACGCGCTGGGCCATCTGCTGGATGGCGCTGCCCTGCTCGGCGCGGGCCCGGTCGTAGGCGGCCGCCCGGTGCACCTGCTCGGCCGTGTTGGCCAGGTGGAAGTAGGCGGAGAAGGAGCGGGCCAGCCAGATCGTGGCCTCCATGCCGACGTCGTCGAGCAGCTCGGTGAGGTCCTCGGTGCCGGCACCCTCCCGGCCCTTCCGGGCCAGGTCCCGCACGCGCTCGACCCGGTCGAACAGCTCGCGCCCGACCTGGCGGGTGAGCGTCTCGCCCAAGAGTCGGCCCAGCAGGCGGATGTCACCCCGCAGCGCGGCGTCGCCGTCGAACTCTTCGGTCACGGGTGCAGTCTCGCGCCCGCGCCTGGGGCCCCCACCCGCCCGTGCGGTCCGCGCCCCGTTGCGCGGACCGCCCGGGCAAGGGCGTTCAGGCAGCCAGGAGGCGTTGGAAGAAGCTGCGGTACTGCCGGAGGGCCTGACGGAGCTCCTCGGTGTCGGCCTTGCCCCCGGTCGACCACTGCTCCTCCAGCGAGTCCTTGTGGGCGCCGAAGCGGTCGCTGAGGGTCTGCATCACCTCGGCCACCAGCCTGTCGGCGGACTCGACGGCGGCCCGGGGGTCGTCGACGAAGACGGCCTGCACGTCGGCCCACCGCCGCTCGAACTCGTCGCTGTCCTCCTGCACGAACAGGGCGCCGGGTGCCTCGTCGCCGTCGCCGGCCGGCGGCTCGGCCGGCGTCGGCGGGTTCCACCGGTCCTCCTCGGCGAAGCCCGTGTTCAGGTGGTTGCCCTGCGTCGTCATGCGTTCCTCCCTGCTTCGTGCGCTCCAGCGCGGTCGTCGGAGTCCTCCAGCAGCGACGTGAAGATGGCCCGGTAGTGCACCATCGCCTGGCGCTGCTCCTCGGTGGTCGTCTGCCCCTGCTCGCTGCGCCGCGTCATGGCGTGGGCGGCCCGGTAGTGGTCGAGCACGTCGGCGTGCTCGACCGAGAGGTCGGCCGCCCGCTGGTCGAAGCTGCCCGTGGGGTATCCCCGCTCGGCCATGACCTCCCCCACCAGGCGGTCGGCGTCCGTCAGGGCCGCCGCCGGCTCGTCGACGAACCGGGCCTGGGCCGCGTCCCACCCATGGACGAACCGCCGGTGCTGGGCCCGGTCGAGGGGGCGGATCTGCAGCTGGTCGTGCCGGCGCAGCCGGGACATCAGGTCGTGCTCCGCCTCCCGCCGGCCGCCGTCGTGGCGCACCGCCAGGTGGTACTCGCGGCCGAAGCGGTCCTGGAGCCGGCGCCGCCGCTGGGCCGCCACGAGCGCGACGGCGGCGGCTGCCACCACCACGGCGGCCACGACCAGAACGATCACAACGGTGTCCGACATGACGACCTCCCTGGCGCCGGGCTTCCGTACCCGGTCCGCTGCGGTGCCGCGTTCCCAGCCGGGCGGTCGGGGAAAACGGCACGCTGCCCCCTCGTCCGGAGGATCCCGGATCGGGCGGAGTGCGCGCCCCTCAGGACGGCCGGGCGACGACGACCCAGAAGGGGTCGCGCGCCTCGCGCGCCTCGACGGCGTCGAAGCCGGCGCCGTTGAACAGGGCTCGCAGCTCGGCGACCGTGCGGTCCCTCCCCCCGGTGAGGGCGAACTCGACAAGGGACTTCATGGCGGACGGCGCCCGGGCCGGACCGGGCGGCGGCGGCATCTCGTACAGCACGACGACGGCGTGCTCCGACGCCCGGCGCACGGAGGCCAGCACCCCGGCGGCGACGTCGTCGGGGAAGTAGCGCAGCACCGTGCTGAAGAGGAAGCAGTCGGCCGCCGGCAGCGGATCCGTGCGGCAGTCGGCGACGTGGACGGAGATGCGGTCACCCGGGCCGGCGGTGTCCAGGCGCTGCGCCACCGAGGGCAGCTCCACCACGATCCCGCGCAGGTGCGGCCAGCGGGCGAGCAGGGCCCGCAGGAAGCCGCCCCCGCCGCCGCCGATGTCGGCCACCACCGTGCGGTCGCTCAGGTCCACCAGGTCCACGTAGCCCTCGAACTCCTCCCTGGTCCACCCGCCGACCGCCTCGTGGTAGCGCGCCTCGTCGTCGGGATGGGCGGCGAGCCAGCCGAAGAACTCCTGGCCGTGGGCGAGCTCGAAGGCCGGCCGGCCCGAGCGGACGCCCTCGTCGAGACGGTCGAGGGCCCGGTACACCGCCGGCAGCCCCGCCCATCCGAGGATCAGCTCCTTGTACCCGCCGCGCGCCGCCGGCAGCAGGGCCGAGCCGGCCGGCCCGAGGGAGAACCGCCCCGCCTCGTCCTCCTCGAGGACGCCCTCCGCCGCCAGCGCCCGCAGCAGCAGGGCGGTGCCCGCCTCGCCGGCGCCGACGGCCGCCGCCACCTCGCCGGCCGGACGCGGTCGTCCCTCCAGCGCCTCGCCGACTCCGAGCGAGACGGCGGCCCGGATGGCGGCGGCCAGGCGGAACGAGGCGGCCGCCAGCAGGACGTCGCCCGGCTCCCGCTTCACCACCCGGTGCCGCTCGGTGTCCGCACGGGGCTCGGACGGACGGGACGGTGCCTGAGGTCGATGGCGGCACGCCTGGCGAACTCCTTCTGCCACGAATGGCGGGTGCGTCCGGTCCTCGGCGGGTAGGCCGACACGAGCTTCTCGCTGCCGACGGCCCGCAGGACGACGTACCGGCTGGGCACGCCGACGAAGTCGACCTCGGCGGCGGAGAGCAGGCCGGTGCCAGGGAGCCTGTTCCGCCTCATGTGGGCGGCGCCCAGGAGATGCATGTGATGGCCGTCGCTGATCATGATCAGCGGCCGCGTTGAGATCTTGGTACCGCCTCTCCCGTTCCGGACGCACGTGAGGGGACTGCGCTGCCAGGTGTTCGTGGACAGCAGGCGCCGCTGCTCCCGAGCGCGGGCCAGCGCGGCGCCCCCGGCCAAGGGGCACGCGGCACCCGTCACGATGAGGCAGGCCAGGAGCACCAACGCCCACCTGGGCAGGTTCTGCTCCCCCTCGACGGTGAGGCGCTCCGGGTTCTTCGGGTCCACGTACACGGTGACGGGCTGACCGACCCGGAACTTCTCGGTCCCCCGCTCCATGATGCTCACCCGGGCCGACCGCGCCTGACCCTTGTACTCGAACTGGACGGTGATCGAGTCCTGGGCGAAGGTGCCGAGCCCTATCCAGTACGTGACGACCTGCCCCGTCACCCGGTCGCCGCTGCGCCGGAGCTCCCTCGCCTGGGCGTCGAACCGGTGGAACACGAGAGCGACGGCGGCGAGCAGCGGCAGGCCGAGGAGCGCCAGGGCCACCGCCGCCCACCGGTACCTGCGCAGCTCATCCTTGACGCCGGGGTACTCGATCGCCATCGGCCAGCCGGGAGGCGCGAACGGGTGCATCCCCACACACTGCACCACCCGTCAAGGGACGATTCGTCGCGTTCAGCCGCCCGCCATCGGTCGCCGGCGGGCGCCGGCGTCGGCCACGCCGGGCGGCGACCAGCCGGCGTCGGCCCAGGTGAAGTTGGTGCCCGGGGTGACGATGGCGTCGATCCGGTCGAGCACGTCGTCGCTGAGGACGACGTCGACGGCCCCGAGCTGGCTGGCCAGGTGCTCGGCCGTGCGGGGGCCGATGATCGCCGAGGTGACGGCCGGGTGGCGCAGCACGAAGGCGATCGCCAGGTGGATGAGGGTCAGGCCCGCCTCCTCGGCCAGCCGGGCCAGGGCATCGGCGGCGTCGAGCTTGGCGCGGTTGGCGGGGACGGAGAGGTCGTAGCGGCCGGGGATGCGCGCCGCCCGCGTGCTGGAGACGTTCTCGGCGCCCTTGCGCCACCGGCCCGAGAGCCAGCCGCCGGCCAGCGGGCTCCACGGGATCACGCCCATGCCGTGGCGCTGGCAGGTGGGCAGCACGTCGGCCTCCACGCCCCGCACCAGGATGGAGTAGGGCGGCTGCTCGCAGACGAAGCGCTCCCGGCCCCGCCGCTCGGCCACCCACTGGGCCTCCACGATGGCCGAGGCGGGAAAGGTGGACGAGCCGAGGTAGCGGACCTTGCCCTGGTGGACGAGGTCACTGAGGGCGCCGAGCGCCTCGTCGATGTCGGTGAGCGGGTCCAGGCGGTGCGCCTGGTAGAGGTCGATGTAGTCGGTGTTCAGCCGCCGCAGGCTGTTCTCGCACTCCTGGACGATCCAGCGCCGGGACATGCCCCGGCTGTTGAGGTCGTCGCCCATCGGGCTGAAGAACTTGGTGGCGATCACCAGGTCGTCCCGCCGGCCGGCGACGGCCTTGGCCACGATCTCCTCCGACTCGCCGTTGGAGTAGACGTCGGCGGTGTCGATGAAGTTGACCCCGGCGTCGAGGGCGGCGTGGATGATCCGGATCGACTCGTCGTGGTCCGGGTTCCCCCACTGCCCGAACATCATCGCCCCCAGGCACAGCTCGCTCACCTGGACGCCGGTGCGGCCGAGACGGCGGTACTGCATGGCGGCTCCTCCTCTCGTGGGCGGAACCGCCATGCTCCCACGGCCCGGGACCCCTACCCGCCGAGGCGGAGGTTGCCGTTGTAGACGGCGCACCCGGTGGGCTCGTCGTGCATCTCGATCTGGCCGGTGGCACCGGCGAACACGCCGTCGCCGCCCACCACCGGGTGGTGGCACCGCCCGTGGATCTCGTTGCCGTCGGCGTCGAACTTGGCGGTGAAGCTGAAGGTCGTGTGGAACGTCCCGCAGTGGCTGTCGTCGAAGATGCAACCGTCGAAGTGCTCGGTGCCGGTGGCCAGGAAGCCGCTCGACGTGAAGCTGCCGCGGACGATCTGCGCCGTGTCGACGTACCAGCACCCGGTGAGCGTCCCGGTCATGACGTAGCCGCCGGCGCACTCCGCGCCGGTCGCCGGCGCCTGCACGCCCCGGACCTGCACGGCCCCGGTGTCGGCGCCGGCGCCGGCCGCCGGGAGGGCGAGCACGGCGGCGGCCGCGGCGGCGGCGAGGAGGCGCGCCCGGCGGCGCGAGCGGGTGGGGGACTGGTGGTCGGTGGTCGGGGCCATTCGCCTGCTCCTTGGTGTCGTCGTTCACCCGGAGAGGCGTGAGGCGCGGCCTCGCGTCGTGAGGAGCGCCGCATTTGAGGCAGATGTGAACGGAAAGCGAGCACATCCCGCGGATCTTGGACGACTCGCGCCGGTGGACGACCCTCGAACGACTTCTCTCGCCGGCACCGCGACAACGGCTCGGCGCCGGTCGTGCGTCTCGTGCTCACCGCCGCCGACCTGGCCATCGTCCTTCCCGCGGCCGGAACCGGCCGCTCTTGGTCCCGCTCGAGAGTCTGCGCCGGGTGGACCAGGTGGCAGGCGACCGCCGCACGCGCGGCATCCGGCTGGAGACGGCCGAGGGGCGCACGGCGACCTACCTGGTCCAGCCCGACCCTCCAGCGCCTCGGCGCCACCGTCGAGCGCCAGTAGGGACGGAGGCTCAGCCGGAGAGGGCGGCGATCAGGTTGGCTGCCTCCTGCGGCTGGAGCGGCGCGATCTGGCCGTGGCCGTTGAACTGCGACGCCTGGATGGTGGGCGCGGTCACCACCCGGCCGAGGAAGACCAGCGCCACCTGGCCGCCGAGGTTGGCCTCGGCCAGGCGGTTGAACCCGGCGGCGTCGGCTGCACCGAGGGTGAAGTCGACGGTCACGGACCCATCCTCGCCGGTCCGGGGTGTCGTCTCGGCCCTCGTGACGACAAGGGCGGCCGGCTCGAGGTCGTAGCAGGATCCGTCCGGGCCGGGCAGCAGCGCCGGCTGGTCGGCGGCCGGGTCGACCGCGCCCGAAGGGCAGGAGCCAGTGTGGACGGCCCGGACCGGCCGGAGCTGGAGGGGCGACGGGCCGTGCACCGTCGGGGCCGGGAGGCTCGGCGGCGTTTCCGGTTGGCTCGTGATGTCCGGCCCGGTCGACACGCCACCGGGCGCCTCGGACACCTGGTCCGGAGGCGGTGGCTCGATCGACACCGCCGCGCCGAAGTCGTAGAAGTCGAGGAAGCCGTCCTCCGTCGTGGCCGGATCCTGGCCGTCGGCCGGCGTCTCGTACGTCATTCGCAGCCGGCGCATGACGCCCGCCTTGTCGGTCCAGACCTCGAGCGTCTCCCCGCCCGGCGGCTTCCGGCCCTGGGGGAACCGGACGGCGTAGTGCGTCGTCGCCACGCCTCGGACCCGCTCGTGGCCGGCCGGCTCCAGGCGGGCGCCGGCGGTGCGCAGCGACGCCAGGATGGCCACGGGGTCGTACGCGCCGGTGGGGCTCCTGGTGCCCTCCGGCCGTCTCAGGTGGACCCATGGCCGGCCGACGATGGTGTCCATCGAGTGCATCCACACGTCTGCACCGATCATCACCAGCTCCTCGTCCGTCGCCCCGCCGGTGTGGACGGCCCGCCGGTCGAGGTCCACCTCACCCTCCGGCGAAGACTCCTCGCGCACCTGGTCGGGATGGCCGGTCACGAAGATGCGCGTGTGGCCGGCCATCCGGAACGTCCGGGCCGAGGCGGTGGCCTTGGCGACGACAGTGGTGCTCAGCCCACTTCCGCGGTCGCCGCACGCGGCGAGGGCCAGTGCCAGCACGATTCCCGTACAACGCACCAACCGGTTCGGGACCATGCCGCTCCCCTCGTCAGGCCTCGCGCATGGCTACCACAGGCTGCTCAGAGGACGGGCGCAGTTTCCGGTTTCATGGTGGCCGCCAACAGGTCGTCGAGGTCGTGGCAGAGCGACTGGAACGAGGGCTCCCGGCGCAGAGACCGATCCCGGACGGCGGGGAGGTTCATCGGCACCTCGGCGGCCACCCGTCCCGGGCGGGGCGACAGCACGTAGACGCGGTTGGAGAGCAGCGCCGCCTCCTCCACGTCGTGGGTGACCATGAGGATCGTGGTGCCGAGCCGCCGCCACACGTCGAGGATCAGCTCCTGCATCGAGGCCCGGGTCTGGGCGTCGAGGGAGCCGAACGGCTCGTCGAGCAGCAGCACCTCGGGTTCGGTGGCCAGGGCCCGGGCGATGGCGGTGCGCTGCTTCATGCCGCCCGACAGCTGCCGGGGCAGGGCGTTGGCGAACTCGGTGAGGCCCATCACCTCGAGGTAATCGGCCACCCGCCGGCGCTTGGCCTCGCGCCCGAGCCCGGCGACCTCCAGCCCGAAGGCCACGTTCTGGGCGACCGTCCGCCACGGGTACAGCGAGAAGCTCTGGAACACCAGGCCGCAGTGGGCGCCCGGGCCCACCACCGGCTCGCCATCGAGCAGCACGGCGCCGGACGTCGGCTGCTCGAGGCCGGCGGCGATCGCCAGCAGGGTGGACTTCCCGCAGCCCGACGAGCCCAGCAGGCAGACGAACTCCCTGGCGTGCACGCCGATCTCGATCTCGTCGAGAACCCGGAGCGGCCCCGCCTTGGTGGGGAAGTCCTTGGTAAGGGCGACGGTGCGCAGCTTCACGGCTTGGCCCAGCGGGCGACGGTGTTGCGGAGCAGGCGGAAGCCGAGGTCGAAGGACACACCGATGACGCCGATGACGAGGAGCACGGCGAAGATCTGGTCGGTCTGGAGGAAGCGCTGGGCACGGGTGATCCGGTAGCCGAGCCCCTCCTGGGCGGCGATCAGCTCGGCCACCACGACCAGGTTCCAGGTGGCGGCCACGTTGACGCGCATGGCGTCGATGATCCCGGGCACGGAGTGGGGGATCACCACCTTGCGCACCACCGTCCAGCGGCCGGCGCCCAGCGTGTACGAGGCGTGGATCAGCTCCTTCGGGACCTGGCACGCCACGTCGGCGGTCATCACCGTGTTGAAGAACACGGTGCCGATGAACAGCAGTGTGATCTTGGCCGGCTCACCGAAGCCCAGCCACACGATCAGCAGCGGGATGAAGGCGGGCGCCGGCATGTAGCGGACGAAGCCGATCATGGGCTCGAACACCGCCCGCACCGACGGGAAGGTGCCCATGGCCAGGCCGAGCGGCACCGACACCACCACGACGAGGGCGAAGCCGATGGCGACCCGCTGGAGGGTGGCCGACGCGTCGGTCCACAGCTGGCCGCTCTCGGCCAGGTGCCACCCGGCCCGGAACACGGCGGCCGGCGAGGGAAGGAACAGCGGCTTGACGGCGTGGGTGGCGCTGAGCAGCGCCCACAGGACCAGCGGTGTGGCGACCGACGCCACCACCAGCACCCGGCGCAGGCCGTCGGGGATCTCCTCGCGGACCCGCAGGAAGCCGGTGGCCGGCGGCCGGCCGCCCCGACGTCGAGCGGGCGCCGGCGGCTCGGCCACGGCGGCGTCGAGGACCGGCTCGGCCATGGTGGCGTGGTCCGTCATCTCACGGCGCCGGCACCGCCGCCACGAACTTGGGCTCCAGGAGGCCGCTCAGGTCGGGCTTGGTGTCGATGAGCTTGGAGTCGAGCAGGAACGTGGCCATGGACGACGCCGCGTAGTCGAGGTGGGCCATGTCGCTCCCCGGCTCGAAGGCCGCCTTGTTCTCGGCCAGGGAGAAGATGCGGGTGCCCTTGTCGTAGGCGGCGTAGTCGGCGGTGGACACGCCGGCCCGCTTGGCCATGATGGCGTCGGCCTGGTCCTTGTTGGCGGCGATCCAGGCCAGCGTGTCGAACCAGGCGTTCACCAGCTTCTGCACCTCGGCCGGGTGGGCGGCCACGAACGGGCGGCGGAACACGATGTGGTCGGGGATGGCACCCGGGAAGTCGGCCGACGTGAACAGCGCCTTGGACCCCGGCAGCTCGAGGGCCTTGGTGGTGAACGGGGCGAACACGCCGGCGGCGTCGAGCTGGCCGGCGGCGAAGGCCGACGCCGCCGCGTCGGTGGCCAGCGGCTGGATCTCGACGTCGCCCGGCTTCAGCCCCGCCTTCTCCAGGCCCAGCAGCAGGAGGAAGTGGTCGACCGTGCCCTCCTCGACGCCGATCTTCTTGCCCTTCAGATCGGCCACCGAGGCGATGCCGGGCTTGGCGATGATCTGGTCGTTGCCGGTGGAGTTGTCGTTGACCAGCACCACCTGCTCGGGCGACCCGGCGGCGATGGCGGACACCGTGTCGTTGAGCGTCTGGGCGTTGGCGTCGAGCTTGCCGGCGTTGAGGGCGTTGATGGAGTCGGTGTAGCTCTCGAAGTACGTGAGCTTGACGTCGAGCCCGGCCTTGGCGAACAGGCCCTGCTCCTCGGCGACCTGGAGCGGGAACCAGCCGGGCCAGGCGCTGAAGCCCAGCTTCACCGTCGTGGCCTTGGACGAGGCCCCGGCGCCGCTCGTGGTCTTGTCGCTGCCGCACGCGCCGGCGACGAGCGCCGCGCACACGGCCAGCGCGGCCAGCACGCGGGTCGTTCGGGTTCGGGTGCCGTTCATGTCCGCCTCCTCGGTAGGTGGCCGGCCCGGACGAGGCAGGCCAGGGTGTCGCAGATGACCCGGGTGCCGATGAGCGCGGTGATCTCGGCGTTGTCGTAGGGCGGCGAGCACTCCACGACCTCGATGCCGGCCAGCGGGCGCTCGGCCACCAGCTGGATGAACTTCAGGACCTCGCGAGGTAGGAACCCACCCGGCTCGGGCCACCCGGTGCCGGGGACGAAGGCGGCGTCGAGGCAGTCCACGTCGAAGCTGAGCCACACCGCCTCCGCGCCGTCCCAGGCCACCTCGAGGGCCCGCTCGGCGGCGGCGTCGATGCCCATCTCCACGCAGTCGGTGACGGTCATGATCGTGGTGCCGCGCTCGCGGCCGATCTTCACGCCCGGCCGCGGCGCCTGCCACCCGCCGATGCCGACCTGCACCAGGTTCTTGGCGGGCACGTTCGGGATGTCGGTGGCGTGGAACCACGGCGTGGTGTGCATCCGCTCGTCGAGGTCGGTCTCCTGGGTGTCGACGTGGCGGTCGAAGTGGATGATGCCGAGGTTGCCCGAGAGGTGCTCGGCCACGCCTCGCACCGTGGGGTACCCGATCGAGTGGTCGCCGCCCAGCACCACCGGGAAGGCGCCCGACGCGAAGACGTGGGACACCGCCTTGGAGATCTGGTCGAAGGTCTTCTCGATGTTCCCCGGGATGGTGAAGACGTCGCCCAGGTCGCACATGGTGATCGACTCCCGCAGGTCGACCCCCAGCTCGAAGCTGTAGCTGCCGTAGAGGGCGGAGATCTTCCGCATCCCCTGGGGCCCGAAGCGGGTGCCGGGGCGGTAGGTGGTGCCGGAGTCGTGAGGCGCGCCCAGCACGGCGACGTCGTACTCGCCGCAGCGATGCACGTCCTCCACGTACGGCTGCTTGAGGAAGGTGTTGATGCCGGCGTAGTGCGGCAGCTCGCCGCGGCTGAACGTGGGGATGGTGCGGTCGACGATCGAGTCGGCGCCGGGCAGCCCCAGCTCCAGACCCCGCTCGATCTCCCGTTGCCACATGGTGGTGGGCAGGGCGGCCTCGGCCGCCACTGCCCGGCGGGCCTCGGGCCCGTAGCGGTCGTGCAGGTCCTGCTCCACGTGGTCGTGCGACACGGCGCCTCCCTGCGCCCGGGAACGACGAAACCCGGGCGATCTCTCGATCTCCCGGGCTTTTGTCCCTCCGTGCAACGGCCGTCGCCGGCCGCCTGCACCTCTCGGACCAGGCCGCCCCCGAAGGGGCGCGGAACCCTAGGTGCCTCTTTTCGGTTGTCGCACACCACGATTCCACGGCCCCGTTTCCATCCTGTTACGGGGGAACGAACCGGTGATTACTCGCGGAGGCGAGCCGCCAGCCAGGAGGCGTCGGACACGGCGTAGCCGTGGTGGTCGTTGTTGAAGTAGGCGTAGACGTCGCAGCCCTCGTCCAGCCACGCCGCCAGCCGCTCGGCCGGCTTGCGCAGGCGCCGGCCGGTGTAGCGGCGCGCGTACGGGGCCGTCCAGGCCTCCGCACCGTGGAAGCGCACGTAGGCCCATCCGGTGGTCCGCACCCAGGGGTGGTCGGGCAGGAGGTCGTGCACGCACAGCGCGGCCTCGTGGCGCTCCAGCACGGCGAAGACCTCGTCGTGGATCCACGAGGGGTCGCGCAGCTCGACGGCCCAGCGCATGGACGCCGGCGCGGCGGCGAGGAACTCGTCGAGCCGGCCGGTGTCCCGCCGCCACCGGGGCGGCAGCTGCACGAGACTGGGCCCGAGGGTCGCGCCCAGCCGCTCGACCCGCTCGACGTGGTTGGGCAGCCAGGAGGCGGCGTCCCGGAGCTTCATGCGGTGGGAGCCGAACTGGCCCATCTTCACCGCGTAGACGAACCCGGCCGGCGCCTGGGCCCGCCAGCCGTCGAAGCGCTCCGGCGGCGGCAACCGGTAGAACGTGTTGTTGATCTCCACGGTGTCGAAGCGCCGGCTGTACAGCCCGAACCACTCGCGGGCCGGCGCCTTCTCGGGGTAGACGGGCCCCCGCCAGTCCTTGTAGGACCAGCCCGAGCAGCCGACCAGCGCCCGGCCCCTCACACCTTGAGGGTGAGGGCCGCTGGCACCGCCTCGACGGTGAGGGGCGTCGTGCCGAGGATCTCGCCGTCGGCCTCCACCGGCATCGGCGCGTCGGCCTCCACCACCACCCGCCGGCCGCCCAGCTCGACCACGTCGGGATGGGGCAGGTGCCGGCCCCGGTAGACCTTCGGCAGCATCGTGAACGAGTCGGTCTTGCGCCCCTTGAGGACGAGGACCTCCAGCCTTCCGTCGGCCGGGTCCGAACGGGGCGAGATGTGCATGCCGCCGCCGAAGTACCGGCAGTTGGCCACGATGACATTGACGCCCCGGCCCTCGTAGGCCACCGACCCGTCCACCTCGACGCGCACCACGGACGGCTTGTACCCAGGGAGCACCGCCCAGAACGCCACCAGGTAGCGGCTCTGCCCGAGGGCGTTGGGAAGGCGGGCGGCGCGCGCCGCGGTGGCGGCCCCGAGGCCGGCCTCGGCGATGTTGACGAAGGACCGAGCCTCGGTGCCGCCGGGGCCGGCGAAGGTCATGCGGGCGGCGTCGAGGGGGCGTACGGTGTCGCCGCTCAGGTGGGCGGCCGCCTCCACCGGGCGGCCGGGGAGGCCGAAGGTGCGGATCAGGTCGCAGCCCGACCCGGCCGCCACCACGCCCAGCACGGCGCCGGGCGACAGCGGCCGGCCGTCGTCGCCCAGCATCCCGTTGGCGACCTCGTGCACCGTGCCGTCGCCGCCCACCGCCACCACGAACCGGGAGCCGCCCTCCAGCGCCTCCCGGGCCAGGCGGGAGGCGTCGCCCGGCCCGGCCGTCGGCAGCACCACGTGCTCCAGGCCCTGGATGTCGAGGGCGGCCCGCAGGCGGTCGAGCCGGCGCCGGTTCCCCGGCCCGCCGGCGTGGGGGTTCACCACCAAGGAGAGTGTGCCGAACGGACTGCTCACCGCTCGACCTGCCACAGAGCGAGGCGCCAGGAGGGCGCCGAGAGAACCATCAGGCACGTCTCCAAGCCGCCATGGATGGCGGCTCCCGGCGCGGGAGGGGTCCGGCGGGGTCGCCGTCGCGCCGGCCAGGGCGCCGGCGAGCGAGGCGCCAGGAGGGCGCCGAGAGAACCATCCAGCTCAGAGGAGCCCGTGGCTCTTCAGGAACATCTCGGCGGCCGCCTGGGGATCCTCCTTGTCGACCTGCACCATCTTGTTCAGGTCGATGAGGGCGTCGGTGGTGAGGGCGGCCGACACCTTGTTGATGAGCGCCTTGGCCTGGTCGTCGAGCTTGTCGGTGCGGATGACCGGGACGATGTTGCCGGCCTGCTGGAAGTGCTTGTCGTCCTCCAGCACCACGTAGCCCTTGGTCTTGAGGTCGGCGTCGGCGGTGAACACGCGGGCCAGCTGGATGTCGCCCTTGTCGAGGGCGGCGCGGGTGAGCGGGCCGTCGGCGTCGAGCGGCTTGAACTTCAGCTTGAGCCCGTAGACCTGCTCCAGCCCGAGTTTGCAGGTGCTGCGGGTCTCGCACTCGGCCGGCCCGCCGAGGGTGAGGGCAGTCTTCACCTTGGCCAGATCGGAGATCGTGGTGAGCCCGTTCTTGGTGGCGAAGTCCTTGGTGACGGCGATGGCGTCGGCGTCGGTGGCGGCCGACGCGTCGAGGACGCTGATCCCCTTGGGATCCAGCAGCTTGCGGAGGCTGGCGACGGTGTCGTCGACCGTCATGCTCCCCGCCGACTTGTCGAGGTAGCTCAGGTAGTTGCCGGCGTACTCGGGCAGGAAGTCGATCTGGCCCGACTCCAGCGCCGGCTGGATCACCTCGCGGGCACCCAGCTTGAGCTTGTAGGTGACGGGGTAGCCGGCGTTGGCCAGCACCGCGCCGTACATGCGCGCCAGCATCTCGTTCTCCGGGAAGTTGGCCGAGCTCACGGTGATGGCCTTCTTGACCGCGGTGGTGGAAGCAGCCGAGGAGGACGTGCTGGAGCTGTCGTCGTTGGAGTCGGAGCCGCAGGCCCCGACCAGCAGGACCAGCGCGACCAGGCCGGCGCCGATGGCCCTCCTGCGGGTGAGGTGGAGCATGTCGGTGGTCCTCCCGTCGGTACGGATCAGGTGGCCTCGGGCGCCGCCGCTGCGCCCGGCAGGTACGAAACCCTACGTTGCGCCCGGGGTCGGAGGCGGAGACCGGCCGGCGTGAGCACGCGCTGGAGCACGCCGAGGCCCACCTCGACGGCCATCGCCAGCCCGGCCACGAGCAGGGCGCCGGCGAAGAGCTGGACCTGGTCGCCCTGGGCCAGGCCGTCGACGATGTAGCGGCCGAGCCCGCCCCAGGCCACCACGGCGGCGAGGGTGGCGGTGGCCACGACCTGCACCCCGGCGGTGCGCACGCCGGCCATCACCAGCGGCATCGCCACCGGCAGCTCGACCCGCCCCAGGATGCGCGCCTCGCCCATCCCCATGCCCCGCGCCGCCTCCACCACGTCGGGGTCCACCTGGCGGACCCCCGTGTAGGAGTTGGTGACGATGGGCGGGATCGCCAGCGCCACCAGCGCCAGGTAGGCCGGGAGCGGGCCCACGCCGAAGACCTGGGCGCCGAACACCAGGAGGGCGAACGACGGGACGGCCCGTCCCACGTTGGAGACGTTGACGGCGGCCAGGCCGCCCCGCCGCTTGTGGCCCAGCACCACGCCCACCGGCAGGGCGAGCACGACGGCGGTGGCGGTGGCGGCGGCCGACATGACCAGGTGCTCGCCGAGCCGGTGGAGGACGCCGCCGTCGCCCTGCCAGTGCGAAGCGGTGGTGAACCAGGCGACGACCTGCCCGAGGAAGTGCACCCGTCAGACGGCTTTCACGCGCCGGCGGGACCACGGCGTGAGCACCCGCTCCAGCAGGACGAGCGTCACGTCGGCGACCACCGCCAGCAGCACCGACAGCACGGTGCCGACGACCAGCGGCGTGTGGAAGTCGCGCACCAGACCGTCGTAGATGAGCTGGCCGAAGCCGCCCTGGCCGATGAGGGCGGTCACCGTGACGAGCCCGATGGTGGTGACGGTGGCGATGCGGACGCCCGCCATGATCGACGGCACCGCCAGCGGCAGCTCCACCCGCAGCAGCGTGCGGGCCGGCGTGAGCCCCATGCCGCGGGCCGCCTCCCGCACGTCGGCCGGCACGCCGTCGAGGCCGGCGACGACGTTGCGCACCAGGATGAGCAGCGTGTAGCCGACCAGGCCGATCTCGGCGGTCACCCGCCCCAGCCCGGTGACCGGCACCAGCAGGGCGAACAAGGCGATCGACGGAATGGTGTAGACGGCGCCGGTGAGCCCCAGCGCGACGGGCTGGAACCGCCGCCAGTGCCAGGCCGCCACGCCGACCGGCAGCGACAGCACCAGGCCGACTGCCACCGCCCAGACCGTGAGCACCACGTGCTCGCGGGCGGCGGCGTAGAGCGTGTCGCCGTGGCGGCCGATCCAGTCCCACCACACCCACGAGTCCGGCCCGTTGGCCCCGAGCAGCACCCGTGCGAGGGTAGCGTCGAGCCCTTTGCTACGGCTCGACTCGGTCACCAAGCGCTTCGGGGAGACGGTCGCCGTGGACGACCTGTCCCTCGACGTCGGCGCCGGCGAGGTCTGCGTGCTCGTCGGCCCGTCCGGGTGCGGCAAGACGACGACCATGAAGATGGTCAACCGCCTGGTCGAGCCGACGTCGGGCCGCATCGAGGTCGACGGCCGCGACGTGCTGGCCATGGACCCGGTGGTGCTCCGCCGGCGCATCGGCTACGTGATCCAGCACGTCGGGCTCTTCCCCCACCAGACGGTGGCCGAGAACGTGGCCACCGTGCCCCGGCTGCTCGGGTGGGACAAGGCCCGCGTCCGGGCCCGCACCGCCGAGCTGCTGGCCCTCGTGGGCCTCGACCCCGACCGCTTCGGGCGGCGCTACCCGCACGAGCTGTCCGGCGGCCAGCGCCAGCGGGTGGGCGTGGCCCGGGCCCTGGCCGGCGACCCGCCCATCCTGCTGATGGACGAGCCGTTCGGCGCCATCGACCCCATCACCCGCGACCGCCTCCAGGGCGAGTTCGTGCGCCTCCAGGCCGAGCTGCGCAAGACCGTGGTCTTCGTGACCCACGACGTCGACGAGGCGGTGCGGGTCGGCGACCGCATCGCCGTCCTGGCCGAGGGCGGGCGCCTGGAGCAGTACGACACCCCGGCCGCCATCCTCGGCCGCCCGGCCACGCCGTTCGTGGCCGAGTTCGTCGGCAGCGACCGGGGCGTGAAGCGCCTCGGCGTCACCACCGTCACCGCCGGCGACCTGGAGCGGTGGCCGGCGGTGCTCTCCCCCGCCCAGGCCGACGGTGGCCCGGCGGTGGTGGTCGGCGAGGACGGCCTCCCCGCCGACCTCGTCGCCCCCGGCGGGGCGGTGCACCCGGCGGGGCGGACCCTCGCCCTGGGCTCGCCCCTCCGCGAGGCCCTGGGCGTGCTCCTGGAGCACGACGGCGGGGTGGCTGCCGTCGTGGACGGCGGGCGCTACGCCGGCGTGCTCACGCTCGCGGGACTCCACGCTGCCGCCCGGCGGGCGCCGGCCCATGATGGAGGGACGAGGAAGGAGGCCGATGGTGACCCAGATGACGACCAACGGTGAATCCGCACTGTCGAGCGCGCTGTCCCGGCTCGACGCGGTGAAGGAGATCCTCACGGTACGGCGCGTGTTCGGTGAGCCCTTCGAGGCGGGGGGCGTCACCGTCATCCCGGTGGCGGCGGTGCGCGGGCGGGGGGGCGGCGGCGGGGGCAGCGGCGAAGGGGCACCGCCCAACGGCAGGAACACCGGCTCGGGCACCGGGCTCGGCTTCGGCGTCAGCGCCCGCCCCGTCGGCGTCTTCGCCGTCAAGGACGGCGCCGTCGAGTGGTCGCCCTCGGTCGACGTGACCCGCATCGTGCTCGGCGGCCAGCTCGTCGGCCTGGTGGGCATCCTCGCCCTCCGCCGGATCCTCACGACGTGGGGCCGCCACCGCCGGCGCTAGCCCGCCGAGCCGGCCGGCTTGATGTTCCGGTTGACCCGGAACAGGTTGTCGGGGTCGTACCTGGCCTTCACCGCTGACAGCCGGTCGAGGCTGTCGCCGTAGGCCTCCTTCAGCCGGACGTCGTCCTCGTCACCCATCTGCACGTTCGTGTAGTTGCCACCAGTCGAGTACGGCCGCACCGCGCCCCAGGCGGCACGAGCCCAGGCGGCGTGTTCCGGTCCGTCCTCGTCGTCGGGCGCCCAGCAGCCGGCGGCGAAGAAGACGAAGGCTGCGTCACGGTTCCCGAACGGCGTGGCGCCCGCCGGCGGGCCGGCGATCGCGCCACCGAGCTGGAAGAGCATGGCGTGGGAGAAGGGGGAGGCGATCGTCGCGCTCTGCTCGCGGAAGACACGGAACAGCTCGGGGGGCGCGGCACCGAGGAACTCCGACTTCCAGTAGTTGTACAGACCGTCGGGCTGGGCGGTGTCGAGCATCGACTGGAGGTCGACGTACCGGATGGGCCCGACGCGGTCCACGATCGGGTGCCCGACGCTGCGGATCGCCGCCAGCTCGTCGGCCGCCGTCGAGGGGTCCCCGGTGTGGCACGCGACGACCACGACGACCGGCTGCCCGTGCCACTGCGGCGGGACGAAGCCGGCGCGCGGGGCGAGCCGCATCACCAGCATGAGGGTCAGGTCGTCGCTCGAGGCCTCGGCCACCTGCCGGTAGGCCTCGCACACGTCGTCGGCTTCCTCGGCGTCCCAGACGATCATCCCGCCGGTCACCTGCGGCCCGATCCGGTGGAGCCGGAACGTGAAGTTCGTGACGACGCCGAAGTTCCCGCCGCCCCCCCGCAGGGCCCAGAACAGGTCGTCGTGGTCGTCGACGGCGGCGCGTCGCAACTCGCCGTCGGCCGTCACGATCTCGACCGCTTCCAGATTGTCGACCGTCCAGCCGAAGCGACGGCTGAGGTACCCGAAGCCGCCCCCGAGGGTCAGGCCGGCGACGCCGGTCCGGGAGACGCCGCCGAGCACGGTGGCGAGCCCGTGCTGCTGCGTAGCCCGGTCGACGTCGCCGAGGAGGCATCCCCCGCCGGCCCGTGCGAGTGCGCGCCGGGGGTCCACGTCCACGGCGCTCATGCGGGACATGTCGAGGGTGACGCCGCCGTGGGCGAGTGCGTTCCCTGCCACGTTGTGGCCCCCACCCCGGATCGACAGGACGAGCCGGCGGTCGCCGGCGAACCGCACGGCCTCCCGCACGTCGTTCTCGTCGACGGGCTGGACGACGAGGGCGGGGCGACGCCGGATCATGCCGTTCCAGATCGTCACCGCCTCCTCGAACCCTGCGTGGCCCGGCACGAGGACCCGGCCCTTCAGCCGGTCCGACAAGGGTTCGAGCGCACCGGCGCCGACCTCGACCGGCTCCCCGTCGAGTCCGGCAACCTGGAGGAGTTCGTTCACGCTGCGACGGTAAGCCCACGCCCTGGCGGCGGAATCCGGGAAATCCCTAGTCCTCGCTCGGAAGCCGCGCTCCAAGCTGGACACGCGAGCGGATGCCGAGCTTGCGGAAGATCGTCGCCAGGTGCGCCTCGACGGTCTTCGCGCTCATGAACAGCTGCGACGCCACCTCGCGGTTTGTCAGCCCCGCGGCGGCGAGCTGCGCGACCCGACGCTCTGCCGCGGTCAGCTCGCTGCCGCCCCGCGTACCGGATGATCGCTCCAGCTCGACCCGGGCTCGCCTGGCCCATGCCTCGGCGCCCGCCTCCTCGAAGATGGCGAGCGCCCGCTCGACGGTGTGGCGAGCGGAGGCCTTCTTCCGCCGGCGGCGGTCGATCTGGCCGGCGACGAGGAGGGTGCGGGCCAGCTCGAGCCGCAGCTCCACCCCTTCCGACAGCTCGAGCGCCGCCGCCGCCGACCGGGCGGCACCCTCGAGGTCGCCGGCCGCCGACAGCAGCAGGGCCCGGCACCGCCGGGCCTGGACGAGCGCCCACACGCGCCCCAGGCGCTCAGCGGCGGCATCGAGCATGTCGACGAGGCGCGTGGCGCGCTCCAGGTCGCGGAGCCCGATCAGCGCCTCGATCTCGTCGGGCAGGAACATGGCGCGCACCGGCTCGACCAGGCCCTCCCGCTCCACCGCCGCGGTGAGGCTCTCGAGGGCGGCATGCGCCGCGCCCGCGTCGTCGAGGGAGATCTCGAGCAACCCGAGCGCCCAGCTCGCCCACACGGTGGCGGTGTGGA
This sequence comes from Acidimicrobiales bacterium, assembly GCA_035689115.1. Lineage (GTDB taxonomy): Bacteria > Actinomycetota > Acidimicrobiia > Acidimicrobiales > JAHFUS01. The sequence goes on from DASSMA010000030.1 coordinate 30,561, forward strand.
AGCCGCTGGCAGCGGCCAGCGCGAGGGCGTCACCCGCCCGGTGCCGCGTCTCGTCCGCCTCGCCGCGGTGGGCGGCCACGACGGCCGCGAAGGCCAGCGCCATCGCCTGGACGGACGGGCCACCGACCTGGAAGGCGACGTCGACCGATTCCTGCGCGTGCCCGGCCGCCTCGCGCAGGCGCCCACGCCAGCACTCGGCCCACGTGAGGTGGCTGAGCACGAAGGGCAGGTCGGCGTCTTCACCGCGCTCCAGGACACGCAGCCGCTCGCGCTCGAGCAGCCGGACGGACCGCCGGAGGGCCCCGACGTAGAGCAGGACGTCGCCGGCCACCTTGGTCGGGCGCAGCTGCATGGCCACCTGCCGGTTGGGATCCTCGAGTTCGAGAGCGCGCTGGAGCATGGCCTCGTCGAGGCCGCGGCCCAGCACCAGGTCCAGGCGGGCCATGACGGCCAGCGCCTCGGCATGAAGGGCGGCGTCTCCGAGCGCCTCGGTCAGCTCCAGCGCCCGCCGGGTGTGCGCCTCCGCCTCCGTGAAGCGGCCCAGCGCCCGCAGGCACAGGGCCAGGCGAAGTTCGACTCCGGATGCCACGCGAGCGTCGTCGCCCACGTGGTCGAGTGCCTCCACGAAGAGGGCGACGGCATCCGGGAAGCTCTCCTGGTGGTAGCTGATCTCGCCGAGGAGCCGCAGGGCGTCGGCTCGCGTCCGGCCTTCGGCTTCGCCGTCGAGCACGGTCCGCAGGAGCCGGCGGGCGGCTGCCGCCTCGCCGGCGTGGAACCGGTACTCGGCCACGTCCACCGTCCGCCGGTGGGCGTCGGCCGTCCGGTCCTCGGGCGTGAGGTGCCGAGCCGACTCGGCCAGCTGGGCCGCGCTCTCCGGCGCACCCCTCGAGCGGGCGTGCTCGGCGGCGGTGTCGAGGAGCGCGGCCAGGTCGGCGTCGGGCCCGTCGGCGCCGAGGGCGAGGTGCCGGGCGCGCTCCTCGATGTCGGCGACCACCACCGCCAGCCGCCGGTGCACGGCCCGGCGCTCCGGAGCCGGCGCCGAGGCGTAGACCGCGGCGGCGTACAGGGGGTGCACGAAGCAGAGTCGCCCGCCCTGCACCTCGACGATGCCGTTCGACTCCGCGCCCTCGACCGCCTCACGCCACTGTGATGGCGTCGCCCCGATCGCCGCTCGGACCCGCTCGACGGTCGGAGCCCGGAGCGCGGCCGCGGTGACGAGGGCGACCCGGGCTCGCGGCGGGAGGGTGGACAAGCGGGCTTCGATCAGTCCGAGCAGCCGGTCGGGGACCGGCAGCGGTCCGAGGAGCGCCGACGGGTCCTCCGGGGACAGCCGGCCGATCTCCAGGGCGAACAGCGGGTTTCCGGCGCTCACGCGCTCGATCGAGGCAACGCTGCGGCGGGTGAACGTCCGACCGAGCCTTGCCTCGAGCACGTCGTGCACGGCCGCCGCGCTCAGCGGGCCCAGGTCCACCCGGGTGGTTCGGTCGCCGGGGAGGACCGTGTCGAAGGAGCGCGCCTGGCGCGTGCCCGGTTCGGTGCGCTCGGCGACGAGGACGAGCACGGGCCGGCCGGCGAGCCGGCGAAAGGCGAAGTCGAGCACGTTCGCCGAGGGGCGATCGAGCCACTGGGCGTCGTCGATCGCCACCAGGACGGGGCCCGCCCCGGCGAGCATCCGCAGGACGGTGCTCGTCGCCGACGACACGGCCCTCTGGTCGAGCGGCTCGTCGCCGCCTTCCTCGCGCAGGAGGGCGACGGCCAACGCCCGGCGTTGCGGCTCCGGCAGGGCCGGCAGCACGCGATCGACCAGCGGCTGGAGGAGATCGGCCAGGGCCGCGAACCCGAGCGAGGCTTCGGCCTCGGCCGGTCGACACGCCAGCACGAGCATCGACGCCGCCTCGGCCCGCGCCACGGCGCCGTGCCACAGCGTCGTCTTGCCGATGCCGGCTTCGCCCCGCAGGAGCAGTGCTCGGGGGCCTTCGGAGCCAGCCGCCAGGAAGTCGGCGACGGCCGCTAGCTCGCGCTCGCGTCCGATGATGCCGTCGTGCATTCCTCCGAACTCTAGGAACGGGCCTCGGGCGGGATCATCGTGGTGAGGCAGAAGGGGTGGCCGGCGGGATCGAGGAGCACGCGCCAGTGGTCCGGGTGGGGCTGGACGTCGGCCAGCGTGGCGCCCAGCCGCAGCGCCGCCTCGGTGGACGCTTCGAGATCGTCGACAGCGAGGTCGAGATGGATCTGCTTCGGGATGTCGGCGGCGGGCCACGTGGGCGGCGTGTACCCCGGGACCTCCATGGCGCTGATCCACACCCAGTCGTTCCGCACGTCCGCCGTCCCGGGGCCGGTGAAGGCGACGTCCCCGCCCAGCATCGCCGCCCAGAACGCGGCCAGCGGGCCCGCCTCGGCGCAGTCGATCGACACGAAGCCGGCCCTCGCCACTGCCATGCCGGGAGTATGGCGCGGATCGGTCAGCAGGGATGGGCGGCGTTCCAGGCGGCGACCGCCGGCGCCGGGGAACGCTGCCCGCCGGCCCGCCACGAGTCGAGGTACGGCCACGGGTAGACGGCGCCGCGGCGGACGGCCCAGTCGCCGGGGCCGCAGTTCGGCGACAGCCCGAAGTGGAGATGGCACCCGACCCCGCGGGCGTCTCCCGTGTCGCCGACCGACCCGAGGGGCTGGCCGGCGCTCACCCGGACGCCGGCGTCGATGCCGGGCGCCACCGCCGACAGGTGGCTGCCGTAGTAGCGCACGCCGTCGTCGCCGATCACGCTGGTGAACAGGCCGCCGCGGGTCGCGCCGTCGTTCACCTTCGGGTCCCACGTGTCGGACCGGCTCACCTCCTGCACCACGCCGGCGGCGGCCGCCACGACCTGGGAGCCGCAGGGGGCGAAGATGTCGGTGGCCGGGTAGTCGTGGTGGCTGTGGCCGTACCGGGCGGATGCGGCCGCCACCGGGAAGCGGTAGGTCCCGGCGACTGCCGCTGCCGTGGTGGTGGTCCGCCTCGGCGGGGCCGTCGAGCTCGTGGGCCTGGTCGTGGTGGTGGCCCCGGTCGTCGTGGACGTGGACGTCGTCGTCGGGGCCGGTGGTGCGGCCGCCTCACGTCCCGTGCAGGCGGCCGCCAGCAGCAGGGCCAGCGCTCCGGTCCACCGCATCGTCAGGCCGGCGCCGCGACCGTCTCGGCGACCAGCTGGCTGTAGGCGCCGGCCCCCGACGGCGTGGGGTGCACCCCGTCGCGCCCGAGCACGCCCCGGGTCCCGGCGATCGAGTGCCAGTCGGCCAGGACGATGTTGGGGTACCGGGTGACGCCCCGGGTGATGGCGTCGTTCGACTGCGCCTCCCAACGCCGCGGGACCCGCACGTTGAGGACCACCACCCGCCGGGCACCCGAGAGGATCTGCACCAAGCGGTCGAACTGGGCGTCGCTCATGGGACCGTTGGTGCCGAGGTCGACGACCACCGCCGCCAGATGGTCGAGGGCGCCGCTGTCCTTGTAGCGCTGGAGGATGTCCAGACCGGCGTCGACCTGCCGGCCCACCGCCGCGTCGACGCTGATCCGCCCTGGGAAGGCCGTCTCCAGGGCGGGGCGGGCGGCGAGCATGACCGAGTCGCCGACGCCGAGGACGTTGGTGGGCGGCGGGTCGACCGGAGCCGGGGCCGGCGCGGGCGCGGGCGCGGGGACGGTGGTGGGCACCGGGGCGAGCGCACCCGCCGGCTGGGCCCCGGAGGCGACCAGGATGTCGGGCGGCGCGTCGACGGCGGCCAGGCTGACGGCTACCACGACGATGGCGGCGAAAGCGGTGGCCGCCACCCGCCGGCGGGAGTCGACCGTGAGCGACCGCCAGGCGCGCTGGGCCGACCCGGTGCGCCAGGGCTGCTCGACCAGGCGCCAGGAGAGCTCCGCCAGCACGAGCGTGAGGGACGTACGCAGGGCGAGCAGGCGCCAGCCCGACAGGGCGATGTCGAGGTGGGGCCGGGTGAGCACGAACACCGGCCAGTGCCAGAGGTAGACGGCGTACGAACGGCTCCCGAGCCACTCCAGCGGGCGGGCACCGAGAACCCGGGCCAGGCGGGTCTCCCGGCGGGCGGCGGCCACGATCACGAGGACACTGGCCGCCGCCGCCACGGCGAACCCGCCCCGGTACAGGCGCGACGAGAAGTCGGTGAGCCCGTGCATGAGGAGCGCCAGCACCACCAGCCCGGCGGCGCCCGCCACGTCGATCACCTGCCGGGCCCGCCGGGTGACGGTCGCCCGCTGGCGGAACAGGGGAGCCAGCGCCCCGAGGGCCACCCCCATGCACAGCGCCACGGCCCGGGTGTCGGTCCGGTAGTACAGGTGCGAGGGGTCGACGTCGGACCGCCAGCCGAGGGCCATGGCGGCCGTCGAGAGCAGGCCGAGCACCAGGGCGCCGACGGCGACCAGGTCGCGCCGCCCTCTGGTGAAGCGCAGCACGAAGGCGAGGACCACCGGGAACACGAGGTAGAACTGCTCCTCGACGGCCAGCGACCACAGGTGCTGGAGGAGCGGCGGCCGGCCCATCGTCGTGAAGTACGACTGGTGGTGGAGCACCTGCCACCAGTTGCTCATGTAGGCGAAGGCGGCAGGAACGTCGCCCCGCAATTGGGTCACCGTGTCGCGTGCCACGACGGGGGCCACCACCATCACCGCGAACAGGAGCGCGTACAGGGCCGGCAGGAGACGCCGGGCCCGGCGCCGCCAGAACGCCCACAGGTCGATGGCGCCGCGCTGCGACCATTCTTCGACCAGGAGCGAGCAGATCAGGTAGCCGCTCACGGCGAAGAAGACGTCGACGCCGAGGAACCCGCCGGGGAGCCAGGAGACGCCCCCGTGGTACAGGAGGACGGCAGCCACCGCCACCGCCCGCAACCCGTCGATGGCCGGCCGGTGGCCCGGCGACCTGCGCCGGCTGGGCGTCGCGCGATGCTCGGCCGCCACGGCAGGATGGAACCACACGGCGCGAGGCGTGGCAAGGTGGAAGGCGTTGTGCTGAGGCGATTCGCGCTTCTCTGCCTCGGAGCCGCGGTGGTCGGGTCCGGGCTGCTCGTCGTGGACGCCCACGGCCGGGAACCCCTGCCCAGCGCCCCGGCCGCACCCCCCGCCCGGGTTCGGCCGAGCGCCGTCTCCACCACCACGACCACCGCTGCGCCGGGCGACCGGGAGGCATTCGTGGTGGGCGACTCGCTCACCGTGGGCACCGAGCCGTGGCTCGACAGGGCGCTGCAGGTCCGGGGATGGGACCTCTCGGGCGTGGACGCCCGGGTCGGGCGCGGCGTCGACGAAGGGCTCGCCGTCCTCCGCAAGGAGGGCGCCACGCTCCCGGACACCGTCGTGATCGCCCTCGGCACCAACAACCCCGGCGCCGGCGCCAGCACCGTGCGGAACTGGCTGCGGTCCGCCCGCCGGATCGCAGGGAAGCGCCGGGTCGTGTGGGTGAACACCTGCATCGCCGACAAGGAGGCCCGGCCGCTCGCCGCGTCCCGCCGGCTCAACGCCGCCCTGGCCCAGTACGCCGACTGGTACGGCGTCGAGCTGGCGGACTGGTGCACCTTCGCCGCCGACCGGGACATAACGCCCCGGGCCGACGGCGTCCACTACGACACCGCCGGCTACAAGATCCGGGCCCGGTTCTACGCGCTGGCGCTGGCCGGCAAGATCCCTCAGCCCCGCTCGGCCCCCGTGCGCACGGCGGCGCAGCAGTAGCCGGGGCGGGACTCCGGGCACACGGCCAGACCGCTCGCCGCCATTCCCTCCAGCAGGCCCTCCAGGAGGGCGAGGCTCATGCCGCAGACCAGGGGCCGGTGGTCCTCCACGAGGGCATGGAACGGGCAGTTGCGCAGGAGCACGGCGCCCGGCCCCAGCACCGGCTCGTAGCCGTACTCGTCGAGGGCGCCGGCCACCGCCGCCAGCCGGCGCCGGCGGCCGGCCCGGGCGGGGAGGGCCCGGCCGGCACCGGCCTCCCGGCCGAAACGCCGGGCCGCCTCGGCCGGCGATCCCTCCTCGATGCCCTCGGCCAGCAGCCTGGCCGCCACGTCGTAGCGCCGGGCCGGGACGCTCATGCTGTGGTCGCGGGCAGACCGGCGGTAGAGCTTGGCCGGCCGCCCCGAACCAGGGCCGGTGCGGCCGGAGAGCCGCCGGTAGGTCGCGTCGAGCAGGCCCCGCTCCACCAGCTTGTCGAGGTGGAACGCGGCCAGGCTCCGGCCGACGCCCACGGCTGCCGCCGCGTCGTCGCGACCCACCTCGGCGTCCTGCCCCGCGACGTACCGGTAGAGGTCGCGTCGGAGCGGATCGCTCAGCAGGGCGAAGGCGGCCAGGTCGTCGTCGCGCATCGAGGATGTTCTAAAAAGAGCGTGGTTTGATTTTACATTTGCCGCCCAGGTGTCGCAAGATGGGTACATGTCAGTGGACATGACGCCCGATCTGCATCTCCTCGCCGGCGGGGTCGACCTGGCGGCTGCCGAGCGAGCGGTGGCCGACCTGCTCAGCGCCCTCGGCCAGGACCTCGACGACGAGCACACCAGGGAGACGCCCCGCCGGGTGGCGGCCTCGTTCGGCGAGCTGCTCACGCCCCGGCCCTTCGAAGTCACCACGTTCCCCAACGACGAGGGCTACGACGAGCTGGTGGTCGCGCGCGACATCCCGTTCCACTCCCTGTGCCAGCACCACCTGCTCCCCTTCCACGGCGTGGCCCACGTCGGCTACCTCCCTGGCCGGCGTATCGTCGGGTTGTCGAAGCTGGCCCGCGTGGTGGAGCTCTTCGCCCGCCGGCTACAGGTCCAGGAGCGCCTCACCATGCAGATCGCCGACTGGCTGGAATACCACCTCGAACCGCGCGGCGTGGGTGTGGTGCTCGACGCCGAGCACCTGTGCATGACGCTGCGGGGGGCGCAGGCCACCGGCGCCCGCACCGTCACCTCCGCCCTGCACGGCCTGCTCCGCCAGAACCCCGGCAGCCGCCAGGAGTTCCTCGCTGCGGCAGGCATCCAGCGGTGACCATCCTCGCCCCGGCCACCACCGAGGTCGACCGCCTCGTCGCCGCCAAGGGCGCGGCCACCGTGGCGGTCTGCATCCCCGCCCGCGACGAGGCCGCGACCATCGGCCCCGTGGTGGCGGCCGCCCACCGGCTGGCCGCGTGCGGCCTGGTCGACGAGCTGGTGGTGGTCGACGACGGCTCGGCCGACGCCACCGCCGCCCTGGCCGCCGCCGGCGGGGCCCGGGTGGTGCCGAGCGCCGGCGGGCCGGGCAAGGGCCAGGCGCTCTCGTGCGCCGTCGCCGCCACCACCGCCGACCTGCTCGTGTTCGCCGACGCCGACGTCGCCAACTTCTCCGAGCGCTACGTGGCCGGGCTGGTCGCCCCGCTCCTCGCCCACCCCGCCGTCCAGCTGGTGAAGGGTGCCTACCGGCGGCCGCTGCACGGCCTGCCGGGCGAGGGTGGGCGGGTCACCGAGCTGGTCGCCCGCCCGCTGCTGGAACGGTTCTTCCCGCCCCTGGCCACCGTCGCCCAGCCCCTCGCCGGCGAGACGGCGGTGCGCCGCTCCGCCCTCCGGGGCCTGCTCCTCGACGACGGCTACGCCGTGGAGATCGGGCTGCTGATCGACGTCTACCGGCGCTACGGCCGAGCCGCCGTCGCCGACGTCGACCTGGGCGAGCGGGTCCACCGCAACCGCCCCCTGGCCGACCTCCGCCCCCACGCCACCGCCGTCCTCGACGCCGTCCTCTCACGCCTCTCGTGATTCTTCGCCTTCGGGACGTCACGCTCGACGTCTCGAGCGCCGCCCCGCTGGTGATGGGCGTGGTGAACGCCAGCCCCGAGTCGTTCTCCGACGGCGACCGGGCGGCGTCTGTCGACCGACGGCTGGCCCGGGCCGGCGAGGTGCTGGAGGAGGGCGCCGACCTGGTCGACGTGGGCGGCGAGTCCGGGGTCACGAATCGCCCGCCCATCGACCCGGCCGAGGAGATCCGTCGCATCCTCCCCGTCGTCACCGAGCTGGTGGCCGCCGGCGCCCTGGTCTCGGTGGACACCTGGAAGGCACCCGTGGCCCTGGCCGCCCTGGAGGCCGGCGCCCACCTGGTCAACGACGTCAGCGGCCTCGCCGACCCGGCGCTCGCCGGGCACTGCGCCCGCTTCGGCGCCGGCCTGGTGGTGATGCACACCAGGGCCCGGCCCAAGGTGAAGGAGTTCCCCGCCTACGACGACGTGGTGGCCGACGTCGACGCCTTCCTCCGCCGGCGCCTCACCCTGGCCGCGGCGTGGGGGGTGGCGCCCGAGCAGGTCGTCCTCGACCCGGGCCCCGACTTCGCCAAGACGCCGTCCGAGACGGTGCGGGTCCTGCGCCACCTGGGCGACCTCGCCGCCCTCGGCCGGCCCCTGCTCCTGGCCGTGTCGAGGAAGGACTTCGTGGGCGCCCTCACCGGCCGCCCGCCCCGGGACCGGCTGGCCGGCACCCTGGCGGCGGTGGGCGAGGGGGTCGACGCCGGCGCCGGCATCCTGCGCGTGCACGACGTGGCCGCCGTCCGGGACTTCCTGGCCGTGCGGGCCGCCCTCCGGGGGGCGCCCGTCGACCCCGCCCTGCACCTGCCCGAGCACCTGCGCCGGGAGCCGCCTGCGGCATCTTGAGCGCCTCGCGCTCAGGAAATCGGGAACACGACTCGCGTATCGGGCGTTGTGCTGGTTCACGTCCGTCCTGGAGGCACGAGCCATGCCCGATCTGTCCACCTTGAACCTGCCCGTGCTGCCGCTCACGAGCGGCGTCCTCCTGCCCGGCATGGTCGTCACCATCGCCCTCGAGACCCCCGAGGCCAGGGCCGCCGTCGACGCCGCTGGCGACGGCGACCTGCTGGTCGTCCCCCGCCTGGGCCGGCGCTACGCGTCGGTCGGCACCGTCGCCACCGTCGAGGAGCGGGGCGAGCTGCGCACCGGCATGCGGGCCGTCGTCGTCCGGGGCCAGCACCGCGCCGTCATCGGCGTGGGCGTGCCCGGCAGCGGCGACGCGCTGTGGGTGGCCGCCACCGGGGCCGAGGAGGTCAACGGGGACACCGGGAAGGCCCGCCAGCTGGCCCTGGAGTACGTCGCCCTGCTGGAGGGCATCCTCGAGGCCCGCAACCTGGCCGGGCTGGTGGAGATGGTCCGCCGGGCCCAGGGCCCGGGTGACACGGCCGACCTGGCCGGCTACTCGCCCGACCTGTCGCTGGAGCAGAAGGTCGAGGTCCTCGAGGCCCTCGACGTGGAGGCCCGGCTGGAGAAGGTCGTGGCCTGGACCAAGGAGGTCCTGGCCGAGGAGTCGCTGCGGGAGAGCATCCGCAAGGACGTGTCCGAGGGGATGGAGCGCTCCCAGCGGGAGTTCCTGCTGCGCCGGCAGATGGAGGCCATCCGCAAGGAGCTGGGCGAGGACGGCGTCGACGAGGAGGACGAGGAGCGCTTCCGCGCCCTGGTCGACGACGAGCGCGTCCCCGAGCAGGTCCGCAAGGCGGTCGACCGGGAGCTGGGCCGCATGGCCCGCACGTCCGAGCAGAGCCCCGAGCGGGGCTGGATCCGCACGTGGCTCGACACCGTCGCCGAGCTGCCGTGGGCCGAGCGGGCCGACGACAACCTCGACATCGCCGAGGCCCGCCGCGTCCTCGACGCCGACCACAACGGCCTCGACGACGTGAAGGACCGCATCGTCGAGCACCTGGCCGTGCGCAAGCGGCGCACCGAGCGGGGCCTGGGCACCGCCGGCGGCCGGGGCTCGGGCGCCATCATCACCCTCGTCGGCCCGCCCGGCGTGGGCAAGACGTCGCTCGGGGAGTCGGTGGCCCGGGCCATGGGCCGGCCGTTCGTGCGGGTCGCTCTGGGCGGCGTGCGCGACGAGGCCGAGATCCGGGGCCACCGCCGGACGTACGTGGGCGCCATGCCCGGCCGCATCGCCCGGGCCATGAAGGAGGCCGGCGTGATGAACCCGGTGCTCATGCTCGACGAGGTCGACAAGCTGGGCGCCGACTGGCGGGGCGACCCGTCCTCGGCCCTGCTCGAGGTGCTGGACCCGGCCCAGAACCACACTTTCCGGGACCACTACCTGGAGGTCGACCTCGACCTCTCCGACGTGCTGTTCCTGGCCACCGCCAACGTGTCGGAGACCATCCCCGGCCCGCTGCTCGACCGCATGGAGGTCGTGCGCATCGACGGCTACACCGAGGCCGAGAAGGTCGACATCGCCCGCGACCACCTGCTGGCCCGCCAGCTGGAGCGCTCGGGGCTCGACGCCACCGAGGTCAGCGTGTCCGACGACGCCCTGCGGGTCATCGTCTCCGACCACACGCGCGAGGCCGGCGTCCGCAACCTGGAGCGGGAGCTGGGCAAGCTGCTGCGCAAGGCGGCCACCGCCATCTCGGCCGGCGAGGCGTCGGCGCCGGTGGCGGTCGACACGCCCGCCGACGTCCGCCGCTGGCTGGGCCGCCCCCGCTTCTTCCTGGAGGCGCCCGACCGCACCTCGGTGCCCGGCGTGGCCACCGGCCTGGCCGTCACCGGCGTGGGCGGCGACGTCCTGTTCGTGGAGGCCACGTCGATGCCGGGCGAGGCCGGCCTCACCCTCACCGGCCAGCTGGGCGACGTCATGAAGGAGTCGGCGTCGATCGCCCTCTCCTACGTGCGCTCGCACGCCGCCGCCCTCGGCGTCGACCGCGAGGCGTTCGACGCCCGGCGCTTCCACGTCCACGTCCCTGCCGGCGCCGTGCCCAAGGACGGCCCCTCGGCCGGCGTCACCATGACCACCGCCCTGGTCTCGCTGCTCACCGGGCGGTCGGTGCGGCCGGTGGTCGGCATGACCGGCGAGGTCACCCTCCAGGGCAAGGTGCTGCCCATCGGGGGGGTCAAGCAGAAGCTGCTGGCCGCCCACCGGGCCGGGCTCACCGAGGTCGTCCTGCCGGCCCGCAACGAGCCCGACCTCGACGACCTGCCGGACACCGTCCGGGAGGAGCTCACCGTGCACCTGGCCTCGACGGTCGACGAGGTGCTGGCCGCCGCCCTGGAGCCGGCCGCCGCCTGACGCTTCTCGGGTCACTCGCCGGCGCTATCCGCCGGCCGG